>CAITYF010000272.1 GCA_903896545.1 uncultured Myxococcales bacterium | reverse complement strand
CATGGATGCCGGTCCGTAAGGTTGGCCCAGGCGGGTGTTCCGCCCGGGACGTTGTTCGCAAACACGATTGTGCCTGCGAACCGGCATCTCTCCATTTTGTTGGCAATTCAGCGGTTCGGGGAGTTTGGGTCAGGTCTGGTCCGCGCCAGGTGGCTCAGTCGCTCCCAACCGCACAAAATGTGGAACAAACTACGACCTGAGGACAGTCCACGCGCAAGGAATCTTCGGGGGCGAGGGCTTCCAGCGCCGCCGCCTCCAGCGAACCCGGTGGCAAGCGTGCGGCGAGCGTGCGGCTGGTTTGCAGAAAAGACGCCTGCGTGTCGGCAAAATGACTGTCGATGAGCCGTAGCCGGTACGCCATCAAGCGCACGGCGCGCGTCGGCACGAACGCAACCTCGGTCGCTGCTGGGCGCGTCCACAGACCGGCGATCACCATTTCACGGACCAGCCACAGTTGCTCCGCGTACGAACCTGCGCGCAGCACGCCCTGGCCAAGCAGCGTCAGGAGTTGCTCGGACGTCGATGCTTCCGCGAGCTGCGTCGTTGCTTCCCCTTGCGCCTTCAGCGCGCGCCCACCCAGTGTCGCTTCCAACAGCAACGCGCGCAGCTGAATCGTCTGCGGTTCGTTGCCGGCCAAGCCCCAGCGCATCAGGCAATCGACCAGCGCCTCGGGACGATCGAGAAGCAGCGCCACCGGTCCCCAGCCGCCCGCGCGTTCGTGCAGTAGCGAGGTCAGTGCCGCGCCGTCGGGCTGTGGCACGATGCGCGCAAGAAGCGCCGCCAGAAACAGGTGCCGCGCCGGGTCATTCTGCGCCATCCGCGCTTCCAGACCGTGCGCCGCAAGCACCGACCCTGTGCCCAGCCCACGCGCTTTGCCCACCGCCCGCAGCGTCGCGACAATTTCCTGCGGGTCCAGCCGTCCGTGCGTGCACCCACTGGGGCGCGCCGTCTGCTTCACCGACTGTTTGGGCGCCGTGACCACCTGCCGCGTCGTGGTTTTCTTCGGGGCCGGCGGCTCGGGCGTCGGCTCGTCCAGCCGCGCTTCGTACGCCGCAAAAGTCTGCGGATCGACCGGCTCCGCCTCGGGCGGCGCGTCGGGCATCTCCTCTTCGTCTTCCGCTGGCGCCTTTGCGCGCGGCTGGGCCGTCGCCTTGGGCGGAACCAACGCGGCGGGCGCGACGTTCGGCGCGGTGCTCGCAGGAGCCTTCGCAGGCGCAGCCTCGTCTTCCAGAAACTCGTCGGCGTCCACGGTCCGCAAGCGCGGCACCGCCTGCTTGCCCAGATCCGTCAGACCCCAGCGGATGCCAATCAGCTTCACGCGGCCGCTCGCCACAATCCACTTGATCCACGCTTCAAATGCAACGCGGCCGATGTGACTGCCGGGGTAGACGTAGCTCGTCAGCATCCGGTGCAGCTCGCTTGTCGAGTGCAAACGGCCGCCGCCGTCCACGTCCAGCGCTTCCAGAACGTACTTCACGAGCAGGATATTTTCATCGCACAAGCGCTTGTAGAGCAGGTCGCGACCCGCCGCGTCGTCCTTGGCGGAAAAGACCAGTTCCGCCCACGGACCGAGCTGCACGTGCGGCGCCGTCTGGACGTCGAGAAGCGCGAGCAGCGCACTTGCTTCTTCCTTCTGCCAGAGACCCGCGTCCTTCAGCCAGTCGCGGAAGTCGCGCAGCGCCAGTTGACTGCGCTTGACGTGACCCAGGACCTTGTTGATCGTCGGCCACAGCATCTCGTCGCGCACACCGGGAAAGAACGCGTAGTCGATTCGTTGCGCCACGGCCAAGACCTCCTGCTGCAACGGACTCTAGCCCGGACTCTTCACAAGTCAATCTGCGGAGCGGGCCCCAACAATCCCGGCAGCGCGCGCGGGAAGGGGTTGGTCAAACGGCGGGAGCCTGCTAGCATGCGGGGCGGTTTGTCGCGGAGGCCTGTCTTGTTCGCACGTTCGCTCTCTCTTTGGCTCATCGCCTCGTTGCTGACGGCACCGGCGCTGACGGCGCTCGGTCAGTCCGCTCCGCCGCCGATCGTCGGTGGTGGCACGGCACCGCAGCCCGTCCAAAATCCGCAACTGTCGCCGATCGTCATTGTGCCCACGCCGACGCCCGCGCGCGTGGGTCGCCAGCACGTCCTGCTGCTCCGCACCGAGGGCGCTGCTGCCGGTGACGCCGCGCGGATGTCCGCCACCAAGGAACTGCACCAGCAGGCGCTGCGCTACAAGTCGCTCGACGTCGCCCTTTCCAACGCCGACCTCGTCGAAGAAATGTTTGAGTTCGAGTGCACGGAAGCGGGCGTCGATTGTCTGGGCCGCATTGGCCACAAGTACGGCGCGACGCTCGTGGTGTTCAGCGAACTGGGCAAGACGCCCGACGGCAAAGACGCGCTGACGTTGCGCCTCATCGACTCTGGCACCGCGCGTGTGGCGCAGATCAGCCAGCAACCGCTGCCGTCGCTGACCGACTATCAAGCCGCCGTGACCAAGGGTTTGGTGGTGCTTTTTGGGCCTGCCGACCTCGCCTACGGCGACGTGGAAGTGCCGGGTACGCTAGTGGTGCAGCTCTTTGCGGGCGGCGTCGCGCTGGTCTACGTCGATGACAAACTGGCGGGTCGCACTTCCACCGGGCGTCCGCCCGCGGGTGGCCTCCGTGCGACCGTGCCCGCAGGTACCCACACCGTGCGCGTGGTCAAGGCGGGTTTCCGCGATTGGACCGGCCGTGTGACGGTGCCGCCCAATGGCGCGATCGAACAGACCGTCGCGCTTGAACAGGTCGCCGACGTGGGCCCAGGCGACGGCAGCAACAAGGTTTCCACGCCCATCACCAAGAAATGGTGGTTCTGGACGGCGATCGGCACCGCTGTCGTCGCAGGCACCGCGGTCGGCATCTACTACGCGACCAAGTCGACGCCGGCGTCGACCGGCGCGATCACCCTGTCGCTTGACCACGCGGACGCGGCATCCGACCCAATCTTCTCCGGCAAAGGAGGTGGCAAATGAAGAACTCGCTCCTCCTCGGCGCCCTTATTTTCGTCACTTGCGCGCTCGCGTCCTGCGCCGCGCAGACCGCGACTTTTGAAGAGCCCACAGGCACCGGCACCGCGCAGTTCGCGTTGACCGGCGCGCTTCCCGGCGTCACGCACATCACGCTCTCGATCTACGACGGCGCGGTCAGTGACACCAGCAGCACCTCGCCGACGTTCCAGCCGATCGCGTGCGCGCCCTACGCCGGTTCCGGTGGCAACCGCGTCAAGCTGCAGTACCTGAAGGCGTCCAGCAATTACACGCTGTACGTCGAGCTTTTTGGCGACGACAAGTGCCAAAAACGCGTCGGCTTTGGCTGGCGTGGCAACGTCGAAGTGTCCGGCGGCAACGACCTGGCCGACGTGATTCCGACCTACTACGTGCAGCCGTACCTGTTTGGCCAGTTCACCGGTCTTGCGCCTGTGCCGCAGACGTTGAAAGATTCGGCCAAGCTGCTCTCCTGCATCAACGACGTCGACTGCAAGTCCGCGCACGCGAACGGTTCCTGTGGCAAGGACAACAAGTGCGTCGTCGACAACCTCTTTCCCCTGGACGGCGGCGTGCGCCGCGGTTTTGCCAACAGCGCGACCCTCGCGGACGGCAGCGTCGCGATCTTTGGCGGTCTGACGGCACCGAGCGACGCCAACTGGGCGGCGGTCAAGTTGTCGCCCGCGGAGCTGTTTGACCCGCTGCTGGGCTACTTCCACTCGATCACGGAAAACGCCTACACGCCGGTTGGTTTAGCGGCCGCAGTGACCGATGGCGCGGGTGCAGTGGCGATCGTCGGTGGATCGACCGATTCTGGGTTCACGCTCGACGCAGGCAAGACCCTCAAGACCACGATTGACGCGACCGGTTGCCCAACGCTCGCGACCTGCCCAGTTTCCAAGCTCGTGCAACGTTGGGACTTCACCACCCAGACCTACGCGTACGTGCCGTTGTCCGGTTCGCTGACTGCCTTGCCGATCGTATCGCGCGTTCACGCCAAGACGGGCGACTTGCTGCTCATCGCGGGCGGTGTCGCGGTGCCGATCTCCAAGGCGACGGGCGCGACGGACGGGCGTCAGGCTGGCGCGACGCTCTGCGATCTGACGCAGAAGGGCATCATCACCTGTACGGCCAGCAAGAATTCGATGCTTGCGTCGCGTGCCAACGCCGCGACCGCCTGCCTCGCCAGCACCGCCGACGGCACCTGCACCAAGCTCCTCATCCTCGGTGGTCGCAAGTCGGAGGGCACGCCGCTGGCGGAAGCCTACAACGCGGAGACCGACGCGTTCGTTCCGGTCACGATTGCGCCCCCGATACCGACCGCGCCGTTCTTGTTGCACGGCGGTCAACTGCTCAAGATCGGCGACGGCAAGTTCTTGCTCGTCGGTGCGTCCAACCAGGCGAACTTCATTGAGGACGACGTCCTGACCGGCAGCGCGCAACTCCAGCCGCCGATGATTGTCGCGGTGACCCAGGGCCAGTCCAGCCTGACCATGCAGATGGTCCCGGTGCCGATGGGCGCGTTCGCCGGCGGCGACGGCGGCAAGCGGCTCTTCGCGACCGCCGTGACTTTGCGCGACGGCAGTTCGCTCCTGATCGGCGGTCTGGATTCGGCGCTGCAGCCGGTCGCCGACGCGCTTGTCTTTGACGCCAACGGTCAGCCGGTGGCGCGCGCGGCGCTGGCGTCTTCCCGCATTGGTGGGACAGCCTCATTGGTCGGCGGCAAGAACGCGCTGGGCGGCTGCGTCCTCCTCGCGGGCGGCTTCACGACCGATGCCGCCGGCGCACTCACGCCGCAGAACCACATCGAAGCGTTCTGCCCCGGTCCGTAAACTCTCCCCCTTGCGCCTGGACGCGCGGCAATGCCTGAACCAGCCGCATTCCACGACGATCGCCCGGCGTCCTCGCTGCTGCCCTCGGCGTGCCTCGCTGCGTTGTTCGTGTGGCTCCTCGCGCCGTCCGTCGCTTGGTTTGACAGCGGCGAGTTGGCGGGTGCCGCTGTCCAGCTCGGCGTCCCGCATCCAACCGGCTTTGCGCTTTTTGACTTGGCCGGTCATGCCCTTGCGCGCCTGCCGTTGGGCGCCGCGGCGTGGCGCGTGCATCTCTTGGGCGCACTGTGTGCCGTTGCCGCGGTCGCGTTGGTCTGGCGCGCGTGGCCCGAGCCCTGTCCGTCAAACCCGGTTTCTCGCGCGCTGCGCCCGGTCTACTGGCTGCTGCCGCTCACGCTGCCGGCGATCGCGATGCACATGCGGTCAGCCGAGGTCTACGCGCCGACTTGGCTGGTCGTGTTCGGCGCGCTCGCCGTATGGCACACGCAAAAGGGCGGTGTCCGTGTGGCGTGGCTCGCCCTCCTGACCGGTCTCGGCGCGGGCGTTCACGTGGAAGCGGCGCTCCTTCCCGGCGTTGCCGCAGCCGTCGCGCTCGTCCACACGCCGCGCTCTCAGCGCTTTCGCGCGGTGGGCGTCGCGCTCCTGCTTCTGGTCTTCGCGACGTTGTCTCTGGGCTATCTGCCTTTGGCAGCGTTGCGCAAGCCGGCGTTCTCCTGGGGCGACGTGCGCACCTGGGACGCGTTGCGCGACCACCTCACCGCCCACAGCATTCGCGCCGCCCACGCCGATCGCATGGGTCGCAACGGTCTTCTGGCGCTGGGGCACTTTCTCTGGCGCGACGCCAAGTGGCTCCTGCCGTTTGCCGGGCTCGGCGCCTTCGCGTTGGAGCGCCGCAAGCACCTGTTGCCCGTGGTCGCGCTCATGCTCGTCGACGCGCTCTACTCGGGCTTCGTCAACCCGATGGGGCTGCGCGACGATCAGGCAGGCCTTTTGGTGCTGCTGGGTTTAGGTCTTCTGGCGGCTCATGGTCTGGCCGTGCTCGTGGCGTGGCAGCCCCGCATCTTCGTTGTGCCCGCGGTGCTGGTGGTCGTCTTGCACGCGGCGCTGCTCCTGCAGGTACGGCCCAACGCGGACCTGCGCGCCGGCGGCCAGATGGCCGACCAGCTCTTTCACGACGTCCCGCCAGGCGCCGTGCTCTTTGCCTCGTCCGACCACGTGAACGCCGCCTGCGTGTGGATGCAGACCGCGGAGGGCGCGCGGCCCGATTCGCCGTGCTTGTCCCTCGCTTTGCTGCGCGATCCGCGGATGTTGCGCTACGCCGCCGATCGGTTGGACGTCGTTGGGCTCGCGGACGCTGCGACGGTCGTTGAAGCGCAGCGGCCGGTGGCCGACCGCGTGCATGCGTGGCTGCTGCCGTTCGCGAATCGGCCCATTGGCTGGGAGCCCGGCTCTGCGGCGGAAGATTCCGCAGTTCAAGCGCGCTTTCACACCGCGTGGCCGTGGACGTGGCTCGCGCCGGGCTACGTCGACGAACCGACGCGGCACGCGGATATCGCACAATGGCTGCCGAGTCTGGCTTCCGTCTGTCCAAGCGCGGCGGCGTGTGACGATGCGCCGACACTCACGCGCCACCTGGCGACGGCGACGGCGCTCGTGGCAGCGACGCGCATGCTGCCCGACGCGGAACAAGCCCGGCTGTTGCTCGAAGCAGCGGTTGCGCTGGCCGACGATGACCCCAAAGTGCTGAACAACCTGGCCGCGTTGGAAGTGCAGTCGGCGCATCCGCAGCGCGCGCTGGATTTGTGCGAGCGCGCGCTGGCCGTTGAGCCCGATTACGCCCGCGCACACCGGACGGCAGCACGTGCAGCGTTGTTCCTCAAGCAGACCGACCTGGCGCTCGACCACGCCCGGGCGTATGTGGCGGCTCGCCCGAAGCGGGAAACTGCGCCGTGGCTGGAAGATCTCGCGAATCAGGTCGAGCCGCCGGTGGCGGAGCAGCTGCGGGCGCTGCTGAAGTAGACACGCTGACCGAATTCCAACGTCACAGCCGCCGACACCGCGGCGCGCCACCGGAGGTGTGCGCTCGCGGTCCTGGTCCGAGATGCGTCAGGTCTGATTCACCTCAGCACCGGATTCACAATAGCTCAGGAGGTGTAGCTTGTGCGCCACCCCATTCCCGCCTAACGTGTGAATCACGGCATTTTGACGTCGCAGGGGTCTGCAATGACTGAGCAACCGCCCAAGACCGCGTGGCAGCGCGCGGGCGTGCAACTGGGACTCGTGGGACGTCGCGCTGGGCAAGCCGCGCTGGACGCGTGGAACGCCGTGGATCCCGACCTGCTGCGCCACGCCGCGCAACTGCCGCTGATGGGGCTGACGCTTTTGGGTCCTAGCCGTCCACCGCTGGCCGTCCTGCCCGACGACGGGTATCGGCCGATTCTTTTTGTGCACGGTTTGGGCGGTCACCGCAGCAATTTTGCGCCCATGCGTCTGTGGTTTCGTCTGCACGGGCGGGCGCGGACGTACGGCATTGGCTTTACGCCCGAGTTGACCCTGGAACAGATGGCCGTCGAGTTGCGCGCGGCGATCCGCGAAGCGCTGGCGGTGAACGGTCTTGAGCACGACGCGCAGGTCGATCTGGTCGCGCACAGCATGGGCGGGCTGATTTCACGCCTCGCGCTGGAAGATCCGCAAACCGCGGGCCAAGTCGCGCATCTCATCACGCTGGGGACGCCGCACGCGGGCACGCAGGCCGCGCGGTTCGCCCGTACGCCGCACATCCGCGAGCTGCGCCCGGAGTCGCCCGTCATCACGCGGCTGAGCGCGCAGCTACCGTGGCCAGGTCCGCCGACGCTCCCGCGTCTGACGTCGCTGTGGAGCCATTCCGATTTGCTGCTCTTGCCGGCGTCCACCGCGGTGGTGCCGGGCGCAGAGAACGTCGAAATGCCGACGTTTACGCACTACTCGTATCTGCTGGACCCGACGAGCGCCAAGCGCGTTTGGGCCGCCTTGCAGTAGCTACTTGACGACGATCGTAGTGGCGCCGCCGGCTGGCAACGTCACGTACACCAGGCCGCCCTGCGTCGGTGCGGTAGTCGGTTGGCCATCCACCGTCACGGCAGTTGGCGGCGTTGCAGCGCGAATGGCCAACACCGTCGGCTGCGGGCGCTTGGACAGCGTAATCGTCAGCGTTCCTGCCGCCGGCGTCGTCGTCGCTTTCACGCTCGTCCCGTCGGCGTCCAGCCGCTCAAACGTGTGCTCTTTGCACGTTCCCATCGCGGACGCCACGAGCCAGCCTTCGTTTTTGCCGCCAGCGACCTGCGTCAAGCCCGTTGTCGTGTCGCCGTCCACAAACGGCTGGATCGAGCATGCATCGAGATACAGCGGGATCTGCGTCCACTCGCCCGACATGTCCACCGTCACCGTCGTTCCGCCCGGCAAGGCCGCCTGATCCAAATGCCACCAGTCCAGCCACGTTTTGCCTTTGGGCAGCGCCACGTCCCGCTTGCTCGTCGCGTCCGTCAGCGGTGCGACCAGCCAGCGTTGACCCAACGTGTAGCGCCAATCGCCCGCCCAGGTTTCTGTCGCGCCCACGGGCTGCGTCACCACCGGGCCTTGCTGCAACTGCGACCGCCGCACTTCGCTGTACAGCATCGGCGCGAACTGATGGTGCCAGCTCGCCCAGTACTTGTAGGCCGCCGTGATCTCCGTCGCGTGATCCGGCGTTGTCCACGGCGTCAAATTCGCGCGGCCGTGCAGTTCCATGAACGGTCCCAGCGCGCCAATTGCCACCCACCGCGCGAGGTTGAGCGCGTCAAACGGAATCTGCGTCGCCAACGACTTGTCGTCGCGGTCCAGATAGCCGCCCACGTCCGAGCCGATGACCGTGTAGCCCGCCTGCGCCGAGATGAACGTCTCGTTCAGCGCGTCGATCAGCCCGACCCAATCGCGGCGGTTGTCGCCGACCCAGGCCACAGGCGCGTGTTCAGGCTTGGCAAAAAAGCGCCCGGCGAACTGGTAGCTCTCGTCCCACGGGCGCACCATCGTCAGGAAATTGCCGACGCCCTTTTGCGCCACACCAAAACTCAGCATTTCGCGGTAGTACGCCTGCGAATACTCGTCCAGGGACCTCTTTCCCGCCGCGGTGTCCATGGGCACCTTGCCGATGTACATCTCGCCAAAGTCGAGCTTGTAGCCGTCGACCATCTTCAGCAGGTCGATCTGCTGGCGGTTCCACCACGTGCGTGCGGCAGGCGAGAAAAAGTCCAGACCCGCGCCCGTGCCTTTCCACCAGCTGTAGGTCTCGCCGCCGTCGACGTAGTGCCCGCACTTCAGGCCTTCGGCGAAGTTGGGCGACGGGCCATCGTAGGTGTCGCCGCCGATTTCCATGTCCACGCTGACGTCATTGACCATCTGCGTGAGCCACACGACGACTTTGACGCCTTTGCCGTGCATCTCACCGACAAGCTTGTCCATCTCCGGGTAGCGCGTCGGATTGGCCTTGAACGTGTGGTAGTTGGTCTCCCACGGGCTGTCCAGGACGACGACGCCGACCGGAATGTTGCGGTCGATGAAGCCCTGCACAAACGCGCGTGTGTCGTCGGCGGTGGAGATGTCCTTGCTGATCCACGGCTCAAAAGCCCAGCGCGGCGTGTTGAGCGCTGGGACGGCGGGGCTGCCGAGTGTCGGGTCGGCGAGACACGGGTCAAACGTGGGACTGACGTCTGCGGATGCGTCCGCGGTCGCTGTGTCCTCTGTCGCTGTGTCCTCGGCCGCGTCATCCGCAGTTTCAGTGACCGCGACGTCGTCCGTTCCCGAGACTTTTGCACCACAGGCGGCAAGCAGCGCAGCCAGTACGGATCCGAGGAGCAGGTTTCGCATCAGTTCATCCACGTGGCGCACGCGGCGCCGTTGCTGTTTACGGCGGGGGAATGCACGCCGTTTGCATCAAGCTCGCCACGTCGCTCGTGCACGTCTTGTCCTGGGGGAACTCTGCGCTCTTGCTGCCCGCGTAGAAGCACTTGCAGGTCGCGCCGTCGCAGTCGAGCTTGACGTCGCCGCCATTGCACTTCGTTGCACAGCCACAGTTGGTCACGCCGTTGGGTCCCGCGCCGCCGTAGCAAGTCGCCGTGTCGCAGCCGTTGGGGTTGCCAACGCCCGACACGCACGTGCCCATCGCGGCGCTTTCGGCGCTACAGACAGACGGATCGGATTCGCCGTTCAGGCAGACGACCTGTGCAGTGGCCACGCACTTCAAGTAGTTCGCGAGCTCCTTGCTGCACGTACCGGCGTACTGGACCTGAAATTCGACGCAGGAATTCACGCACGCGTCCACCGGCGGATCCTGCGGGCAGTGCGCCGAGGCGATGTTCGCGCAGCCGGCGGTACAGGCGTTGGTGTCGACGTCGGGTCCCGGACCAGAATCCGTGGGGATCACGTCGGCTTTGAACGTGTCCGGCGCGTTCAGGTCTGTCCAAACCGTGTCCCCGCCGCCCGTTTGTGCGTCTGTCGCGTCCTTTCCGCTCACGTCCATGCCGTCCGTTGCGTCACCCACGTTGCCGTCGACGATGTCTGTACTGGCCGCCGTGTCGCCGACACCGTCCGTTCCGACCGCCGTGTCCGTCGTCGTGTCGCTGTTCAGGACCGCGTCGCCCGCGGTGGCGTCGTCCGCAGTTGCCCCGCCGTTGGTCGATGCCGCTGTGGAGCAAGCCGCCAGAGCGACCGCGAGGCTCAGCAGGATTCCGTGAAGTGAGCGCATCGCGATTCCTCGTTCAACGTCGATTGTCGACGCGCTAGTCTACCGCCGCGACCGCCCCGTCCGCAACGCACGTCCAAACCGCTTGACCCGCCGCCACACACCGCGCACCCTCTTCTGGCCATGGCGCGCACGATTCCCATCAATCCCCGTCCGACCCAAAGCCCGCAGGAACTGCGCATCTTCGACGTGCTGCGACAAAAACTGTCGCAAGAGTGGCTGATTGTGCACCGCCCGCACTGGCTGGGTCGCGCGCGCCCCGATGCGCCGCTGGACGACGGCGAGGCGACTTTCCTGGTGGCGCACCCCGAATGGGGCGTTTTTGCGCTCGTGGAAGTGGACGGTGGTTTGCGCTACGACCCCTCGGCGGATCGCTGGCAGCAGGTCGATAGTGCCGGGCAAAGCGCAGTGATTGCAGACCCATTTCGTCAGGCCGAAGATGCCGTTCGCACCCTCGTGGCGCGACTGCGCGACCATCCGGCGGCTCTGCCCGGCGCGCCGGCGCACGGTCACGCTGTGCTGCTGCCCGACGTTCTGGTGCCGCCGCGCGGGTTGGCGTCCCACGCCCCGGCAGATATCGCGCTGGGGCTGGAGCAGATCGCGAAGCTACCTGAAAATATCGAGAAGCTGGCGAAGCGCTGGCAGCGCATCCACCCGGCGTTGGGCAACGCGTCAGCGCGCTGGTGGTGGCGCGCGCTCGAAGATCTGTTCCTGATGCCGCGTGAAGCGCGCGTGCTGTTGCGTCACCGCATCGCGGCCGAACAGGCACAGCTGGTGCAGCTGAGCCCGCAGCAGCTCACCGTGCTGGATTACCTGAACCGCAAGCGCTTTCAGGCGATCTACGGACCGGCGGGTACCGGCAAGACGATCCTCGCCATGCACAAGGCGAGGCTTCTGGCGCGGCAGGGGCAGCGCGTGCTTTTGACGTGCTTCAACAAGGCCCTGGGCAACTACCTGCGCGAGTCACTGGCGGACGAGCCCAACGTCACCGCCATTCATTTCCACGAGTTGTGCTACGAGGTCGCGGGTCTGGACGCGTCACGGCACCAAGTGCCCGACGAAGCGAAGGGCCGCAGCCAGTGGTTTGATGTGGATTTGGCACAAGCCGTCCTTCAGGCGGCGGCGCGCGATGGGCCGCGTTTTGACGCGCTGGTGGTCGATGAAGCGCAGGATTTCTTGCCGCTGTGGTGGGAGGCGCTGCGGAGCCTGCTCGTCGATCCGACGCGGGCGATTCGGTACCTGTTCTTTGACGACGCCCAACAGCTTCGTCCAGACGCGGCGACCGTGGAAGGTGCTGAGGAAGCGCTTGTTCTGAGTACGAACTGGCGCAACACGCAGGCGATCCACGCGCACTTGGTGGCGATTGAGCCGCGGCTGGCGCAGGCGCGTTGTGTCGCACCTGCGGGTGTGCCCGTGGAGACCGAGACGCTGCGACCGCACGCCAAGAACGCGCTGCGGCGGGTGTTGCAGCGGATCTGCGGCGACGGCGGTGTGCGCCCCGACGATGTGGTGATCCTGACGGGGCGCTCGCCCAAGAACAGCCACGTCTGGAACGGCGCTGCAGAACTGGCGCCGATCCGCCTCACCGACCGCGCCGAGCCCGGCTGCGTGCGCGTGGTCGGCATCAACGCGTTCAAGGGAATGGAGGCGCCGGTCGTCATCCTCACCGAGTTGAACCATCTGGCGCCGCACAAGGCGCGGCAAATGCACTACATCGGCGCGTCGCGCGCGGTGCACCACCTGGTCGTGCTGGAAGACGCCGTTGTGACGGCCGCGCTGGAACTGGAGCCGCCGTGAAACGCGTCGCCCTCTGCGTTGTCTGTCTGTTCTGCGCGTGCCGGCGTGAACCTGCGTCGCCGCCCGCGGTTGTTGCCGCTGGCGATTCTGTTGTCGCGCCAGAAGCGTCCGATGGTCGCTGGCAAATCCAGCCGCTCGTGGTGCAGCTGGAGCTGGAACCGGATCAAGGCGTCACTGGGCTGGATCTGGCCGCGGTGACGCGGGAAGTGACCGCAGGCCTGCGCGAGATGCCGCAGGTCATTGCCGTGGATCCGACGGCGACGACTTTTGCCGGTTCGCAACAGGCGGGCGTGCAGGTCGTCGTGCGTTGGCAGCTTTTTGACGCGGATGGAAAAGCGCGCAGCACGACGGCTGAATCGGTGGACGGCGCGCTGCTGCTGGCCGTCGCCGTGCACGCCGAACAAGCGGTGCTCAAAGGCCGTGGGGAAATGGCCGAGCACCTGTTCCGCGCCACGCTGCCGCTCCCCGCGCACCGTCAGGAGTCTCTGGACCTGTTTCTGAAGGCGCGGCTGAATCAGGCGCTGCGTCCGGCCGCGTCGCAGGCGCTGGGCGAACTTTGGGTGCGACAATTGCCCGACGATGCCGTCGTGGAGTTGCTGACGGCGGACGACGACTGGCGCAAGGTCGTCGGTGCGCGGGAAGTCGGCGAGCGCAAGCTGAACATCGCGCGCGCGACGCTTGAAAAGTTGGCGCGCGCCAGCAAGCGGGAACCGGCGGTCGTGGCTGTTGCAGCGCTCGGTCGTCTGGGGGACGCGGCGAGCGTGCCCGTGCTGGTTGCGTGTATCGATTCCGGGCACCTGGACGTCGTGGACGCGGCGCTGCAAGCGCTGGCCGACATGGCCGCTCCAGAGGCCCGTGCGGCGCTCACTGCGACCGCCAAGGAGCATCCGGACCCCGCGGTTGCGCGTCGGGCCGCGGACCTGCTGCGCACGCGCCAGCCGCCGCCGGTCTTGCCCAAATAATCGGCAAATTCAGCGTTTGTGACCCAACGTCGCGGCCTGTTTCATCGACGCGCGCAGCACTGCCCCTTGGTGCGGCTGGTAGAAATACGGGTACTTGGGATTGCCGCTTTGAATCTCCGCCGCGTGCGTGCCGTCCGGATGCAGAAAGAAGATCCGCGGCACGTACGTGCCCAGACGGCCAAACCGCTCCTGCAGCCAAGGCGGCGACTCATCGGCGTTCTGGCGGATCATGATGATCGGCTGCGAAGCTTTGACGGTTTCCGGGTCGCGAAACACGGGCTGCAGCTCGCGGCAGTGCGGGCACCAGTCGGCGTAGATAAGCAGGCCGATGCCTTTCTTCTCCGCGGCGGCTTTCTGCAGGCCATCCTGCCAAGTTTGCCACTGAATCAGACCATCTTGCCCAGCGGCGCTCGCCGTCGTCGCGTGGGTCAGGAGGCCCAACGCTGCGCCGCCGACGGTCCAGTTGCAGAGAAATGCGCGCCGTGAAGCGTCCATGTGGGTCATACCTTGGAAACTGCGCCGCCCGCTGACGCCTTGTCAGCGTACACAAGGCCACTGGCGGACGCCACCCCTTTCCCAACGCCCGCGGGTATGACAGGATTCACCCCGACCGCGTCCAGACCTGAAGCATGACGTGGCGCTGGAGGATCCCGTGCGTTTGCAGACTGTTGCCGTCCTGACCGCCCTTTCCCTGCTGCCCGGTTTGGCGTTTGCCAAAAAGCCCGCAGACATTCCTGCCGCGCCGCAGCCTTCTGACGAAGCGACCGACGCTTGCCCGAAGGGCACGGGCGAGTACAAAAGCGACAAGGAACGCTACTGCTTCTGGCCGGCGAACTACGCCAAGGAAGGCAAGTGGATCACGTGGCATCCCAACAGTCAGAAGAAGACGGATACGCCGTACAAGGCGGGCAAGCGCGAAGGCAAGCGCACGGCGTGGCACGACAACGGCCAGAAGAAAGAGGAAATCCCGTTCAAGGACGACAAGGAAGAAGGCAAGGCCACGTACTGGAACAAGGCGGGAAAGAAGGTCGAAGAGATCGAGTGGAAGAACGGCAAGCGCAACGGCGAGAGCCACGTGTGGCACGACGACGGCATCAAGGTCGAAGACGGCAGCTGGAAAGACAACGACCGCGACGGCAAGAACCTCTACTACTGGGATGACGGCCAGAAGAAAGAGGAAATCGACTACGAGAAGGGCAAGACCAACGGCAAGCACGTGTGGTTCTGGGAGAACGGTAAAAAGAAGGTCGAGTCGACATTTATCCGTGGCCGCAAGAACGGCTTGCAGACCGAGTACACGCGCGAGGGCCTGTTTTCATCGGCCATTTGCTACCGCGAGGAAACGGCGCAGTGGCGGACGACGGATGAGAAAGAGGCGGCTTCCAAGAGTTGTCATTAAACAGGACGACCTTTGTCCAACACCAAGCGCTGTGGGTCAAAAGTGTTGCCCTCCCGGTCCTACTCCAAGGTGCGACGGGTCTGACTCATTTCTGCACGATATTCACTCCAGGTCAGCAAGGGTAGACGTTGATCGAACCGTCGGCTGATGACCAGCAAAGTGCCCCGCGAACGAACCACAGGCTCTAACGCGCTCAACTCAAGTGTCCTGTCGCGCACTTTGAGATCCTGGATTCCGGTCTGATTGAAGCGTCAAACGCCTGAGAGCGCGGCATGCGACTTCACGACGGAAGAAACGTGTTCTGTCCCGCCGTTGACCTGCACGGATCGCGGTGCGAAGCTTCTTCCACAAGGTGAGTCGGGCCGACCCAAGCGTTGCGCCATCCGTTGACTACAGGTGCCAAAGGGGGAAACAGATGGCAAGTGAACAACGAAATTGCGCCACGCGCGCGGTTGTGGTTTGGACGCTCGCGGCGCTGGCTACATTGGCGGGCTGTACCACCACTGAGTCGAACGGCGGAGGTGCCGCCGTGACCGCCGCGGGCGGTGCGTGCCAGAACGCCGGAATGCAGGTATGCGGTGTCGTTGGAACCAGCGCGGGCGTGCTGAACTGCTCGGGTGGCACGTGGCAGCCGACTGCCGTTTGCGCGGCAGGACAGGTGTGTGCATTGACGGTGGCGGGACCTGCGTGTGGCACGCCGACCACCGCTGATGCAGGAAGCGGCGACGTTCTCTCCGACGCCGTTGGCGATAGCTCCGGGTACGACGTCGACGGCTCTGGAACGGACGCAAAGCCCGCGGGTTGCGACAAACCGGCCGACTGTGACGACGCCGATCCGTGCACGACCGACACGTGCGAGCTCACCAGCAAGACGTGCGCGCACGCCAAGATCGCCCAGTGCGGAACGGCGGCGAAGCCGTGCTCGAGCACTTCCGGCTGCGATCCCGGCCAGGTGTGCAACACGGCGAGCCACGCGTGCGTCAACTGCGTCACGAACACGGACTGTGGCGGTGGCAAGTGGTGCAAGAATAGCCAGTGCATCGCATCCGCCGGCTGCCAGAGCGACGTCCAGTGCAAGGCCACCGCTGGGGTCTGCGATCTGGTTGCGGGCGTCTGCGTCCCCTGCCTCAAAAACACGGACTGTGCCGATACCGAAATGTGCAAAGCCCAGGCTTGCGTGCCCAAGAAGGTCTGCAACAGCTCCAAGGACTGCGCGGGCGTCTGCGACACGGTCGCCGGCGTCTGTGTGGACTGCCTGAAGAACGGCGACTGCCCGACCGGCGCGTTTTGCAATGCCAACAAGACCTGTCAGACCGTCATCTGTTCGGCCGACGTTTGCATTGCGGCCGGACTCTGGAAATGCGCGGATGATGGCAGCAAGTTTCTCGGCATCGAGAACTGCACCGACGGGAACGCATGCACGACGGACGGCTGTGCCGACGGCAAATGCCTGTACACGCCGATCGCCGTGGGCGGCGTATGCGATGACGGATCTCTCTGCACATCCAACGATCTCTGCGGTGCGAATGGTTGCGCGGGGACGCTTGTCGCGTGTGATGACAGCAATCCCTGCACCAAGGACACGTGCAGTCCGACGACCGGCAAATGCACATCGCAGCAGCTGCCCTACAAGACGGCTTGCAGCGCGGTGGCCATGTGCGACTACACCGGCGCCTGCTCGCTCTGCCAAAATACCTACATGATCGCGCCCGATTGCACCACCGCGAAGCCGGGAACGTGCGGAGGTCCGTGCGCGAGCGGACAGCAGTGCGACGCGGCGAGCAACCAGTGTCAGACGCTCTCGTGCGGCGGTTCTTGCCTGTCTGGCCAGAAGTGCAACGCGATGACGAACAAGTGCTACACCCCGTGTGGCGGTGCGTGCGGCGTTTGGCAGTACTGCGACGAGACCGCGGGCGCACCAGGTGTGTGCCAGAACAGTGCGGGGCTGCCGAACACGTGGGGCGTCGGCGGCAACGGGCAGGTGCAGAAGGTGGTGAAGCTTGCCATCACCGACAAAGCCAAAGCGTGCGATCTCGTGAACGCTCAGGGCGTGCTCGGCGCTGGCGACGGCGTGGGCGACAATGCGCTCGCTGGCGCTTCCAGCCTCATCGGTGCAAACCTTCAGGATGCCGTGAAGAAGGGGGCGATCGTCTGGCTGTTTGAACCAAAGTCCTACAAGACCGACGGCACCGACTTCACGTTCAACGTCCTCACCGGCGACATTGACCCGACCGACACGGCGCATGACCCGGTCACGGCCGGCGGCAAGTACACCGTGAACAAGTCGTCGTATGACCCGGCGACCGGCAAGTCCCTCGTGAGCTTCAGTCAGGCCACAATCAAGGCGGGCATGTTGACGGCGAAGGCGGACAAGCTCTTCCTGAACCTGCCCATCTCGTCGATCGCCTTGGCGCTGACCATCTCCGCGGTGGACTTCTCCGGTGACACGACGGACGGCACGAGCTGGAAGACGACGACCGGTGGTCGCCTCTGCGGCTACATCACGGAAGCCGACCTGGACGCCGCGATTGACGCGCTTCCCGCGGACATGCTAGCGCAGTTTGGCGGCAAGGATTCCGTCAAGAAGCTGATGCCGACGCTCATCAAGAGCGACGTGGACAGCGACGGCGACGGTATCAAGGACGCCAAGTCGGTCGCACTGGACGTGGATACGCTCGGTGGCTTTGTGACGGGGCTCACGCCGTAAGCGGGGTCGCACACCAACCTCGGCTGGGTGACCCACGGGCAAAAGCAGGGTGACCATCTACCGCATGCAGGGTGACAAAGTAGTCGCTGCAGGGTGACCTACTACCGTGAGCAGGGTGACCTACTACCTTAAGCAGGGTGGCAAAGTAGTCGCTGCACGGTGACCATCTACCGCATGCGCGGTGGCCAAGTAGTCCTTGCAGGGTGACCTACTACCCATCGCGAGGTGATCCACTACCGGCAACGAGGTGACCCTGTACCGGTGAAGCGGTGCTCCAGACCAGTCGCCCAGCGCCGACGCCCTGAAACCGCGCACGTCAGTGAGCGGGTCCGGGTTCCAGCTGGCTCGCCCGCGTGCTCGCTTGCGCTGCGCGGTCCGCTCGGGCAACTACCAGGTTGCAACTTCCGCACACGCCAGCCCGATCCCGTCGGTCACATCGCCAAAACGGCCCTGCACCCCGACGGCGACCATGGCCTCTGGGCAGTGCAGGTCAAAGTCCTTGCCGTTTTCACTGCCGACGAGGTGCGTTGGCGTCAGCCCATACTGCGCGGCGGGCCACGGTACTGCGGCGCACTGCACTTGCACGCCGGTCACAAAATCCGTCGTGTGTCCCGTGAGTGCGACGACGTACTGGCCGTGTGGACACAGAAGCGGTGCTTCGGTCGCGTTGTCCAGTGGCGTTCCCAGCCGTTCCAGCGGCTCCGGTGGCACAATGCCTGGCGCGGTCGAAGCCAAATCCTGGCACAGCGGCACGACGCTCTGAATGGCCCCTGGGCCCGTTTGCACCGATAGACCTTGCAGCAGGCGGCCGCGTGGGCAATCGGCATACGCGGCGCTCCCGCCCGGACCACCGGTCGCAACGACCTTGATCCGCGTGCGGTCGCCCGGATTCACGCGAAACAGCCACCAATTTCCGCCGTGCCAGACGTGTTCCAGGTGCGGCGAAGCCTGCGCTTCCGTCGGTTCAGTCGCCGTCCGAACCAGCACAAAATCCAGATCGGTCAGCGCCGGATCGCGCCAGAAATCCGGTTCCAGTTGCGGCGCCGTAATGCCTTTGCGAAAACGCAGACTCGCCAGCGGTTGCGCGGCGGGCGAGTCACTGGTCAGGCCGCCGTGCTGTGCCGCAAAAAGCCCGGTGGGCAGGTGGATCAGCGGGCTCTTGTAGGTCACGGCGCTCTCGCGTTGCCAAATGACCGCAGCAAAGCGCGCGCCCGCGGGCAGATCGGCGAGTTGTTCCGCCAAACTACCGACTTCCTTCTTCGAGAACACGTCAAACTCGCTGTGCACTTGCCAGCTGTACCCCAGCGCCACGGCGATCAACGGCACCGCCAGCCACACACGCCACTCTTCAAAGCGCATCCGCGGCCACAGGGTCAGCAGCAGAATCGTCGGCACCGGGATGAGCTCCGCCACAACCGGCACGTTGCGCACCTGCGTGGGCAGCACGGCGTACAGAAGGGTCCACAGCACCGTCAGCGCTTCCACGCCGTGGTTCGTCAGCCATTTTTGCACGTTGATCCAGCGCGGGCGGCGACGGTCGTAGGTGCCTTTCCACAGCGAGCCATCCTTCACCGTTCGCTTCACGCGGTCCCACGTCCATTTGCGCCGACCAAACATGCGCCGCTCAAACGACTTGGGGTCGAGCAGACCGCGGTTGGCGTTGGCCACATCGTGCTCGCCGATCGCCCACAGCAGGAGCAGCATGAACAGCAGCGCGACGCCCATCCACTGGTCGGTGTGGTCGGTAAAGAACAGGAGCGTCCAGTCGTACAGCCGCGCCAGTTGCGTGCGCAGGGGCAGACGGCTTGTCGTGACGGGCTCGGTGTGACGGTGCAGGTTCAGAAGCGCCGTCGTCTGGGCGGTGACCAGCTGACGCCAGCCGAGTTGCGCGAGGAGCGGAATCGTCGGCAAAACGACCCAGAGTCGTGACAAGCTCCACAGGTCTTTGCGGTACCAGAAGATCAGGAAGACAACGCTGACCAGCCCCAGGCAAAAGACGAAAAAATGCGCGAAATAGAGCAGGATGAGTAAAAAAGCCAAGGAGATGCTGCGCTTGACGCCGCCTTCTGTGGAGGTCGTGCGCGCGAGCGCCAGAGTCGCGTAGAGGAGCGGCAACGCGATGAGAACGTTCAGCAACCCAGCGTTCACAAGCGCATTCCAGGTCAGCGGCGCGGCACACAACGCCAGCCATGGGGACCGACCGAGCGCACGTGCGAGCGCCACCAGAGACAGCGGCAGCCCAATGACGTAGAAAGAAATCAGCAGCTTGGCGACGGTCCAGGCTTGCACAAACGGCAAGGCGCGGGCCACCCACAGGGCGAGCGTTCCTGGATCCAGCACATGTGGCGCGAGGTACCAGCCGCGATAACCGGCCTGAATGTCGTTGTAGCGCGTTGCGATATCAAGCAGTTGGACGTGCAGTCCCAAGTCCGCCATCGGCAGCGCCGGCACGGTCCACACCACCAGCAGGTTGGCCAAGATGACCACCGCAAGCAGTGCGCGCAAAATCGACGGCACGGGGGAAGGTGGCGTTTGGGTCAGTTGCTGCATGTGCGGTCGTCAGCCATTACGGCCGCGCAGAGGATAGCTGCGGACGCGTTTTGCGGCAAATCCACGCGCATTTTGCCGCGCTGCCGACCTTACGTTACGGGCAGACGTTGGCCACGCCCGGCGTCCCGCGTTCGCGCACCACGCATTTGGGCAACCCGGTCGGGCTGAGGCTCACATTGCCGTTGCCGTCGCTCACGACCTTCAAGCATTTTTCCAGGACCGACGAACAAAATGCCGCGGGATCGCAGTTGGGCGCTGTGGAAAAATCAAAATTATTCACATCCACATCCGCGCCGGGACCGTAGCTGCAGCTGGGCTGTGCGCCGAGCCAGCAACCGTTGCCGTCGTTACCCGCCGGCGTCCAGCACTTCACGGTGAGCAGCGCCGAAGCGCCGTTGCCCCACGGCAAACTGGAGAGCGCCACGCTGTCGGCGACCGTGCCCGCGGCGTCCAGAAGCGAGAGCGTCGTGATTCCGGTGTTCGGCAAGCTCAGCGGCCCCCCTTCGGGGTGATCACCCCAGCCGTAGACCGCCGTGATCGCGTCGTTCTTGCTGGTGTCGGTGCTCGCGGCAAGGACGGCGAAGCTCCGCGGCGCCACGATGACGGACCCGGTGATCGTGTGCTGGTAGACCGCCGTCTTGATCGTCCAGCCGCCAATATCCAGCGGTTGCAGCGCGGGATTGTAGACCTCAAACCATTCACCGAAGGTGTCGGCGACCGCGTCCGGGTTGGGCATCACTTCGGTGATTACAAGCGTGCCAAGCGGCTGAATCGCGATGTCGAACTGGCACTCGTGGGAACAACCGTCGTTGTCATTCAAGTTGCCGTCGTCGCACTGCTCCGCGCTGTTGTCCATCTTGCCGTTGCCACACGTCGGTGAGTCGCACGCGTCGCCCTTGCCGTCGCTGTCCACGTCGCCCTGCGACGGGTTGCTCGTCGTGGGGCAGTTGTCGCAACTGTCGCCTATGCCGTCGCCGTCCTGATCGGATTGGCTGGGGTTGTAGAGTGTTGGGCAGTTGTCGGTCGAGGTCACGATGCCGTCGCCGTCGCCATCCTTGCCCGCCGCGTCACAGGACGGATTGGCCAAGTTCGGTGAGCCAAAGAGCTGTGGATTGCCCGGCACGGCGTTGCCCGGCAACGGATCGGAGCCATAGCACCAGAACCCCGCGTTGCCGCTGGGCTGACCCACGTACTGCGGATCGAGTTGCCACGCGTGCGCCAGCCACGCGTCCGATTGCGTCGGGTTGAACACGACGTGATCGCCCACGATCTTGGTCGTCGGGTTCAGAATCGTCACCTTGCCGGGTGCCGTCACGCTCAGACCCGCGAGTGGCTTGTTCGGCGGATTCCACGTCGCGATGCCATTGACGCCGCCATTCACCGACACGTCGAGGTTCGCCACGATCGTCGCGTAGCTGAACGGCGCGACGGCCATGCCGCCGTTGCCAACCAGATCGGTCGTCACGGTCGACGGCGCCGCCAAGTCCCAGGATTCCAGCTGCAACTGCCAGCCGCTCAAGCTCAATGGCAGGCTGCCGGGATTGTAGACCTCGATCCACTGCGTGTTGGGCTGCGACGTGCCGCCGCCGTTCACGAAGATCTCCGTGATGATGATCGGTCCGGGCGTGAACGACTTGGCTTGGCAGTCTTCACAGCCGTCGTTGGTCCACGTGTTGCCGTCGTCGCAGACTTCGCCAAAGTCGAGTTCGCCGTCGCCGCAGACGGCTGGATCACACGCGTCGCCTGCGGTGTCGCCATCTGCGTCGCCTTGTGCGGCGTTGCTGATGTTGGGGCAGTTGTCACACGCGTCGCCGATCTTATCGCCGTCGGTATCGTTTTGGTCGAGGTTGGCCACGTTCACGCAGTTGTCGGTCTTGTCCGGTATCGTGTCAGCGTCTGCGTCCGGCGGTCCAGGGCACTTCGGGTTGGCGACTCCGGGCGAGCCCACGTCGCCGTCGCTCATTTTGTCGATCGCCCAGCACCAGTGGCTCTGGACGTCGTTCGCGTCCGCCGTCGTGTCGGTCACATCGAGCGAGAGCGCCTTGCCTTTGGCGCCCGTCACCCAGGTCGACACCCACGTCACCTTGTCGATCTCGACCGTGCCCGCCTTCACGATGATCGAATCGCCGAAGTTGTTCAACGACATGTCCAACTTGTACGCGTACGCCATCGCGACGCCGCCGTTCTTGTTCGGGTTGGCATTGCGACCCAGCGCCGCGCGTCCGCCCGCCGGCAGAACGACCGGTGTGCAAGGGTTGATGACGTGCGTGTCGCTTTTGTTATCCGTTACCGTGAGGCCGTCCAACGTGATGTCGTGATCGCTGATGTTGGCCAGCTCAAACCACTCGCCGTCGACTTCGGGTACGCCCTGCGGCGAGATCATCATCTCTGAAATCACGAGCTCGCCCGGTTGCACTGCCTGCGGCTTGGGCGGCGTTTTGGGCGGCACGCAGACCTTCTGGCACGTGCCGTCCAGCACCTGTTCGTAGCCCGCGTCACATTCGCAGAAGAACGTGTTGCCTGACGGCGTGCACACTCCCTTGTGTTCTTCCACACAAGGATTTTCCGCGCACGGTCCCGTCGCGTCGGGTGCGGCGTCCTTGGCGACGTCGCTGGTGTCCTTGGTGTCCGTGATGTCCGTCTTCGCTACGTCGTCGCTCACCGCGTCGGGCGCGGCGTCTTCGCTGTCGTCGATCGCCGAGTCGGCATCCTTGCCGCCCGTGTCCTTGCCCGTGTCTTTGGGCTTGGACGTGTCAAAATTCTGGATCGTGACGTCAAATCCGTCTCCTTGGTTCGCCGTCGTACCGCAAGCGGGCACAAGGCAGAGCAGGAGCAGACCACAGACAGGGGCGAAGCGAAGCGACATGGACAACTGAACCTCCGACCTGCAAGTGTAGCGATCGTGTTGAGAATGCGCCAACTCCCGACGCGGCGCGTGACGTCCTACCACGATCCGATCTAACCTCCCGGCGCTGGCCGATTGCCGAACGTTCGGCCGTTGCAAGGAACCGCTGATGCGCCACCTGTTTGTTGTTGATCCGATTGAGCGTTTTGATATTTCCAAGGACTCGTCCTTCGCCTTGATGGCCGCCGCGCAGCTGCGTGGTCACGGCATCTGGAGTTGTGACACGGACGGACTTTTTGCCGAATCCGGTCAGGGCTTTGCCACTTGCCGTTCCACGCAAGTGGCCGGAATTCAGGGCAGGCACGCGGAATTTGGCCGATCTGAAGTGAAAAATCTTGGCGAATTCAGCGTGATCTGGATGCGCAAAGACCCGCCGTTCGACATGCAGTACATCGCCGCGACGTACGTTCTTGATCTCGCGCCGCAAACGACGCGGGTCTGCAGCCGCGCCGATGCGCTCCGTTCGTGGAATGAGAAGACGAGCATCCTCCACTTTCCCGAGTGGGCGCCGCGGTCACTGCTGACGCGGGACATGGCAACGATCCGTCGTTTTCAGGAGAAGGTGGGCGGTTCCGTCGTCGTGAAGCCGCTGGGTTATTCCGGTGGCAACGGCATCGTTGCGCTCCATCCGGGCGACCTGAACACGCGTTCGCTGCTGGAGATTTCGACCCGGCACGGCAAGGAATTCGTTTTGGTTCAGGAGTACTTGCCCGCCGTGGTCCAAGGCGACAAGCGGGTGATTCTGGTCAATGGCGTGGCGCGCGCAGGGCTGCTGCGGATTCCGCCTGCCGACGATCTGCGCGGCAACATTCACATTGGCGCGACGGTGGAACTGTCCGAACTGACGCCGCGCGAACAGGTGATCTGCGATGGTCTGGGGCCGTTCCTCGCGGCCGCCGGCCACCTTTTTGTCGGTATCGATCTGATCGGCGAGAAGCTGACCGAGATCAACGTGACCAGCCCGACGGGCATCCAGGAAATTCGCGATCTCGGCGGCCCGGATCTGGCAGAGGAACTGCTGGATGCTGTGGCGTAGCGCCCTGGTCGCGGCGCTGTGGCTCATCGCCGGCCGCGCTTCGGCAGCACCGCCCGCGATGTGGCCGGTCGACCGCACACCCGAACAGCGCGTCTACATCGATGGGAGTGGCAACGTTCGCCTCCGTGGCCCCTACGGCGCGGCGCTGCCGTTCTCCAACGGTTTGGCGCGGGCCGCCGCTGACGGCGCGCTATTCGGCTTCCTCGATGCACGCGGCGTGTGGCGCGTTGCGCCGCGATTCGAGGAGGCCCGCGACTTCCACGAAGACCTCGCCGCTGTTGGCCTGCGCCCCGTGGACGAGCCTGATGTTGGGCCTCTCCCTTGGGGCTACATTGACCGCACCGGCAAGCTCGTCGTCCCCGCCGTCTTTGGCGGGGCGCTCGATTTCAGCGAAGGACTGGCGCCCATTGCGGGCCTCGCCGACGGCGGCAAGTGGGGCTACATCGACCACACTGGGGCGATCGCGATCGCGCCGCAGTTCGACGCCGCCGATGTCTTTGTCGACGGCTTGGCGGCCGCCACCGCAGCCGGTCCTGTCGCCACCCGCCGTGCCGGCTTCATCGATCGCACAGGCCGCTGGGTCATTGCGGCGGTCTACCGCGCGACGCATGGTTTTTCCGAAGGGCTCGCCGCGGTCACCACGGAAGCCCGCACGTGCGGCTACATCGACAAGAACGGCGACTTTGCGATCGCTGCGCAATTCCTCGCCTGTGGTGCCTTTCACGAAGGACTGGCCGCGGTCCAGACAACAAGCGGGTCCGCCTATGTGAACCCGCGCGGCGAGATCGTCATCCCCGGACCGTTCGCGGTTGCTGGCGATTTCAGTGGCAGCCTGGCCTTCGTTGAAGCGGCCGGCGTTTACGGTTTCTACATCGATCGCACCGGTAAGCCGATCCTGCCCACGGTTTTTGCCCGCACGCGGCGGGAACGTCTCGTTCTTGTCTCCGGTCAGCCTTTTGCCGGTCACGTCGCCGCAGTCGTCGTCCGCCGTGCAGAACAAACGCGGGGAGGCGACCCGGCGTGGATCGATCGCCACGGCCGGATCATCTGGCGCAGCCGAATTCCGGCGTGCACGCGCGATCGCTAACGTCGGCGCTCCCTCGGCGGTCTAACAAGAAGGCGCCTGTGTGCGCGCGGCTTCTGCACCGTTTTTGCCGCCGGAAGGCTCTGATTGCAAAACAGCGCAAAACCTTGTTCTGCACTTGTTTCGCGGTTCAGGTTGTCTTGACCTGAACCCGCGCAATCGCCACTCTGACCCGGCGTCTTAGCCTCGCCCCGCCAGTCCCTGAGTTCAACCTTGAAACACCGCACTTTTTGCCACTTTCTCGCCTTGCTCGTCATCAGCTGCTGTGGGCTGGGCGGCGTACGGTCCGTGTGGGCGCAAGAAGGCGTCGCGGAGCCTGTTGCCGTGACAACGACCACCGCCGATCCGCAGCGGCGCGTCGACCTGGGCGTCTTTACCGCGCTGCCCGCCGCGCTGGGCACGGGTCTCTCCAGTGGCGTCGGCGCAGGCGTCTTGCACGCCGGCTGGCTGACTTGGGGATTGCGCGCCTCGTACGCGCAAGCGACGGAGTACACGACGACCTGGGCGACCACGCACCGCGAGTTCCGCCTGCGCGCCGTGGGCGTTCTGCAGCGGTCGCTGGGCCGTGGTGCTGTCGGTTTGCGGCTGGGCGTGGGCGCAACGCTCCTCTACGAGTCCCGAGCACGCGCCCAAGCTGCGCGTCTGGGCGATGCGGGAACGGGTCTCGACACCTCGACCTGGGCGGCACTGCCCGGCGGCGAACTGGAGGCGTTTGTCGCCCTGCCGATCGTCGGCCCCGTCGGACTTGGGTTGAGCGGCGGTCCTTCTCTGCACGTTTTTCAGGGCAGCGTGACGCCCGGTTGGCTCGCGCAACTGACCGCAGTGTGGTGGCCATGAAGCACCTTCTTCCGCTGCTCTTGTTGCTCGTGCTCGGCTGTCAGGACAAGGTCCTTGGCCTGACCGACAACGCCACGCCGCTGGTGCACATCCACGTGAAGGTGACGGGTGACCTTCAGGCGCTGCGGCCAGAGTCCACCCTGAAGGAAACGCCGCATTTGCGCGTCGCGCTCGTCTGGGGCGGCGTGTACAATCCCGATCCGTTCTGTGGGATTTACCAAGTGCTGCCGCTCGATCCATCCGCGACGGCGGTGGCGCAAGCCGGTTGTCGCGACATTTTTGGCTTCGTGCCGCAGCAAGTGGGCGAGAGCGTCGCTGTGGCGCCCGATGGGACTGCGACGATTGACCTCATCAACTTGCCCAACGCGGCGGTGCTGGTGGGCGAGGTGACGAGCCGCGTGGGTTACGCGAGCATCCTGGTTTTTGACGATCGCAACAACAACGGCACCTTGGAGCTGCATCGCGCCGCTCAGAATCGCAACGGCGGCGGTCCTGGCGGTGGACCGGGTGGCATGCAGACGCCCGATTCGGCAACGCCCACCACCCTGACCGATTTTGTGTACGGCGCCAGCTTCATCTCGCAGACTCAGCCCGACCAGCGCATCGCGTATCTGGAAGGCACTTTTGACGCCAACAACGCACTCTACGGACTTTTCTATCCCCGCACCGGCTGCGCGACAGGGCCGACCACCGGTTTTTCGATCCTGTCTGCAGGCGGTTTTGCACCGATCGACGGTTTGAAGGCGCTCGCCGGCGTGGCCGGTGACCTCGAAGACCCCGCGACGTGCAGCGTCAAGACGTTGGACGCGGTTATCGAGATTCCGCTGCAAGCGACAGAGACCGTCCGGGATCCAGCGTGCACGGGTGGCGGTAGCACCGGGGTGATCCGTTACAGCCCGCCCAGCCAGCCCGGTGCGACCAAGCAGCAGCCGCAGCCGGACTTGACCCAGCCGTGGGCGTGCATGCCGATCCACTACAGCCCGTGCCTTCTCGGCGTGCCGATCCCCGGCTTGGATTGCAGCGCATTTGACGCCACGTCCCGTCCTGCGCTTGCCGTCGCCGCGGTACCGAGCGACTGCAAGTCCACGACGCACTACATCCTCAAGGGCTGCCAGAACGACGCCAACTGCGAAACGCCCGACTGGGACTTCACGACCGCCGCCAATCCGCCGCCGGCGTGGTGGCCGTGTGCGACCGGGGTGAAGCCATGAAGTGGCTGTTCGCTCTGCTGGTGGCGCTCGCCGTTCCGCACGTCGCGTCGGCGCAATCGCTGCCGACGGAAGTCACGCCGACCGTCGTCGCCGTTGACACGCCCGCCGCCGCGACGGAAGCCGACGATCTGCTGCCATTTAAGCTCTCCTTGCCAACCGAGGAAGACGCTGCGGCGTGGCAAACCCCCGGGTTTCGCCTGCAAATCGGCACCGGCTTTGGCATGTTGGCAGGCGTCGCGGGCACGCCGGGGAGCAAGAATATCCCGATTCTGGTGCGCATCGGCGCGCGGCTGGACCGCGACTGGTCGCTTTTTGGCTCGTTCCAGTTCGCCGTCGCCGGCTGGCGCAAGAACGGCGATTTGTCGGGACTTCGCTTCGCCGGCACCATCGATCCGACCTGGCACATTACCGACCACCTCGATATCGCCGCTGGCTTTGGCTTCGGCGGTCTCGTGGAAGGCAGCACCGGTCGCACCGACCCCAACGCCGAGCAGCGCTCCGCGCTCGTCGCCTCCTACACCTTCCTCAGCGCGCGCGCGCCCATGGTCGCGTGCTCCGGTGTGGGCGTCGCCGGGCTCCTACGCGCCACGTACATGTGGGTTCTCGGCCCCATGTCCGCGACCGGTTTCGCCGCGCAAGCCGACGGCCAGTGGACCGCGTGCGTGGAAACCGTTGGCCGCGTCGAGCCCGACACCGCGCAATCCATCGTTCGCCGCCAGTGGTGGTCCAACGCCGGCGGCAGCCTGACGTGGGTGATCTCATGGCGCTGAAACACCTGCTGCGGCTGATCGTGCTGCTGGCGGTGAGTCAGCCGCTGGCGGTTTTTGCACAGAGCAAGCCGCAACAGGGCCAAGCCGCGCCGCAACTGGAAGCGCCCAAGGCCGTGACGGAGACGACCGTTCAGTATCCCGACCACGCACCGCCACACACGCAGCCGGTCGTTGTGCGCGTGAAACTGCGGGTGGGTGCGGACGGGCGTGTGTCCAAGGTTGAGCTCGTTTCGCCGCCGCAAGCGGTTTTCGACGACGCCGTGATCCGCGCAGCCGAAAAGTTCCTGTTCTTGCCCGCACGCTACGGTGGCAAGCCGGTGCCCGTCGAGATCACGTTCTCGCACACGTTCCTCCCGCCGCCTCCACCGCCTGAATCGGCACCTGACGGAGGTCCGCCTTTGGTTGCGGTCCTACGCGGCAAATTGGTGGAGAAGGGCACACGCGTTCCAGTCCAAGGCGCAACCGTGTCCGTGCGCGTAGGTGACCGTCACTACGACGCCCCGGCGGATTCGCGCGGTCGCTTCAAGCTCGGAATTCCGGCAGGGCAAGCGCGCATCACGGTGCACGCGGTCGGCTACAAGGCGTTCCTGCAGACGGAGAAGATCGACGAAAAGCAAGAACTGGCCGTTGCCTACTACGTCGAGCGCGAACGCTACGATCCGTACGAGATCGTGGTTTTTGGCGAGCAGAAGCGCGAGGAGTTGTCGCGCATCTCGCTACGCGGCGCGGAAATCAAGCAGGTGCCCGGCACTTTTGGCGATCCGTTCCGCGTGGTGCAGACACTTCCGGGCGTGTCATCGATCATGTCGCTTCTGCCGTTTCCGGTAGTGCGCGGCGCGAGTCCCGGTTCGACCGGCATCCTGATTGACGGTACGCGCGTGCCGATGCTGTACCACTTGCTCGCGGGACCGAGCGTCATTCACCCCGAATTCATCGACGAAGTGCAGTTCTATCCGGGTGGCGCGCCGGTGCTGTACGGCGGCTACACAGCGGGCATCATCGACGGGCGTACGCGGCGGTCGCGACCCGACGAGAAGCTGGTCGACATCGACGTGAACCTGCTGCAGACCGGCGCGCTGGTGCGCTATCCGGTCGACGCGCTGGGGATCACGGCGACGGCGGCGGCGCGCTACGGTTATCCGGGCGGCGTCATCAGCCTGGCGACGAACCAGCTGTCGCTGTCCTACTGGGACTATCAACTGCGCCTGGACGGTGGCAACGCCCGTAACGGCTGGACGCTTTTTGCCTTTGGTGCCAACGACGAGCTGGACACGGCGGTCGCAGGCTCTGATCCGAACAACCCGACGTTGGCGCCGGCGCTCGTCATGTCATTCCACCGGCTGGACTTGCGCGCGCAGCATGGCAGCGGCAAGTTCGACGCGTCGTACCGGTTGGTCGGCGGCATCGACAAGACCGCGCAGGGCACATCGACCAACGTCTCGACCCTCGTTTTGGAGCCGAGTGCGCGCTTTCGCTGGCGCTGGCCGAACCTTCTCGACGTCATCGCTGGCTTGGAAGGCAGCGTGCACAGCTTCGCTCAAGACACCGCCAGCTCGGCCACCAACCTCGGCGGCAACGGCGGTCTGAGCACGAGCGTCATCACCGACGATCTCACCACGCAGTACATGGGTGCGGCCCTCACGGAAGCGCTGTGGCGACCGGGCAAGGACTGGCTGATTCGTCCGGGCATACGCGTCGACGTGCGGCACGACGGGTCGGCGACGCAAACGGGCGTGGACCCGCGGTTCGCCGTTCGCTACCGGCTCACAAACCCCGACTTGCCCGCGGGTGTGACGAGCACGACGGATGACAAGTCGATGTGGTTGAAGGCGGGCATCGGCGTGTACCACGAGCCGCCGCGGTTTGCATTGCCCCTCCCAGGTCTGGACGCGATGCCGCTGAAGTACGGCTTATTGCGGTCGATTCAGACCAGCGTCGGTGTGGAAATTCCAGTCGCGGAAGGCTTCACGGCCACCGTTGAAGGCTTCTACAACGACATGGACCCGGTGGTGTTTGACCTCTCGACGAACGCGCAAAGCGTCGTGAAATCTGCGGCGTTGTCGACGCCCGCGCTCACGAGTACGCCCCAGGAAAGTGCCCAGCAGCAGTTTCTGGACCGGCTGACGGTGCCGCAGATCGGTCGGTCGTTTGGCGTGGAAGCGCTGATTCGCCGCCAAGTTCGCAATGGTCTCTACGGCTGGCTTTCGTACACGTTTTCGCTTTCCGAGCGCAAACCGAACGCCGTCTGGGTGCCGTACGACTATGACCGCACGCATCTGCTCAACGTCGTCGCCGGTTTGCCGCTGCCCCGCAATTGGGACGTCGGTCTGCGCTTGACCTACCAAAGCGGCCTGCCCGCGACGACGACCTACGGTTACAACACCGCGCGCGGCGACGGCTACTTCCGCATGGACCTGCGGATCGACAAGCGCGCCGTCTGGAACAAGTGGCTACTGGATTTCTACGTCGATCTGACGAACGCCACGCTGTACCCGGAGGAAGTCATTCCGGGTACGACGATTCGCTACGTGCTGCCGACCGTGGGCTTTCGCGCCCGCCTGTAGCCTTGGGAGAAGAACATGCAACAAGCTGAGAACACCCTCGACGCGCAACTTCTGGACATCATGCTGCGTGCGGGCTCGCGCTGGGTGCTGTGGCTTTTGCTGTCGCTGAGCCTCCTCGCCGTGGCGGTGATGGTTGAGCGCGTGTGGTTTTTCTTTCAGGAGAAGCAGTCCAAAAAGACCCTCGATGAAGCCATGGCGGCGTTGCCCAAGTCCGGTCCGGAAGCGGCGCTGAAGATCCTGGGCGACGCGAAGTCGATGCAAGCCGCGGTCGTGCGCGCTGCGCTGGCGAACGCGCAGGACGGCGCGGCATCAGTGGAAGAGCACATCGCAGCGGCGGTGGAAAGCGAACGGCTGCGGTACGAGCGCGGTCTGGCGTTCTTGGGCACCTTGGGCAGCAATGCGCCGTTTGTCGGCCTCTTCGGCACTGTTTTGGGCATCATCCGCGCGTTTCACGATCTGGCGGCGAATTCCGCGCAAGGTGCGCAAGCGGTCATGGCGGGCATCGCAGAAGCCTTGGTCGCCACCGCCGTTGGCCTTCTCGTCGCGATCCCGGCAGTCGCCGCCTACAACGCCTTTTCACGCCACGTCGAGACGGCAGCGGCGGCAGCGGGTGGCTTGGGCCACTCCGTGCTGGCGTTCATCAAGGCAGAGAAGCCCAAAGGAGCCGCGTAGATGGCTGGCGGCGCACGCAAAAAGGGCATGATTACCGACATCAACGTGACGCCGTTGGTGGACATCATGCTGGTTCTGCTCATCATTTTCATGCTGACGGCCAACTTGATCGCCAAGCAAGCGATCGAGGTTGAGCTGCCCAAAGCCGCCCAAGGATCGACGCCAACGCCGACAACCCTCGCGGTGACGCTGACGCGCGACGGCCAAATGTACCTGAACGGCCAGCCGGTGACGCCCGACGGGCTGCGGACGTCCGTAAAAGCGGCGTTGCGGAAGGATCCCAAGACCCAAGCGATCATCGCCGGCGACAAGGACGTTTCACACGGACGCGTCGTGTGGGTGCTGGACGTGATCAAGTCGCTGGGTGTGGTGTCGTTCGCGATTCAGATCGACCCGACCGGACTGACGCCGCCTACCCCCGCGAAAGGTCCGTAAATGTACAGCAACCGCCTCGGCATCAGCATCGCGATCGCGGTGATTCTGCACGTTGCGGCCGCCTACCTGCTTTTGCGTTTGCCCGAACAGCCGCGCTTGCAGCGCCCAGTCGTCGTGGAAATGCGCGTCGTGGACCCGCCCAAGCCGCCGGAGGAACCGCCGCCGGAGCCGCCCAAGCCGCAAGAAGTGCCGAAGGTCGAGCCCACAGAACAACCACAGCCGCTGGAAATGAAGCCAGTGCAGCCGCAGGCGATGCATGTGACCGCGCGGGCGGACAAGACCCACGACACGCCGCGCAGCGAGCGCGCGGTGACGACGGGCGACAGCACCGACACGCCGACTTTCGGGTTTTCGCTCGAGTCGACGTCCGAATCGGGCAAGGGACCGGCGATGCCAGTTGGCAACACGCTGCAAACGCCGGGCGGCGGTCCGGCGGTGGAAAAGCCCAAGCCGCTGGCCGCGCCGGTGTTGGCGCGGGACGTGACCAAGGATCCGCTGCCCAAAGGCAACTGCCAGGGCGTGTACACCGACGAAGCGACGGCGGCGGGCATCGAAGGCGTTGTGGTTCTGGCGCTCGTTGTCGATGCCGACGGCAACGCCCGCGACATTCGCGTCGTCAAGAAGCTCGGCTACGGGCTGGACGGCGCGGCGATCGCGGCGCTCAAGGCGTGCAAGTTTACGCCGGGCGAGAGCAATGGACGCGCAGTGCCGATCGAGATTCGCGCGTTCAAGGTGACGTTCGTGCTCCCGGATGCTGGGCAATAGCGCCGTCGCCGCCGCAGAAATCCGCTAAATTTTGCCCATTTGCCCTCGGCGTGTACCCTGATCGTGCCCCCATGCGGCCACGTGGCCCCGCGGGCGTGAGGTCCTCGTGTTGCGACAAATCGGCTATCTCATTGTCCTCGTGGCTCTTTTTGGCTGTACGACGCCAACGCCCAAGACCGGCTGTCGCGACGACACCGAGTGTGGCGGCGGCCAGGAATGCCGCGCGCAGCAGTGCGTGCCCAAAGGGTCGGTTGCCTGTTCAGTCGACACCGACTGCAATCCGAACGACCCGACGACCGGCTTGCACAAACCCGGCGATTGCGAAGACTTGAAGTGTGTCGAGGGCTTGTGCGCGTACCCCGTCAAGTCGGTCGGCAGCGCGTGTACCAGCCCCGGCAGCCCCAACTGCACGACGGCGGCGTGCGACGACAAAGGCACTTGCCAAATGACCGTGACGAGCGGTTGTTTTGTCGACGGCGCGTGCGTCAAAGCCGGAGCCACCAAGCCAGGTAACTCGTGTGAGAGCTGCGACCCCAACAAGCCGACGGTTTGGACCGCCGCGGACGACGACGCTAATGTCACGTGCACCGAAGGCGTGAGCAAGGACAACTGCCAGCTCGGTGTCTGCGTCGGCGGCGCGTGTCAGGCGCAGGCCAAAGACGGCGGCGGCTGCAGCGACGGCAACGGCTGCACGATCGGCGACGTCTGCGCGAGCGGCACGTGCAAACCCGGCGCGCCCAAGGATTGCGCCGACAGCAACCCGTGCACGGACGACGCCTGCGATGGCAGCACGGACGGCAACTGCACCCACAAAGCCAACACCGCGGTCTGCGATGACGGCGTGTCGTGCACGTTGAACGACCTCTGCGAGAACAAGGCGTGCGCCGGCTTGCCCAGCGACGCGACGTGCGCGGACAGCACGGTGTGCACCGACGACACGTGTGACAAGAGCAAAGGCTGCCAGCACGCGGTCAACAACGTCACGTGCGACGACGGCGACGCGTGCACGCTCTCCGATGTCTGCGCCAGCGGCGCGTGCGTGAGCGGCGCGGCCAAGAACTGCGACGACCAGAACCCGTGCACGGCGGACGCGTGCGACAAAGGCACCTGCGGTCACACGAACTTGGCCGACGGCGCAACCTGCACGGAAGACGGCCTCGCGTGCACCGTGGACGCGTGCAGCGCGGGAAGTTGTACGCACGACGTCAACGCGAACAGCTGCCTCATCGCCGGCGTTTGCCAAGCGAACGGCACGTTCTCCGGCGATGGCTGCCTCGTTTGCGACGCCAAGACGGACCAAAAGAACTGGACTGGGGAGCCGGTCGACACGGTCTGCCAAAAAGGCGCGTTCTGTCAGGTGGGCAAGTGCACCGCGGCGCATGTGTGCAACGTGACAGGCACGGCGCCGGGTTACTGCTTCATCGGCCAGACGTGTGTACAGGCGGGCAAACTCAACCCCTCGAACTCGTGCGAGTTGTGCAACGCCGCCAATCAGGGCGCGTGGTCGCTCGCCGTCGACAACACGCCGTGCGCGCCCGACAACGTGGCCTGCACCGACGACGTCTGCGCGAACGGCGCCTGCCAGCACGTTGCCAATCCGACGCCTTGTGCGGACAAAACCACCGCGTGCACCGCCGGCGTGTGTGACCTGAAGAACGGCTGTGTTGCGGTGCCTTCGGACGTCACCACTGCCTGCAATAGCGACGGCAGCGTGTGCACGTTGGAGCACTGTGGCAGCAAGAACGGCTTGTGCGAAACCACGAGTGACACGTTGAACTGCGACGACGGCGTCGGCTGCACGTTGGATGCCTGCGATCCCGTGAGCGGCTGCAGCCACACGACCCAGAGCGCCAGCTGCGACGACGGCAACGTCTGCACGACCGACGTCTGCGACGCGAAATGGGACTGCCAGCACCCCGCCGTTGGCGGCACGTGCAGCTTGCCGGGCGACTTGAGCTGCAGCCTCGACAGCTGTGTGGAAGGCGCGTGCAAGGCGGGCGCAATCGCGGACACGTGCATCATCGCGGCGAGTTGTGTGACCTCCGGCACGTTGACGGCGGAAAACTGCCAGGTATGTGACCCAGCGAAGGATGTGTTTGCGTGGTCGAATTCGGCTGACGGTATGGCATGCAGCGACGGCAAATCGTGTCACGTCAACCAGTGCGTCAGCGGCGTGTGCGACCACGGCTTGGCCGGCGGGTGGTGTGAAATCGACGGCGCGTGTCAGTTAGCCACCGCGGCGAAGAGCGACAACGCGTGCCTTGTGTGCAACCCCGGCAGCGCGACGACGACGTGGAGCCCCGCGATCGGCGGCACCGCGTGTGCCACGGATTCGATCACCTGCACGATCGACCAATGCGACGGCGCTGGCGTCTGCAAACACGCCGCGACGGACGCCCTTTGCGCGGCGACCCCCGACACGTGCAGCGTGCCGCTCTGCAAGCCCAGCGATCCAGGTGCTGACGCGGCGACGGGCTGCT
>CAITYF010000271.1 GCA_903896545.1 uncultured Myxococcales bacterium | reverse complement strand
TGTAGCCCGGTACTTCAGTCTGATGATTGATCGCATCTCCATAACCACCCGTTCACACTAGCCCTTTCGCGGCGATGAAGCCCAGTTCAATCGCGAGCAGTTGGTCAAAGCCGCGTCCCAGGACTTGCCAGCCTGGCGGACCGTTGTTCTTGATATGTCCGCCGAGTTCGGCAATGGCGGTCAGGACATGATGGGCCGTCGGTTTCTTCGGCAGCGGCTTGCCCTTTCGCGCACAAACTGCCGTGAGGGCGGCGAGTTGCGTTGCCGTCAGGACGCGTGGCGCGGGTGCTTCGGGTTCGTTGCGGTCCATCCATCGCAGGAGCAGCAGACGCCACGCCACCGCAGTGTAGATCGTCAGCGTCAGGGTCAGCGCGCGCGCTGATTCGAGCTGTAGTTTCTCAAAATTGCAGCCAGTCTTTAGTGCCTTGAAAAATTCCTCGATCTGCCATCGAGCGCGATACGCGTCGACGACCGCCGCCACTTGCTCGGCCGTCTCGATGGCTTCCGTCGTGACCAAGCGCCACTGGACAGGCTCGGTGTCGGGCGGCGGCTGGAGTTCGACGACTTCTACGAAGTTCAGACGCAGGTGGTCCGGGAGGTGATAGACAGCGCCGTTGCCGGGCGAAATCGTGAATGCTTTTGCGCGAATCGTCAGGTGCGCCGCTCGCGTTTCCAGTCGGCCAAAGCGGCGCGGCTCGGCGGGTTTGCGCGGACCACCACGACGGCTCAGCGGCACTTCCCGTTCCAGCATCATCGGCAGGACCGAAAGCGATTCATAGAGTTTGGGCACATTGCGGTCGAGGCGCTTGGACTGCAGCCGCCGGTCGTGCGCGATGCGGACCACGAAGCGGTGGTCGTGCTCGCACATGTCCGCCAGCAGTTCGAAGCCGTCACCTTCGCGATCCATGACATGCACCACGTCTGGCACCTCGGCAAGCAGCTCGCCTGTCGCGTCCACCGCATCGTGCCAGCGCAGCGACTCGCGATCCGGATCGCTGCGCGCCTGCTGCCGCATCCGTACCCGCTTGCGCTCGCGTCCGCGCGCCCAGGCGTGGAGCCCGATCGTGCCAAGCGGTTCGCCACGCCGCGAAAAACACAGCGAATAGTGCGCAAAGAAGCCCATGAGGACGTCCTTGTTGCAGATCAGCCCCATGCCGTCGCGCTCGACTTCGCCGCCAAAACGGAACGACGTCGTGTCGTGGACGACGAGCACCGACTGCGCGGCCCTGGCGCGTTCGACCGTCCTCGCCTGATGCCCGGCGAGCACGGCTTCCGGCGCGATGTCAGGATTGTTCGCCCAGCGGTACATCCCCTCCAAATCCGCCGAAGTCGCTGATTGCTGAGGAAGTCCCGCCGACGGCAGACGCGCGGCGTTGTCCGCGACCCGCTGCGTCCGCGCGACCCGTCGCTTGTCGCCAAGCTCAATCTGCTGGAACTCGTCGGACAAGGGCGGAAGTGTGTTCGAAGTGCTCATGAACACTGTAGATCACATGTTCCGCGGGCTGGCAAGAAAAGTGTCGGCGGGAGATGTGATAGATCTTCAGACTTCAGT
>CAITYF010000270.1 GCA_903896545.1 uncultured Myxococcales bacterium | reverse complement strand
GCGGGGTTCTGGTGTCGGCGCGATGGCGCCTCCTCGTGGACGCTTGCGTAGGACGGGGAATTGGAGGGCCGGGATCGCCGACTCGGCGAACGGGGCCCCGAAGAGCGCCGCTGCGCGGCGATCGGTACCGCGCCTCGTTCGGGATGGGGGTGGGGCGGATTTTGCTGGGGAATGGGTCTGGGAAGAAACCGTTCTTGTCCGCGATCTTGGCTTACCCCGCCGTAGGGCGCGGGCTTGTCCCGCGCCGGACTGCCCGTGGACCTCGGCCGTGTCCCGCTCGGCGCTCCGCGCGAATCTGGGCGCTTCCGTCCGCGCTTCGCACGACGCTACTTCACGGTTCACACAACGAATACTTTTGGTCCACGCCCTCGAACGTCATCGGCGTGCAGACCTTGCTGCCGCCTGTGCACGGGTGCGTGGCATCGCAGAATGGCGCACAGTAGCCTTTGTTCAGACACATCGCCCCGGCGGCGCAGTCGGTCCACGTCGAGCATGGGCCAAACCCGGGGGAGGCGCCGACGGGCTGGCACTGCGCGAAAATGTGGTACCCGAAGTCGTAGACAACTTGGATGCACGCATTGCCGGTGCTGCAGCCGGCGCCAGTGAAGACGTCGCACTCCGTGAAGCACTTCGTCTTCGTATCCTGCCCGGTGTAGCAGATCTGATTCTTGCCACAGTCGGCGTCCACCGCGCAGGGCGAACACTTGCCAGTCTTGCTGCATGTCGCGCCGCTGGCGCAGCTGCCGCACGTGCCGCCGCAGCCGTCGGGGCCGCAGGTCTTGCCGGTGCACTTGGGCTGGCAGCACGCGTGATCCAAACAGACGTCGCCCGCGGCACAATTGCCGTCGCCGAGACATTCCGCGCAGAAATGGTCGACGGGCATGCTGCGGCCAGCGAGAAGGACGCGCTACGCCGACGCTGAGCCAGACGCAGCGACGATTGGACACGAACCGGAACAACCGGCTGCGAGACGGCGTGGTCGCCGCTGACGTCAATGGCCACGGGCACCACGCGCAGGTCAAAGACGAGTTGGCGAAAACGCGCGAACCACGTGTCGTAGTCGAAGGCGAGGCTCAGCGCGATCAGCGGCGTGGCAAGATCTTGCGAGACGACCGCGAAGTCGTGGATTCCAAGGAAAACGTTGCAAAGTCGATTCTTGGGTGCCGGCGAGACGCGACCGGAATTCGATGCAGCGGCGCGGCGTGCGTTTCTCCCGGCGCGGCGGGAGCACTGCGCTGCGAATTTTATGAAGTTTGGCGGTCGCGCACAAGGCGACTCGGCGCGGCTGCGGGGCGACACCGATGCCCGCTGCTCGGAACCGAAGGAGCGGCGAGCGGCGAGCGGCGTATTATTTGTAAACTAGACATTCATCAATCACGCAACCGGAGGGAGAAATTTGGCAGCGATGTCGAATTCCCCGCGGCAAAAGTCGTGAACTCACGAATACCACTTTGTCGCGCGTGTCAGGCGCGATGCTGGCCGGGGAAACCAAGCGCGCGCTTGGTCGATGCGGGCAGCCCACAGCCAGACGGCTTGGCGGCGCGATTGGGGAAACCCGCGCGCCGCGGGCGGATGGGCGGCGCAGCGAGAGCTGCGGGACCGCAATGTGGAGCCATGTCCAGCGACAGCTGGCTTGGCGACGGGGAGGGCCGAATTTTTTGGGGCGGAGGGCCCCGACGAAGTCGGAAATTCGCGCATCAGGCCTCACCGCTACCGATCCCGCCCTACGCCATCTTCCCATTACTCGCCGTCGCGTGCCCGTCCAAGCGCAAAACCTCTTCCAGCAGCAACTCCAACGGCTGCCGCACGGGGTGGTCCAGCAAGACCTCAAGCGGCGCATCCTTCACGAACGCCGTCCAATGCGCCAGCGCGTCCAAGCGGTTGGCGATGTCGTTGGCCGCACTCGCCTGCACAATCGCTGCAAGCGCGTTGGCGGCCGCTGGATTGGACTCAGCGATCCGCAACGCGCGGTCCAGGACCGCAGTCAACGAGTTCAGCGACAAGCTCGGCACGACGACCTTTGGAGAGTCCACAGCGGAAAGGTTAGTCTTCTTCATACGACACTCCATTGGCCCAAACGGAGTTTGGCGACAGCAGAACTCGCTTGCGGGCGGCACGATGAGGGCCCGTCAAGCCGACGCATGCTCAGAGGGTTCCGCGCACGAATCCGCTTTTGCTACTTGCCCAGTCGCCGTGAAGAATCACCGCGGGGTCCGGCAACGCCGAGAATAAGGTAGGCGCAAAACACCTGAACACAAGCGCATCTTCTCTTCCGGAATGCATAGTTGGCATTATCTAAGGGTCGTCCCGCGACTTGCAAAGGCGGGTGTGCATGTTGTTTGGCTTCCTGCACGGCGCGGAAGCGCGGCAAGCGAGGTTGCGTAGGAAAAACCGACGCGTGTGAAAGGCGCGTGCGAAGTGTCGGCAGCGTCTTCACGCCGTAGGATCGGCGGATCACGATCATTGCGTGGCGTTTCAGTCCGTCAGGAAGGCGGCGCTAGTGTTGTGGGCGGCATCTCACCGCGAGGAAAAGTTGGATCACGAGTCGAGTGCGCGGCGGCATTATTTGTAAACTAGATATTTGTATACCTTGAAACCAGTACGCGGTTTGTACGGCGCGCGCACCCCGACGTTGACACGCCGACCGGCATTGGCCACATTGCAGCCACAAGCCTACCCCGCGGAGTCACGGTGAAACACCTTTCCCTTCAAGCTCTTGCTGCTCTCGTCTACCTCGCTGCGTGCGGAACGCCCGCAGTGCCTGACGCAGACGCCGCCGCGGGAGCAGACGTCTCCGCGCAAGACCTCGTCGCGACCGACGCGCCTGACTCACGTGACGCTGACACGTCGGGAACCGATGCGCAGCAACCTCAGGACGCAGTAGACGCAACAACTGAAGTCGCTGGGACAGACGCTGTGGACGCCGTCGACGCCGGATCGGACGCGGCAGACACCGAATCAACCACGGATGCATCGCCCGACGTGGAGGACGTGGACACCGCAGCAACCGACAGCGTAGCCGGGACGGACGTTGCGGAACCGGAGGTCGCACCGGCTGACATGGACGGAATCGACGTCGCGATCGATGCCGGACCGGATGACACGGGCGTCGGAGACGCGGACGCGGAACCCGATGAAGTGACGATTGCCGACGTTTCGGTCGACGCGGGTTTTGACGATGCGTCGCTGCCAGACGCCGCGCCTGCCGACGTCGCTGACGACGTAGACGCGGGAGCGGATGACACCGGCGGCACGCCGTGTACGTGGTTCGCACCGTGCACGCCCAGCAACGCGTGCCACGTTGGCCATTGGATCTGCCCTCCGGGCGGCGAGACGTGCAGCGATTTGAGCGCCAACGTGGCGGACGGCACGGCGTGTGGCGTCGGCGGTGCGTGCTTGAACGGCGCGTGTCAGGTGTGCGGCGGCGCGTGCACGCCGTTGGTGGCGCCGTGCCACGTCGGCATCGTCGAGTGCGCCGATGGCAACGCGACCTGCCAGGATACAAGCGTCAACGCGCCGGATCTGACCGCGTGCTGGGGCTCGATGCTCTGCACAGGCGGCACTTGCGCGCCCTGCGTCGCCTACGCGCCGTGTATGCCGGCCGACCCGTGCCACACCGGCTACCTGACCTGCGGCGCAACACCCGAATGCGTCGACACCAAGCAGCCCGGCACCGACGGCGTCACGTGCGGCAGCGACCAGGTCTGCAACGCTGGGTCGTGCGCCGTTGGTCCCTACACGCTGAGTTTCATCGCAGGTGGCGGACAGAACGCGTTTGTGGACGACGACCTGCCGAACCCGGTCGCGCTTGTGCTCAAGGACGCGGCCAACCAGCCACTTGTGGGCGCAGTTGTGCAGGTGCAGGCGCCCGAAGGCGCGCTCGTGAAGCCGGATTCGGACAAGACGGACGGGGGCGGCCAAGTCGTGTTCGCGCTGCGCCTGAACTTGAAGGTGGATGCTGCGGTGACGTTTACGGCCACAGGTCCGGGCGACGCGGTCTTGCCGCTGACGTTTGCCGCGACTGCACCGCCAGAAGGGACGATTTTCGCCGCGCTCAACCGCGACGGACCAAGCACGGATCCGCCGACGAAGGTGGCCACCAAGGCGACAAGCAACCTGACGCGCGGCTTGGCGTTCGCGAAAGACGGCACGCTGTATTACACGGAAGCGGGCAACGGCGGCTTTGGCGACTGCTATGTGAAGACGATTTCGCCGCTGGGCGAGGTCAACGTGCTCGGTGGGTCGGCGCTCTGTGCGTTTGGCGGCGACGACGGTCCCGTCGCGGACGCCGAGATGAACGTGGTTTCAGACTTGGCGCTCGACGAGGCCGGTCAAACGCTCTACCTCGCTGAAACGGGAAGCAACCGCGTGCGTCAGGTCAACTTGCAGACCGGCATCATCACGACGTTTGCGGGCGGCGGCACCGCGAGCAGCGACCCGTGGGGCGACGATGGTCCCGCGACGGACGCGAAGCTGCAGGCCCCGACCCGCATCGGCTGGGGTCCTGCGCCCGCGCCCGCCACCGGCAATGTGCTCTACATCAGCGACGACGGCCACGGGCGCCTGCGCTGGGTCGACGCGGGCGGCACCATCCACACGTTGCTGGCTCCGCAAGCCGGCGACTGCGGCAAAGACCCGCTGCTTTTTGCTGGCTGCAATGAAGGCTGCGACACGGTCTTCGACGCCAACGGCGCGCTCTTCTTCACCGGCTGGGCGTGCGGCACCGACGTCGGCACACCGGAGAACGGTCTGTGGGCCAACGCGATCTTCCGCCGCGATCCGGACGGCACACTCACCCGCATCGCCGGCCAGTACGCGTACGACACCCTACCCGACGGACCCGCAATCACGAGCTTCATCGCCGCGGACACGCTAGCCATCGATCCCGGCGGCAACCTCTTCTTCAGCGGCTACAACGTGCAGCAAATCCGGCGCATCGACGGCCGCAGCGGGCTTTTGAGCACGGTCGCCGGGCAAATCGGCAGCTACGGCAACGCGGGCGACTACGTGCCCGGAAGTCAGGCATCGTTCACGCAGCCGCACGGCCTCGCCGTCAGTCCGGACCTGAACCTGTGGGTGACGGACAGTCAGCAGTTGCGCGTGCTCTGGGGCGTGGCGCACGCGCAGCCCAGCGACGTGCTGTTGTCCGATAGTTCGAGCGGGCTCAAGCCGTTCTTCCTCGACGCCCCGTTTGTCGGCGCCCGCGCCCACATTCAGGCGGGACCACTGATGGTCCCAAGCGTGCCCGTCGCTTGGAGCGCGGTGGACGCAGGCGCTGGCGTGCGGAAGTCCGTCTATCTCACCGACCCGAACGGCGACTCGACGCCCGAAGGTCGCGTCGGATTGCAGGCCAAGACCTACACGCTGCGGGCACAGGCCAACGACATTCACGGCACGCCGCTGCCTGGCAGCCCGTTGGACCTTGAAGTGAGCGCTAAAGACGTCGTCGCGGACACGATCTTCCCAATTTTCGCCGTGGATCCCGTCGGTCTGCTGGAAGGCGCCGCAACACTCGCCAAGTCCGTCGCAACCGACGTCGCCGCCAGCAAGAACGGCACGTTGTACATCGCCGGCACGTGTGGAATTTTCGCCGTGCAACTTCCCGGCGCGGCGAAGTTGATCGCCGGCAACGGCGTGGACTGCGCGTTCAGTAACCCCACGGGCACGGCGATCGACGCTCGTTTGAGTCCGGGAGTCTTGGCACTGGATGACGCCAATGACCTCCTGTACGCCGCCGACGCGTTCGCGGGGCGCGTTGTCGTCGTGAACTTGAGCACGGGCGGGTTGAGCACTTTCGCCGGCGGCGGCAGCAGCACCAATTCTCCCTGGGGCGACGGCGGTCAGGCAACGGACGCGACTTTGCAAGAGCCGATAGCACTCACACTCGGCAACGGCGGCCTCTACATCGCCGACTCCAGCCGCAACCAGATCCGGTTCGTCAACGCCAACGGCGTCATTTCGACGCTCCCCATCAGCCAAGCCGACTGCACGTGGGGCACCGGCTGCACACCGAGCAATCCCGGCATGTGCTGGCCGCGTGACCTCGCGTGGGACAGCGCCAACGGCCAGTTGCTCGTCAGCGCCGCCGCGTGCGGTCCCGTAGCCGGCGACGCGTCGGCCGTTCTCAGCATCAAGCCCGGTGACTCACAGGCCACCTGGTTCGCCGGCGCCTCTCTCGGCACCGGCAATTCCGCAGACGGCGTCGACGCACTCAGCGCGGAATTCGGCATGTACGCGGGCGGACTCACCATCGGTTTTGACGGCAACGACGTTCTGCACCTACTCGTCGCCTACTCGTACGACAAGCGCCTGCGCAAGATCTCAGCTGGCAAAGTCTACACAGTCGCTGGCGTGCAAAATCCGCAGCCAGGCGGTCCCAACGGCGACTACGGACCGCTGCCGTTCGCCCAATTCGGATCGCCCAGCAACTTCGCGTTCATTCCCGCTGGCGGCTTGGGCAAGATCGCGATTGTCGACAACGGCATCGTGCGTTTGGTCTGGTAGCGCCGGTTACGTCTGCGGCGTGGGCAGCGGCCGCAAGCCGAGCTCCGCGAGCACCTGCGGAATCGTGTGCAGCTCGCGCCCTTTGGTGATGAAGCGTTCGTCGCCCTGCATCGCCACCTGACTGCGCACCGCGTCGGACTGCACCGACGTGCAAAACACCACGGGACCTGCGTAGCCCTGCGCCCGCATCGCGCGCAGCGCGTGCATGCCGTCCATGCCGGGCATGAGCATGTCGAGAACCACCGCCGTCGGCTCCGGGTGTTCGCGCAGCCAGGACAGCGCGGCAGGGCCCGATCCCACGGTGGTACAATTCCAACCGGCATTTTGCAAAATGAGCCGCAGGAGATTGCGAATCGACTCGTCATCGTCAATGACGAGCACGCGGCCCGAAAGCGGGGAATTCGGCCGCGGTGTGGAGGTCGACGTTTCTCGCGGCTGCTCGATCTCTTGCGTCTTGACCAGGTGCGGCGACTTTTGCCGCGGAGTCGGCTCTTCATCGGCCCACGTAATCGACTCTTGCGGCGTCAGACGCAGCGTCAGTTCGGCTGCGCGCACGGTTCGGCTGATGCGGTGTGACGCCGCGTCGGTCAGGTGTACGGCGGCCCACGCGTCGTAGACTTCGGCGCGAATCGACTCCCAATGCTCAACCACGGCGCCCATCGACTGCGGCCGCTGTTCGCGGGACTTTGCCAGCATGGAAAGCACAAACTCGTCCAGAACGGCGGGAATCCAGCGCCCCTTGCGATGCGCACTCGGCCGCGGCACGGAGTCCTGCACGTGCATGCGCATCAACTCGATCGACTTGTCAGCGACAAACGGCAGATTACCCGTCAGCATTTCGTAGAGAACGACGCCCAGACCGTACACATCCGCCCGCGCGTCGACGTCGTGGCGCAGGATTTGTTCCGGGCTCATCGAGAGCGCCGTCCCGACGACACGCGACGTATCGTGCGCCGCCACTTCGCCGGGGACTGGCCGGGCGCGCGCGACGCCAAAATCCAAAATGCAGACGTGAAAACCCGCGGGCGCACCAGAATCATTCACCAAGTGCACGTTTTCCGACTTGATATCGCAATGCACGATACCCAGCGCGTGGGCGGCCGACAGCGCCGCGGCGGACTGCACCAGCACGGTGTCCACGTCGACAATGGGCAGCACAACCTCGCGCCCAAGGCGTTCCAGCAGGCTCACGCCTTCCAGCAGCGGCATCACGATGAAGTGACCAACGTCCGCGTCGTAGCCAAAATCAACGACTTCCACGACGTTTGGGTGACGCACAACCGCGGCCGCACGCACCTCCTGACGAAAACGTTCGACCTGACGCGCATCGACGGCGCGGGCAGCGTGCAGGATCTTCACGGCAAAATCGCGCGGCAACCGCTGATGCTCGGCGCGAAACACGGTGCCAAAGCCGCCGCGGCCGATGATCGAAGTGAGCTTGTAGCGGTCCTCGATGACGTGGCCCAGCGCGAGTTCAGCTTGCGCTATCGGCGGTTGAACCGGAGCTTGAGCAGGCGTTGGGGGATTGGCAGGCAAACCCGTCATGGCCAAAAGATACGCCCATTGCGCGCATTTGCAAACGGTCATGCGTGCTGAACGAATTCCACCGTCACAGCAGCCGACACCGCGGCGTGCGCCAGGGGGTGCGTGCTCGCGGTCCTCGTCCGAGATGCAACGGGTCCGACTCACTCCAGCACAGTAATCGCAATAGGTCAGCATCTGTAGAATGCGTCGCTTGTCGAAGCTGCACGCCGCCGGTAGATTGGGCTCCCGGATGGAGACGCACATGCAGACAGAAACGCGAGTGAGTGGCGAAGGAGAATGGGAGATCCGTCGAATCGTCGTGATCGGCGCCGGAACGATGGGCCACGGCATTGCCCACGTCGCGGCGGCAGCGGGCTACGACGTCTGGCTGAACGATGTTTCCGCGGCCGCGATCGACGCGGGCCTGGCCAAAGTCGCGGCGAATCTGCAGATTGGCGTACAGAAGGGCAAGCTCACGCAGGCCGCGGCCGATGCGACCCGCGCGCGCTTGCACGGGGAGCCCGACCTGCGCGTGGCGGCCTCGCTGGCGGATTTGGTCATCGAGGCGGCGCCGGAGAATATCGCGCTGAAGCGGCAGATTTTCCAAACGGTGACGGAGACGCTGCCGCCCTACTCGCTCCTCGCGAGCAACACGAGCTCCATCCCGCTGCGGCAACTCACGGACGCGCTGCCGCACGCGGATCGGTTTCTGGGGCTGCACTTCTTCAACCCGGTGCACTTGCAGACGCTGCTGGAAGTTTCGCGCGCGGACACGACGTCGGACGCAGCGCTGCGGAGCGCGCTGACGTTTGCGAAGCAGATCGGCAAAGAGCCGATCGTCGTGCGCGACGTGGCCGGTTTTGCGTCGTCACGGCTGGGACTGGCGCTGGGTCTGGAAGCGATTCGCATGCTGCAAGAAGGCGTCGCGACCGCGGCCGACATCGACAAGGCGATGGAGCTCGGCTACCGGCACCCGATGGGCCCTTTGAAGCTGACGGATTTGGTCGGTCTGGACGTGCGCTTGGCGATCGCAGAAACGCTGGCGCGGGAGATTGACCCGGTGCGGTTTGCGCCGCCGCAGCTGCTGCGCGATTTGGTAGCGGCGGGGAAGTTGGGAAAGAAGAGCGGCGAAGGTTTTTACAGGTACGAGGCGTAAAGCCTACTTCACCGGGTCCTGCAACTGTGGCAACCGCAAAGCAAACGGCAAAATGAGCATCGACGGAATCGCCACTGCGAACGACAACAGGAAGAGGTTCGTGTAGCCAATCTTCATCACGATCTCGCCGGCCTTCGCGCCCAGCGTCGCGCCGCCCAGGCTCGCCAGCGCTGTGGCAATCGCGTAGTGCGCGGCTTTGAACGTCGGATTGCACGTCCGCAGTGCGAAGACGATCAGCGCGGACGCGCCCAAGCCGCCTGCGAACTGCTCAAACGAGTAGATAAACGCGACAACCGGGAGTCCGGGAGCCACATGCGTCGGGTCGACTTTGGCCTGCGCGACGGACCAAGCCAGCCAGACGTAGAGCCAGATGTTGAGGTTCATGCCCAACGTCAGCGGCCACACGGCGCGGCGCCAGCCCCATTTCTGGATCGCCCAAGCCGACGTCAACGAACCGGCGGTCAACGCACCGCTGCCCAGAAAGCCGCCGATCCACGCGAGATCGGGCTTCGTGACGCCCACTTCGCGCATCAGGAAAGTCGTGTTGAGCGCGAACATCAGCTGGTCGCCGAGCTTGTACGTGACCAGGAGCGCCAGCACCAGTGCGACCGAAGGCTGCTTCAGGTACGAAAGGAACGCCGCGCCAAAGCCGCGCAACGCTTCAGGCACCGACGTGCGGTGCGTGCGGGCGACTTCCACGCGCGGCAGAAAGATCAGGTGGAAAATCCAAATGGCGCCCAGCGCGATCGCACCGTAGCCGAAGCCCCAGTGCCAGCCGATCAGGCCGGTGAGGGCCAAGAGCGCGCTGCGCACAAAGAGCTTGGCGACCTGAAACGCGAGGCTGCGAAGTCCGGTGTAGGCGGCCTGCTCGTTCGGATCGGTGATGGCTTCCATATAGTAGCCGTCAATCGCGATGTCATGGGTCGCGGCCAAAACCGCAAGCACCGCCAGAGTCGCGATGGACGCTTCCAGCAGCGCGCTGTGGTTCGCCGAGGCAGCGTCGCGCGGACCATTCACCATCAACAGCGTCAGAATGCCAAAGCCGAGGACCAACATGCCTTGCACGGTGACGAGCCACGCGCGCTTGGTTCCCCAGAAGTCGACGGCGGGTGCCCAGAGGAATTTCAGGCTCCACGCGAGGCCAAAATAGTTCAGGTAGCCGATCCACGCTTCCTTCACGCCGATGTCGGTCAAGTACGCGGCAAACAGGAAATTGATGAGCATGAACGGCAAGCCCTGGCCAAAATAGGTCGTGGAGACCCAGAGGCGCGTGAAGGCGTTGGACCGTGGGGCGGGCGTGGCAGCGGCGGTGGACATGGCGGGCTCGGGTGGCAAGGACCACGCGCGCCGAGATTATCCGTCAACCGAGGGCAGGCAAGTTTTCAGGGCTTCGGCGGGTCGTCCTTCACCGGTTCGTCGTCGTGAATCGCGCGCATGCCGGGCGTCTGAACGTCGTCGAACTGCCCACCACGCACCGCCCAGAGGAACGCGGCAACCGAACAGCCCGAGAGGAGAATCGCCAGCGGCACAACGACGTAGAGCACACTCATGCGAAAAACCCCTTGCGCTTTGCCTGCTTGACCGAGTCAAAGGTGCGCGACCGAAACGAGCTGCTGACGACCGTGAGCGAACTGACCGGCATCAGGATGGCAGCGACGAGCGGGCTGAGCAAGCCGGCCATAGCGAGGCCTGCGCCGATGAGGTTGTAAATCAGGGAGAAGGCGATGTTGCGTTGAATCGTGCGGACAGTGCGCCGTGAACCGGTGATGAGCGTGACGATGGGCGAAAGTCCCGCTTCGGTGAGGAAGACGTCGGCGGCCGCAAGGCTCGCTTCCGCACCGCCGTGCACGCTGATGCCGACGGTGGCGGCGGCAAGCGCGGCTGCGTCGTTGACGCCGTCGCCGACCATGAGGACGGGACCGTTCTTCAACTCCGCCTGTACTTTGGCTAGTTTCTGTTCGGGCGTTGCGCCGCCCTGTGCGCGGCTTGGTGCGATCCCAAGTTGCCGCGCGACGGCTGCGACGACGTCTGGATGATCGCCGGACAGGATTCCAACCTGCATCCCTTCCGCTTCCAGCGCGCGCAGACACGCCGCGGCTTCCTCGCGAATCGGGTCGCCAAAGCCCATTGCTGCAACCACTTCACCAGCTTGCGCCACCAGCACCGGCGTCCACGCTTGCTGCGTCAACTGCGCGATCCAGGCGTCAACCTGCGGCGTCAGCGCGCCCACTTGCTGCGCCACGTAAGCCGGCGACCCCACGAGCAGCGCGTGACCGTCCACAACGCCTGCCAGCCCGCCGCCGACCGTTTGCTGGATGTCCGTCACCGTCAGGTGGGGTTGCTCGCCAAAATGCGCGACGACAGCACGCGCGAGCGGATGCGCCGACTGCTGCTCCAACACCGCCACACGCGGTTGCAGCGCGACGTCGCCGAGCCACTGCATCAGCGCGATTTTGCCTTCCGTCAGCGTGCCTGTCTTGTCGAAAAGCACCAGCCCTGGCTTGGCGAGACGCTCCATCGCGTCGCCGCCTTTAACGAGAATGCCGCGTTGCGCTGCCTTACCGACCGCCGCAGTCACTGCCAGAGGCGTCGCCAAACCCAGCGCGCACGGGCACGTCACGATCAGCAGCGCGACCGCGTGATCCAGCGCCACCGAGGGATCGAGCCACAGCCAGATGCCCGCGGTAATCGCCGCCAGCACGAGCACCACCGCGACGAAATAGCCGATCACGTGGTCCGTCAGCGCCACAATCGGCGCGCGCCGCCGCGAGGCTTCCGCGACCGCCGCCATCAGCTTGCCCACGCGCGTGTCTTCGCCCGTCGCCTCGGTTCGCACGCGCAACAGCGCCGAGACGTTCAGCGTACCGGCGTGCACGGCGTCGCCCTCGCCCACGTCCACCGGACGCGACTCGCCCGTGAGCACCGACGCATCCAAGGACGACCGCCCCTGCACAATCACGCCGTCCGTCGGAATGGTGTCGCCTGCACGTACTTCCACGACGTCGCCGGTCGCCAGACGCTCCACCGGCACTTCTTGCACCTGATCGTTCTCCACCAGCCGCGCGACGGTTGGCGCCAGCGAATAGAGCAACTCCGCTGCATCGCCCGCCAAACGCCGCTGACGGAGTTGCAACCAACGACCAGCGAGAAGCTGGAAAATGAGCGACGCCACGTAGTCGAAGTAGATTTCCCCCGACCCGCGGAACACGTTCACCATGCCGCCGATGAAGCCCGCCGCGAGGCCAAGCGCGATCGGCAGGTCCATGTGCAGCATGCCGGCACGGAGCGCTTTCCATGCGCCGTCGAAGAACACGCGGGCGCTCCAGAAGAACGACGGAATCGTGAGCGCGAAGCTGACCCAGCGGAAAAGCTGTTCGGTTTCAGCGTCCATGTCGGTGAAGTAGCCGCTGTAGAGCGTGATGGCCATGACCATGACGTTGCCGGCGACCGCCCAGGCGACGCCGATCCGGCCCATGAGCGCGCGTTCCTCTTTGACGCGCAAGTCGCGGGCTTCTGCGCCGCGATAGGGATGGCTCGCGTAGCCCAATGTGTCCAACCGGCGCGCAACTTCGGAGAGCGTCGTGCTTTTGGGGTCGAAGGTGACCTCGGCGGCGCTGCGGCCGATGTCGAGGCGTGCGCGCGTGCCTTGACCAAAGTCAGTGGTCGCGCGCTCGACGAGCCAAACGCACGCGGCGCAGTGCACGCCTTCCAGAAACAACTCAGTGCGAACCATGCCGTCGGGCATTTCACGGCAGTAGCGCGCCTGGAACGCGGCGTCGTCGAATTCCTTGTACGTCCGATCGGTCGTGTGCGGGCGTCGCGGCGCCTCGGAGTCTTCGTTGCGAATGCTGTAGTAACGGTCGAGTCCTTGTTCGCGAATCGCAAAGTAGACCGTCTCGCAGCCGTGGCAGCAGAATTGCTCGACCTGGTTGGCGACGACCAATCCTCCCGGCACCGGGTTGCCGCAGTGGGTGCAGGCGATGTCCGGTCGGGTGCGGTTCGATTCGGCGGCGAGGTCGGAACTACTCGTCGTCATGGCAGCACGGCGGCTTTTCTTTGCCCGTCCCCAAGTTCTGCGCGTGCTCTGCGGCGTTTTGCAGTGAAACCGGCGCGGCGGTCGGCCGGAAATGCGGAACGTTCAGGCGGTGCGTCAGGGCAAAGAGCCCTACGCCCATCACGCACAGAGCCGTGACTGCGGGCAAGTGGCGTCGCAGCGGCCCCGCAGCTTGTTGAACCAGCGCCCCCACGCCGACGAGCACAGGCAGCGTGCCAAGCCAGAACGCGGCCATGGTCAGCGCGCCCCAGCCAGCCGAACCCGTGCCGGCGGCCGTGACGGCGAACGCGTAAAGCCAGCCGCAAGGCAGCAAAGTTGAAGCCAAGCCAATGATGGCCGCTCGCACGACCGGCGGCCTACCGTGCAGCTGCTTGAGAACGGACGAATACGCCCGATGCAACACGGAAGGCAGCGGCATCTTCGGAATCGGCACTTCCAACGCCCGCAGGAGCGCCAGGGCGCCCCAGACGACCATCAAACCGCCGGCGAGCGCCGCTGCGACCTTCTCCAGTCCCGCAGACTTGCCGGCAAAGTCCAAGCCCTGCCCCAGCGCGCCCGCGATCGCGCCCAGCAGCGTGTACGTGACGAGACGGCCGCCGTTGTACGCAGCGTGGGCGAAGACGCGATGCTTGCCCTGAGAGGTGTCGCCGCCTGCCCAAAATACGACGAAACCGCCGCACATGCCCGCGCAGTGCAGACTGCCGACCAGACTCGCGAGCAGAACGGTGAAAAAGAGCGCGAGCATGCTGCGGCCTTAGCGGGCGATATCGAGGCGGTGGGTGGCGGTGAAGACGTTCGTGCCGCGCTCCGCGTGCACGCGCAACTCGTGAATGCCGGCGTGCGGCAGTTTCAGCGTTGCGTGATAGAGCCCGTCCGCGCCGCGCTGGGCATCGCCAGTCTGCACGTCCGTCGAGCGCGCCAGGAAGAAAGCCACCAGCTTCACCTTCGCATTGGTCACGTCCGCGCCCGCTTTCTCCTGGATCCGCAACGAAATCTCGACGTTCTCACCCAGCGACTTGGCCGTCGCCGACGTGTGCCAACCGAGCGTCCCGTTCGCCTGCTCCTGCGCCATCGTCGAATCCCACGCCACCGCTTTGCGGTAGTAGTCAGATTCAATCGCGAACGTCGGATCGTGGGTCGCCTTGTAGGCCAGATAGCCACCCGCAACGACCGGAATGGTCAGCAGCCCAACGACAAGCAGCGGCCAATGTAGGCCACGCGCGAAAAACCGACTGGCAAGTCCAGTCTGAACGGGATCATTGGACACGCGAACCACCGTCATTTCTTCGCTCCGGGCCCCAAGAGGCGGAACGCGACCTCCGTAGTGAAACCGGAACCGTCGTCCACGTGAATCTCGATCAACTTTTCGCCTTGAATGACGTTTGGTTGCGACTCCACAAAGATCGTCGTTGTCACCGCGTGATCGGCCGTCACCGTGAGCGGATTCTCCGGCGCGATCCACTTCAGACCGTCCGCGTTCGCCAGCGCGAGCTTGTAAGCGTGCGTGTGCGCCGTGCGGTTGTGAATCTTCAGGCGAATCTGGTTGGTCACCACGCCGTCCGACGCTTCGGTAAACGGCGCCCCAATACCGCGCAGCGCGGTCACTTCCGCGGGCGTCCGATGACTCGCCAGATAGCCCAGCGCGCCGCCGACAATCAGGATCGCGAGCGGGTACAGCATCACGCGCAGGCGCAGCACTTTGCCGGCGCCCGTCGCCAAGCGCTCCTGCGAGGTGTAACGGATCAGGCCACGCGGCTTGTTGATCTTGTCCATCACGTTGTCGCACGCGTCGATGCATTGCGTGCAACTGATGCACTCCATCTGCAGACCTTCGCGGATATCGATGTTGGTCGGGCACGTGTAGACGCACGCCTTGCAGTCGATGCAATCGCCGATCTTCAGGTCTTCCAGCTTCACCTTGGACAGCTTGCCGCGCGGTTCGCCGCGGTTCACGTCGTACGCGACGATGAGAGAGCTCTTGTCCAGAAGCGCCGCCTGGATGCGCGCGTACGGGCATGCGACGACGCACATTTGCTCGCGGAACCACGCGAAGTCGATGAACATCAGCACGGTGGTGCCGGCGACGATCGCAAAGCCAGCGGGATGCTCGCTTGGCGCGTGGTTCATCCAGTGGCTGAGTTCCTCCACGCCGATAAACCACGCGAGGAAGATGTTCGCGACGCCAAAAGACAGCACCGCGAACACGGCGAACTTGAGCATGCGCTTGGGTTGCAAGCCGCCTTTCTGATCCAGCGCGATCTGCTTGTTGCGGTTGCCGTCAAAGAGGCGCTCGATCGGCCGGAACACGTATTCCATGTAGACGGTCTGCGGACATCCCCAGCCACACCAGACGCGGCCAAAGAGCGCCGTGAGCAAGAAGATGGTGAGGAAGATCGTGAGCATCAAAAGCATCAGGAGCACGGTGTCCGTTGGCAGGAAAGTCGAGCCAAAGAACGTGAAGCGCCGATGCAGGACGTCAAAGAGCATCGCCGGTTTGCCGCCGACGCGGACGAACGGCAGGCCGATGAACGAGGCGATCAGGAACCACGCGACGAACAGGCGGCGGTAGTAGAAGGGTCCGATGGCGAGTTCGGGGCGCACCCAGCGTCGCGTGCCGTCTTCGTTGAGCGTAGACAGCACGCGACCGGGCGCTGTGCCAGGACGGTTGTCATGAGGCGGGGAGGGAGGCGGATCAGGGACAACGGCAAGCATGTTTTAACTCTTTACTGCGCGGCAGCAGGCGCAGCGGGCGTAACCGCTGCAGGGACCGCCGCTGGCGCAGGAGCCGAAGCCGGCGCCGCAGCGGGTGCCGGAGCGGGGGCCGGTGCAGGCGCCGCAGCGACCTCAACCGGATTACCCTGAGGAGCTTTGCCCGCAACGTTGGTGTTGCGAAGCGAACCGATGAACGCCGCCACTTTCTTCAGCTCGTCTGGCTTCAGATTGCGCGACCACGTCGGCATGCCCTTCTCCGGAACGCCCTTGCTGATGGTCTGGTAGATATCAGCGAGGTTGCCCTTACCGTGGAGCCAGTATTTGTCCGTCAGGTTCGGACCAATTTTGCCTTCCGCCTTTTCTCCGTGGCAAACCACGCAAACTTCTTTGAACTTCGCGGCTCCAGCCTCGACAATCGCCTTGTCAGCGACGGCCGCAGCCAGTTCATCTTCCGTCAAAGCCGGCGGCGCATTCTTCAGTTCCAGCGCCAAGGCAGCAGCGACTTCGTCTTCAAATTCTTGGTGAACGGTTTTGCCGCCACCACCGCCGTAGAGCCAGAAGGAATACCCGATCGCGAAGGCGATGCAGAGCAGAAACAGGCCCGTCCACCACCCCGGCATCGGGTTGTCATATTCCCGAATACCGTCGTAGTCGTGGTCGAGCAACGGATCGTTGTGCAGGTCACTCATTGCAAAGCCTCATCGTTTTTGGTGCCCGCGATGGCGAGCGTGTCAGCGTCAAAGGTGTGGCGAGTCGAAACGGCGATCCCGTCTTCCATGGGCATGTTCAATGCCAGGGAGAAGCGATTCCGGTTGCTGGGCAGGTACGCCCAAATCGTCGCGCCGATGAAGACCACGAGGAAGATCGCCATGGCGACTTCAGCGTAGCTGGCCAGGTTCATGCTGGACATGATATCGCTCAACTTCACGATATCCTCCTACTTGGCCTGACCCACGGCCGCGGCGTCCGCAACCGGCTTGGCCTTGATGTCCGTGCCCAGCCGCTGCAGGTAAGCCACCAGCGCAATGATCTTCTTGTCTTCCAGGCCGTCAGGACCACCCTGCGACTTGATGTCGGCCGCCAGCGTCTTGGCCTGTTCTTTGGCCAGATCCTGCGCGTGGTTGACGGCATCGCCGTACGGCACACCAAGCATCGCCATCGCGTCGACGTTGGCCTGCACGTGACCGTAGTCCAGCGTGTCGGTCAGCAGCCACGGGAATGGCGGCATGATCGAGTTGCGCGTGACCGCGGCGGGATTTTCCATGTGGCGGATGTGCCAGAGGCTCGGATACTTGCCGCCCACGCGGTGCAGATCCGGACCGATGCGGCGCGAGCCCCACTGGAACGGGTGGTCGTACACGAACTCGCCGGGCTTCGAGTACTCGCCGTAACGCTCGGTCTCCGCGCGAATCGGGCGAATCATCTGGCTGTGGCAGTTGTAGCAGCCTTCCGAGATGTAGATTTCACGACCAGCGAGCTCAAGCGGCGTGTACGGCTTGACCGAAGCAATGGTCGGGACGTTCGACTTGATCAGGAAGGTCGGGATGATCTGAAGGACCGAGGCCAGAATGACCGCGAAGCCCGCCAGAACCGAGAACAGCAGCGGCTTGCGCTCCCACACGCGGTGGAAAGCGGTCCAGTTGTTCACCTTGTGGTCGCCCAGCGTCGGGTCGTCAACGAGCGCCGGAGCCTCGTAGACCGGATCTTCGTAGGTCGCCGGGCGGTTCGCCCAGGTCTTGTAGAAGTTCACCGCGGCGAGCAGCACGCCAGAGAAGTACATCGTGCCGCCCAGCAGGCGCACCCAGTACATCGGCGCCAGCTTGACGACCGTTTCGACGAAGTCGGGGTACGCCAGACGACCGGTGTCGTCGAACGCGCGCCACATCAGACCCTGCGTGACGCCCGCCGTGTACATCGAGACGATGTAGAGCAGCATGCCGACGGTGCCCAGCCAGAAGTGCAATTCCGCCAATTTCTTGGAGAAGAGCGGCGTCTGGAAGAGGCGCGGCAGCAGCCAGTACATCATGCCGAACGACATGAAGCCGTTCCAACCGAGCGCGCCGGAGTGCACGTGCGCGATGGTCCAGTCGGTGTAGTGCGACAGCGAGTTGACGCTCTTGATGGAGAGCATCGGGCCTTCAAACGTCGACATGCCGTAGAACGTCACAGCGACGACGAAGAACTTCAGCACGACGTCGTCGGCCACTTTGTTCCACGCACCGCGCAGCGTCAGCAGGCCGTTGATCATGCCGCCCCAGGAGGGCATCCACAGCATCACGGAGAAGATCATGCCGAGCGTGGAAGCCCATTCCGGCAGCGCCGTGTAGTGCAAATGGTGAGGACCGGCCCACATGTAGATGAAGACCAGCGACCAGAAGTGCAGAATCGACAACCGGTACGAAAACACCGGACGATTCGCGGCCTTGGGCATGAAGTAGTACATCATGCCGAGGAACGGAGTCGTCAGGAAGAAGGCGACGGCGTTGTGGCCGTACCACCACTGCATGAACGCGTCCTGAAGGCCCGCGTAGATGGAGTAGCTCTTCAAGGGACCCGCCGGGATAGCCAACGAGTTGAAGATGTGCAGGATTGCAACCGTCAGAATCGACGCGATGTAGAACCACAGAGCCACGTACAGGTGGCGCTCGCGGCGCTTGGCAATCGTGCCGAAGAAGTTGATGGCGAAGGCGACCCAGACGACCGCGATGGCGATGTCGATCGGCCATTCCAATTCCGCGTATTCCTTACCAGACGTGATGCCAAAAGGCAGCGTCAAGGCGGCGGAAACGATGATGGCTTGCCAACCCCAGAAGTGGAAATTGCTGATGCCGTCGGAGAACATCCGCGCCTTCAGCAACCGCTGGCTGGAGTAGTACATGCCCGCGAAAATCGCGTTGCCGGCGAACGCGAAAATCACCGCGTTCGTGTGCAACGGCCGCAGGCGGCCAAAGTGCAGGAATCCGAGATTGGCACCCGGCCACGCGAGCTGCAACGCCAGAATGAGGCCGACAAGCATGCCGACGACGCTCCAAACGAGCATAGCTAACGTGAACTTGCGAACAATCGCATCATCGTAGCGGAAACGCTCTAGCACGCCGTTCGTTGCGGCAGGTTCTGACATGACAACCTCACTTGGACGACAGCCGGGAGCTGTCCGTTGGACTGGAACGCGTTGGGGATTGCGCTGCCTTGGAAGAATCAGGGATCCGGGACGATGACGTCTTGCCCGACGCAATGGCGGACAAGATCGCCGACTGACCAGCGGGGTTGGCGATCACGGGAACGTGAGACGACAACGAAACCGCAGGGATGGGTGCATGCTGCAAAAGGTAGCCAATTTCTGGTGCCAGCCACATCAGGCTTCGCGGCACATGCAGAAGTTCGACTGTCGTTCGGACGCGGGCGGCACAGCCAGCTGGCAAGTCCAGTTCGGCCGGATGGGGAAGGAGGTACGGCCGATCGGCTGTGACCGCCCATGCGTCGGTAGCATCTAACGAAGTGCTGAGAGCGAGTTCGCCTGACAGCACAACATAGACACCACTAGGAACGTGGTCGCGGTGAATCAGGACCTGACCGGCGGCAGCATGCAAACGCGTCACGCTCTCATGAGCGGTCAGCGCGGCAAGCCACGTTTCGACCTTTTTTTCGGTCGTCCGGATGTTGGTCACGTCACCCACGTCTACGCTCCTGCGCCAGCGCCCTTCATGCGGGAGAGGGCGG
>CAITYF010000269.1 GCA_903896545.1 uncultured Myxococcales bacterium | reverse complement strand
GGCCATCTGCCGCGCGCAGGGCGTACAGGCCGCCGGAGTGACTCGCCGCCAGCAGCCAATCGCCCGGGTTCTTGTCATCGTCCACGGTCGCCCGCTTCACCAGCACCGGCGTTGTATCCACGTCCGCGTAGGGGCTCCGCGTCGGTTTGGCCAAGTCGACCTGCCACGTCAGTCCGCCGTCCCGCGCGCCGAGCGCGACGAGCTTTCCGCCCGGCATGCCGGCAAAAACCAGGGTGCCGCTCGCAAGAACGCCAGACTGGCCTTCGATCAGGAACTCACGGCTGATTTCGGCATTGTATCGCCATTCTGGCTTGCCCGTCGCCCGGTTGAGCGCCACGATGGCGCCCGGATCCGCGGCGACGTAGAGGCGCAGCGCGTCGGCCGAAAGTGGCGCCTGAACCGCTGCCTGAAGGCGGCTCGGCTCAGACCAGAGCGGATGCCCCGTGACTGCATCGAACGCGTACACGGCGCCCGCACGGGTCACCGCGTACGCTGCGCCGTTGTCCACGAGCGGGCGGCTATCGACACGTTCCGTCGTCGTCGCGGCCCACAGCTCTTCACCCGTCGCCGCGACGTAAGCGCGCAGTCCCGTGGCTGAGGCCGCGTACAGCCACGTGCCGTGGGGCGACAGCGCGATACCGCCGTGCTCGCGCGGCTTCCACGCCATCGGCGGCGGCGTCGCCATCTGCGCGCGCCAGAGCACTTCCGCTCCTTGCGCGCAGGCAACGCTCGGTACGACCACGCACGCGATCGCCGCCAGCGCCGACGGGATTTTCCTCAGTTGCATCAAAGGCTCGCCAGCTTGGCGCGCGCGTCAGCGGCAACCCACGCGAGGGCACCGGCCGGCGGATCCTTGTCACCGGGACGCGCCATCTTCACGGCTTCTTCATACGCCGCCTTGGCTTTGGCCGCATCGGCCGCCTTGCTGCCCAGTCCCGGATTCAGCAGATCGCCCGTACGCAGCTGCGCCAACGCCTTGTCATACGGCCACACGGAGAGCTTCGCGACCGTCGCCCATTCAGCCGCAGCCTCGGTCGTCTTGCCCAGACCCGCGAGCGCCACAGCACGCTGCTGCCGCAACGGCAGTTCCAGCGCCTGCCCAGCAACCTTCGCCAGAGCCGCGTCCACGGCGGCGAGCTGCGCGGCAAAATCGCCGTTCACCGCTTTGGCACCGCCCACGACGACGTTCACCCAAGGGGCGACCTGATCGTCTTCGACCTTGCCAGCCGCGACGATCGCGTCCGCACGCGCTTTGTCCGTGTCAAACGAGTCCTTTACTGCCGGCTTCTTCTTGGCCGCGGCATCTTCCTTGTCCTTGGGCGCGTCGCCCTCGGCTGGCTTCGGTTCTTCCTGCGGCGGGATCACGGACTTCGCCGCGATCTGAAACACCACGCTCGTGGCCTCCGCGCGTGAATTTGCCCGCGATTCTGCGATCAAACTGGCCACGCCGATGCCGCCCCACACCAGCGATACAGCGCCGATGCCGCCCAAAACGGGCTTCCAGTGCGCCTCCACCCACTCGCTCAGCGACCAGAGCTTTTCCTCCACAATCTCAGGCGCAACCAATTCAACTTGTTGCTCTTTCTTGGTCTTGCGCGGTCGCCGAATGGTCGCCATTTTGCTCTCTCCGATGGGCACCCCGCGGACGCGGTCCGGAAGGTTCCGAACACGCCGCGCAGGATTTGCAGGCCGCGTGTGGTAGTGCGAGACTGCTCAGTTGTCAACCGGGACGGCTTGCCGCCGCGGTTTGCACATGCCACGAGGCTGACCACTTTTTCCAACAATTTTGTGCTCTTTGCCGTCGCGACGGAGAACCGTTGCGACTCTGAGATTGACGCCATGCCAAAGTTTCCACTCTCTTCTTCCAACGCGAATTCCCTGCGCCCGTCGGTGTTTTCCACGCTGACGGCGCAGTTCAAGCTGCTGCCCGCACCGCCGATTCCGCTGCAATTGGGTGACACGTACCGCGAGCCCTGCGCCGCGGCGCACATCGATCGCGCCGTGCTGCGGTTGCCCAAGACCAAGGCCTACGCGTACTCGAATCCGTGGGGCTTGGAAGAGCTGCGTGTGGCCTTTGCAAAACGTCTTGAAAACGACGGCTTGAAAGGAATCCACGCCGACAACGTGCAGGTCACCGCTGGCGGATCGCAGGCGATCAACGTGGTGCTGCAGACGTGGTTGCAGCCAGGCGATGAAGTGCTTGTCGCCGCGCCGTATTGGCCGCTGATCAAGGGCATGATTACGTCCGTCGGCGCGATTCCCGTGGAAGTGCCCTTCTATCCGGGCATTCGCCAAGGTGTTCCGGTTGCGGACTTGTTGCAGCCGTACCTGACAGATCGCACGGTCGCGCTGTACGTGTGCACGCCGAACAATCCGTGCGGCACCGTTCTTTCTGCCACGCAGGTATCAGAACTCGCAGTTTTCGCAGTGAAAAACGACTTGTGGACGATCGCCGACGAGGCGTACCACCACTACATCTACGACGACACGCCGCACCCTTGGCTCGCCAACGAGCCCGGCATGGCGACGCGCACGGCGTCGATCTTCACGACTTCCAAGAGTTACGCGCTGGCGGGCTTGCGGACTGGCTTTCTTGTCGGCGACACGTCCTGGCTCGACGTCTCGCGACGCGTGAGCACGCACCAGATCTACAGCGTGCCAGTCATCTGTCAGTACGCTGCGTTAGGCGCGATCGAAGAAGGCGCGCCGTGGATTGCGGAGACCAAGGCTTCGTACAAGCGCATCGCCAAGATCGTGCGGGACACGCTGCAGGCGGACTTTGGCAACGCGGATGGCGGCGGCTACGTGTTCCCTGATTTCACCAAGGAATTGAATGGCAAACCGATGATCACGTGGATCCAGGAGCTGCTCCGCGAGGGCGTGTGCATCAGTCCCGGCGACGCGTTTGGCAAGGATTTCGAGAACTTCTCGCGCATCTGCTTTACTTCGGTGCCGGAAGATCAAGTTGTGCTCGCGATCGAGCGGCTCAACAAGTCGCTGGATCGCCTGCGCGCGGGTCGCCCGCTCTAAGCAAAAGGACCGCAAGTGCTAAGGATCGCGCACATTTCTGATCTGCACGTTTTGGACCTCGTCGGAACGCAGTGGCACGAGTTTCTTAACAAGCGTGTGACAGGTGCGATGAACCTCATCGGCATTCGCCGGAACGCGCATCCCGTGTCGATCGCCGAGCAGCTCGCCGATCGGCTCGCCGCGGGTGACATCGATCACGTGATTCTGACGGGCGACCTGACGAATCTCGCGCTCGACTCGGAGTTCAAGCGCGTGCGGGAGGTCGTGGAGCGCATCGGACCGCCGAGTTTTGTCACGGTGATTCCGGGTAACCACGACATGTACACGCGTGGCGCGCTGCGGCATCACCGGTTTGAAAAGTGGTTCAGTCCGTATCTCGTCGACGACGCGGACACGCACCATTCCGCGCTGACGAAGGGGCGGCTGCACTACCCCTTCATGCGGGCGCCGGCGCCGCACGTGCGGATCTACGGGCTTTCGAGCGCGATTCCGACGCCGCCGCTTCTGGCGTTTGGTCACGTGGGGCGCCATCAGCTGGACCGGCTCCGCCAACTGGTCGCCGAAGAGCCGCCGGAAGTCACGGTTCGTCTGTGCCTCGTGCACCACAACCTGCACCACCGCGTGGGCGCCGCGGAGTACGTGGCCTCGTTGGTCGACCGCAAGGCGTTCACCCGCGTCATGCACGAGATTCACGCGACGGCGGTCCTGCACGGGCATACGCACCACCCGCATCAGGGGCATCTGCCGTCACGCAAAAGCAAGGCGAAGGAGCCGACCGTCGCCGACGAGAAGTTGCAGATCCGTGCGGAGCTCGAAGAGATGGGTGCGGATATCCCGGTGCTCGGCTGTGGATCCTCGACTTGGAGCAAGAAAGGTCGAGACCTGGCGCGCTTCAATGTGCTGGAGATCGACGACACGGGGCTCCACGGGATTTCATCCTTGCGCTGGAGCGCCGAGCGGCAGGTCTTTGAGTTGGAGCACGAGGACTTGCTCGACAAGGCGCTGCACGGCAAGAATCGCATCAACCTGTAGGCGTGCTTCATGGCCGTTCTTGCCCAGACTCAATCGGCGCTTGGCAACTATTTCCGGCACTCGTCAGGCGGCACGCAGTCGGCGGTTCTGGGTTTGCCGCTGCTGCTCTTTTATGGCGCCGGGATCACGCTCGTCCCGGAGGCGCGCAACGGCGTCGACCTCATTTCCAGCGCGCTGTCCCGTCTGATGGCGCACACGGCGAATCCAACCGCGATTTACATTGGCTTCTACGGCTTCCTGGCGTTGGCCGACGTTGGCCTTTTCCTCTGGCTGCGCAAGCAGAATCGCCTGAATCCGCAATGGCTACTGCCGCTCCTGGCGGAGTGCCTGCTCTACGCCTTTGTGACCGGCATGCTCTCGTCGATGGCCACACGTTCGCTGCTGGGGCTGGCGACCGACGCCGCGGGGGAACGGCATTTTGGCGTCGTCGCCGGGTTGATCGTCAGCGCAGGCGCCGGACTGCACGAGGAGCTGTTTTTCCGTTTGGGCGGTATCGGTCTGGTCGGCCTCCTGTGGCTCGGAAAAGACTGGCAGAAGCCGTCGATGCGGCTCGTGACCCTTGTCCTCGTGTCGAGTGTCGTGTTTTCGCTCGCGCACTACCTCGGCGAGCCGTTTGCGCTCACGTCCTTCGTGTTCCGAACCGTGTCCGGTGTGCTCTTTGCGACGCTGTTTCTGACCCGCGGCTTCGCGGTTGCCGCATGGACCCACGCGCTCTACGACGCCTGGGTGATCGTGGTGCTGGGCAAGTAACGGGAAAGGCGTTGACAAGCGCGGCCGGCTGCATAGTCTGGCGAGAGACGGCAAGCGCCGATGGAACCTCCCATGCCCACGCCCACCGACGTGCAAACGCCAGACCAGAAAGCCGCGCGCCGCCTCGCCGTGCTGGAGCACATTCGCGTGGATCACCCGGATATTTGGGCGATGAGTCTGGAAGTGGACGAGTCCTTGCTCGCGTATTTGGAAGGGATGACCGCGACGGAACGTCTGGTGTCGAGTCGCAATTTTGCGCGGTTGTGGGAGGTGGGCCGTGGAGCATCCCAAGGTAGCTGACGCCATCGCCACGATCGGGTTGCTCGCGCGCAACGGGCTGGAGTTCATTGTCATCGGTGGCGCGGCGGGCGCGCTCCACGGGTCGCCCCAAGGCACGTTGGACGTGGACATCATCCGCAGTCGCACACCGGAAAATATCGCCAAGACGCTAGAAGTGCTGGACGACCTGCAGGCCTACACCCGCTTCGATGCCCGCCGCTTGCCGATCAACGCCACGCATCTGCAGGCCAAGGGCGCGCTGCTCATGGCGACCCGCTTGGGGCCGCTGGACCTTCTGGGCGCGCTGAACGACGGGCGCGGCTACGAGGAACTGCTGCCGCACACCGAGCTCTTTGAGATCGCCGGTTGGCCGGTGCGCGTGCTGGACTTGCCGACGCTGATCGAAGTCAAAGCCGCGGCGGGTCGGGACAAGGACAAGTTGGCCGTGATGCACCTAACTGCGATTCTTCGGCGGCGCGGGTAGCAACCCGTTCAGCTTCTTGCGCGCTTCTTCCACCCACAGCACGACCGACGCGAGCGCCACGGCCAGCGCCCAGTCGTGGAGCGTCAAATCGACGGTGCCAAATACGCGCTGTGCCACCGACCAGTGGACAACCAGCACCTGCAGCGAGAGCACCACGCACAGCGCCAGCCACAACGCGCGGTTCTTCCACAGGTGCGCGGAGAACACGGTCTGCGTCTCGGCGCGCGCATTGAGCGCGTTGAAGAACTGCAGCAGCACAAAAGTCGTGAACGCGAGAGTCAGGGCGTACGGCAACTGCCCTTCCGTCTGACCGTGATGAAAAGCAAAAAGCGTGGTCGCGGCCATCACTGCGCCGGTCGACAGCAACACAAGCAGTCGGCGCATCGTCAGAATCGCGCTGTCACGCGGACGCGGCGGTTCGGACATCAGCCCGCGCCGCGCGGGATCAATGCCGAGCGCCATCGCTGGCGGACCGTCCATGATGATGTTGATCCACAAGATTTGGATGGCCGTGAACGGCGTCGGCAGCCCCAGGAGCGGCGCAATCGCAACGGTGAGGAGCGCGCCCAGGCTGGTCGAGAGTTGGAACCGCACGAACTTCACGATGTTGTCGTACACGGTCCGACCTTCGTGCACCGCGCTGACGATGGTCGCAAAGTTGTCATCGGTCAGCACCATCGTCGCGGCTTCCTGCGTCACTTGCGTGCCCGTCACGCCCATGGCCACACCGATGTCCGCGCGCTGCAGCGCTGGCGCATCGTTGACACCGTCGCCCGTCATCGCCACAACGTGGCCGCGCAAACGCAACGCCTCGACGATCCGCACCTTGTGTTCGGGTGCAACGCGCGCAAAAACCGCAATCGCGTCGATCCGCGGGCTTAGCTGCTGTGGCGTCAGCGCATCCAGTTCCGCGCCCGTCATCACTTCGCCGTGCAGGCCGAGTTCCGCCGCTATCGCCTGCGCCGTCAGCTTGTGATCGCCCGTAATCATCTTCACCGCGACGCCCGCCTTGGCGCACAGCGCAATCGCCGCCTTTGCTTCCGTCCGCGGCGGATCCAGCAGACCGACCAGCGCGTCCAGCGTCAGGTCTTGCACCCAAGGCAGCAGATCCGCGTCCGCGTGGAACTCGGCGACCGGAATCTGCCGATGCGCGAGCGCCAACACCCGCATCGCCTCGCCCGCCAGCGCGTTGTTCGCGCCATTCGCCGCGTCGACCTCGCCATCCACGCGCGCCAGCACGACGTCCGGCGCCCCCTTCACACACAGCAGCACGTGGTCGCCGTCAGCGTGAAAGGTCGCCATGAACTTGTGCGCAGCATCAAACGGGATCTCAGCCAAGCGCGGACGATTCGCCACCGACTTCGCCAGCGTCAAAAGCGCGACCTCGGTCGGATCGCCGAGCAGTTGCCCAGCCTCCAGCGTCGCGTCGTTGCACAGCCGCGCGGCAAGCAGGTTCGCATTCAGCGCTTCTGGCACCCCATGCGTCACGTCCACGCGCTGCCCGTTCGCCCACATCGCCCGCGCCGTCATCTTGTTCTGCGTGAGCGTTCCAGTCTTGTCCGAACAGATCACCGTCACGCAGCCAAGCGTCTCGACGGCGGCGAGCTTCTTGATAATCGCGCGCTTCTGCGCCATGCGGTGCATGCCGATCGCCAGCGTCACCGTCACGACCGCGGGCAGACCTTCCGGGATCGCCGCGACGGCCAGCGCGATAGCCGTCATGAGGATCTGTACAAACGGCTGTTCGCGGAGCAGGCCGACAACAAACAGCACGGCGATGACGCTCAGGGAAATCAACGTCAGTCGTTTGCCCAGACCGTCGAGTTGCTCCTGCAGCGGCGTCTGACTCTCCTGCGGCACCGCGAGCATCCCGCTCACCTTACCCATTTCGGTCGCCATACCCGTCGCCGTCACGAGCATTTCCAGGCGCCCGCGTGTCACCACGGTGTTCATCCACGCGCAGTTTGTCCGCTCGGCGAGTTGGACGTCCGGCTCCGTCAGCGCCTCGGTCGTCTTGGCGATCGGCTGGGACTCGCCAGTCAAAACGGACTCCGCGACTTCTGCAGCGTGTGCCACGAGCACCCGACCGTCCGCCGGCACGCGATCGCCCGCTTCAAGCAGCACCACGTCGCCCGGCACCAGCTGGACCGCGAGCACCTGCACCACGTCGCCATTGCGCCGCACACGGGCGTTTTGCGGCAGCATCTGCTTGAGCGCCGCGAGCGTCGCTTCTGCACGAAATTCCTGCCAAAAGCCCAGCGTGGCGTTGAACAAGATGACGCCGAGAATGACGACGGTGTCCTTCCAGTCGCCGATGAACGCCGCCACGATTGCCGCCGCGAGCAGCATCACGACCAGAAAGTTGGCGAACTGCGAGAGAAACTGGCGTATCCGCGACGGCGGCGGTTTCTGCGCCAGCGCGTTGGGGCCCTGCTCCGCGAGCCGCTTCGCAGCCTCCGCGTCTGACAGCCCGACAGCAAGTTCCACACCCAAGCGGCGCGCAACCGTTGCGGGCGGCTCCGCGTGCCAAGGCAGCGTTGGGGATGACTCAGGCACGGCACGTCCAGTTGGCGGGACCCACGGCGGGCCTCCTGCACAATCTAGGTCGATTTCCGCGCGGCGACATACTCCGCGTCACTTTGCCCAGCGCGCACGCCGGTCAACCGGAAGATCAGCGCTTCCATGCGGGGAAAAAACTGAATCTTGAGCAGCAGCGGGTTCAGCAGCCCGCTCGTGATGCAGTAGTACTTGTCGAACGGCGGCGTGTGGTGAACGTCGTGATGCTTGATGCCGAGGATGATGTGGGCGTTCTGCAGGAATTTCACCCAGCCCGGCAGCCGATCCTCGTGCGACCACTTATGGAACTGGTTGGTACCAAAGACAAAGAGTGAAATTGACGCGCAGAACATCGCGATGAAGAGCCCGTGTTGCGAGGTCAGATCCACCGTCAAGCCAGCGGCAACAATCGGCGCCGTCGCGATGCAGTTGTTGCCGTTGGTCTCGACAAAATCGTGCCGCGTCATGCCCTTGGGCTCGACGTGGTGCTCGCGAAACGGCTTGATGAAGTTTTGTCCCACGACCGGCGTCTGCTCCGTGCCGTAGCGGTCAAAAGCCCAATGCGCCAAGCCGCTGCCAAAATCCGCGGCGACGTAGCCGGTCAGCGCGCCCAGGACGAGCGTCACGATCGACTCGGTCGACGAACTTGCCTGAACCAAGCGGTACACAAGCCAGATCTCAAGCGACGCGAACGTCGTGATTCCAGCAATTTCAAACATCCGATGCGGCGTCATCTCGTGCGCCTGTCCCGTGTCACTCATCGCTCACCACTCGTGAATTCCGCCCATATTGTAGGACTTTTTGTAGCCAAGGCTACGCAAAATGCGCGCCGCCATGTCGCTCCGTGCGCCCGAACGGCAATAGAGCACGATGGTCTCTTCCGTCTTGGCGAACTTGTCGATTTCCTCGCCGATGACCTGCACGGGGACGTTGATCGCACCCGGCAAGGCGCCACCCGCGTTTTCCTCCACAGTGCGCACGTCGATCAGCTTGGCACCTTCCGCCACCAGACGGTGCGCCGTCTGCTGGTCGATTCGAATCTCATCCATTTGCTTCTCCACAGTTGTTTGGGCTACGGCGTGTAGCACTGGCAGCACTGGTCCTTGACCTGATTGGGCGGACACGCCAACGCCGTGCACATGATGCCCGGACACGAGCCACACACGCCAGACTTGCACGCGAGACCGCCGGTGCAATCCTTGGTTGTGACGCAGCCGCCGGGCGGTGTCGGGCACTCGCCGTCGCTCAGGACGTTGGTGGCGGCGGCGTTGGCTTCACAGTTGTTGCCGTAGTCGTGCAGGTCGCAGCCGCAGACGGGCTTGAAGACCATCGGGCAAACCATCGGAATGGCGGCACACGTGCCAACGCCGCCGCACATGCCGACGGCGGTCGTTTGGCAGAATTCGCCTTTGGCGCACAGGCTGTTGTCGCCGACGTTGCAAGTGTTGAGCGGCGGAGCGCACGCGCCCAACGAGGCTTTGCCCACGCCGGCGATGATGCGGTAGCAGTCGTTGTCGTAGGTGACGCCGTCGCAGCCGCAGACGGGCGCGAGGTTCTTGGGGCAGTACGGCGGCGCGTCCACGCAGACGCCGGACAGGTCGGCGCCGCAACCGGACGGATCGCAGAATTGCCCGGCGGCGCAGGGCGTGCCCATTTTGCCGCCGCAGTCGCCTGGTCCCGGACATTGGCCTGTGGCGCTGACGTTGATGCCAGAGGCGGCCGCAGCACAAGCGTTGGCGTAATTGTTGCCGTCACAACCACAAACGGGTGCATAGAGGTCGGTGCACATGAGAGCCTTGGCCACGCAGCTGCCCAAGGCGCCGCATTGACCGTCGGGCGTCTGGCAGTACTCACCGGGCGCGCACGCCACATTGGTCTTGCCGCCACATTGCTGAGGCGTGAGGACGTCGGGGCTCGCCGCATCAGGTCCAGATGTGTCCACCGCGCTGTCGGTCGGCGCGACGTCGGCGATCGCGTCGAGGCCGGCGGCATCCGTGCCCGCGGTTGCATCGGTCCCTGGGACGGCGTCGGTGCCCGCAACGACATCGGCAGCGTCCGCAGCGCCATCAGTCGCAAGCGCATCCGTTCCGGCCACGTCGCCTATCGTTGCATCCGAATCCGCCGCGGCATCCTGCGTGACGCCCGAACCCGTCGTCGTGCCGCACGCCGCCAGCGCGAGGGCTGCGATCCACGTCAAGTGTTTGGAATAGGAAAGCATGTGCACCTCGTCGGTTGGCCATCCTGCCGGCTGGCCACAAAAGGATAGCAGAAGTTGTTAGCCTACGTGCAACGTCGAGGTCAAGTCTGGAGCGCGTCGCGCTTGATCGTCGCTTGGAGCGTCATGGCGTCCGCGTGCTCCGCCATCGCCACGCGCTCGTTGGCAACGTGATCCGCAATCACCCGGCGAAATGCCGCTTGCTCGACCCAGTGCGCGCTCTCGACAAACACCGGCAGCATCCCGCGGTTGATCTTGTGGCCGCCGCCCGCACCTGGCTCAAAGTGCGTCCAGCCGTGGGCAATACAGGCATCCATGAGGCGGTAGAACGCCAGCTCAAAGTGGAGAAACGGCTTCTCGACGTCGCAGCCCCAGTAGCGTCCGTAGAGATGTTGGCCCTTTTGCAGGCTCAGCGTACCCGCGACATAGTTTCCTGATTCCTTAGCCATACAGGCCACAACGCGATGCGGCAAATGACGTTGCAGGTGTGCAAAAAACGCGGGTGTCAGGTACGCCTCGGCGCCATGACGCGCCACGTTGGCCTCGTAAAACCGTCGCAAGGCACGCCAGCCGTCATCGTCCAACTGATCCCCGCGCAACGTCGCGAGTTCCAGCCCCAGTTCCGCCACTTTGCGCCGTTCCTTGCGGATATCCTTACGCGCCGGGGCGCGGAGCGTCTCCAGAAACGCGGCAAAATCCGGCCAGCCGGGATTCTCCCACGCGGTTTGCACCGTCTGCCGGCGAATCCACCCTTCTCCCGCGAGCAGCTCTGCCTCCTGCGTCTGACAAAACAGCACGTGCGCGCTCGACGCGCCAACCCGCTGGCCAACGGCCACGATGCCTTCCGCCAGCATGCGCCGGAGGCGGTCGGGCTCCGCGTGCCCGGGATGAACGAGCAAGCGCGGCCCAGTCGCGGGCGTGAACGGCGGCGCGACCGTCAATTTGGGATAATACGGCTTGCCGTTGCGGTGGTAGAAGTCCGCCCAAGCCCAGTCAAAAATGAACTCGCCGTACGAATCCGTGCGCACGTACAGGGGCACGGCGGCGATGAGCGCGTCGCCATCGTAGAGCCCCAAGGGCAGCGGCTGCCAACCCGTTTGACCACCCACGCAGCCAGTCGTCTCCAGGCCGTGCAGGAAGGCGTGCTCCAGGAACGGCCAATGGGCGCCAACTAGCGCATCCCAAGCGGCCGGCACAAACGCCGAAAGTGAATCGTGGATGCGCAGTTCCATCAGTCGTCCAGGTCAAAGTGGATGCGTTGCTCAACGCGGACGCGAACCGGCTGACCGTGCAAGCGAGCGGGTACAAAACGCCAGGTGCGCGCAGTCTCACGGGTGGAACGCAAGAAGCTGGCGTCGCAGCCCACGCAGTGAGTGTCCACGTGTGAGACGCGGCCATCCAATTCAATAACCAACGTCAGCACGACGTCCGCCGATAGGCCGAGTTTCTCAGCGGCCGACGGAAAGGCTGGCTGCGGCGTGGCAAGGGGCTGCGGCGGGACGTCGACATCGCCCGGCCCCCAGATCGCCTCACCTTCGCCATTGGAAGTAGGCGACGCGGGCGCAGCGCCCCCCCCACCCGCTCCGGCGGCCGCCGAAACGGGGGCTGCTGTTCCCAGCAGCGCGCCGGGGGCGACGGCAACTTCCCCACCGGGCGCGGCGACGCTCGGCAGTCCGGTTGCCACCGGGGCGTCCGCCGCGCGCGCGTGCGCACGTGAAGGGGCAGTTGCAGGTACAACGGCGACGGGCAAAGCGGCCGTGGCTGTTTCAGGCGCTTTGGGAGCAGCACGCGGACGCCAATCGACTTCACGCGGTTCAGCCCACGCAGCACCTGCGCGCGTTTCCGGTGCGACCGCGGGCGCTTGAAAAATGTGGATAGGCACAGCACGTACGCCCAGCACGGCGAGCGCGGCGAGCGCAAGCGCGACGGCAATGCCAACGGCGAGGTTGCGATCCACCAGATGCGTCATGCCCGGCGCCGCACGAGGCACCAGCAGCCGATGAGGATGCCGAGGAGCGCGGCGAGCGGAGGCATCGACGACGTCGGAGTTGCCTGACAGCCGCTGGACGCCGACTGGGGCGCGCTCGGAACCAGGTTCACGCCGGCGATATCCTCAACCAGCAGCTCCGGCCCCACGTCCTGCGGAGGCTGGCGCTTCCCGGACTCGTCACCCGGCAAGTCGGCACCGACGTCGCTTCCTGCGTCCGGCGGCGCGCGCAGGCCCGAACCGTCGCCCGCGCTCGTCGTGTCGCCACAGCCCGTTGTCGCGCCGGACAAGCAGAGACCTTGCGCGCAGTAGTCGCCGACGGTGCACGCATCGCCATCGTCGCACGCGCCGACTTGGGGCGTGTGCATACAGGCGCCAGCGACACATTCATCCTTCGTGCACGCATTCTTGTCGTCGCAACTCCCGCAATCCGGCGTCACTGTCGTCATGCACGCCTGCACTTTGGTCAGATACTTGTCCCACGGCCAGTACTGCCCCGGATCGACGTGGGTCTGGCCAGGCAATTCCACGTGCCCCTTGACGTGGTCCTTGGTCGCGGTCAGTTGCCACTTCTTGAGCAAGTAGCAGCACAATTTCGCGCTCGCGTCGAGCATTGGCTCGGTCGCCCACGCTGGGTCGTCAATCATCCCTTCGTGTTCGAGGCCAATCGTGTAGCCGTTCGCGCTGCCGACATGCCACGCCTTGTCTTTTTCCAGCACCATCTGCGTGATGTCGCCCGTCTTGCTGATGACGTAGTGCGCGGAGACCGCCTGAGTGCCGGTGGAGTTTTGGAACCAGTCGATGGCGCTCGTGTAGGTCCCTTGCGTCGTGTGGATCACGATGACGCTGACGTCGCCCGGTTTGCGCGACAGGGGCATGAAGTTGGGACTCGTGACCCATTTGGCGGGCCCGTACTCCGCCGTCGTCAGCGCCGGATCCGTCACGCCAAAGGTCGCCTGCTGCGGCTCTTGCAGCGTGTCGACGCACGACGCGAGTGACATCAGCAACAGGATCGCCAGCGTTCGGTGCCCGATCACGACGCCTCCGTTCTGCAGCTAGTCCACCGGCACTTTGGCCGGCAACCGCGCGTACTCCGTCATGGCCGGCGTCGCGGTGATCTTGCCTGTTGTGTCGACGACAAACCCATCCGCCTGTTTTTCGCGCACGAGCAGCGCCAAACCAGCTTTTGAACCCAGCACAAAGACTGCGTGTGCCATCGCCGCGACCATCGTCGGATCCGTGCCAATCACGGTCGCCTGCGCGGTACCTTCGGCCGGAACGCCCGTCCGCGGGTCCAGCCCATCGTGCAAACGCTTGCCGTTCTTGAATACAACGCGATCGCTATCCGAAACGGTCACAACCGCCTGACTTGTCAGGTAAACTTGCATAGGCTCGGCATCGGGCTTGCGCGTATTCGGCGCGACGGTGAGCCAGTGACGGGTGCCGACGCGACCTTGAGCAAACTCGTCGTTGCCGATGCGAATGCGAAAATCGTTGGTCCCCGCTTTGCGCAGGACGTCGGAGGTGCGTTCAAGGGCAAAACCGTGCAGGACGCCCGCAAACGTGATCCGGGTCCCCGCCGTGGCCAAGCGAACGGCGCGCGTCACCGGCTTCAAGATCACCTTATCGCAGCCGGTCATCTTGCGACGACCCGCAATTTCATCAGGCAGAGGGCGCACAAACGGACGAATCGAGAAGTTCCACAAGAAGTCATAGGACGCAACCGACGGATCAAACGCACCATTGGTGCGACGGCATAGGTCCAGAATACGCGTGAGGAGCTGAAACGTCTCCTCGCTCACCATCACTTCTTCGGTGCCCGCCGCGTTGTTGATCGCGGCGGTCTCGGACTCGCGGGCGTGCAGGTCAAACTTGTCGAAGATGCGCGCGATCTCGCGGAGCCCGGCTTGCGCTGCCTTGTGACCCAGGGCTGCGTCTTTGGTGTAAACCCGCACGGACGTTTGAACGCCATGGATCAACTGGCTTTCTTCCACCTGGTCGACGTCCTCTGGCGCGACGGTTGGAGGCGGCGCGGGCGACGGCGCGGGCTGCGCTTGGGCAAAAGCCAGCTGCGGCCAGGTCAGGAGGACTGCAGTCAGGTACGCGTTCTTCATGTTCATTCGAGGCACTTCCAGCGCAAAGCGTGTTCAGGATGACGGAGCCACGGGCCTTTGTCGAGCACCAGCGTCACTGCGGTCGGGGGAACACCGCGGTGAAGGAGGCTACCAAAGGTCTTGAGGGGCGGGCCACGGTCGTTTGGGCGCACGCTTGGCGACGCGGTCTCCCCGTCCCAACAGCACCTGAACAGCCGCCACCATTCCCTCGACGGTCATCGGAAACATCGGCACGATCTCGCCAACGGCGCGAATCGTCGATTCTCCCCAATAGTTCTCAGGAATTGGATTCAGCCACACGCGCTTGGGGAACGCCGCACCCAACTCGCGTAGACGATCGATAGCTGGCACCTCATCAGTTGTGCCATACTCAATTGAACCATAAGGAGAAAATAGCTCACGAGGCGCCATCCACGCATCGCCAACCATGACCAAATTTGTATTGGGCGGCACGCTGCGCGTCAGCTCCGCAAGTGGCTTCTTCTTCAGCAGCGCCATGTCGCTGTACACGTCGGCATAGACGCAGTTGTGAAAGTAGTACGCCTCGACCTCGCGCAGACCGCCGCCCTGCTTCATCGCGCTGAAAAACGCTTGGACGCTGCGGACGTGCGGGTCCATCGAGCCGCCCGCGTCGAGCATCAAGACCACACGCGCTTGGTTGCGCCGCTCCGGACGTTCGACGATCTCGATGTCGCCACCGTTCGCTGCGGTCTTGCGTATCGTCTCTGGCATGTCCAGTTCGAGCCGCCGGCTCTTTCGTTCCAGACGACGCAAGCGCCGCACCGCCACCGCCAATTGTCGGGTGTCCAGCACAATGTCGTCGCGATAGTTGCGAAAACGCCGCGCCCGCGCCGCCGCAATCGCCTGACCACGCCCGCTCGCGCCTTCGCCCACGCGCATGCCCGTCGGATGTTCACCGCCCTGCCCAAACGGACTCGTGCCGCCCGTGCCGATCCACTTCGATCCGCCGTCGTGCCGTTCCGTCTGCTCCGTGAGCCGTTCCTCGTAGAGCTTGCGCAGCTGTTCCAGGTCGTAGTGCGGGAGTTCTTCCAGTTCCTGTGGCGTCAACGGCGGCTTGACCAGCGGATCGTCCAACCACGACTGCAGCATTTGCGTCACCGGTGTCGGCAGCGCAGCGCCTTGAAAAAAGGAGGCAAACGCCTGATCGAACTTGTCGTAGTCGGCTTCATCGCGGCAGACCAGCGCGCGCGAGGTGCTGTAAAACTCCTTGAGCGACGGCCCGATCAGCCCGGCATCAAGCGCCTGCGTCACGGTCAGCCACTCGCCCACGCCGACTTTCAAGCCCGCGAGCCGCAGCACACTGTGGAAGCCTTCAAACATGCCAACTTCCTACCGGCGCATCGACGACGCGCGATTCACCCGCTGCGTGTCGTTTTCCTGCTTCAAAAGCACGCCCGCGAACGGCAGCGTCGCTTCCAACTTGGCCGCGTCGATGCCGGATAGGCGCAGACTCGACAGCCAATCGATGAGCTCCGACGTCGTCGGTTTCTTGCGCAGATCGGGAATCGTCCGCAGCTGGACGAACTTGCGAAGCGCCGCCGCCAACAGCTTCTCGTCGACGTCGGGATGATGCACGCGGCAGATGCGCTGGAGCTGACCTTCATCGGGGAATTCGATGTAGTGAAACACGCAACGGCGCAGGAACGCGTCGGGCAGCTCTTTCTCGGCGTTGGACGTGATGATGACGATGGGCCGCACCTCCGCGCGGATCTCCTTGCCCGTCTCGGCAATCGTGAACCGCATCGCGTCGAGTTCGTGGAGCAAGTCGTTGGGAAATTCGATGTCGGCTTTGTCGATCTCGTCGATCAGCAACACCACACGCTCGCCCGCCTGACTGCGTGCAAAGGCTTCGCCCAACGGCCCCAGCTTGATGTACTGCGCGATGTCGCGAACGTCGTGATCGCCAAACCGCGAGTCATTGAGACGCGCGACGGTGTCGTACAGGTAGAGGCCGTCTTGGGCGCGCGTCGTCGACTTGATGTGCCAGGTGATGAGCGGCAGCTTCAGACCTTCGGCGACAGCGTACGCGAGAAGCGTCTTGCCAGTGCCGGGTTCGCCCTTGACCAGCAGCGGACGTCCGAGGCCCACGCCGACGTTGACAATGGCCTGAAGCGATTCATCGGCGATGTAGGATTCGGTTCCGGTCCAGGCCGGGAGAGACGACTGACGCGAGATGGACATGGAAACTCCGGAGCGCGCGACGCGCGGGCGGCAGTGTACACGGATGATGGGCCGTGTGCGAACGGGATTGGCCGGGAGTCGGCGACGGCCGTCCCTACCGCGACCGCGCACCTCGCCACTCGTGAACAGAGGCTGGGATGAGGGCCGCTTCGCTCACAGTGCTCGGTGCTACTCGTACGCAATGGGCGCACGCACCAGCACCGGTCGCGGGCCCAACTCCATGTCAGACGAATAGCCTGCAGTCGGGCCCTTGCCATCCAACCGATCGACGAGCAGGAGAGGGTCGGTGTGCAACGTCGTCGACGGCAGCTTCACGCCAGTCTTTGAATCCGCCTGCCAGAGCAGCCAAGCGATTTCGTCCAGACGCTCCAACTCGATCACATAGGTGGCGGGATCCGGTTGCGGCACGCGCCGCTTCACGTGAAACGTCCCGACGGAGTTCAGAAGCGCTGCAATCGCCACGAACGCTGGCTTCGGCTGCGGCTGGTCGGCAGGCAAACCCGCGATGTTGCCCCGCGTCATCAGGCCAAAATCGCCTTCGGGAGACAGTGACTCCGGGTCGCCACCGTCCAGTAGCGTGTACAGGTAAAGCCGGTCCGCGCCCGCGAGCGCTGAAAGGACAATCGCGCGAATCGCGTAGTTCGCGTGCTGCTCCTCGGTGAATTCGCCCTTTGTCGGCCAGCCAAGCTCCGTGAGCCACAGCGACCGCGGTTTGGCACCGGCTTTGGCCAACACGGCGTTCACTGCTGCAATCTGGTCGACGAGCGGCGTCTCGCCGTTTTCAGCGTATTCCGGCGCCACACGCGGCGGATAGGTCGGGTACGGATGGAAGGAGACAATGTCCAGATTCGCCGCGAGCGTCGGATTGGCCTGAAGCGCCGCATCCAAAAAATCAGGCGGCGAACCAACGTAGAAGTTGTAGAGCAAAGAACCGCAAGCCACCTCCGCACACGCTTGGTTCTGCGCCAGGTCGGCGTGCGTCCGCAGGTAGAGTTGCCCGTATTTGTCGGGCTCACCGCCCAAGTCCGCACCTTTCCAGAAGGAGAAGCCGTTGTTCGGCTCGTTCCACACTTCCCATTCGTGGATTGTCTGCCCGTAACGGTCAGCGACCGCGATCGCGAACGTCGCAAAATCCGCGGCATCGCGCGGAGGGTAGCCGCCCTGTCCTTCTGGCGCGTCCATCGCCCACCGCGGTGCGCGGTCCAGAAGCGCGAGAAGGTCGACGTGTTCCTTCGCGGCTTCTGCGACCAGCGGATCAAACGCACTGAAGTCAAACTGGCCGCGCTCAGGTTCAAGCGGGTCCTGGCCAAAATCGGTGCGCATCCGGTGGATACCGAGCCGGTGAAGCGCCTTCCATTCAAACGCACGTTCCGCGATGGCCGCCGCGTCCGCGCCCAAGGACGGATGCGACGAAAGACCGACGATGTCGCGCAGCGCGAGGGTCGACGGCTTGTTGGGCGTGTACGGTGCCGACAGGTCCGCAGCGCAAGCCGAGGCCGAACTGTCCGCTGCGGGCGAGCTGCAGGCGGCGAAGAGCAGCGCGGGAACTGTAAGCAAATGGGGCAGTCTCACGCAGGACCTCGCAAAGTCTACAGACTAAGACCGAAGTTCGAGCTCAAACCCGCCCGAACCGCGGCGTGCCACCGGAGGTGCACGCTCGCGGTCCAGTCCGAGAGGGCAACAGGCTTGACCCACAGAGCTTGGTGTTGGACAAAGGTCGTCCCGTTTAGGGGAAGTACCGGTAGTAAGTATACACGCACTGGCTGTAGTTCGGGCAGCGCTTGATAGGCGGCGTCGGCGCAATCCAGAGCGCGCCGTCGGAGACAACCGGCCAAATCGGCCCCTCCATTTGCGGGTACGCCTTCTTGCCGACGACGCGCGACCACGGCAGGTCGTCGATGGGCACGCCGCCGGTGGGCGTGAGCTTGTAAGGGCGCAACACATCATCGGAGGTCTGCACCATCGCGAACAATCCGTCACCCGTGGAGAGCGGCTCGGCAACCGTCTTGATCTCCAGCGCAGGCAGCTTCCAGGGCTGCAGGGCGAAGGTGTCGAGGTTGACCGTGTAAAACTGCTTGATCGGCGTGTCCGTCCCAACCAGCATGTACTGCGTGCCCATCGGCGTGTAGCAGCGGAACCCGCCCTGGTCGGGCTGCGGTGCGCTGCGGAGCGTGCCGACCTTGTCATAGCAGTAGAAGCCCTCTGCGTCGGCACCGCAACGTTCGTCGTTTTCCCGCACGAAGACGACGGCGCGATTCTTTTCCATGTTGGAGATGATCTCGAACGTTCCATCTGCGCGCACGAGGTGCGTGGCCGTCACATGGTAGGGCTTGGAACTCACCTGCTCGATCAAGACGCCGCCGCCCTGCCGCACCGCAACGAGGTTGGTTGGCATGCCAGTTGGATCGCCCAAGCGGATCTTCAGCGGGTTCTTGCCGAGCAGGATCGCCCAGTCGCCGTCCTTGTCCGACGGCGCTTGCCAGATGCCGTAACCCGACGGATCGACCTTTCCGGAATCGCCCGTTGGTGTGTAGCGCGACGTACCGTTGTTCACGCCGCCGGGGCCCAGCAGTCCGGCAGTCGTGACGACGCCACCGCCAGTCAGCGGCGCGATCGGTCCGGCAGCGCCCGGCGCCGTCAGTTCGACAGTCTTGTCCGGCTCCGCCATGAACGTCCGACCGACGCCGGGAATCGGCCCCTCGACCGTCGCAAAATCCTTGGGCCTGTCCGGGTGGTCAATCCATTCTGGCAAGCCGAGCCGTTCGGCAAAGGCGTCGATGTCGCGAACGATCAGCGCGCAAGAACTGAACTGATCGGGCAGGACCGCGGCCGCCGGCTTGCCGCCAACCAGCCACCCCGTCTTGTCCAACGGCGCGGTCGTCTCCGCCCAACACACCCGCGCGTCCGGCCCAACCCAGGTGAGCGACGTCTGCAGCGCCGATGTGACCGGCACCGGAATGGCGCCTTGGCTCCGCGACGCGATGTGCGCCGTCACCGTGCCAAGATTCAAGTGATTCGGGTTCGGGTCGGCTTGCGTCCCAGTCAGGACCAGCCAGCCGATGTCGACAAGCGCCGCGCCGACCAAGTGCTCGCCTTCGGGCAGCACGAACGCCGCCATCCGCGTCCGCTTGAGCTTGCCAGCAACCACTTCCAGGCGATCCACCGCGCCATCCGCCGTTGCAACGAGCAGGTCCGTGCTGTCTGACGTGCGGACGACCGTTGTGTGCCCGGAAATGCCAATCGCGCGATGCGGCAGGTCGATGTGGTCGCCCCGGTAGGCGGACGTCGAGACGCGGCCGGTCTCGTCGTCCAAGATGAGGAGGCCAGTGGAGCCGTCGTCCGCATTCGCGCCGAAGATGACGCGCTCCGTAGAGCCCAGGAAGCCACTCAGCCCGGCGCCGCCGACCGTGTGGTCCAAGTCGTCTTGATATTGCGCCAACGCCGTACCGCGATAGGCACCGGTCAAAAGGCCCATGTAGCCGCTCGACGAGCGGGCGCCCAAGCCTTGATCCGCCCAGAAAACCTTCGATGTGCCAACGACCGCCAAGTGCGCTTGACCCAGAGTCGGAAGCGCTCCAGGCGGATCGGCGGGATTCACCCACTTTGGGCAGCCGGTGCCCGCTCGCAAGTGACCATTCCCTTCCGTCTTGCCCGGATCAGCCATCCGGCCGGCCACCCAGCCAAAGCAGTCGGCCGACGGCAGCACTTCCATGTGCCCAACCGAAATCCCGTCCGCGTCCCAAAAGGCGCGTTCACCGCGCATGACGAATGTGAAGCCCTGTTGCGCTGGCCAGACGACAACGTCGAGCCGCTTGCCGCGGAAGTTCGTAAACGTTGCCGGTTTACCGTCGGCCAGAGTGAGCGGCGAGAGCGACATGCGACTGACTTCGGGCTCCGGCTCAGCCGGGCGGTCTTCCAGCGGCAGAATCAACGACGTCCGGTCCACCGGCCCGCGACCTTCCAGATAGGTCCGCACCGTGGGCGTCTTGTCACCGGCTTGCTCTATTGTCCACGTGGTGCCCGTTCCGAGCGCCGTTTCAACATTCTCCTTCCGGTCCGTCACCGTGTACGTGTAGGTGACCCCGGCGTTTCCAAAGGGCTGCGTCTTCCACGTCATGCCGAGGCGAACCGTCGCCGGCACGTGCAACTGCGGATGCGGCACGACGCCGTCTTGCGCGCCGCCAAGGACGTACAGCCCATCTGGGCGATTTTCGATCCAGATTTCCTTGTAGTTTGCGCCCTGGTGAAAACGCAGGCCCGTGTGATCGGCAACCTTCAGCGCATTTTCGACCCAAATTCCGCCTGCCGCGCGCATGCCGGGACGCAGCACTTCCAGCGGCAGAGCGTTGGTCGGACCTTCGCCCGGACTCAGCACTTGCGCGCCGTAATCTGCAGGTGCGGAGGCGCCGCAAGCGGTTGCGGTCAGCGCGAGAACGGCCGCTGCGCAGACGAAACGTACAGCGAATACGGCCGACGCGTGACGCTTGAGTGCAGGAATCATGGGACACTCCCTGTTGAATTGGGCGGGACAATGCGCCGACTTGCTGCGTAGGTCAAGCTGGTCCGCGCAGTGGAAATGGGGCGCACGGATGGATTCTGTTGGGAATACGCGCGAGGCGGCAGCGATTCCGTGCGCCGCACCACATCGCGGTTCGACCGAATAGGCGCCCGTTCGTCCGATTGTTGGAGATGATTTTCCGCCGACGCTTTGCAGATCTGGCAGCCGCCCGAAAACGTGCGCGGTCGAACGCCGCTACGCTCTTTGCGCGCTCACGTTCGCCGTCGGGCAATTCGGCGGATTTCCGGGAGAGAATCTCCATTCTCCCGCAGCGTTACTCTTCAATAGGTTGCATTTGGTCCGCTATTCCCTACCCTTGGTGCAGTTGTCCGTGCGGTCGAGCAACTTTTCTCGTGTCTTTTTCCCATGAATCGGAGTTCCTGTGCGCTATTCTTGTAGAGGCTTTGCCTCGGGTTATGCTTTGAAATACGTTGGCTTTCTTGTCGTGAGCCTGGCTGCGGTCGGCTGCGGCACGGCGGTAACCGCTCCTGACGGCGACGTGATTGATCTGGACGGAATCAACCTGAACGACGTGGACCTGGACGGTGTGGACGTTGACCAGGATATTCTGAACCTGCTCGACATCAAGAGCGACACGCTGGGAGTCGACGCCGACGTGACCGGCACGGACGCGACGGGAACGGACGCGGAGACGCCTGATGCGGACGCGACGGGTGGAACGGACGCGGTGACGCCGGACGCCGACACAACGGGCGGTACGGATGCTGCGGACATCGCCGGTGGTTGCACCGCGACGACCGATTGTGACGACGAGAACGTCTGCACGGACGACACGTGCGGCAAGGACGGCGTGTGCGTTCACGCGAACAACACGCTGCCCTGCGACGACGGCAACGCGTGCACGGGCTCGGACACTTGCGCGGTTGGCTTGTGCGCCGGGACGACTGTGGTCTGCGAGGACGACAATCCGTGCACGGACAACACCTGCGACAGCGGCACTGGCTGCGTGTTCCTGCCCAACACCGTGACGTGCGACGACGCGAACGACTGCACCGAAAACGACGTGTGCGGCAAGAGCGCGTGCGCCGGCACAAAGAAAGACTGCACCGACGGCAACCCGTGCACAACCGACGGCTGCCAGGGCCTCAGCGGCATCTGCAAGCACTACGTGTCCCCCGATTACACGGTTTGCCCGGACAACGACCCGTGCACGATGGACGAACACTGCATGGCCGGCAAGTGCGAAATCTTCACGCCCAGCTGCACGGACTTCATCGACTGCACGTTCGACAGCTGCGACGCGACGACGGGCGAGTGCCTCCACACGGTCAACACCGGCGCGTGCGACGACTACGACGCGTGCACGGCGGGCGAAACGTGCATCGACCTCATCTGCACCGGCGGCAAGCCGGTGAACTGCAACGACGGCAACGACTGCACGTACGACTTCTGCAGCCCCGGTGGCTGCGAGAACCAGCCGTCTGGCAACCCGGGCTGCTCCGACGGCGACGCGTGCACGCTTGGCGACACGTGCGACGGCGTTGTCTGCCTTCCGTCGGCTGTGACGACGTGTGACGACGGCAACCCGTGCACAACTGACGCGTGCGACATGGCCACGGGCTGCACGCACACGGCGAACACCAGCGCTTGCGACGACGGCGACCCATGCACGCTCGCGGACACGTGCACGCAGACCGTGTGCGAAGGCACGCCGAACACGTGCGGTCAATGGGCGTACAACAATGACGGCTGCAACACGATGGTCTGCGACTACACGGACGGCAGCTGCAAGTTCACCAACGGGACGCTCTGGGAAGGCACGTTCAAGACCGCGGCGGGCTGGAAGTTCGAAGGTGAGTGGGCGACTGGTCCGGCCGTGGCATCGTCCGGCGAGACGTTTGGCGCTGCTGACCCGGCGACGGACTACGACGGCGACGGCGCGGTCGCGGGCACGGTCATCGGCGGCGACATCGACAACACGCCGCACGATTGGTACTTCTTGACCAGCCCCGTCATCGACCTGTCGACCCAGGCGACGTCCACATTCCTCTACGGCGCCACGCCGAACGTGCCGCAGTACGACGCGTCGCTCATTCTCAGCTTCGAGTGGTTCGCCGGCTTGTCCTACAGCGCGGGTCAGTACGTCGTCGTGCAAATCAGCGGCGACGGTACCAACTGGTCGACGATTGCGGAACCGACCAGCGAGCTGAACGACTCGTACTGGCTGGGCCTCTACAAGATGACGCCGACCGGGACGGACGTGTACATCCCGAAGGAAATGCTGACCAAGCACTTCCAGTTCCGCGTGGGCTACAAGGTGTCCGCGGTGGAAGCTGTGGTGCCGCTGGTTTCGGGTCTGACGGTGGATGCGCCGCAGATTGGCATCGGCAACTGCTGGGATTAGTGGCTTGAGGGTGTGAGCCCGTCGCGAGTGCGGCGAGGTACGTGGGGCACGTCGGGTTTGTAGCTGGGCGTCTTGCTTCGCGCACCTCGCCGCTCGCGTTTTTGGGGCGGGGACGTGGGCCGGTGCGCTTGGAGTGGCTTGTGGGTAGGGGCAGGCCTCTGGCCTGACCGGTTCGGTGGGTGCCGGTTGAATGTCGTTCACGCCGGTGTCAATTTCGGATCCGCAGTGTCGATTCTGCGTGCACGGAGCAACGCCATAACCGGACAGGCCGGAGGCCTGTCCCTACCGAGTCAGTTCGGCGCCTGCAGATTCGCCGCCTGCTCTGGCGACAAGTCCAGAATCGCCTCCGTTCCCGACCAGATAAACGGGATTCCTGGATTGCGGTACAGGTTCGTCGGAATCCCGGCAGCGATCTGCGCGTGGTACTCCGGCAGCTGCGACCAGTGCATCCCGTGGCGGCTGTGGTGCGCGGTGTGGTAGCCCAGGTTGCCCGTCGCGAGGTTGTAGCCACGGTGCAGGATGTTGTACGAGGCGCGCAAGTGGTCGTCCGTCCGCAGGCCCGCGTGGTGAAAATACGTCGCCCAGACAGTCACGTAGAGCGACGTCAGCATCGGCAGCAGCAGCACAAACAGCGTGTTGTACGGACGCAGCGCGAAGGCGCCGGCCAACAGCAGCACCTGCAGCGCGCCCATCGTCAGGAAAATACGCTGTTGCGCGGGGTGGCGCTTGCCGACCTCATAGCAACGCGGATAGGCCGTCAGGGCACCAATGACGCTGTACTCGGTCTCACCCATGATGGAACCGTCCGGCCGCGCCCAGCGCGACTCGTCCAGCGTTTGGTCCAGATAGTTGCGGTGGTGGCCAACGACGTGGTGCAGGAACCACGCGTGCGAAGTCACGCCCGTCTGGAAGCCGAACATGATCTCCAGAAGGCGATTGGCCCACGCCACGCGAAAGAAAGTCAGGTGCTGGTGGTGGTGATTCCACGAGCAAATCCAGCCTTTGGGGATGATGCCGAACGTCCACCAGAGGATGGGAAACCACCAGGTTGTCGCCGTGAAGAGGACCCAGAGGTCGGCGGCGAAGTAGGTGGCAAAGAGGAGGACGGGGATTCGGTCTTCAGCGAAGCGGAAAAAGCGCATGCGGGCATCCATCCGCAGAAGCGCGGACTGCATCGGTAGCAAGGATTGGGGCGCGGCTCAAGGCGGAAAGGCGGCTGATGGCGATTGGTGACGCAATGGTGAAGATGCGGGCGGGGGGGCGATTCAGCGAGTGCTGCGGGATGCAGGCCGCGCACGGACAGGGGTCTCGGACGGTGCCCCGCTTCGCCTGGTAGTGACTCCGGGTAGGGTCAGGCCTCTGGCCTGACCGGTTCGCCGTGGCGACGCGGACGAGCCGCGAATCACCCTGACCGCCCCGGCGTGAACGCCGCGGCTCGTGTTCAAGATGCCCCTGCGGTCAACGCCGGAAACTTTCATCGGCAGCGGGCGTGACCCACCTGGGCAACGGTGTCGCGCCCGGGACAAAAGCCGCCTCGGAGTGTGCCTCTAGTGCAAAGCCGTGCCGAATCAAGAGGATCCCGACGACGATCTCTGCGAGCGCGAAGGAGCCATACAAGAGCCCCACTGTAACCCGGGACCTCTCGTCGACAAGCGGGACCCATATGCCGGCGCCCACCGAGTTCAGAACACCCATCGCCACAAGCAGTCCGCCGCCAAGTCGCGCCCCAAAGCCGGGATGCTCGACCCGACGAATCTTCGCTCGCGGGATGCGCAGTGTTTTGCCTTCGTCCGTTTGGACTTCGATCTCATCGCCGTCCGAACGCTCGATTTCCGCCCAGATCCGTGTGCGGTCGTCTTCCACCAAAAGTGCGTGGGGGCTGCAACTCGATAGCAGAAGCAGCAGGGCGACTCTTGCCATCCAAGGTCCCGTAGGTGCGGCGCTTGAACTTGCTGGCCCCATGGAGTTCCTCCACCAACAACGTACGTTCCAGTCGGTGGCTAACCTCCAGTTTCTGTGGCACCGGCGGCCGCGTCAAGGACGATGGAGAGTTAGGAATGCTATGGTTTTGTGTGGTGCCGCCATCGGAGGATGGAGCTTGTCCCTGCCTGCGGGCGGGAGTGGGCGTTTTTCAGCGAGTGCTGCGGGACACGGGCCGCGCGTGGACGAGGGTTTGGGACGATGCCCCGCTTCGCCTGGTGGTGGATGGCAGGTCACAGCCGACAGGGAGCCAGACTGACCGCCCCGGCGTGAACGCCGCGGCTAGTGGTCAAGATGCCCCTGACGGGGCGAGGGCGTGGGGGCGCGAAGTCCTTGCTGTCGACGGGATCACATGCGCTCAACCGGACACCAAGGCTTACTCGCGCAAAATCGCGGATGCAAACCCGGACAACAAGGCTTCCTGTCCCCGAGATCACACATGCAAATGCTGCAGGTAAGGCTTCCTATCGCAAAATCGCGCGCACAAATTCTGCGGGTAAGGCTTACTTTCACAAAATCGCGTGTGCAAAACCGGATAGGAAGGACTCCTGTCCACGGGATCACATGCGATCAGCCGGACAACAAAGCTTACCCGCACGGATCCTGTGTGTGGAAGTCGGGCGATCAGGGCGTACCGGTGCCGCCGTCGCTGCCACCGCCGCCGGACTTGGGCTTGCGGGCGGGCTTGGTGGCCGGGAAGTAGCTGCGCTGGCGCGGCGCGTCGCGCGGGAAGAGCACGATGATCTGGCCGCGCAGCTTGCGGACTGCCGTTTGCCACGCATCGGCGGCGTCGGACTCGGCCTTGCTGGCGGCCTTCAGGCCTTCGTCGGCCTTCGTGGCAGCCGCCGCCCCCGCCGTCCAGTCGTCAATTGCCGCGACGACCAGCTTGACCGCAGGGGCCAGTTCCTTGGCCGTCGCCGGGTCCACGGCCGCCTTGCGCAGCGCCCCAAACGACGTGACGCGGTCGCTGGGATTGCAGGTCGCAATCAGCGAGGGCGAAATCGGGAAGATCCGCAGATACTGCGCGTCTGTCCGCGAGCCGTAATGGCCGAACACCTTCACACCAAACGCAACGATGGCGCGCTGCAGTTCGCCCAAGCGATAGTCGACGACCGCTGCGGCAAGGATGGCCGCTTTGTCAGCGGCACGGCGGGCGACCACCGCCTTCTCCAAAGCGTCCTGTGGCGCTTCAAGCGTCACGGTGAGGGTATGCGTTGCAGGGTCCGCAGCGGTGCGGGCGATGGTGTAGATGCCATCGCGGATGAGGTTGCCGGACGTCGCGGAGAGAGCGGGAAGTGACATGATGGAACTCCTGTCTTCGTGTGCGGGCACGGGGATTGCTGGCAGTTAGTGGGGCCAGCTAGGTGGTGAAAAGCGCCGTCGTGGCGCGGGACTTGGTCAGGATGTGGTGGGTTTTGTGGAGCGTCAAGTCTTGTGATGGTGTGGGCAGAAATGAGGGATGGGAGGCGATTTTGGGGTGGATGGGGTGGTTTAGAGTGTAACATGTTGGTAACAGCGTCGGACACGTCGAGCCAGGCTCCTGCCCCAGCCCCGTCAGGGGCATCTTGACCACTAGCCGCGAACTTCAGT
>CAITYF010000268.1 GCA_903896545.1 uncultured Myxococcales bacterium | reverse complement strand
CCTTCTAGGAGGCGCTATGGCGCCGATCCCCATTCACTGAGCCGCTGCGCGCCCTCAGGAAGGGAGTCTGAGGGAAACTGCGTTTCCCTCAGTCCCGGCGCGCCTGCGGCGCCGGCCCCGCAGTCCTCGACAGCGCCGCCCAAACCGCCAGTGCGGTCAGCGCCACCCCAAACCACGTCATCGCGTACTCGACATTCTTCGCCGGCAGCGGGTGCACCGGGTACGTATACCCATCCAGCGGCACGGCCTCCGGGTCAACCTGCTCGCCATTGGCCTGCTTGCCGACCTGCAGCATCAAGTCCGGGTCCAGTCCGGGAATCCGCTTCGCCAGTTCGGTCGTGTTCGGGTGCATCCAGGTCTTCAGCCCCGCGAACTCGCTGACCGGCTGTTCACCGGCGACGCGCGCGTCGGAAACCTGCAGCCGCCCACTTAGCGTCACTTGCGCGTCGTCGCGACGCAGCTTTTCCAGCCACGCGGGCACCTTCTCCGTTGGTGCCCAGCCCAGATTCACCAACATGCGTGGAAACGGCCCGCCCTGCAGGTCCAGCGGCACGACGACCACGTAACCCAGCTTCCCAAACACGTACCTTCCCGTCAGCAGCTGAACGTGCGCCATATCCAGCTTGCCCGTCAGCGTCGCCCGACGAAAGTGCAGTTGCTCCAAGCGGTCCGCCGCCGCCGCGCTCTCCGTCAACGACGTCACTGGTGTGCGTACGTCGTGTTGCCGATGGTAAAGCTCCACGAGCGCGGTCTGCTCGCCGTAGCGCCGCGCCTGCCAGACGCCCAGCGAGCCCGTCAGCGCAACAGCAGCCAGCGCCACCAACGTTGGAATCAGCCGCGGCCGAAACACTTTCCTTTCCACCGTCGTTTCAATCATTTCTGCCCCTCGGCCAAAAAGCGCAGGTCGTCGTTCAATTTCTGCAGCGCCGCGTCGTCCTGATCGTACAGCCCACGCAGGTGCCCGCGACCATCCACAAGCACGAACTTCAGACTGTGCGCTGTATCCAGCGGCGTTGGCGTCTCCGGCGCGGGTTGCCCCGGCTGGCGGTCCTTACGCAAAATGGGCTGCATGAAGCCGCCCACCACGAGCGTCTCCATCGCTTCGTACGGACCTGTCACAAGCGCCCAAAGCCGCGGATCATTCTGGTACGTCTTGCCCCACGCCGTGAAGTGCTCCGGGGTGTCCGTCTCCGGGTCCACGCTGATCGACACCAGACGCGCCAGCGGCGCTCCGTCCTTGGGCTGCCACGCGCGGATGTGCTCCTGGAGGCGGCTCGTCGCGCGCGCCAGCGGCGGACACGAGGTCGGACACGAGGTGAAAAGAAAATTGGCGACCCACGGCTTGCCACGCAGCGTGTCCGACCCGATCGCCTGACCGCGCTGGTCCATCATGTGCCACGTCGGCAGTGTCCCCAAGTCGTCCAACTCAGGCGGCTTGGCGCAGGCTGTGGCCAAGGTCAAGAGCAGCAGCAAGGGCTTCATCGCGCGCCTCCTGTGACGTCATCGGGCGGTGGAATCGGCTGCGGCGGGTGCAGCCACTCGGCTTCCGGCAACGGCCCCGTCAGCGTCTCCAGAAACGCCAGCAGCTCCGCTTGGTTCACGTCCGGATCGAGCAGCGTCAACACCAACTCGCGATGCCCGACGCGGGCGTTGCCCGGCAGCGTGCGGTAAAACGTCAGGACGTCGCCCAGCGAGGTGAACTGCCCCGTGTGCATGTACGGCGCGGTTTTGGCCACGTTGCGCAAGGTCGGCGTCTTCCACGCGCCCATGAAGTCCTCGAACTTGGGATTCAAGAAGCGCAGCTCTTGACACGTCTGCGTGTCGCTGAACACCGATCCGCAACGGAAATCGTCCGCTTTCACGCTCTGGGCACCCAGGGCGCGGCCCACGTCCAAACCTGTCTGTCCGGGCAGGTCCGGCAGTCCGAGGTTGTGAAAACCGCGATCGGTGAACAGCGGCCCATTGTGGCAGTTCACGCATTGTGCGCGGCCGATGAACTCGCGCAATCCGTGCTGCGCCGCGCGGGAAATTTCTTGCGCCGCTGTCGGATCGCTGCGCAGAAGCTTCTGGGCAAACCGATCAAACGGCGCCTCTCGGGGCAACAGCTTGCGTTCGTACGCCTCGATGACCTTACCGACGTTCGCAAACACCGCGTTCACCGCCGTCCGATCGGCGTCGGTCATGCCCAGCCACGCCTGGTGGTCGGGGTGCGTGCTCTGAAACGGCACCGGGCGCGCGTGGCGCGGAAAGCGCGTCGCGTCCTCCAGCGGCGGCAGCGGGCCAAAAAGCTGCTCGTAGGACTGGCGGTAGTGCTTGGCGATGCGATGGGCGACTGCCAAACGGTCAAACCCGTGCTCAACGTCCGCCTCCAGCGGGCCGAGCGCCTGCGCCCACAGGCTGTCTTTGCGACCGTCGTGAAACAGGTAGGGCAGCCATTGGGCGCCCAGCAGGGTCGGCGCGTTCCGCCCAGCCTTGCTGACGCCTTCTGCCAGCGGCTTGCCGTCCGTGAACCACTTTTGTGGGTCGTGACAGGTCGCGCAGGAAACCTGCCCGTTCGCCGAGAGCCCCGTGTCAAAGAAGAGCACGTGTCCAAGATTCACCGCGACGGGATCGTCGGCGACGCGGTTTCCCGGACTCGCCGGCGGCGCTCGAAGCGGGGTGAGACTTGCCAGGATTGCCCGCTCGCCAGCGGTCCACGGTCGCTCCAGCGAAGGCGCCGGTGACTTACAGCCAACAAGCGCAATCGCCGCGACAGCGCAAAGCGACGCAGCGCAAAAGATGTTCACAGCCCGTCCGTCGCTTCCGGCGGCTCCTCGTAGACTGCCGACACGCGTTCCTTCACGCCCGCGCTCTCGATGCGCACGTCGAACTGCCAGGTCCCGTGCATGTGCAACTTCAGCCCGTCGGCGTGCCAGCGCGTCGGTCCAACTTGCTTCAGATCCGGATCGGTCATCATGCCGTGGCCGTGGGCGGGCATCGTCACGTCGATCGTCACTTTCGGGCTGGGCACGGGCTTACCCGCAGGATCGCTCACCGTCAGATCCGCGGCAAAAAGCGCACCGACCTTGGGCGGCGGAAATTTCCAGGTTGCGACAAAATGCGTGCCCGGCGCGCTCAGTTCCACGTCCTTGGTCGCGGTTGGCGCAGCGGGCAGGGCGACGACGGGTGACGCAGCAACTGGCAACGGCGCCGGTTCAGGCGCGGGCGCAGGTGCAGCGGGCGGCGGCGGGAATGGCGGCGCTGCAGGTGCAGGTGGCGTTTCCTTGCCACAGGCGGCGATCACAACACAGGTCGTTAGGCAAGCGAGCTTCTTCATCAGCGGTTTCCTCACGGCGCGGGCGGCGTCGCGTTCACCATCTTGAGCCGCGCAGCCCGGGCGTTGTCAATTGAAGCGATCCCCGTCTTGCCTTTTTCTGGCGTACCGGAGCGCACCCACTGCCACCACACGCGACCGAGACCCGCCCAGAGCAGTCCGCCGCCCGGCAGCCACATCAACATGCCACCCAGCTGTTGATCGCCCAGCGCGTCCAGACCCCACGCGCGCGGCTGGCTCAGGTAGAACGTGTAGAGCACTTCGTCCGACAGACTGATAATGAGACCGAGCACTTTCATCGCCAGCATGTTCGCCAAGATGAAGACCATGCGCTTCTGATACGACGCGCGGAATTCGTCGAGCGGCGCGATCATCACCCACCACATCAGCACGGCCGACGACATAAACAGCAGATGCTGCACGATGTGGAAGTTGTGCGTCGTCAGCGCGAGGTTGTACATCTGCGGAATGTGCCAGCCAAAGACGATCGCGTTGTACGTGATGAATGCCGTCATCGGTCGCGAGAAGAACGTCGCGAGCGCGTGGATGGGCTTGGGCCGCAGCATCGCCCGCCAAAGCCACGGCGGGATGGCCAGCACGATCAGCGGTGCCCAAATGAGCTGCAGAATCATGTGCTGCGCCATGTGCGCGGAAAACAGCAGCTCGTCGGCCAGGTGGTGCAGCGGTCCATCGAGCGTGAAGTACATCAGCGTCATGGTGGCGTAGAAAAGCCCGCGCTGCTTCGGACTCGCGGGCGTGTCGCTCCAACCGTACTTGACGCGTCCTGGGCCGATCGCCCATGTGTACAGTGCGATCGCCAGCAGCGTGCCGATGACGAGGCTCTCGTGGACTTCCCAGATGATCCAGCTATGCGCGTCGTCGAGGACGAATTCCGCATGTTCGCGCAAGGTCGGCAGTCCGGACGGGTGGGCGAATGCGCGCGCGGGCAGGACAAACGCGCAGAGCACGGCCAGCCAGTGAAAGGCTTTCCCGCGGGCAGTGGTGGTCGATTGGGCGCTTTGAGCTGACATGGTCTTCGCTGACGCCACGGACTGAAGTCCGCGGCTCCTGTTCTAAAAGTCCCTAACGGGACTGACAGGTTAGCACGTCCGCCTTCAGGCGGACATCTTGAGCCTTAGCCCGGTACTTCAGTGCCGGTCGTCTGGCGCTTGGACGCGAACTATTCCTTCGCGCCTTCGCATTCTTTGCCGCCGGCCGCGTTCGTCCCCTTCAGGCTGCGAACGTAGTACGACACCTGACGCAGCTTCTCAGAATCCATGCTGGTTTGCCACGCGGGCATCGCCGTGCCGCTGACACCCTTGGCGATCGTCGTGTAGAGCGCGGCGATCTTGCCGCCGTGCTTGTAGCAGTCGTCGGTCAGGTTGACGCCCAAGCCGGGCATGCCGCCGCCGTCGGCGCGGTGGCAGCTGACGCAGCTCGCTGTGAAGGTTTCCTTGCCCTTGGCGAAGCCGGTCTTCTGCGCGTCGGCGAACGCCGCTTCAAACTTGTCGTCGGCCAAAGGCGCATCCGCACCGCCACCAACCGTGGGCGGCACGTAGCCGTCGGCCAGATCCTGCGCCGTCACCGCGTAGCCTTTGCCAAACGGGTGAAAGTGCACGACCGACAGCGAACCAATCGCAAAGAAGCTGAACATCGCGAGCACAAGCGGCGAGATGAACAAGAACTTGTACAGTGTCAGATCATTGCGCAAGTGCATGAAGTCGCCGACGACCGCGCCGAACTTGAAGATCGACAGGACGATCAGCAGCGGCGCCCACACTTCCTGCGCGGCCGACCACAACTCCGGAACGCCTTTGAACAACGGAATGCCGAGCTCAATGAACGTCACGATCGACAGCACAATGCCGAGGATGATGTATTGCTTCTTGTGCGAGTGCGGCAGCGCATGCCCGCCGTGCGCGCCAAGCGTGTCTGCTTCGTGGCCGTGGCTCATTTCAGAAACTCCAGCAGGTAGACGAACGTGAAGATGACGATCCAGACGATGTCGACGAAGTGCCAGTAGAGGCCCATGACCTCGACATTGACGGCTTCCTTGCCCGGAACGAGCTTTTTCTTCTGGATGAGGATCGACATGATGACGAGCCAAATCACGCCGACGGTGACGTGCGTGCCGTGAAAGCCGGTCATCGTGTAGAAGGTCGAGCCAAAGAGCGACGCGTTGGGACCGGCGAAGACGAGGTGCTTCTCGGTGTAAAACTCGTGAAATTCGAGGACTTGAAAGCCGACGAACGTCGCGCCAAGAAGCGCAGTCGCGAGGATGAAGTTGCGCGCGGTGGACGGCTTCTGCTGCTTCATCGAATCAACGGCGAGTGCCATTGTGACGGACGACATCAGGAGCAAGAACGTCGAGATCGACGTGATGCCGATGCTGAACACGTCCTTGGGCAGTGGCCCCGAAAGGCTGTTGCCGTGGTAGAAAAAGTACGTGCCGATCAGCGAGCCGAAGAACATGCACTCGGAGCCGAGGAACGCCCACATCGCCAGTTTGATGTTGGGCAAGCCGAGGAAGTTGTTCTCCGCAAGCGCGCCGTGGCCGTCGTGGCCGTGGGCGTCGTCGTGAGTCAGATTTTCTGCGTGGGCGGACATGTGTGCCTCTCAAGCGAACGGGAATGGGTGGCGGTGGCTTAGACGGGCTCGGTCACCCAAGCGTAGACGCTCAGGACGACGCCAATCGCGCCGACGATGCAGAGCGGCCAGCCGGGAATGCCCGCGATGCCGTTGAACGTCAGCAAACCGACGATGATGACGCCCGCCGACGCCGACACCCACATGGGCTTCCAGGACGGCGACGGCATGTGAATTTCCTCGGCCTTCTCCGGCACCGGAATCTCAAAGCCCGGCGTGTACTTGTGATCCCACAGCGGGCGCTCGCTGAGCACAACCGGCGTGAAGTCAAAGTTGTGCACCGGCGGCGGCGACGACGTCATCCACTCCAGCGTGTTCGCGTCCCACGGGTCCGAGCCCGCGTCCTTGCCGTTCTTCAGGCTGGTGATGAGGTTGTACACGAACGTCAACGTCGCGAACGTCATCAAGAACACGCCGCTGGTCGCGATCAGGTTCTCGGTGTTCCAGCCGGCATCAGCCGGGTAGGTGTAAATGCGCCGCGGCATGCCGTGGTTGCCGAGCAAGTGCATCGGGAAAAACGTGATGTTGAAGCCGGCGAGGAAGACCCAGAAGTGGATCTTGCCGAGCGTCTCGTTCAACAACTTGCCGCTGATTTTGGGCATGTAGAAGTAGAATCCGGCGAACAGGCCTTGCAGTGCGCCGCCGACGAGCACGTAGTGAAAGTGCGCGACGACGAAGTACGTGTCGTGCTGCTGTAGATCCAGCGGCGGGCTGGCGTGCATCATGCCGGACAAGCCACCGAGCGTGAACATCGGGATGAAGGAGACGGCAAAGAGCATCGCCGTGGGGAACGTCATCTTCGAGTTCCAGAGCGTGCCCAGCCAGTTGAAGATCTTCACGCCGGTTGGGATGGCGACAATGGCGGTGGTGGACGCAAACGCCGCGTCGGCGATGGGGCCCATGCCGGCGGTGAACATGTGGTGGCCCCACACGCCAAAACCGACGAAGCCGATGAAGACGCCAGAGAAGATGACCGCGTGGTGGCCAAAGAGCGGACGGCGCGTGAAGACCGGGAGGATCTCGGAGACGATGCCCATCGACGGCAGAATCAGCACGTACACTTCCGGGTGACCAAACAGCCAGAAGAGGTGCTGCCAGAGGTGCGGATCGCCGCCCATGCCGGTGCTGTAGAAGACGGTGCCGAACGTGCGGTCAAAGGCCAGGAGAATCAGGCCGACGGCGACGGGCGGGAACGAAAACGCGAGCAGGAACTGGATGACGAGCATCATCCACGTAAGCACGGGCACGCGCATCAGCGTCATGCCGGGCGCGCGGAGGTTCAGAATCGTGACGACGAAGTTGACGCCGGCGACCATCGAAGACACGGCGAGAAGCGTGAGTCCGGCCCACCAGAAGTCGATCGGCGTGCCGCCAAAGTCCTTGGTCGTGAGCGGCGCGTAGCCGGTCCAGCCCGCCGCGGGGAAGGCGCCGCAGAAGAGCAGCGACGCGTTGATGGTCAAGGAGCCCGCGAAGAACGTCCACCACGAGAACGCGTTCATGCGCGGAAAGGCGACGTCGCGCGCGCCGATCATCAAGGGTACAAAATAGTTGGAAAAACCGGCGATCATCGGCATGACGGCGAGGAAGACCATCGTCGTCGCGTGCATCGTGACGAGGCCGTTGAACGTGTCGCCGACGAAGATGTGCTGGTCCGGTTTGGCCAATTGGATGCGAAAGAGCAGCGCTTCCAACCCGCCGACGAGGAGCCAAAACAGGCCCGCGCCACCGTAGAGGATGCCGATCTTCTTGTGGTCGACGGTCGTAAGCCAGTCCAGAAGACCGGTCTTGCTCGGTCGTTCCTGGTGGTAGATGGGCTTTTGCGCCGCTGCGAAATCCGCGATGGATGCCATGATGCTTGCTCCGAAGAGAATCTTGCTAAGGGTCCGTTTGGTCTGCGTCGTTGCCGACGGCTACTTCAAGTTCGAGAGGAACGCTGCGACGTCCTTGGCTTCCTGGTCGGACAGCCCCAAGTTGCTCATCAGCGCGCCCGGTTTCACTTCCTGCGGGTTCTTGACCCAGCGGGCGATGTTCTCCGGCGTGTTCTTCAGCGTGTGTGCGGCGATGAAGTCGCGGCTGCCGACGTGCGTCAAGTTCGGTCCCGACGTGCGCGAACGCGAACCGGGCGCCAATTCCGCCACGCCGTTGATTGTGTGACACGCCACACAGCCTTTGTTCATGAAGACTTTCTGGCCTGCCTCCTGCTCCGGCGTCGCCGCTTTCGCCGCGCCTTCCTGCATGTGCTTGACCCAGCTCTCGTAGCTGTCCGGTCCGTCCTTGGGGTGGACGATGATGCGAATGCCCATCAGCGCGTGGCTCGCACCGCAGAGTTCGGCGCACTGGCCGTCAAACGAGCCGACTTCCTTCGGACGGAAATTCAGCGGGTAGTTGCGTCCCGGCGTCGCATCGCGCTTGCCCGATAGCCGCGGCACCCACCACGCGTGGATCACGTCCGCGGACGTCAGGTGCAGCATGACCTGCGTGCCCACTTCCACGTGCATCTCGTTGCCGGTGTTGATGCCTTCCTTCTTGTAGTCCAGCTCCCACCACCACTGCTTGCCCACGACGTCGATCTCGATGATCTTCTGGTTCTGGTCGGGGCGCTTGGCCAGCTCAAAAAGTCCGCCCAACGTCGGTACCGTGATGCCCAGCACGACGAGCGTCGGCACGATGGTCCACGCGATCTCGAGCCGCGAGTCGCCCCAGTTCTGCTCCGGCAGCGTATTGTCGCCCGGCTTCTTGCGGAACTTGATGATCGCCGCGAAGAACGCGATCACGACGCCGACGAAGATGATCGTGTCGAGGATGAGGTACAGGTTGTAAAACCACGCGCTGATCTCGCTGGCATCGCCGGCGGGGTGCGCATAGGCGTCACGTGGATGCGCTTCGTCGCACGCGGCCAGCATCAAAGGCAGGGCGAGCGCGGCGAGCGCGGTCAGGCGGTGACGGAACGAACGAAAAGCGTTGGACATCAGAGGCGTTCCTTCTGTGGCAACTCAGAGGATGGGGCGATGGATCATCAAGTCGACGATCATCGCCGTGAAAACGGCGTGGAGGTACAAAAGCGAGGCGAAAAAGGTCTTCTTGGCTAGCGCGTCGGTCTTGCCGCGCAGCAGCGTGACGCAGCTCCACAGGAACCAAAGGCTCGTGACCATGGCGAAGAGGCCGTAGCCGACCGACAAGTGCCGCGTCAGCGCGGGCAGGGTCGCAAAAGGCACGATGGCGAGCGCATACAGGACCATGCGCGCGTAGGTCGCTTCGTTGCCGTGGGTAATCGGCAGCATCGGGAAGCCGGCGTTCTGGTAGTCGGCCTTGCGAAACAGTGAAATGGCCCAGAAATGCGGCGGGGTCCAGAGGAACACGATCGTGAACATGGTGATGCTCATCAGACCGACCGACCCGTGCAGCGCGGCATCGACGATCACCGGCGGCGCGGCTCCTGCGGCACCGCCGATGACGATGTTGAGCGGCGTCCGCGGCTTGAGCCAGATCGTGTAAATGACGACGTAAAATGCGATGGTCGCGGCGCCGGCGATCATACCGCCCCAGCGCGCCGCGTCTGCGACAAAATCTGTCGCTTGCCAGCCCAGAAGCGCCACGCCGCCCAGGGACAAAGCGACCGCGAATGCAAGCGCCTCGTTCGGCAGCACCAAGCCGGTGGGCAGGGGGCGGGTGCGCGTGCGCTCCATGTTCTTGTCGGACTCGCGTTCGAGCCACGCGTTGAACACGGAGCTCGCCGCGGCGCAGAGCGCAATGCCGAGGATGATCGTCGCGCTGCGGGCAAGGCTTGGCCACGCGGCATCGTCAATGGCAAGCGCCGGCAAACCGGTGAAGAAGACCAGCCCGACAACCGACGGACGCGTGGTTGCCAAAAGCCCGCGGGCAACGGTCCACACGGTGCGTTTGGGCGCGGGCGGAGTTGCCCCATGCCGCGCGTCGTCCTGACGCACGCCCGATGAGGTCACGCCCGCGGAATCCGCGCTCGTGCGCAACGCGACCACGCCGACCGATTGCGGCTGGGACGCGTTCACATAGGCAGACAGACGCAACTTCATCAAGAGACGAACTCCCGTACAGAGACGACGACTCGAAGCAGCGACCCGGTCCGCAGAAGGCAGACAAAGGCGGGTGCGCAGCCGAAGCAGGCGTGGTTCACACGTTAGAATTTTCCAATCACCGCATTCAGGACGAAGGTCGCTCGCGTACAGGGCTTGGTCGACATCACGCACGAAGCGTGTCCATTGACCTTTGACCTGTTCCGCGATTCCGCACGCGGCACTTCGTCGCAGCGCGGCTTTTAACCGAGGGTCCAGCGGTTGTCTAGCGATTTAGGTGTCGCTTCTGCAAATTTGTCTTGCCGGATGCGGAGCTACGACGAACGAGCGTTCGTTTTTCCGGTCAGAAGCGGCTCAATCCCACCACTTTTCCTCATCGGCGTCTTCGTCACCTTCGAGTTCACCGTCGACTTCGTCCAGACCCAGATCATCGTCATCCAGATCGGTCGGGGACTTGCGCGGGACGGCTTCGCCTTCGTCCAGTTCCTTTTCCGGGTCGACTTCGGCCTCTTCTTCCTCTTCTTCGTCAGCGACCGGATAGTCGTCTTCGTCAAAGTTCAGCTCGCGCTCGACCTCTTCGTCCTCATCTTCTTCTTCGTCTTCGTCAAAATCGTCGTCGCCGTCATCGCCGTCGTCGTCGAAATCTTCGTCGTCCTCGAATTCGTCGTCGTCTTCCCATTCGTCGTCGTAACCGGCACGCAGCGGTTCCACGGCGGGAGAAGTGCCACGATTCTTGGGCAGTTGGAGGCGTTTGGCGATGACGTCGAGTTCGAACTGCATGATCCTGTCTCCTGGCGAAATGGCGGGGCGAGCGAAGAAGTTCCCGGGGCGCGGCATGCCGTTTTTTTTGGCACATGGCAAGTATTCACGTGCACCGGCTATGCTGCGGCGCACAGTTGGCGCTGCGCCAACGTGGAGGACCGATGGACCCGAAGCTCCGTGACCGCTGCCTGCAGCACGTGTTTTCAGCAAAAGCGTTGCCGTTACTGACCGAGTCTCTCGATGCACTGGCGCGGCTGCTGCAGAGTCAAGGTGCACCTCCGGCACGCTATTTGGGCGCGACCACTGGCGCGATGTGGCTGAAAACGGCCGTCTGCTTGCAGCATTTGATCGACGGGGGGCGTCTGGAGGCACGGCAGATCGACGCGGCGCTTGCGGAGATCGCGGGGCAGGGCGTGACCCCGGACGTTGTGCTCGATCGCTTTCTGCTGCCGTATCTGCTGCTGGCGGCTGCACGCCCGACTCTGGCGGGAGATCCGCCTTTCTGGTTGCTCGACGCGCTCGCGGCGATGATCGCGGTAGACGCCGATGACGCGCTGCTGGACGTGGCGGCTGCCGACGATCGTCTGGATGGGCAGACCGGCTGTCTGACCTTGCCATGGCTGGCGCGGCGGACGCTGCCAGCGCGCTGGTTGTCGCGGCAACTGACACCGCCAGTGCTCTGGCGCGTGGTGAGCGGCGCGCTGGATTGGCAAAGCGCGATTGCCGCCGATCTGCTCGAACAAGCGCACGCGATCCAGTCCGGCGTTGCAGCGCAAGTGGAGTCGGCAACCCGTGAAGAAGACGACGTGTTTGCGTTGATGGACGCCTTTCACGGGCTGACGTCGGTCCGCAAACGCCAGCGCAACCTGCCCGTGACCTTGCCGATCGTGCCGGCGGGCGAAGGGCTTCGCTGGAACTTGGCGTCGGGCGTGCTGCAAACGATCGGGAAACCAGTTTCCTTGACGGAATCTGCAGCCGCTGGCTCTTTGGAGCCGCCGATCCACGCGCTGGCGGTGCCCCTGCCGTTGGGCGCGGAGCTGCGTGCGGCGGGTTGGCGCGTGCTCGATCTGGAACTGGACGACGCGGATGCGGCCGATGAACTGCTCGACTCGCTGCTTGATCTCGCGTTGGACCCGTTGCCGCCGCAAACCGTGAACGGGCTGGGATTTCGCATCGTGCCGCGGGAGATTCCGTAGTATTCTGCGCCGCCGGGAACGTTCGCATCGCGCGTGGCGTCACCCGCACTGGAGGAGGACTCGATGATTCAGTTGCACCCCAACGGTCCGCGGCAGCCGCACGTGCACGTGCTGGGCGATTTTGCCCGGCAGGGCGCACACATGTTGGCAGACGCGATTCTGGCCACGATTCGCCAGCGCGGGCGTTGCCGTCTTGGTCTGGCGGGCGGAACGACGCCCGGTGCGGTGTACGGGCAGCTGCGGGAGCTTTTGCCGGCGTCCGCGTACCCGCAGCTGTTGATCACGTGGACGGAGGAGCGCGTGCTGGAGAAAGTGGGGCGCGCGCCGGGCGATTGGGAGCCGTTTGACCCGGAAAGCAACCTGCGGACGGCGTATTCGGAGTGGCTGTCCAAAGTTCCGATGCCGGTGGAGAACGTGTTGCCGCTGAGCCTGTCGGGCGATCCGAAGGCTGAGCTTGTACGGTTCGGGCGCGCGTTCCAGGAACAGTTCGACGGCGGCCTGGACATTGCGCTGCTGGGTTTGGGCGAGGACGGTCACGTGGCGGCGCTCTATCCGGGGCATCCGGCGCTCGGCGTGGACGACGTCGCGCTCGCGATCCACGACGCGCCGAAGCCGCCAGCGGCGCGTATTTCCCTGACGCTGCCTGTGCTCAAGCGCGCGGAGACGCTCGTCCTCTTGGCGCGCGGCAAGCACAAGGCGAGCATCGTCGCGCGGGCGCTGAGCCGCGAAGAAGGGCTACCGGTGTCGCGGCTGGTCGACCATCCGCGGGCTTACTTCCTGTTGGACGGTCCGGCGGCAACGGGCGCTGTGGCTGCGGCGATGGCCAGCCTGACGGCGAAGGACTGAGATCGCGTTCCGGCCTTGTTGCTCTTGGGCGAATCCGGCAGCAAGCTGCCGGACCGGGCTGGCGGTCGGCCCGAAAGGCCGACCCGTGACCCATTTGGCGCGCCAAATGGGCCACGGCCGCAAGCGGCGCACATCCCTTTCGCACCGGTGCGCGGAACTAGAGCGTTGAGCTCAACTCGCCAAACGGCACCCGAATCGACAACGAGAACACGTCGAGCGCCGCTTCGTACGTGCCGGCCCCCACCGCCGTCGGCACTGACGCGGGCATCGATCCCAGCTTCGGCGAGACCTGATTCAGCACGCCGCTGTCCACCACGTGCTGCGTTTCCACAAAATGATGGGCGTAGGCGACGTCCAACCACGCGCCCCAGAAGCGCACGCTCGCGCCGACCGACGCGACGTGACGCTGCCAGTTCGGAAAGTCGACGCTGACGTACGCCGTCGGCGCAGCGGAGGTCTCGTAGGCGTAGCCCGCGCGCACTGCGAAACGATCTTCCACGATGGTCACGTCGCTACCCAACCGAACGCTGTAGGTGTCCTGATAGTTGTGCGGGAACACGACGTCCGGAAGCGGCGTCGCACCCGCGCTGACACCGCTGGTAATCGTGATGTCGTGGGTCGCGATGCGCACTTCCTTCAGCACAGACCACTGTTCGAACACGCCGTCCAACTCGACGCGTACACGCGGCGTGATGCGGTACGCGACGCCCGCGCGCAACATCGGCGCGAGGCTCAGCTTCAGGCTCGCGCTGTTGCCGTTGGTCACCGCTTTGATGCTCGTCGCCGTCTTGGACAGCGCGACGTCCAGCGTGCCCGGCGCGTCAAAGTCGATCCGCGGGCGGTATGAGACGCCGATGTCCAGATCCCGGATGGGTGAGACGCTCAAGCCGACGACGAAGGTGGGGCTGAACTGCGAGGTGCCAGAGAACGTCGCCAGTGAATCGTTCTGCGTGTCGGTCGCCTTGTTGTTGCCTTTGTCGTACTCGCCAAAACCACTCCACACGGCTTGTGAAAACGTCGCTGTACCTTTGACGAGTTGTCCCGTGAAGCCCAATCGCGCGGAGACGTCGCCCTTGGTCCACGCGGCGCCGACGCCCGCGGAGTAGTAGCCGATGAAGTAGTCGGTCGAGTCGATGGCGTAACGCTGCGCGCCGTCGTTGGGAAACTTGGTCTTGCCGATAGCGGACGGGCCGGTCGCGCCCAACGTCAAGGTCAGGTCAGACAGTGGTCCAACCGCGCCAAAGCCGTAGCTGATGGCTCCCGCGGGCGCCATGAACGGCGGGGCCGAATTCTCTGCGGGCGACGTGCCCGGTGTTGCCGACGTGAACTTGACCTGCTGCGCCGCCCAGCGGTTGTCCAGATGCAAGCGCCAGCCGCGCTGTGCCGCCTGCGCGAGGCCCGCCGGGTTGTACTGGAACGCGAGCCCGTCCTCAGGATTTGCCGCGTGCGCGCCACCGCGACCAATCGCGATGGTGCCGTTGTCGGGGTACTCCATGCCTGCCGCGTGTGCGAGGCCGGGCGCGATCAACGCCGCGCTCGCCACCAACCGATACAAAAACACAGAACTACGCCGCTTGCCCTCGTGTCCGAACATGGTCGCCTCCCCCAAAGCTTAAGCCGATGCTACGCTGGTGTTTCCCGTTTCGCCAGTCAGTGCTTGCGAGTCGGTGCTGGCCGCGTTACGATCGGGCCCGAACCTGCGGTTGGTCCTCACTAGATGACGCCCATGAGCCACGAACCTGAGCAGAGCGCCTGGCACACCGAGGAAGCGGAGATCCCGCTTTTGCAGGCGATGCCGTTTTCGCGCCCGCATGTTCTGCAGCAAATTCGTGGACCTGGATCGCCCGGTATTCTGGAACTTTCCGGTGATTCGCTCGTGTTGGGGCGGAGCCCAGAGACGGACATCCACATTCCGTCGCCGTCGCTTTCGCGTACGCACATGCGTTTGGACCGCTATCAGGGCACGTACCGCGTTGTCGACTTGGACTCGTCCAACGGCGTGTATCTGAATGAAATTCGTGTGCATTCCGCGGTGTTGCGTGACGGCGACACGCTGCAACTTGGCAACGCGGTGTTCATCTACCACGAAGGGAAGTAGGCGAGTCCAGCGTTTGCGGACGTGAAAACGGCCGTCTCGCGCACAGTTCAGCATGATTGGAGCCAACATGGCGTTCTTCGTTCGCTTCTGGGGCACGCGCGGCTCCATCCCGACGCCCGGCCGCACAACCAACAAGTACGGTGGCAACACGAGTTGCGTGGAAATTCGCGTAGACGAGACGCTTTTTGTCTGCGACGGCGGCACCGGCTTGCGCGAATTGGGCGTGGACCTTTTGCGCCGCGGCGTGCCGAACATCACGGCGCACTTTCTGTTCAGCCACATGCACTGGGATCACATCCAGGGCTTTCCGTTCTTCACGCCTGCCTACATTCCGGTCAATACCTGCAACATTTATGGCACTTCCGCGGGCGATCACCGTTTTCACAGTTTGCTCAGCGGGCAGATGCGGAGCGATTATTTCCCGGTAGATTTCAGTGAGTTGCGATCGCATATTCTTGCCACGGATCTGGACAACGGCAAGCGGCCGATCGACGGTGTGCGCGTGCGGTGGTTCGAACAACGCCACCCGGGGACGAGCTACGCGTATTCTTTGGAGAAAAACGGCGTGAAGGTCGTTTATGCGACCGACAACGAGATCGACCTGACGCTGGCCAAGACGTTTGATGAAGTGCAGTCGGATCTTGAAAAACAGCGTGAAGTGCCTGAGACGCTTGTGGAATTCGTGCGTGGCGCCGACCTTCTGATCGCCGACGCCCAGTACACCGATTTGGAGTACCCCAAGCACGTCGGCTGGGGGCACCCGCGCGCGACCACCGTCGTCGACTTGGCGGTACTGGGCGGCGTGAAGCAGTTGGCGCTGTTCCACCACGACCCGATGCACAGTGATGCGGATGTTGAGGCGATTGTGCAGCAATGTCGGCAACGTGCGAAGCTGTTTGGCAGCCCGTTGTTTACATTTGCCGCGCGGGAAGGTCTGGAATTGAAGCTCGACTAGACAGGCCTGCCAAGACTGAACATCAAATGCTGAACACTCGTGGGCATGTTGAGGCGGCTAGCTGGGGCGCAAAGCTCGTGTCCCTGCGGCCGACTCGCGGCGACGCAGGATATTTGGCTCCGAGTCAATACAGGGACTTATCGTTACTCGGCCTACCTGCCGCATGCCGCCGTGTCGCCCGAAGCGCAGCCTTTCTTGAAGAACTCTTTGGCCTTGACCGGATCGGCGATGACGCCGCGGCCTTGCTCAAAGGCAGCGCCGGCGCGAACGCAGCCGCCGGGAGCGCCGTTGCTGCAGGCGCGGATGAAGTAGAGCGACTCGTATTCGGTCGTGCAGAACTTGATTTCGCCGCGGTTGCAGCCGTCGCCCAAAATCAGGCACGCGTCTCCGGCGCCCAACTGACACGCGCTGTCCCGCGAAGCGATGGCTTTGCGCGGTTCGACATCGCACAGTTCACCACTTTGCTGGAAGTCGGCGAGTTGTTGGCACGCCGTCGCGTGGCCGGCGCCACAGCCGCGACCGAGGTACTCGAGCGCCAATTCGGGATCGATGCTCCGTCCCATGCCGAACCTGTGAACGACGCTCATCAGGAGGCAGCCGCCGCCGCCGCCGCGCTCGCAGCCTAACTCAAAGTACTTCAAGGCGCGCTGTCGTTCTCGCTCCACGCCGTGGCCGGTTTCATACACCTCACCCAGGTGCACGCACGCTGGGCCGTAGCCACCTTCGCACGCGGTCTCCAACAGGCCGATGGCCTTTGCCGTGTCGATTTGCGTGCCGATGCCATGACTCAACGCCCGCGCCGCACCCGTGCAGCCGCGCGGGTCATGTTTTTCACAGGCCATCGTGAAGATCTTGAAGGCCAGGTCCGGGTCGCGGGAAAGGCCGGTGCCCCGCGCGTAGAGTTCGCCCCACCACGCGCACGCACTGGCAGAACCTGCTTTGCACGCGACTGAAAGCGTGTCCGCTGCCTTGGCGATGTCACGCGACGTGCCGATACCGTAGCGCCAGGACTGCCCGACGCGCGCGCAGCTTTCCCGCCGATCCTGTCGGCACGCGTCCCGCAGGACGAGCGACGCCTTGGAAAAGTCGGGACCGATACCGGCGACTTCCTCCAGTCGGTCCTCGATGAGCTCGCACTCCGCGAGATCGCCGGACAAACAGTGACTCTCGTGTTCCGAGAACACCGATGATCGCGCCGTTTGTACGGTGGCTCTGGGCGCTTTGCGCGCGGCGCTGCAGCTGACAATGGGCACGAGGCTCGCGCCGAGAAGCGCAAGAACCGCGTACTGCACTGCCTTGGACCGTCGCGCCATTCCCGCCTCCCTCTGCCCGGAGTCACGATACCCCACTCGGTGACGCGTGTCACAAAGTTCGGTGAATTGCCGTTTGTTCAGGGGTCTCGTGTCTGCTACGATGCCAACACGGCGCTGTGTCGCGTCGATTTGCCCCACGGCAGGACTACACGATGTCGCGTCCGTTGAAGCAGCTTTGTTCTCGTGATTCTAACCGATTTTCGCGTGGTTGCGTGTCTGCGCTGCTGGCGGCCCTGCTCATGGCGAGCGTTGGCTGCAGCAACACAGACACGACGGCCGATGGTTCGGCGACAACCGATCAGGATGCGACGGGTGACGCGGACGTCAAAATCAAGAAAGACACGAAGGACGCCGATACGGAAGGTCCTGAGACCCTGATCGACGCGACCGATGGGCCCGATGGTACGGATCTCGACCTGCCGGACAACCAGGGCGGCGACACGGACGGCACGCCAGACGGCGACGCGGAAGAGATCGATGGCCTGATCGACCAGACCGATGGTCCTGAAACTGCGGTGGAAGTTGACATCGGGCCGGACATCGACGTCGTCGAGGAAATCAGCCAGTGCGAATATTTGCCGAACGCGCCGATCGGCACGCCCGGCCACTCGTGCAACGATGGCGGCGACTGCGATTCTGGCTACTGCGTCGACACGCCCAACGGCAAGGTCTGCACCGGCGCCTGCGCCGACACCTGCTGCCCCGGCGGCTGGACGTGCACCAACATTTCGCAGTCCGCGGAACCGTGGTACGGCTGCGTGCCCAAGCTCGTCCACGCGTGCGATCCGTGCACTGATGACGCGCAGTGCTACGCGCCCGGCGACAAAACTGGCTTGTGCCTCTCGTACGGCGACGTCGGCAACTTCTGCGGCGGCACGTGCGAGAAGGGCTTGGACTCGGAATGCCCGCTGGGCTACTACTGCCTGAAGAACGCCAAGGGAACCAAGAACGGGGTCTCCGGCGCCGGCGGCACGGGCAACCAGTGCATGAAGAAGAACGGCGCCTGCGAGTGTTCCAACAGCGCAAAAGCGCTTGGCTTGGAGACGAAGTGTTTCTCGAAGAACAAGTACGGCGCGTGCTCGGGTGGTCGCCAATGCCAGCCCAGCGGCTTGACGGGCTGCGACGCGCTCGCGCCGACGGCGGAAGTGTGCAACGGGCTGGACGACAACTGCGACGGCGCAACCGACGAGCCCGGTGCGGCGATGTGCACCGTGTTCTGGAAGGACGGCGACCAGGACGGCTTTGGCAACTCGCCCGCCACCGGCGGTGACAACCAGTGCTTGTGCAAGGCCGTGGACTTGTACTCGTCCACGTCGCCGTCGGACTGCAAAGACGACAACCCGCAGGTCAAGCCGTCCGCGGTTGAGGTGTGCGATGGCATCGACAACGACTGCAACGGCAAGACCGACGAGACGTGCGACGCTGACAAAGACGGCTACTGCGCTGCAGACGCGGTGATCCTGCCGGGCAGCAAGTCCTGCAAGTACAAGGGCGCGGACTGCGACGACGGCAATCCGAAGATTCATCCGGGCCAGCCGGAAGTGTGCGGCAACAGCATCGACGACGACTGCGACGGACAGACCGACAGCGGCGCGACGGACGCCGTTGGCTGCAGCCTCTACTACGAAGACGGCGACAAGGACGGCGTGGGCACGTTCAACTCGCAGTGCTTGTGCGCACCGGGCGGCATCTTCACGTCGACGACCAGCGGCGACTGCAACGACAGCAACAAGAACGTGTACCCAGGCAACAAGGAAGTCTGCGGCAACGGCGTCGACGACAACTGCAACGGCAAGCAGGACGAAGAAGGCGCGTTGAACTGTTCGAGCTTCTACAAGGACGCGGATCAAGACGGGTACGGCGCGGGTAAAGCCGCGTGCCTCTGCGCGCCGAGCGCGACGTACAACACAGCCAAGGGCAACGACTGCAACGACAACGACCCGAAGATGAACCCGGCGATGACCGAAGTCTGCAACAACATCGACGACGACTGCGATGGCTTGACGGACAACAACAACGCGTTGGGTTGCTCGACGTTCTACAGCGACTTTGACAAGGACGGCTTTGGCGACAGCAAGAAGTCGCTGTGCCTGTGCAATGCGGTCGACAAGTGGACGGCGACCATCGGCGGCGACTGCGACGACAACAAGTCGAATGTGAACCCGGTCGCGATCGAGAGCTGCGACGCACTGGACAACGATTGCAACGGCACGATTGACGATCCCGGCGCGCAGGGCTGCGTGATGGCCTACAAAGACGCAGACGGCGACGGGTATGGCGACCCGGCGACAAAGGCGTGTGTCTGCGGCTTGGCGATGCCGTACAACACGTTCCTGGACGGCGATTGCAACGACAAGGTCGCGAGCATCAACCCCAACCTGTCGACCAAAGAGAAGTGCAACGGCGTCGACGACAACTGCAACTTGGTTATTGACGAAGTAAATGCCGACGGTTGCACGATTTACTACGCGGATACGGACAAAGATGGCGTGGGTAACTCGGCGAAGGCCAAGTGCCTGTGTGCGAAAGATGGCGACTACACGTCGACGAAGAACGGTGACTGCAACGACAACGATTCGCAGATCAAGCCGGGAAATCCTGAGTTTTGCGATGGCAAAGACAACGACTGCGACGGGACCATCGACAATCAGAGCGCGATCGGCTGCACCGAGTACTTCTCCGACGCTGACGGCGACGGCTACGGCGATGTGACCAAGCAGACCAAGTGCTTGTGCACGGCGGAAGTATCGTCCAGCTTCAAGGTGGTCATCGGCGGCGACTGTGACGACGGCAACAAGGATACCCACCCCGGCGTCACCGAGAAGTGCGACGCCAAGGACAACGACTGCGACGGCACGGTCGATCCGGTCGGTTCCACGGGCTGCCAGAACTACTACCCGGACATTGACAACGACGGCTACGGCGACCTCTACGCCAGCACGTGGGCGTGCCAATGCGGGCCGTTGTATCCGAACACGTCGATCCAAGCGCAGGCCAAGGACTGCAACGACAAGAATCCGATGGTCAGCCCGGGCGCGTTCGAGATTTGCGGCGACGGCATCGACAACAACTGCAACTTGGTGGTCGACGAATCGGTGAGCAATGCCCTCTTCTACGTCGACGTGGATGGCGACGGCTATGGCACCGGGCCTGGGCAGTCGCTTTGCAAACCGTCCACCGTGAACGGCCAATTCTTCTCGGCTTCACAGGCGGGCGACTGCAACGACGCACTGAAAGATGTCCATCCGAGCGCGTCAGAAACCTGCAACGGCATCGACGACGACTGCAACGGCGTGACGGACGAACAGTTGCCGACCATCATGTGCGGCAACGCGACCAACGGCACTGCCGCGTGCATTGCCGGCAAGTGTGCCCCGCAGTGTTACGACTCCTGGTTTGACGCGGACGGCATCTCCAGCAACGGCTGCGAGTGCAAAGCGGACAACTTCCACGGCGTCCTCGGCGACTCGTGCATTTCGCCGTTGGATCTTGGCTACATCTACGACGACGGCGGCGGCGCCCCGATCATCAAGACCGGCAACCTGATGCCGGGCGAGGCGGGCGACTGGTTCCACTTCAAGGCGATTGACTCCAACGATCAGTCGCAAAGCTGCGATCCGTTCAACGTCCACGTGTGGCTGTCGGGCAACCCGGACGGCAACTTCACTGTCGATTTGTACAAGCACAGCTGCGGCGGCACGTCCCTCTTGTGCAGCAACGAAACCGATACCGGTTGGACCGTCGCTTTCAGCGGCAAGTCGCCGTATGGCCCGCAAACCGTGAAGGGCTCAACGTCCGGCGTGACCGAGCCTTCGCCGATCCCCGAAGTCGGCGGCGAATGCAAGTGCGTCAACGGCACGGGCTTGCCGGGCATGAACTACTGCACGGACAACTCGGACGACTTCTACGTGCGCGTCGGGCGTTACCCGGGCAGCGGCACGATTTGCCAGAACTACACGCTGACCATCACCAACGGCCAGTAGCCGCGAATCGCGGACTGTGACCGACGGGCAGGGCGTTACTGCGTGCGATCGTGGTCTCACAAGTCTCAGTTCGTCAGGTCTCGGTACCGGTTGCAAGTGAGACCGATCCGCGGAACGTCGTGAAATGGCGACGATACGCGTTTGGCGCGGTTCTTGCTTAACGGAGCCCTGCCGCGCAGTCGAGGCGCGGTCCAAGCGGCGAGCCGTGCGTACGGGCGGGGAGCGACTTGGCCACAACCATGCCGGGTGGATGCGCGCAAGAGGCCGCGCACCGCCGAAGGGGGCCCGAACGGTGCAAGCCGTGGATCGGGGAGGTGGTGGTGCGTCCGGCGCTTGCGGCGGATGCTTTCGCCCACGCGATGCGGATCGTAAAACCTGAGTAATTCCGACACGCATGCGACAGTCGCCGCCCCAGCCACGCACCCTGTAGCCGCAGGGCGCGCGTCTCCCCGGAGAGAGCAAAGCTGGGACGACGACGGAGCGCATCATG
>CAITYF010000267.1 GCA_903896545.1 uncultured Myxococcales bacterium | reverse complement strand
TTTCATCGGATGCTGTTTCTCGGGTGGCCGGATGTTCCGGCGCACGTGAAGGGTTTTCGCAAGCACAATCGTGGCCTGCGAAACAGCATCCGTCTATTTTGATTCACTTTCCGGGGTTACGGGACTTTGGGGCGGGTCTGGCCCGTTCCGCACCCGGCGCGCTGCCTATCGATGCAACCTTTTTGCGGGAAGCGGCAACAGAACGCTGCCATCCGTTGCCGCCGATGCGATGCGGAGTTAGACTATACGCCCTTTCGCCCGACCACCGGTACGGGCGCGCATGGAGACGCCGTGAGCGCGAACATTTCCCTTCCTGAAAAGATCAACCAACGCAACGCCACCGTCGCCGTCGTCGGCCTCGGCTATGTTGGCCTTCCTCTCGCCACGCGTTGCGCGCAAGTCGGCTTTCCGACTCGCGGAATTGACGTGCAGCAGGCGCGTGTCGACCGCATCAATGCGGGCGTTTCGGACATCGGCGACGTGCCTTCCGAGATGATGGCGCCGCTGGTGACCGCGGGCAAGCTGAAGGCGTACAGCTCGTTTGCGATCGTCGCAGAAGCGGACGCCGTGGTGATCTGCGTGCCGACGCCGCTGTCGAAGACGCGTGATCCGGACAACAGCTACATCATCCGCGCGTTGGATTCGATCGGTCCGTTCATCCGCAAGGGCCAGCTTTTTGTGCTGGAATCGACGACCTACCCCGGCTTCACGCGCGAAGTCATGGTGCCGCTGCTTGAAAAGGCCTCTGGCCTCGTCGCGGGCACGGACTTCCACGTCGCGTTCTCGCCGGAGCGCATCGATCCGGGCAATGAGAAGTACGGCGTGAAGAACACGACCAAGATCGTCGGCGGCCTGACGCCCGAATGCGGCGCGGCGGTGCAGGCGCTCTACGGCAGCTTCATTGACACCGTGCGCGTCGTTTCCAGCCCGGACACGGCGGAAATGGTCAAGTTGCTCGAAAACACCTTCCGCGCGGTCAATATCGGCCTCGTGAACGAAGTGGCGTTGATGTGCAACAAGCTGGGCCTGAACCCGTTTGAAGTCATTGATGCGGCGGCGACCAAGCCGTTCGGCTTCATGCCGTTCTACCCAGGTCCCGGTCTGGGCGGTCACTGCATTCCGATCGATCCGCTGTACCTGTCCTGGAAGTTGCGCACGATGAACTATCAGGCGCGGTTCATTGAGCTGGCGGACACGATCAACACGGCGATGCCGGCGCACGTCGTGCAGATCACGCAGGACGCGCTGAACGAGGCGGGCAAGGCGCTGAAGAACGCGAAGGTGCTCGTGCTCGGCGTGGCGTATAAGCGCGACATCGACGACTACCGCGAGAGTCCGGCGCTGACGATCATCGACCTGCTGGAAAAGAAGGGCGCGCACGTGGAGTACTACGATCCGCACGTGCCGACTTACCGCGAAGATGGGCATTCCCGCACCGGCATCACCAGCCTCGCGGCGCTGGAAAGCTACGACGTGGCGGTCATCACGACGGATCACACGACGTTTGACTACGCGGACATCGCCAAGCGTTCCCAGCTGGTGGTCGACACGCGCAACGCGACAAAGAAGGTCACGGCGCGCGCGAACATTCACCTGCTGTAGAACCGCCTCGTGACGCAACCTGATCAGCAGAACGCGCCAGTCGCGCCAAAGCGGACGTGGCTGAAATGGCTCGTTGGCTTGGCCGTTGGCGCGCTCTTTACCTGGCTATCTGCGCGCGCTTGGCCCATGGAGAAGCTGTTTGGCGGCACGCTGCGGCTGGGCGACCTTCATGGCACGTTCTGCGCGTACTTGCAGGACAAAGATGCGGGCATCGTGCTCTGGTCGGTCAAGCTCTGGTCGCTGGGCGCGTACTTTCTGATCCTGTCGGCGATCCACTGGATGCGCGTACTGCGGCAGAAACCGCTGTTGGCGCCCTACGCGGACGTGCCGCTGGCGGAATTGAACCGAACGGGCGCGATCGGCTTCATGTCGGTTTTTCTGCTGCCGCTGCGGTTGGGCGAATTCGTGCGGCCGCTGTTGCTGACCCGTGAAGGAACAACCAGAAATGGCGGCGTGCCATTTGGCGCAAGTCTGGCAAGCGTCGCCTTGGAACGCGTGCTGGATGGGCTGCTGGTTTCCGGTCTGCTTTTCACGGTCCTGGTCGGCGTGCCCGCAGAGACCATCGAGCGGTTCCCGCAGGTGCAGATCGGCGCATGGGCAGCGCTGGGCGTCTTTGGCGGCGCGCTGGTGGCGCTTGGCTGCACGTTTCTCGCCCGCGAATGGACGGTCAACACGACGCACAAAGTCATTGGCAAGATCGCGCCGGGAGTGGCCGACAAGCTCATCGGGCTGCTCACCGCCTTCGTCGACGGCTTGAAGCTCTTGCAAAGTCCGTGGCACGTCGCGCAATTCCTGGGTCTCACGTTCGTGTACTGGGCGATCAACGGCATCGGCATCTACACCATCGCGCACGGCTTTGGCATCGACATCCCGATGGCCGGCGCCTACGCCATGGTCGCGTGCGTCGTGGTGGGAATGATGATTCCCAATTCGCCCGGAAATGTGGGCAGTTTCTGGTATTTTCTACTGCTGCCCGTCGGCCTCTGGGGCGTGCGCAGTGACACGCCCACGGCGATCGCGTTTGGGCTTGGCGTGTGGCTAATGCAGACGCTGCAGGTCGTGGCTTTTGGCCTGTGGGGAAGCTGGGCGGATGGGCGGGTGCGACGGTTGGAGCGGGCGAATTAGTCCGCGGGACCGACTCACACCGGCATCTTCAGCGGATCGGCGACCGGGCGCGTGCAAGGCATTCATTGGAGGGTGTTGAAAAACCTGCAACACCTTTGAAACACGGATCGACACCAAAATTCAACGTAGTATCATAACGTTGGAGGTGAGCGATGGGACAAAAAGGCATCCGACGGGCGACGAAGTCGC
>CAITYF010000266.1 GCA_903896545.1 uncultured Myxococcales bacterium | reverse complement strand
GGGTGTTCCGCCCGGGACGTTGTTCGCAAACACGATTGTGCCTGCGAACCGGCATCTCTCCATTTTGTTGGCAATTCAGCGGTTCGGGGAGTTTGGGTCAGGTCTGGTGTCGGGCCGCCGCGACACAATCCCGCCGCAGCAAAGCTTGAGCGGAGCGTACGCTGGCGGTCGAGAGTTCTACGGCTGGACAGGCGCAGCGTTCCCGCCGCCCGCCGCCCGCCGCCCGCCGGACAGCGCAGCGGCCCCACACCGTGCAGTCCTGTACGCGAGCGGCCAGTTGCCCGCAGCACCGCTGAAAAACGGCCCTTCCCACTTCCCGCCAAATCTCTGTCGCCAGCCTCTACCGCGCGCGGGCCCAAGTCGACGCACACCGGCTCTCACTCTGCGTTCGGTTTCGGCAGACTCGCCAACAGCTCTCCCTTGATCTTTCCCACCAGGAACTCGGATCCGGCTTTGGACAGATGCCCACAATCAAACTGAATAAACGAGTCCACGGTGTCACCCAGGCGCGTCATGCACCCAGCGTCGTCGCACAGCCGCGGCGCCGGATCGACGTACTGCAGTTGCTCGCGCTTGGCCACGTCGCGCAGCACCGCGTCCAGTTCCGGTTGCAATATGGCGGGCAGACGCAGCGGAACCGGTGTGTCCGGATGGTTGTTCCAGAAGATGAAGCTCGCATTCTGCGGACTGATTCGCCATCTGGGCAGAGTTCCCACGAGGACAATCCGCGTGTTGGGCAGGTCCACTTTGACTTTGTGAATCATGTCCACGAGCTTTGTCCGCAGTTCGGACAGCGTGTAGCGGTAGCTCGGCCCCGTCCACTGGCTGTGCACGATGAGGATGTCTGGCGGGACGGCCCTGAGTTCCGCGCGACTCTGGATGTTGAGCGCATCGCAGTTGGGCCGCGTCATGGCTTCGACCTCGGTGAGTGGCGGACACCCCGCTCCGGTGAACTGGGACAGGCCAAACTGGTAGTCCTTTTGGAGCTTTTTCAGGCCCGGATAGAGAGCCGCCGCGTAGGAGTCTCCCCACAAGGCAACCAGCGGACGCTTGGATTCACTGCAAATCGCATCATGCGTGGTTAGATCGTTGTTCTGCAGGTTGCACTTGTCCGAGCGTACCGCCGTCTGCCAAGCGGGAACGTCGGGCACGTTCGTGTAGAGTCGCGCTTCAGGCGGGAAACGGGATGCCACGCCGTCGTGCCGATAGCCATACAGACCGACGATGATGAAAACCGTCGCGAAAATCACGCTCCAGATCGTCAGCTTTCGTGCTGAAACGGTGCGTTTGTTGCGAAACGGATTTTCGACGAACCTCCAGCTCAGGTAGCCCAGAACCAGCGAGCTGGCGCAGAGGAGACCAAGTGCCGGGCTGCTGAGCTCCTCGATGCTCTTCAGGCGCCCAAATGCGAGCAACGGTTGGTGCCAGAGATAGGTGCTGTAGCTGATCAAACCCACGCGCACAAAGACGTCGTGGCCCAGGATCGCCCCGGTTAGGTTGTCCTTGTTCGCAAAGACGAGAATCAAACCCGCGCCAATCGTGGGCACGAGCGTGTAAATGCTTGGCGAGGGGGTATTTTTGTCAAATGCGAAGATCGAAATCACGATCAGCGCCAGACCCAAGGCGCTCGCCCACTGGCTGACCGACTTCCCGAAGCGCGCGGCCGGATTCTCGTCGCCCAGCCTCAAGGCGATGAGCGCGCCAATCAGAATCTCAAAGCCCCGTGTCGGCAGCAAATAGAACGTCGCGGACGGTTGGGTGGCGGTCAGCCATTGCGCTGCAAGGAGACTGCACGAGGCGACGAGAAACAAGAGCGGAAGGACCCACTTTCTGCCCAACCTCCAAGTCAGCATCAGGAAAAGCGGGAATAGCACATAGTACTGCTCCTCGACAGCCAAGCTCCACGTGTGCAGCAACGGCTTCAGTTCGGAAGCGGTGTCGAAGTAGCCACTGGTCAAGTAAAACAGAATGTTGGAAGCGAAAAGCGAAACCGCGACCAGGCCTTCAGAATAGCCTTTCAAGTCCAGAGGCCGCATCCACAGCCACGCAAACGGCAGGGTGCAGAGCAGGACGAAGAAGAGCGCGGGCAGGATTCGTCTCGCGCGCCGCTCATAGAAGGTCAGGAGCGAGAATTCGCCCTTGTCCATCTCAGACGCAATGATCGTGGTGATGAGGTAGCCGCTGATGACAAAGAAGATATCGACGCCGACAAAGCCGCCGCCAAATGCCGCAAAACCGGCGTGAAACAAAATGACGGGGAGTACAGCGAGTGAGCGGAGGCCGTCGATTTCGCGTCTGTACTTCATGCGGCAAGATCCTGTGGACACGTACACATCTGGCTTCCAATCGGGGTTGCCGCTTGAACTCCCCCGACTGCATCGGACGCCTCCGCAGCCGTGGACCGGCAAGGCGCCGCCGCCAAATACCCGCAGGTGGATCGCGGGTGGCGTGGCGGCTCCGTGCAACCGCCTCCCCGCAGTTTTCCCGCGGACGCCAGCCACGTCAAGATCCAAAAACACACGGTTTTTGCCCACTCCAGATCCACATCAGCACGCACGGCGCGCTTTCGCCCGTCCACGCGCCCGCTCACGACCACGCGTGAGAGCGCATTCTGCCGACTGCCGCGCCGGTTGTGGTTCAAGACCCGTGGGCACGAAACGCCTCGATTTGACGGCCGTCGATTCTTTTCCGGCTACCCGGCGGTTCATGCGCCCAACAACTACGGGCCGATGACAGTTTGATGACAGACGCGGCTTGTTGTTATCCCTCTGTTCAGAGCATTCTGCACGAAATTCTTCGCGGTTACGAACAGCACGGATCGTGCTCGTCGCGACGAATCTCTGGTTCAACGGAGGGCCGCATGCCGTCGTTTATCCCATGCACCAACACGTGTCGCGTACCCTTCATTTACGCATTGTTTGTGGCAGGCCTCCTCTCGCAATCATGCAACAACGAGGTGGCCAATTCGGGCGAAGACGCCGTCCCGGCGGTGGACACGTCGGAAGCTGACCAAGTCGATGCGGCCGCGAACGACGCTGCCTCAGATGTGTTCGGCAAAGACGCGATTGATGTCGCCGTGACGCTTGATGTCGGGGCCGCAACCGACGCGTTTTCTCCAGACGCAGACGCAGACGCAGACGCAGACGCAGACGCAGACGCAGACGCAGACGTGCCTTTGCAGACCGACGTCCCGCTCGTCGATATCGCCGTCGGCTGCACGCAGGACACCGATTGCGCCGATGCCGACCCGTGCACCACCGACACCTGCACCGCCGGAACATGCATTTCCAAACCGACTGTTGGTGCCGTCTGCGACGACGGGGACCCATGTACGGGCGGCGACAATTGCTCTGCGAGCTACGTCTGTGCTGGCGCCGCTCTCACCTGCGACGACAGCAACCCTTGCACGACAGACAGTTGCGGCGCTCCAAGCGGATGCGCCCACACCCCTATCAAGACTGCCGCATGCGGCTGGACGCCGTATGGCTCGTCCTTCGGTCTGGCATGTACCAAGTCGGCTGACTGTGGCACTGGCATGGTTTGCCAGCGAGCCGGCTGTTCAACGACCGGCGCCTGTGTCTTCCTGCCCGCGAGTTGTTCCAGTGTCGGCGCTTCTCCAGTGTGCGGATGCGATGGCAACAACTATGCTTCAAAGTGCGAAGCGCTGGTGGCAGATGTCGGCGTAAAGTCCGACTGGGCATGTGGGCAGGCGCCGAATAATGTTTTCCAGACGCCCTGTCAGGAAGGCGTCGCCGGATCATGTCCCGCAGGAAAGTACTGCAACGGCCCATGTGCCGGAGAGGGCCTGTGTACTTCGTTAAACTCTCCGATGTGTTTGGACATCATCGTCACGGTCAAGGGATGCAACGGGACGACCTACATAGACGACTGCGGTCCACCTGGCGTCGGCACACCTGCCATCCCGGTTGGCGCATCAAGTATTAGCTGCAAGGGTGCAACCAGTTCCAACTGCGCCGCCGGCAGCCAGTGTCTCAGCGTTTCAGGTGGGTGCTACGGCGGTTTGTACGGCCACTGCATGCCGCCGCCCGTCGCGTGCCCGAATTTGACCGAGCCCGTCTGCGGCTGCGACGGCAAAACGTACAACAACGCCTGCAACGCGCTCGGCGCGGGCGTCTCTGTCTACGAGCAAGGCGCCTGTGCAGCGGGTCTCCAGTTCTGCGTCCCTGGTTCGGGTTCCTGCCCAAGCGGCAGCTATTGCCAAGGCGATTGTGGCTTCGCCTTCGGCGGCACGATGGGCATCTGCACGCCGGTTCCGAGCACATGTCCTGCGACGGGAACTCCGGTATGTGG
>CAITYF010000265.1 GCA_903896545.1 uncultured Myxococcales bacterium | reverse complement strand
GCGCGGCGCGGTTGGGGGCATGGCACGCACAACACGGCCCTGGCGCACGCGGATGCGGCACAGGTTCGCAATACGCTCCTTTTCCACCACGATCCTTCGCGGACAGACGATGAGTTGGACCTTCTGACGCGCACGCTGCTGGCGAATCGCCGTGACGTGCGATTTGTCGCCGAAGGTCAGGCTTTTCAGGTGGGTCAGCCGCTGACGCTGCCGTAACGGTTCAGCTTCTCGCCTAATCCAGCTGACAATAACGATCTGAAATAAAATCAGAAGGTTTTATCTGCTGATCTTTCGCAACTCCGGGCCGCGAGAGCCTGCGAAACCAAGTTGTCTCAGGCGCTCAGCGGAGCAGATCGATCGCCATCTCAAACTTATTAAACGGCGGCATCAAGTACGTGCCGGCGACGTAAGGCTTCACCGCAGCGAGGAACTCGCGTCCGATCGCGACACCTTCTTCTGGCCCGTTGGGTCCCGCCTGCGTCATGCGCTCCCGAATGGCCAACGGAATCGCCATGCCCGGCACCTCATGGTGGATAAAGTGCGCGTGGCGGGCATTGCGCAACGGCAACACACCGACAAGCAGCGGGATCGTCGGCTTGGCGCGCTCGACAAAACGCTGCAAGTCTGCGGGGTCATAGAGCGGCTGCGTCAGCGCGTAGGTCGCGCCGGCCTCCACTTTGCGGTGGAAGCGTTCGATCTCGCGATCCAGATCTTCACTTGTCGGATTCACCGCGCAGGACAGGCGAAAATCGGCGCGAAACGGCAGCGGCTTCCCGTTGGCGTCTTCGCCCTGATTCACGCGGTGCAGCGTTTGCAAGAGGCCGATCGAGTCGACTTCAAACACGCCGCGCATGCCGGGATAATCGCCCAGCGACGGCGGATCGCCGGTTACACACAGCAAGTGGCGAACGCTGAGCGCGTGTGCGCCCATCGCTTCACTCAAGAGACCCAACACGTTGCGGTCGCGGCAGGAAACGTGGAGGAGGATCTCGATGTCGATCTGCTGCTTGATGAGAACCGCCAGCGCCAACGGGCTCATGCGCGCGGTCGCCAACGGTGAATCGGCGATATTGATCGCGTCGACGCCGGCTTGCTTCAACGCGATCGCGCCTTGGACCAGGCGATCGCCATCGACGCCGCGGGGCGGGTCCAGCTCAACGGACACGACGAATTCGCCCGCCGCCAGCTTGCGCTCAAAACTCGATGTCTGCGTTTGCGCGGTGTGACTCGTCGCCTCGGCCGCGGCTTCAGCGACGACGGAAACTTCGACTTCCCGGCGCTTGCCCGCGCCCAGCCGGTTTGGCGCGCGGATGCCGATCGCGTCGGCCATGCGCAGGATGTGCGCCGGCTTGGTACCGCAGCAACCGCCAATCGCGCGCACGCCCAGATCGGCCACACGCACGGCCCAGTCGGCGAAGTAATCAGGTGATGCGACGTAGACGTAGCGGCCGTCCACCAGCCGAGGCATGCCGGCATTGGGGCTCAGCATGACGCGTGCGCCGGGCACTTTCAGCATGCGTTCCAGCACGGGATCGAGCGCTTGCGGACCGGTCGAACAGTTCGCGCCCACCGCCGCCGCGCCCGCGGTCGTCATCACGCGGACGATCTCTTCAGGCTTGTTGCCAAAAAGTGTCTTCGCTTCCTCGGTAAACGTCGCTGAAGCGATGAACGCCGCGTTCGGCAGCAGCTCGGTCAGCACCGCGGCGGCTACCTTCAACTCTTCGAGATCGCTGAATGTCTCGAGCAGGACAAAATCGGGGTCAGCGCGCAGGATCGCTGTGAACTGCGCGCGGTAGGCGTCGGCTGCGGCTTCACGGGTCAGCCGACCGATCGGCGCCAAGGGCTGACCGAGCGGCCCCACCGACGCGGCCACGTACGGGCGATTGTGCGGCGGGCGCGCCTCGGATTCCTCGCGGGCGAGCTTCACCGCCGCTTCGTTGATCGCACCGACCTGATCTGCAAAATGCGAACGGGCCAGACGCAGCGCATTGGCGCCAAACGAGTTGGTCGTCAGCACGTGGGCGCCGGCGTTCACGTAATCGCGGTGAACGCGGCGCACCACGTGCGGGTGCGTCAGGTTCAGGCCGTCAAAGGCGCGCTCAAAGCCAAAGCCGTGTTCATACAGCTCCGTACCCATCGCGCCGTCAAAGACCAGCACGCGCTCATCGAGCAGGGTTTCCAGCTGTTCTCGGGTCCACATACGCACTTCCTCCAGTCGCCCGCGGCGCAACCGGGAGGTCGCCACGGGTCACACCCATTGCCTTTCGCGCGGCTGCCGGGACGTGTTCGCGTCTCGTTCAGTTCCCGGTCAGCAAGTGCACAAACCAGGCGAAGATACCCAGTGCCATTCGCTGCGGAACACCCGGATCTTGCAGCGTCACGGCTGGTCGATCGGGGGCCAATTGCACGTTCGCAGACAGCGTACCGGACTTGCCAGCCGTCTGCGCGGCGGCGAAGGATAGCGTGACTGTCGCCGCTGCACAGCCCTCGTCGGTGATTCCGTTGCACGAATCGTCCAAACCGTTGCAGAGCTCTGCTGTTGCGGGCACCACTTGGTCCTGACACGTCGCGCCGAGCAAGCCGCCCTGGCAGTAGCGCAACCCGCCGTGACACAGACCGTTGCCCGCCGTGCCGTCCGGACCGTCGTAACAAGCGAGCGACACGTTGTTGCTGGCGTACGCGCAGCCGGAGTTCCCATCGCACGAGTCGTCGGTGCACGGATTGGCGTCGTTGCAGTCGATGACCTTGCCGACCACGCAACCCCAGCCGCCGCCGGGAATCGTGCCGCACGTGTCGCCGCTGGTGCACGCGTTGCCGTCGCTGCAGGAGCCGGTCTGGTTGGCAAAAAGGCACGCGCCGTTCTTCGCGTCGCAGGTGTCGGCGGTGCACGGGTTGCCGTCGTCACAGATCGCTTGGGTGCCGACGCAGATCGTGCTGGAGCATGCGTCCGCGAGCGTGCAGGGATCGCCGTCGTCGCACGCGGCTTCGACAGCGAGGTGCTGGCAGGTGCCCGTTGCCGCGTCGCACAGATCCGCCGTGCACGGGTTGTTGTCGCTGCACGTGTCTTCATCGACCGTACCGTTGCAGTTGTCGTCGGTGCCGTTGCAGCTCTCTGTCGTCGCGTTTTGGGTGGTGGAACACGCGGCGGCCACAAAAGATGCACAGATCACCTTGCCGCCCGCGCACGCTCCGGTTCCACACGTGCTGCCGATCGTCAGGTTCGTGCCGCTGATCGGGTCGCTCCACGCGAAGCCTTCGTCCGTCGCGCCGTCGCAGTTGTTGTCCTCGCCGTCGCACACTTCGACCTTGGGCGTCTTGGCGCCTTGGCACACGTCCGCACCGCCAATGCACACGCGCTTGCCGACGCACGTACCGATCAGCGTGTGGCAAACGCCGCTGTCGCAACTCTCGCCCGCGACCGCGCAGTCCGCGCTGGTCTTGCAGGTCGTGCCGCTACCGGTCGCGAGCCACGCGCTGTTGGCGCACGTCGCGTCAGTGGGCAAGTCGTCCGGCGTGCCATTGCAGTCGTCGTCCTGGTTGTTGCACGTCTCGACGGCGGGCGTCTTTGCGCTGCAAGCAGTCAGGCCGCTCGCATCGCACGTCCGCGAACCGGTGCACTTGCCGGCGCTGTTGCCGTTGCTGCACGACGTCGTTGTGCCGGCGGTCTTGGCCCACGCCGAGCACGCGCACACGTCGTTCTTCGCTTTGCACTGCTTGACGGTTTTGCCGCCGCCAACGGGGTCGGGTACGTCCACGCACGTGTAGCCGACGCCACAGTCGTTGTCGATGCTGCAGGCGCCACCGCAGAAATGGCCGCTGCTGCCATAGTCGAGGCAAAGCGCGTCGGTCACGCCCTGCGCTTGGCAGTCCTTGTTGGTGCTGCACGGCGCGCACAAGCTCAGGTGGCTGTAGACGCAGTAGTTGACCGGATCGATGCTGCCCAGTGGTTTGCAGGTGTAGCCGCCGGGGCAGCCTTCCACGCAGGTCGGCGCGCAGGTGAGGCCTTCGGGCGTTTCCAGGCACTTGCCGGCGTCGCACTCGCTATCGATTTTGCACGGGCAAAATGCGCCACCGGGGCACGCAGTCGCGGTGTCTCCGGCATCGGTCGCGTCAATGAACCACTCATCTTCGACGAATTGATCCGGCGTGTCGGGCGTGTCCTTCGCGTCGACGGTATCGACTTTCGTGTCCGTGACGTCCACGTCGACGATGACCACGTCGACGTCGGAGCCTTCCGCGTCAACGCCGTCGCTGGACGGGCCAGACGTACTTCCGGTGCACGCAGCCATACCCGCGGCCAGCAGCCACATCGCGAGAATTCGTTTGCAACAACCAGCAATCATCGCGCTTCCCTCGACACCTTGTCACACGGTAGATCGCGCTCTTGTCGTCGTCAAATCAGGGCTTGCTGTCATAGATGCGCAGCGTCCGAACGGCTTCACCCCACGCGTTGGAAACGGGGTCGTGAACGCGGATGTGGAGGCTCACCCAAATGCCGCAGTACATGTAGGAACTGGCTGCGGCGACGTAGAACTGCACGGGCACGCCACTTGAGCCGACAAAGACGTTGCTGTACTTGCCGTCGATCGTGGGCACGGTGGTGACCTTGTTGGCGACGCCGCTGGCGACCATGACGCAGGTCGTGTCGGCCCAGATCTGGACGTCCAGCGGGAACGTGGCCGCCGTCGCGTTGGGGATGTTGGCGACGGTGAAGCCGGCCCAAACGTGGAAAGAGCCCTGCATGCCGTAAATGATCGGCACCCAGTCGTCTTCTTTGTACGCCACAAATTCGCCGGTATCCGCGAGATAGCCGGGCGTGACCTCAAGCGAAGGCGGTGGCACGTCTGTGAACCAACCAGAAGTCGGCGCGACGGTCGGACACACGCTGGGATCATCGGGCGGTACGTCGGCCACAAACGCATCACCCGTCGGCGGTGCACCCTTGAAGCACACGCCGGGCGGACCAGCGTCGACGTCTGGAACATCTGGAACGTCTGGAACGTCTGGAACATCGGGAACGTCCGGCGTTGAGTCTGGCACCTCGATCGTGTCAGCCACGTCACTGGTCGCGTCGTCGGCGAGCACGTCCGCGGTGACGGCGTCAGGCAGCGTGTCCGCTGTGACGTCGACCGCATCGACGACCGCATCTGTGGCCGTCGCGTCCGTGATGGCGTCCAAGCCTTCTTCTGCATCCGGGTACAGATTCGTGATCGTGCCGTCGAGTTCGGCCTTGGCTTCAGTCTTTTGACCGCATGCCACGAGCAGCAACACCATCGCCCACAAGATCCACAACGGCATCCTTCGCATCGCGTTCCGCCCCCTCCTGATCAGAATATCCGAAGCTGCGTCGGCTTGCGAGTCCTGCGCACGGGGGTTACAAGCGGTCGGCGGCCCTCTACGGCTGATCTGGGTTCGATGATGTCGCGGTCGCGTTTGCTCCTGCTGGTTGTGGCGCTTGCCTGTGTGGGGTTGCTTCTGTGGCTCCTGCTGCCGCCGCAGCCTGAGGCGAATCGCCAAGCGTCACGCGTGCCTCCGCCAACCGCACAGTCGCCCGTGTTGATCGCCCCGCCCGCGCCGCCTCCCGAACCAGCGCCGCATCCGCCGGCTATCCTGCCGCCCCCGGAGGTTCTGGCGCTGCCGATGGCCGACGGTAACCCGCTGCGGGCGCGCTGGTATGCGGCGACGAAGCCCGATGCGCCGATCGTGGTGCTCGACGCCGGCGCGGGATCGGATCTTCGACCGTGGTTGCTGTCCATTCAGGCGCTACTGGCGCAGCGTCCGGCGCACGTGCTGTGGCTCGACGATGTGCAGCCTCGCCACGCAGACGCCTCTGCGCGGCGGCTACGTGCCGTGGCGCGTTGGAGCGTGGCGCTGGCGTGGCTCGACGTCCGCGCGCCGACCGCCCGTCTGGCGCTTGTCGGTGCGCACGAGGCGGCGGATGCGATCTGGCGTGTGGCTTCGCGGCCGCGGCCGATGTCTTTGGCGGTGATCGCGCCGGACCAACAGCCCGATGAGCCGCTGTCGGCCGACATCGTCGATCGGTTCACTCTTTTGGGTTTGCCGCTGGCGGGCGAACCGACACCGACGTGGGTCGGGCAGCTGCACAACGCTCGCGTGTGGCCAATCGCCGCCGAACACGCGCTCGAAGATGCCAAGGCGCAGGCCGATTTGGCTGGCTGGCTGTTCGTAGCGCTCGGTCCGCGCTAGACTGCGCGCCCTTTGCAGGCCTCTTGGAGCGAGTCATGTTGGATATCCGGTACGTCGTCAACAACGAAGAAGCGGTGGCGCAAAACGTCGTCAATCGCAACGCCAGAGCGGACGTCGCCGCTGCGGTCGCGCTGTACAAACGGCGCAACACAGCGCTGAACGAACTGGAAACAACGCGCGCGGAGGGCAACGCGTCGGCCAAGGCGATGCAGGGCAAGATGGAGCCGGAAGAACGGCAGCGCCGCATCGAGCACGGTCGCGCTTTGAAGACCCGCGTCGCGGAGCTGGAGAAAGAGACGGAAGTGCTCCAGGTGGAGCTCGACGCCGCACTGCGCACGCTGCCGAACTTGACGCATCCGGACGTGCCGATCGGCAACACGGACGACGATCACAAGGTGCTGCGCACGTGGGGCACGCCGCGCACGTTTGACTTCACGCCGCTGGATCACGTCGAGCTGTCTGAAAAGCTGGATCTCGTCGATTTTGAGGCGGGCGCGAAAGTGGCCGGGCAGAAGTTCTACTTCCTGAAGAACGAACTCGTGCTGCTGGATCTGGCGCTGCAGCGTTTTGCCGTGGATCGCCTGATGAAGCACGGTTTTTCGCCCGTGATCACGCCGGATTTGGCGCGTCCGTCGATCCTGGAAGGGATCGGGTTCAACCCGCGCGGCGAGGAAACGCAGGTGTACTCCATCGCGGGTCACGACCTGTGCTTGGTCGGCACGGCGGAGATCACGATCGGCGGCATGTTCCAGGACCGCATCTTCAGCCCGCACGAGTTGCCGCTGCGCATCGCGGGTATTTCGCACTGTTTCCGGACCGAAGCCGGCGCGGGCGGGCGCGAGTCGCGCGGGCTGTATCGCGTGCACCAGTTCACCAAAGTGGAGATGTTCATCTTCTGCGACGGCGACACGGACGTCTCCAACCAGCACCACGCGGAGCTGCTGGCGATCGAGGAAGAGCTGTTTCAGGCGCTGGAGATCCCGTACCGCGTGCTCGACATCGCGTCGGGCGATCTGGGCGCGCCGGCGTACCGCAAGTTCGACATTGAAGCGTGGATGCCTGGTCGCGGACTGTACGGCGAAGTGACGTCGACCAGCAATTGCACGGATTTTCAGGCGCGGCGTCTGGGCATTCGCCACTACCCGACCGAACAAGCCAAGGCGCGGCCGGTCCACACGCTGAACGGCACCGCGATCGCGCTGTCCCGCGGGCTGATCGCGATTTTGGAGAACCACCAGAACGCCGATGGCTCGGTCTCGATGCCCGCCGCGCTGCTGCCGTACCTGCCATTTACGCAGATTACGCCCAAGTAGCTGTGCTTACGGATACGTCCGCCGCAACTCCGCCAGCAACTCCGCCAACGTCGCGTACAGCCACGCGTCTTCCACGACCAGCGGCAGCACCTTCACGGGCGTCTCCACCAAGTACTTCTGGACCAGCTTTGGACGCGGCCACTTCAGGCAGGACCGCAGGTTGTCGATGCGATCCGCCGCCTTGATTTGCCGAATGGCGAGCGGCGAGTTGCGCAGCACGCTCCAGTACTGGTCATCCGTCTTGGTCGCGTCGGCGACGACCTTCATTTCCTTGGACAACGCGCGTACGGCCGCCGACACGCTTGAACCAAAAGCTGCGGACATCTCGTCCGGGTGGATGTCACAATCCTCCAGAACGTCGTGCAGCAGCGCCGCGGCTAGAATCCATGGCTCGCGCACGGCCGGGTTCGGGTGCTCCAGCGCCAAAATGTCGCGCACCGCGCGCGGGTGAACGATGTAGGGTACTTCTGGCGCGGTGTCGTCGCCCGTGTTGCGCTTTTGGCCCGTGTGGGCCCGCGCCGCAAATGCGTCTGCGTCTTGGAGTGTCCAGTTTGCGCTCATGGCGCTCCTTCTGGCGCGCTGTCGTCGCCGTCTTCGGGTTCATCGCCTTCGCCGGGTTCGTCCTCTTCGGCCGAATCCGCCGGGTCGTCGTCCACCTTGGGCGGCGGCGCTTCTTCCACTTGCACGGGTCGTGTGCCGACGGTCTTGCCGCGCACACTCGTGTGTTCTGGCCGCCCATCCTGCGGCAGCAACTCCACCTCAAACTGCGCCGCCGACTCGCGCAGCTTCTGCTCCAGCACGCGCCCTTGGCCAACGACGACCGCCGTCAGGTGTTCGGGCTTGATGTGCTCGTGCAGCACCCGCTGGATGGTCTTGTAGTCCACCGCTTCCACATGCGCCGCGTAGTTGTCGATCGCGTCCGCCGACATCCCCAGCTGCTGTGCGCGCATCCGCATGCCCAGTTCGCGTTCGGCCGTCTCCAGGCTCGCCAGGTGCATGCCTTTCAGGTAGTCCTTGGCAAAACGCAGCTCCTGCGGGGTCAGCCCTTGCTGGGCCATCTCCTCCAGAATCTTCACCGCCAATTCCAGCGCCGGCGTTGTGTCGTTCGTTTCGGGCGTGAAGCCCAGCGCCCAGGTCGTCAGCTGGGGTCCCGAGGACAGCGCCGACCACGTGTTGTACGACCAGCCGCGCAGCTCGCGGATTTCGCGATTCAGCCGCGACGTGAACGTGCCGCCCAGGATCGCGTTGGCGATGCCGATCGCGGTCATGTCCTTGTGGTGCGCGGCTACCGTCGGCCACGCGATGACGACTTCCGATTGCGTGTGCCGCGGCTTGTCCAGCAACAGCAGGCGCCGACCGTCGCGGACGCCATGGGGCAGCGTCACCTTGGGCGGCGTGCCTGTGGGCAGGTCGATGTGCTTCTCAACGAGCGCCTTCGCAGTCGTCTCGTCCACCGGTCCCGCGAAGCCGACGCGCACGTTGCCCGCGACGACGCAGTGCTTGTGAAATTGCCGCACGGCGTCGGCCGTGAGCCCCCGCAGCGTCGTCTCGGTGCCGCCCGTTGGCCGTCCCAGTGTCTGCCCGCGGTACAGGTACCGACCAATCGCGTCGTGTGCCAGCGCCGAGTCGTCGTCGCGCAGGTGGGTCACGTCGGCTAGCAGTTGCGCGCGGACCTGTTCGATGTCTGCGTCCGTCAGCTTCGGCTGCAACAGCGTGTCGGAAAGAAGATCCAGGAAGGTATCCAGATGTTCCAGCAGCACTTCACCGACGAGCGAAACGCCGAGCTTGTCGACCTGCACATCCAGGTGCGCGCCGAGCGCATCCAGCGCCTGTGCCATCTGTGCGCGATCCCGCGAACCGGCGCCGCGCAGCGCCGTATCCCACGTGAGCAGCGCCAGTCCTTCTTGCCCTTGCGGGTCGGCCAGCGAACCCGTGTTCAACAGGACGCGAATCTGCACAACCGGCGGCCACGGCCGCTCGACGACGAGCACTGGGGGCATAACGCCTCGCTTGGGTTTGGCCAGCGCGTTGGGCAACGCGAGACCGGTCAGCAGCGCGATGCAGAGAATCTGCACGATGTGACGCGCCATCCGGTTCATCCTTTGGTCGCCGCTGTAGCCCGTTTGCGGGCCACTTTGGGCGGCGGCATCTCACCCAGCACAACGATGCGCTGATCCGCGACCAGGTATTTCTGCGCCACACGCTGCACGTCGGCGAGCATGACCGCTTCCACGTCCGCACTAAACCGCAAGAGTGGCTGGAGCGAGCCATAGCCGACCAGAAAGTGGCCCAGCTGCTCTGCGCGACCATCAACGCTCGTCAGCGCGCTGAAATGCGCCATCTTCAGGCGGTTCTTCGCCGCTGTCAGTTCGCCCGCCGTCACAGGCTGTGGCCCAACAAGCGCCTTCACCGCTGCGTCGACCCGTGCCAGCGCTTCTTTGGCTTGCTTGCCCGGCAACAGCGTCGCGTGGATTTGCAGGAGGCTGCCCAGCCGCGCGTCGTTCAGGTCGGCCGACGCGTGCGACGCCAGAGGTTGCTCGTAGAGCAGCGCGTGCGCGAGCCGCGTCGAGTCGCCGTTGGCCAGAATCTCGGTCAGCACATCCAGCGCCGCCATGTCGGCGTGGTCACCCGGCGGCAGCCGCCAAGCCACCGCCAGCCGCTCGGCACCCGCGTCGATCGCCAGCGCCCGCTGCGCTGAACCCGTTGGCAACACCGCGCTCGGTCGGGTCGGCACCGACCCCTGCGGCAGTGCGCCGTAGTGCTGAGCGACTTCCTGCAAGAGCGCACCGGGGTCAAAGCCGCCCACCAGCACCAGCACTGTTTTTCCTGCCGCGTAGTAGGTTTGATAGAACTGCCGCGCGTCCGCGACCGTCAACGCCGCCAGATCTTTTTCCGTGCCGATGACCGGATGGCCGTATGGGTGCTTACCCCACGCCAGTTCGCTCATCGTCTCTTCGATCTGACCGTCGGGATCGTTGTCCACGACCTCGCGCCGTTCATTGCGCACGACGCTCAATTCGCTTCGAAACGCCGCCGCCGTGAGGTCGAGATTGACCAGTCGATCTGCCTCCATGTTGAGCACAGTGGCGACGTGCGTGCTCGGCACGGTTTCCTGAAAAAACGTGTAATCCAACGACGTCGCGGCGTTGGCCGACCCGCCCATTTGCTCCAGCACGCGATCCAGCGTGCCCGCGGGCCGCTCCTTGGTCGACTTGAACATGAGGTGCTCAAACAGGTGCGCGAGCCCCGTCTTGCCGGCGATCTCATCGGCCGATCCCACGCCCAGCCACGATTGGACGGCAACGACTGGCACTTGGGCGTCCACCGCGAGCACGACTTGCAGCCCATTGGGCAGCTGCCACTGTTCGACAACGCCCGCACCAAAAGGCAGTACACCCAGAAGCTTGGGCCTCACCGCGCCTTCGGGAAACGCCGCCTCGCGGGCTTTTGCCGCCACTTCCGCAGTGTGAAGGTCGACTGGTTTGTGCAGTTGCATCGCGTGTCCTTTGCCCGCCGCACGCGGTTCGGCCGCCTGAGCGGCGTATGTCAGCGTCAGAAGCGCGCACAACAGCCACCACTTCATCGCGAGGCTCCGTGCGAGCCGTTGGAGACGGGCGCGTGGCGGCTTTCTGACGATTCCATGCCCGCGACGAGTGCGTCGGCCAAGGTCTCGATTTGCGCGCGTCCGATTGTGCAAAACAAATGTGGAAGCTCGATCACCGGCAACGTCGAGGCCTTCTGCAGCCGTCGCACCTGCAACTGCTGCGCCTCGTGCCACCGAGCGTGCGCGCTGATCGCCGCGATCGTGTCCGTCATCAGCGGCGTTTCCGGCTCGGCGCGTTGCAGCGCCCGCAGTTGCCGCTCTTCCACCAGCGGCGGCAGCACCATGTTCACGAACAAGTTGCCCGTCGGCATGCCGAGCTTTTGCCGGGCTTCTTCCGCCAACTCGAGCGCTTCCGTCGCGGGCAACTCTTGCGGCAACGTCACCACGTGCAGCGCAGTCCGCACCGGATCTTCCAGAAGCGCCTGCATCTGCCGCGCGTCGTCGGCCATCGGCCCTACCGGCACGGCGGCAAGAATCGTCTGTGGCAGCCGCAACAGCGAGACACCGTGGCCGGTCGCGGGTGCATCGATGACGATCAGATCCCACGCCGGTTTGCCGTCACTCCCGTGTTCCTGAGCCTCCATGTGCCAGGCTTTGCCCAGCAGCACGAGTTCGTTCATCCCCGGAATCATGCGCAAAAGCCGTTGCATCACGTCGTTTTCAAACACCAATTTGTGCAGCGTGCGAAAGTGCAGCTTCATCTGGCCGTATTCGCGCAACGCGTCCGCTGGCCGCAGGTCGCAGCCAAACAGCGGCAGATTCGGAACCAGCTGCACCGGCTCGTACCCGCTGGCGTCCACGCCGAAAATGCGGCCGAGCTCATCACGTGTGTTCAACTGCACCACGCAGGTCCGCATGCCGTAGCGTGCGGCGGCCAAGCCAAGCGACGCCGCGATGGTGGAACGGCCAACGCCGCCCTTGCCGGACACGATGACAAACCGCCGTTGGAACATGCTGCTGCGCACTCAGGTCTCTCGCCATGCCCGCAACGGGCGCGCCGATCGTCGCCGCAAGAGCACGCAAACGCAATACGCCCGACACAGGACTGATTGATTCCAGCGGCTCATGCGTTTACCGTGTGGACCGATTCCGGAGATTCGCATGCACCGCCTGTTCACAGTTGCCCTGCTCATTCTGGCTAGCCCCGTGCTCGCGCAAGCCCAACCGGTTGCGCTCGACGGCGTGCGCATCCACGAAGCGTATGCGGAGCACCCGCTGGTCGTTGCGGTGCGATCACGCGGCTATTTGGCGATCCTTGACCGCGAAAAAGTCTTGGACAAGCGTTTTCCGACCGATCGCGCCTGGGCGGTCATCGACGCGGTGGGCGCGGACGGCGTGGCGCGGCACGCGGTCGACTCCTTCGTGGCGCAAGGTTTACTGGCGCGACTGGCGATTGGTCCGTCGGGCGCGCTGCGGTCGCGCGACATTGACGTGGGGCAGTTGGACGCGCGGCAGGCGTTCGTCCTGGGTTGGCTTCGCGCGTTGGCGGCGGGGAGCGACACGCGAAAGCTGGCACGACGGTCGGGAAAAGTGAGCGACGCCGGGGCCCTGCAGCTTCTGGAGCGCGCAGCCCAAGAGGCACCGGGCGTTCAGGCCATTCGCGTCGCACATGAACTCGTCGCGGCGGCGGCGGATTCGGAGCCGCGCAACGCGTGTCTGCACGCCGTGAAGTTGTCCCGCGCGGTGCGCGATGGGGGTACGGAGAGCCTGCGTCTGGCTGCAGCGGAACGGGTGGATGCGCTCGCGCGTTTGCTCGGTGCGGCCTGCGCGGGTCGGGAGTTGGCGGATCTCGCAGTGGCGATCACGTTGCCGCCGCCGCTGCCGGAAGTCGCCAATCAGGAACGGGCTCCAGCGTCGCAGCCCGCCGCCACGCCGCCGTCAGCGTCTACGCCGTTCGTCGTGACCGCGCCCGTGTTCAAGGGTTGGCTGCGAGACCCGCTGATCCTCCGTTTGGCGGGCGGTGCGCGCTTGGACACCACAGGGATGGCCGACGCCTTGCGCCGCGATCCCACGGGCGACCTTGGCATCGTGGCCATCAACGCGGCGATCCTGACCGGCAAGGTCACGCCGGATCAGGCGGCCGAGATCGCTTGGCAGACGATTGCCACCCGGCACGTCGCCCATGGCGAATCGGCTCCAGCCACGCTCGCGCTGGCGCAACTGACGCCGTTGGAGGCGGTTGTCTACGCGTACGCTCAAGCGCAAAAGCCGCAGGGAATCGCCGTCGCGGAGGACCTGAACAACGCGCGTCCGATGAGCCCAGGCACGCTTTTTGCCGCCGCTCAGGGCAAACTGCCTTCGGCCGCGATGCTCGGACCGATCATGCGAATTGGGCACCAGATCGACGTAGAACGCGAGCCCAACCGCTGTCGGCCCATTGACCTCGAGGACACGTTGCGTGGGATTGTGCTGCGGGCTAACTTGCCGGAAGCCGCGCGTCAGCCGCTTGTGCAGGCGCTCGACACGCTTCTGGGTCAGTGCAAAACGTCCATTCCGCAGCGTCCCAAGCCGTAGGCTGGACGAACCGAGGTCTGCATGCCCATGAACCGTCCGGATTCGCCGACCGACCTGCCGCTGCCAGCCCGTGAGGCCGATGTGACGCTGTTGCAGCACGGCACGTTGCCGCCCCAGTCCCGGCAGCCGTCGCGGGCGCTGCCGGAGTTGCCTGACATCGCGCCGCCGACACCGAAGATGCAGCCACTCGCGACCGGCGCCCGCGTTTCGCTGCCTGCGGTGCAGGATTCGTCGGTGCTCAACCCGTCGCCGCATCTGAACCGCGATCCGGCACCGCTGGAGCGGCGGCCGATCATGCCGTCCTCCGGCGTGAATACTGCGTCGACCTTGGCCGGCCAGCATCAGACGATTTCACCGCCTGGGCTCTTGAAGCCGGTCCGCGCGCCGGAGAACTCGACGCGGCCGCCCATTGGCGTGCAAAAAGAAGCGTCCGATCTCATCCAAACGTTTGAGGCGGGGCCGGATGACGCGCATCCCGGCATGCCGTTTCCGGCCGCGCCGCAAAAGACGATTCCGCCGGGTTCTGGCATGACCTTTCCGCCGCCGGGGAAGATCCTGCGCCACGGACCGCCGGGGCAGGCCAAAGCGCCGCTGCGGCCCGTGTCGCCCGCTTCCCCGCCGCCCCACCCAGCACCCGCGACGGCCGTGCAAGCGTCGCTCGTGCCGTCCGTGTTGCCGCTCCACACTGAGCACGTCGTGGCGCTGGTTCTGGAACACCGTCGGCGCCTGCACGCCTTGGACACGTGGGCGCGCGGCCTTGAAGTGGCTGCGGTTTTGTCCGGCGTTGGTGCGCTCTTTGAGTTGGTCGTGGGCGGACTGCCGATCGCTGGCGGGCTGGCTCTCGGTGCCGTGGCCTTGGCTGCGCAAGCGACGACGCTGCGCCACGTTGCCCACACTTCAGCGCAGGTCTCCGCGCTTTTGGACGCGCTCAGCGGCACCCACGATTCGCGGTCGCGTTGACCCGCCCCTGTTATCGACCTATCATCTTTGACCCCCACGGGGCCATCCCCCCGCCATGGAGTCCACAATGTCTGCTGCTCGTCGCCCTCGCGTTGCTATCAACGGTTTTGGTCGGATTGGTCGCTGCTTGACCCGCGTCGCCGCCCTCGATCCGAACTGCCCTTTTGAACTGGTCGCTGCCAATGATTTGGCCGATCCGTCCGCCCTCGCTTACCTCACGCGCTATGACAGCACGCACGGCAAGTTCCAAGGTACGGTGTCGCTTGACGGCGACGTGCTGACCGTGGGCAGCCAGAAAGTGAAGCTTTTCGCGGCGATGGACCCGTCCACGCTGCCGTGGAAAGAGCTGGGTATCGACCTCGTGATCGAGTCGACCGGCAAGTTCACCAAGCGCTCCGCTGCCGCCGCCCACTTGGCCGCGGGAGCCAAGCGCGTGCTGATTTCCGCTCCGGGCGATTCCAAGGAAGCGCCGGATGCGACGGTCGTGTTCGGCATCAATACCGACACGCTCAAGCCGGAGCACACGGTCATTTCGGCCGCGTCTTGCACGACGACCTGCCTCGCGCCGCTGGCCAAGGCGCTGCACGAGGCGTTTGGCGTCGCCGGCGGCGTCATGACGACGGTGCACGCGTTCACGGGCGATCAGGTCGTGCTTGACCTGCCGCACAAGAAAGAGCCGCGCCGCGGTCGTACGTCCAGCCAGAACATCGTGCCGACCGGCACCGGCGCGGCCAAGGCGATTGGCCTCGTGGTTCCAGCGCTTGCCGGCAAACTGCACGGCGTGGCGCTTCGGGTTCCCGTTCCGGACGTTTCGCTCGTCGACCTTGTCGTCTCGGTTGAAAAGGCCACGACGATTGCCGAAGTGAACGAAACCATGCGCGCCGCTGCGGCCAAGTATCCGGCGGGCACATTCCGCGTGGAAGACGACTTGGTCGTGTCGAGCGACCTGATCGGCGAAGCGACAGGCTCCGTGTTCGATCCCAGCCTGACGCACGTGCAGGGCGGCAACCTCGTGAAGGTCGTCGCGTGGTACGACAACGAATGGGGTTACACCAACCGTTTGTACGCGTTGGCGAATCACATCCTGACTGCGCTCTAAGTCTGATTGCGGAGGGCACGGCGCGTCGGGCATGTCGTTCGACGCGCCGGGCTTCCCGGCCAATCAGACTCTTCCGTGGTGAATGAGACCGTTGACGCGGGCTCGGGCCCGACGTCGCAGGAGGCGAGATGGATACGACCAAACCGGCCGCAGAAGCGGGCGCGATGCTCCGTAATCTGGGTATTTTGTCGATTCGCGACTTGAACCGCGATCCGAGTCCGGGCCGCGATCAGCCGCCGCGCGATGGTCTTCTGGCGCAGAAGCGCGTGCTCATTCGCTGCGATTTCAACGTGCCGCTGGATGGCGACGTCATCACGGACGACTCCCGCATCCGCGGCGCGATCCCGACGATTGAGTTTGCCCGCAAGGCGGACGCGCGCGTGATCCTGTGCTCGCACTTGGGGCGCCCCAAGGGCAAGAAGAACGCGAAGTACTCGCTTGAGCCCGTGGCGCGCAAGCTCGCGGAACTGCTGGCGTGCGACGTGCTGCTCCCCGACGACTGCATCGGCGACGCGGCGATTCACCTGATCGCCAACCAGCGCCCAGGCCAGATCGTGCTCCTGGAAAACCTGCGGTTTCACCCGGAGGAAGAGGAAAACAGCGAAGACTTTGCCCGTAAGTTGGCCGATCTGTGCGACATCTACGTCGACGACGCGTTTGGCTGTGTACACCGTGCCCATGCCAGCGTTTCGGCGCTGCCGCGTTTGATGCCAGCGCGCGCTGCAGGTTTGCTGCTTGAACGCGAGATTGAGTACCTGTCCAAGCTGACGCAGAGCCCCGAGTCGCCGTACGTGGCGATCCTCGGTGGCGCGAAGGTGAGCGACAAGATCGAGGTGATCGAGGCGCTCGTGGCGATCGTCGATGTGCTCGTGATCGGCGGCGCGATGGCCTACACGTTCCTGACCGCGCAGGGTCACGACATGGGCAAGAGCCTTGTCGAGCGCGATCACGTGCAGCTCGCCAAGCATTTGCTGCAGCGGTGTGAAGAGCGCGGTGTGGCGGTGCTCCTGCCGCAGGATCACGTCGTGGTGAAAGAAGTGAAAGCGGACGCACCGTATCGCATCGTCGATAATGGTCACTTTGCCGAGGATGACATCGCTGTGGACATCGGTCCGCTGACGATCGCGAACTTCAGCGATCTTCTGGCGGGTGGTCAGGGCAAAGGCGCGCCGCGGACGATCCTGTGGAACGGACCGATGGGCATCTTTGAGATGGACGCTTTTGCGACCGGCACAATGGCGCTCGCCAAGGCCGTGGCGCAGACGGCGGCGACGTCGGTCGTCGGCGGCGGTGATTCTGTCGCGGCGGTGAAGAAGGCTGGCGTCACGCCGCTGATCTCGCATGTTTCCACGGGTGGCGGCGCGTCTCTGGAGTTCATCAGCGGCAAGCCGATGCCCGGTATCGCGGCGTTGCGCGGCGGTCGGAGGTAGATCATGGCGCGCACACCGGTAACCGGCGGCAATTGGAAGATGCACACGACTTTGTCCGAGGCGATCACCTTGGCGCAGGAAGTGCGGCATCGCTTGGGCTCGCAGCGGTTGGGCGACGTCCTGCTGTTTCCGCCGTTTCCGTTTCTGGCTGCCGTTGCCGACAAGGTCGCGGGGAGCCACGTGAACGTGGGCGCGCAGGATCTGCACTTTGAGGCCAAAGGCGCGTTCACGGGCGCGGTTTCCGCGGCGATGATCGTGTCCACGGGCGCGACGCACGTGCTGGTCGGGCATTCGGAACGCCGGTCGGTGTTTGGCGACAGCGATGAAGTCGTCGGCAAGAAGCTGCGCGCGGCGCTGGGCGCTGGGCTAAAGCCGGTGCTCTGTGTTGGCGAGCAGTTGGCTGAACGTCAGAATGGCACGACGTTCGCGGTTGTCGATCGTCAGTTGACCGTGGCGCTGGATGGGCTTCTCGCCGATCAGCTGCAACATCTGATCATCGCGTACGAACCAGTGTGGGCGATCGGCACCGGGCTGACGGCCTCGCCGGAGCAGGCGCAGGAAGTGCACGCGCACATTCGGGCCTGGTTGAAGACGCGGTTTTCAGCGGGTTTTGCCGACAACTGCCGCATCCAATATGGTGGTAGCGTCAAAGGCAGTAACGCTTCGGGATTGTTTGAAAAACCCGATATTGACGGCATGCTTGTCGGTGGTGCGAGCTTGACGGCGGACGAATTTGCCGCGATCGTCCGCGCCGGCCGCGCGAATCCGTAATCAGGCTGAGCGCGCCATTGTTCGAGAATCTTGAGGAGTTTCCGTGCTTTATTATCTCGCTGTTACGATCTACGTCATCATCTGCTTGTTCCTCATCGTCGTGGTCCTGATCCAGCCGGGTCAGTTGGGCCGTGGTGGCTCTGGCCTCGGTGGCGGCGGTGGCACGGGCACGGCGGGTCGCGGCGCGTCGAGCGTGTTCAAGCGCGTGACGACCGGCGCTGCGGTGCTCTTCATGGTGCTGTCGATCGTGTTGTCGCGGCACAATTCTGATCATTCTGCGGTTGAAGACGTGGCGCCGATCGTGCCGCCGACGGCCCCCGCGACCCAGCCGAAGCCGGAAACCGAAGACAAGGCACCGCCCGCACAGCCGAATCAGGCTGCTGCGCCGACCGCCCCCGCTGCTCCGGCCGCGCCTGCTGCCGCGCCGTCGCCCGCCGCGCCGTGACCATGCAGTTTCCTCAGCTTGTTTCCGAGGCTTACGCCAATCGCGCGCTCCTGAGCGAGCGTCGCTACGTGGAAGCTGTTTTGGACACGATCGCAGCGCTCGATCGCGGCGAGATTCGCGTGGCGGAGCAGACGGCAGACGGCTGGATCGTGCATGCGTGGATCAAGGAAGCGATTCTGCTCTACTTCAGCGTCGCGGCAATGACCGTGCACGAAGTCGGGCCGTTCGAATTCCATGACAAAATTCCGCTCAAGCACAACCTCGCCGGGCAAAAAGTCCGCGTGGTGCCGCCCGGCGTCGCGCGCTACGGCAGCTTTCTGGAGCCCGGCGTGATCCTGATGCCGAGCTACGTCAACATCGGCGCCTACGTCGGCAGCGGCACGATGGTCGACACGTGGGCCACCGTTGGCTCGTGTGCGCAGATTGGCCGCGACGTGCACCTGGCTGGCGGCGTCGGCATCGGCGGCGTTCTGGAGCCGCCCAGCGCGCGTCCCGTCATCATTGAAGACGGCTGCTTCATCGGCTCGCGCGCCATCGTCGTTGAAGGCGTTCACATCGAGAAAGAAGCGGTCATCGGCGCCGGCGTCGTCCTGACCAGCTCGACGGTCATCATCGACGTCACGGGCCAGGAGCCGGTCGAGCTGCGTGGCCGCATCCCGTCGCGCTCGGTCGTCATTCCTGGCACGCGCATCAAGTCGTTCCCGGCGGGCGATTACGGCGTGCCGTGCGCGCTCATCATCGGCCAGCGCAAAGAATCCACCGACAAAAAAACCAGCTTGAACGCAGCGCTGCGAGATTTCTCCGTCGCCGTCTGATGATCCGCGAAATCCACAACGACCGCGCGCTCCGCTACCTGGGCGCGCTTTTGGCGCTGGCCAACGGTCTCGTCGCGTTGCATTGGACGTTTGTGCACCCGCTTGCGGAAATTCTTGCGCCGCAGAACTGGCCGGCGATTTGTTGGCCGTTTTGGCCCGATTGCACCGAAATCCACACGTTTTCTCCGGTCACTGTCCACGCGCTGCTCGTCGCGCTTGGCGTGTTATCCATTGTTGTTGCAGGCTTTTTCCTTGCTGCGCGCACGACGCTGGCGTGGTGGTCCCTGGCGTTCTTGGCGATCGTCAAGTTGTCGATCGTATCGCTGGACTACCGCCTGCGGCTGAACCAGCACGCGATGACCGCTTGGCTCGTGTTCGCGTTTCTGCTCGTGCCCAACAAACGGCGGGTGATCGCCTGGTTGCTGGTCGCGATCTACTTCTGGGCGGGCGTGCTCAAGTTGACCCCAGAGTGGCTCAATGGTGCGGCGCTATACGGACGACTGCCGTTGCCCGACTGGGCGCTCGTTCCGGCGTGTGTGTACGTCGTTATTTTGGAACTGGTTTTGATTTTCGGGCTGCTCGCGCGCAACGCCAGGATCTTCTGGATGACGATGGCGCAGTTGATCATTTTCCACGCGATTTCCCTGCCCGTCGTGAATTTTTACTACCCGGTGCTCATGCTCCTGTTGCTGGCGTTTCTGCCGTTGTGTCGCGCGATTCCACCGCCCGCGACGCCCTTGCCGCGCTGGCCTTCGGTGGCAACACTGGTCGTTTTTGGCGCAGTTCAATTCGCGCCCTTGGCGTTCCCTGGTGATGTGCTGTTGACTGGCGAAGGGCGCCTCTGGGCGCTGCACATGTTCGATGCGCCGCTGGAATGCCAAGCCTGGCTGACGCCACACGCGCCCGATGGCCGCGCTGGTTCGCCCACGCCGCTTCGCGTCGGTTTTCTCGCCAACCGCATTCTGTGTGACCCGATCGTGTATGCGAGCGCCGCGCGCGGCATTTGCGCGCACAACGCGGGGCGAGTGGGGATGCTGGACCTGCACCTACAAACGCGGCGGGCGGGGGAAGCGGAATTCCACACGATCGTCGACGCGCACAACGTCTGCGCACAGCCGTTGCCGTACAGCCTAACCCGCCACAACACGTGGATTCAAAATGGCGACCAACGTGTGCCGGCGCAGGCGGGTGTGCCGGAGTTCCGCGGACAGTAGCGGTTCTTGAACCGCAGGGCGTTCTGGCGTCATCGCCAACCAGGTAGAAAATGACTCAGGGGCGCGCCGCCCCCGAACCCCCGCGGCAGTCCGCAGCCGCGGCCTGCAGTTGCCATGCGCAGCTAAGTTTCATCAATACCGGGTGCGCAAAGGCGCATGGCAACTAAACACGACGACCTTTGTCCAACACCAAGCTCTGTGGGTCAAACCCGTTGCGCTCTCGGACAGGTTTGAGCTCGAACTTCGGTCGGAGTGTGTAAGGTCGACTTGAGAACCGGCCCCGCTACCGATAAGCTCAAGCTGGGAGCGTTGTACGCAATTGCGCGGCGACGCGGGGAAACGAGTGGGGACGTCATGCGGTTGAGCGAACACAAGCGGATGATGCGGCAGTGGGTCTGTTGCTTCGCGGCCGTGTGCGTTGTGGCTGCGTGTGGCTCGACGGCCGGCGGCACGGATGCCGAAACGGTTGTGGATGACACGGCGGGCGACACGGGCAAGCCGCCCAAAGATACGATTGCGGATTCGGCCGGCAGCGATGCCGGTGAGGACGCGGAGCCGGATATCAACTTCAAGACGGACGTCGACACGGTTGACGCGCCGGATATCGAAAAGCCGGACGTGTCCGTCGACCCGAATTTGTGCACGACCCAAGCAGCGGGCTACCAGCCGGGCGATTGCGGGTCGCCTTGCAGCAGCGCCGCGTCGTGTTCGTTCGCGTTTTGCACCGCCACACCACACGGCTCCGTGTGCTCCAAGGACTGCGGCAACGACCCGGTCTGCCCCAAAGGCTGGGTTTGTCAGCCCGTCACGTTTGGCTCGGACCAGCTCACAGGCTGTGTCCCAGCGTCGCCCAATTTGGGCAAGCCGTGTCAGGAAGACGGCGATTGCCGCATGAAGAACGAGTCGGGCGTCGCCGTCGCCGGTCTGAACGACTACTGCGTGCCGTTTGGCGACGCCGGTTCGTTCTGCGGCGGCGCGTGTGAGGGCGGCGCCGCGTGCCCGACCAACTACACCTGCGAGCAGAAGAAGCTGGCGAGCGGCAAGCTCGTGTTCCAATGTGTGACGGACAAAACCAAGCTCGATCTGAACTGCACCAGCCGCTACGAAGCCGAGGGCGACCAGACCGTGTGCACCGTCAGCAACAGTTTTGGCGCATGCAAAGGCACGCGGCAGTGCGATACCGCTGCGTTGACCAAGTGCACAGCGGCGACGCCCGCCGTCGAGACGTGCAACAACATCGACGACAACTGCAACGGGCTGACGGACGAACCGACCGCGAACGCAACGTGCTTTGTGTTCTCGAATAACGGCCAATTGAAGTGTCCGGGCAAGCCGTTCTGCGCGGGCGGCCTCGAGACGTGCGTGGGCCAAGCGCCGCAGGTGGAATCGTGCGACGGCGCCGACAACGACTGCAACGGCAAGACCGACGAAGGCTGCGACGACGACCTGGACGGCTACTGCGACGCCGCGATGGGCTACGATCCGGGCACGATCACGTGCAAGAAAGGCGGCGGCGACTGCGACGACACGAAGATCGACATTCACCCCAAGGCGCCGGAAGTCTGCGACGGCAAGGACAACGACTGCAACGGCTTTGCCGACGCGCTTGACCCTGGCTTGCCGCTGACCGATCCGCAGTACTGTGAAAACCAGCTCGGCGTGTGCGCGGGATCGCCCAAGACCATTTCGCTCTGCTCCGGCGGCGTGTGGCAGGCTTGCAGTCCGACGGATTACAAGAAATTCGACGGCGCCTACGGCAGCACGGAAATCTGCGACGACAAGGACAACAACTGCAACGGCACGGCCGACGAGGGCTGCGACGACGACAAGGACAGCTATTGCGACTCCGGTTACGCGACGTTGGGCTTCCCGCTTTCCTGCCCCAAAGGCGGCGGTGACTGCGATGACACGAACAGCAAGACCAAGCCCGGTGCCAACGAACTGTGCGACGACTTGGACGAGAACTGCAACGGCGTCATCGACGAAGGCTGCGACAAGGACAAGGACGGTTGGTGCGACGTGGCGATGACCACGTTTGGCGGTCCCAAAGTCTGCCCGTGGGGCGGCAACGACTGCAACGACGGCAACGCGGAGATTCGCCCCGACGCCAACGAGAAATGCAATGCGATCGACGACGATTGCAACGGCGTGATCGACGAGTCCTGGCCCGACTTGGGCTTGCCGTGCGCCGGTGGCAAAGGCCAGTGCGCGGTGAAGGGCACCAAGGTCTGCAAGGCGGACAACTCGGGTTCGACGTGCAGCATTGCGCCTGGACCGCCGCAAGCGGAGATCTGCGACAATCTGGACAACGACTGCAACGGCGCGACCGATGAAGGCTGCGACGACGACTTTGACCAGTATTGCGACGCGAACATGGGCGCGATCGGCCATCCGTACGCCTGCCTCGCGGGTCCGGGCGACTGCGACGACAGCAACAGCGACATCCATCCGGGTGCCAAAGAGCTCTGCGACAACGTCGACAACGACTGTGACGACAAGACGGATTCCGACGACGGCGACATCCTGAACGATGACCCGCAGCTGTGCGAAGCGCAAACGGGCGTGTGCGCGGGCGCCAAGAAGTTTGCCACGATGTGCAAAGCCGGCGTGTGGGCCAAGTGCGACATGCCGCAGTACCAAGGCTGGAACATCTTCTACAGCACCGTCGAGAACTGCGACGACATGGACAACGACTGCAACGGCGCGACGGACGAAGGCTGCGACAACGACCAGGATGGTTTTTGCGCCAAGAACAAGAAGATCGTCGGCGCACCGGCGGTGTGCACGACGTTGGACCCGATTTCCGGCCAGAAGGTCACGCATACCAACGATTGCTTCGACGACAACGCCGCGAACTTCCCGGGCAACGTGGAGTACTGCGACGGCCAGGACAATAACTGCAACAGCCAAGCCGATGAAAACTGCGACAAGGACTTTGACGGCTACTGCGACGCGGCGTTGATCGTGATCGGCAAGCCGAACTCCTGCAAGCTGGGCGGCAACGACTGCAACGACGACCCGAAGAACGGCGGCGCGACCATCAACCCGGGCACGCCAGATGCGTGCTTTGACGGCATCGACAGCAACTGCAATGGCAAGACGGACGAGAGCTGCAACTGGTACTTCCCGACCGTCGACACGGTGGGACCGGACTACACAAGCGAAGGCTTGTTCCAGTGCGCGGGCTACAACGACCTGCCCAACAGCAACGACATTCCCGACGCTGGATGGGGTTATCACTGCTCGGACCCGCAGTGGAAGCGTCTGCGCATTGCGTGCGGTCAACTGCCGGCAGCTGGTGCGCCGGGCGCTCCGTGGCCCGTCCTGCGGTCCATTGACTTGACCAGCAACGTCTTTTTGCCGACGGCGCTCGTCGCTGGCACGAAGCAGGGGGCGATCGGCGCGACGCACGGGTTTACGCCATCGGACTCCGCGTCGATCCTGCAGGCGAACCTCTTGATCCTCTTCATGGGTCAGGGCGACTCCAACAGCTACCCGCTGGACCACACGTACGCGTGGATTGGCGAACAGACCGGCTTTGATGAGACGCATTGGAACCTCATCATCAACAACTCGGCTTCCCCGTGGGAGGCCGCGAATTGCTTCGGTTTGGCGCTATGGGACAAGGGCACGACGCCGAACAATTCGCAGGCGCGTTCTCTACTCGTCTACGTCGGCAAGTAGCCCCAGCGCGCCGCCATCGCGCGCTTCGTAGCCCAATCGTCACCTGTTCACCTTGACGAGATCGGCCCCGGTCGCTTAGCCTTTGCTCCCGGGCTCTGATTGGCGCTCGCCGCATGTGATGCGCGCGCTCGACTCGGAACTTCCCAAAAAACCAGTGTGATCTCGCGTAATCGTGGCGTTTTGGCACGGTTTTCGCGAGGAGGGGATTGTCATGGCCGTCCAGCCCAAACAGACGAAATTCATCTTCATCACGGGCGGCGTCGTCTCGTCCATCGGCAAAGGCCTCACCGCTGCGAGCCTCGGCGCGCTCTTGGAAAGCCGCGGCTTGAAGGTCACCAACGTCAAGCTGGACCCGTACATCAACGTCGATCCCGGCACGATGAGCCCGTACCAGCACGGCGAAGTGTTCGTGACCGACGACGGCGCGGAGACCGATCTCGACTTGGGCCACTACGAGCGCTTCACCAGCGCGACCATGAAAAAGGCCAACAACTTCACGACTGGCCAAGTCTACGACACGGTGATCCAGCGCGAACGGCGCGGCGAATATCTGGGCGGCACCGTTCAAGTCATTCCGCACATCACGGACGAGATCAAGCGAAAAGTGCGCGCCGCGGCGGAAGGCGTGGACGTCGCGATCATCGAGATCGGCGGCACGGTGGGCGATATTGAGTCGCTGCCATTCCTGGAAGCGATCCGCCAGATGCGTCTGGAAGTGGGCAGCAGGAACGCCGCGAACATCCACGTGACGCTGGTGCCGTACATCAAGGCGGCGGGCGAAGTGAAGACCAAGCCGACGCAGCACTCGGTCAAAGAGCTGCGCGAGATCGGCATTCAGCCGGACATGATCGTATGCCGCAGCGATCACGAGCTGGACGATGCGCTCAAAGCGAAGATCTCGCTGTTTTGCAACGTCGTGCGCGATGCCGTGATTCTGGCGCCCGATGTGGCGTCGATTTACGACCTGCCGCTCAAGCTGAATCAGCAGGGTTTTGACGCGCAGGTCTGCGAGATGCTGGGCATCTGGACGCGCGATCCGGATCTGTCGTCGTGGCAGAAGTTCGGCGAGACGGCGCGTTCCGCGAGCCACGTGGCGAAGATCGGCATCGTCGGTAAGTACGTGGAACTGCAGGAAAGCTACAAGTCGCTGAATGAAGCGCTGATGCACGGCGGCGTGGCGAACGATGCCAAAGTGCAGCTGACCTACATCGACGCAGAAGACTTGGAGACCGCAGACGACCTCGGTGCGATTCTGGGCGGCGTGGACGGTATTCTGGTGCCGGGCGGCTTTGGTCGGCGCGGCGTGGAAGGCAAGATTCGTGCCGCGGAGTACGCGCGGACCCACAAGGTGCCGTATTTTGGCATTTGCTTGGGCATGCAGATCGCTGTCATCGAATTTGCCCGCAATGTCGTCGGTTTGGCGGGCGCGCACTCGACGGAATTCGACAAGGACGGACCGTTCCCGGTCGTTGACCTGATGGCGCACCAGCGCGAGATCACCAACAAAGGCGCGACGATGCGGCTGGGCGCGTACCCGTGCAAGCTGGCCAAGGGGTCGCTGGCGGAGCGCGTTTACGGCTCGGCGTTGATCAGTGAGCGGCATCGCCACCGGTTTGAGGTCAACAACGCGTACCGCGAGAAGCTGGCGGAGAAAGGCCTCGCGCTCTCCGGTCTGTCGCCGGACGGCGCGCTGGTTGAGATGTGTGAGATCCCCGACCACCCGTGGTTCCTCGCCTGCCAGTTCCACCCGGAGTACAAGAGCCGACCGTTGGCGCCGCACCCGCTGTTCCGCGGCTTTGTCAGCGCGGCGCTTCTGCACGCGCAAGGCAAGGCCTAACCGGTGGCGCTGGATCCGGCAACGCTGTACGTCGTCGCAACGCCGATTGGCAACCTGGCAGACCTGAGCCCGCGCGCAGTGGACGTGCTCCGCGACGTGGAACTGCTCTTGTGCGAGGACACGCGGCACACGGGGCACTTGCTGTCGGCGATCGGTCTGAAGAAAGAGACGTGGTCGCTGCACGCGCACAATGAAGTCGCCAAGATCGCCGGTGTTATCGCGCGGCTGGAGACCGGTGCGACGGTCGGGCTCGTTTCCGATGCCGGTACGCCCGCGCTTTCCGATCCGGGGCAACTGCTTGTCGACGCCGTACACGACGCGGGCTTTGCAGTGCGGACGATTCCCGGACCTTTTGCCGTGGCGGCAGCGCTGGCGGCGTCCGGTCTGGTGCCGATTCCGTTCGCGTTCTGGGGTTTCTTGCCCAAGAAGCTGGGCGAGCGCAAGCAGCTCCTGGAACGCACGCTGCATCCGAGTGCGGACGGGGAGCCGATGACGCACGCGTTCTACGTGCCCGGCCGCGACTTGCAGACCGTCACCCGCGATTTGGCCGAGATCCGCCCGCAGGCGCGCGTCGTCGTGGCGCGCGAGTTGACCAAAGTTCATGAAGGCTACGTCCGGGCGCTGGCGCAGGACATCCCGGCCGCGTTGACCGACGAGATGCTGCGCGGCGAGGCTGTTCTGCTGGTGGAAGTGAGCGTGGCCAGCGCACCGGCGGCGGAAGTGCCCGATGCGCGCGTGCTCGTGGCGGAAGCCAAGGCCGCAGGTTTGGACCGCAAAGATGCGACGCGCGCGATTAGCGAGAAGACAGGTCTGTCACGAAACGAGATCTACGCGCTGTGGCTGGAGTTCTGATCCACCTCACGGCGTGCTGCCCAGCCACTCTTCGCCGTCGTCCGTGACTTCTTTCTTCCAGATCGGCACGCGGGCTTTCAGTTCGTCGATGACCCAGCGGCACGCAGCGAACGGTTCTGCGCGGTGCGCGCCGGCAACCGCGATTTGCACAGCGATGTCGCCAACCGCGAGCACGCCGATGCGGTGGAGAATCTGCACGTCCTGCAGGGGCCAGCGTGACAGCGCTTCAGCGGCGATCGCCTCCATTTCCTTCAGTGCCAGCGGCGCGTAGGCTGAGAACTCCAGCCGAACGACGTTCTTCCCCAGGTTCTGCCGCCGCACCGTGCCCGTGAACGTGACGACGCCACCGACGCCATCTTGCGCGCAAAGTGCCTCCGCTTGGCCAAACGCGATCGGTGTGTCGAGCAGCTGCGCGCGTGGCGCACCGCCAGCTGACGGCGGGAGCACCAGCACGTCGTCGCCTGACTGAAGTTCCTGCGCGTTGTCGGCGAATTCGTCGTTGCAGCCCATTTTGCAGATCGGCAGCAGCCGCGCGAGCGGTGGGTGACGTTCCACGAGCAGCGCCCGCAATTCGCCGATCGTCGTTGCAACTGGCACGTCCAGCTGCTCCGAATCCACACCGGCGCGATCGCGTGCGGCGGCAAAATACCGCACAACGACGGTTACCTGCGTCACGCTTGCACCTGCACGAACCGCGCGACCAACTTCTTCACGCCGACGGTGTCAAAGCGCACGGTGAGCCGCGCGTCGCTGCCGTAGCCGTCGGCTTCCAGGATCGTGCCGCCGCCAAAGCTGGCGTGGCGCACGCGCGTGCCGGGCTGGTACGGCGAGTCGGGGTCGCCGCGCTGGAAAACGGGCTCCTCCTGCGCCGACGGACGCGGGCGCGCGGGGAAGCTGCCGGGGCTTTGCGGTCGCTGCGACCAGGAGCCGTTGCGGCTGGCGGTGCTGCCGCTCCAGCTGCTCGCTTGGCTCCAACTGCCAGCTTGCGTCCAACTCTGCGACGACGATCGACCGCCTTCCACGCGAATGCGCTCTTCAGGGATCTGCGACAGAAACCGCGACGGATCTGCTTGCATCTCCGGACCGCCAAAGCGCCGGCGACTCCGGGCGTGCGCCAAAAACAGCCGCTTGCGTGCGCGCGTCATCGCGACGTAGAGCAGCCGTCGTTCCTCTTCCAAACTGCGACCATCGCCGCTTTCCGCGACCGAATTCGCGTGAGGCAGGATGCCTTCTTCGAGACCCACAACGACGGCGACGTCAAACTCCAGCCCCTTCGCCGAGTGCATCGTCATCATCGACACTTTGGCGCCGTCGCCCAGCTTGTCCGTGTCCGCGACCAGCGCCACCTGTTCCAAGAAGCCGCGCAGCGACGGATCGTCCGCCGTGTCTGCGTGTTCCGCCATCGCCGCGAGCAGCGCGCCCAGGTTCTCCAGTCGGTCCTGCGCGTCCGGGTCTTTGTCCGCCTGCAGCGCTGCCTTCAACCCCGACGCCTGCAGCACTTGCGCGCCCACGGTGTCCGCGCGCAGACCCTCGATCCCGTCACGCAGGCCCCGCAGCAGGTTCTGGAACGTACGCAGCTTCTCCGCCGACCGACCGGCCTGATTCAGCAGGAGCAGGTCGTCCGCCGCTTCGGGCAGGGAAATCCCACGGGCGCGCGCGCGTTGCGCCACCAGTTCAACCGTCGCATCGCCAATGCCACGCCGCGGCGCGTGAATCGCCCGTTCCCAGCCTGCCGAATCCTGCGGATTGACCAAAAGGCGCAGCCACGACAGCGCGTCTTTCACCTCGGCGCGCTCGTAGAACCGCTGGCCGCCGATCAGAATGTACGGCAGGCGAAACCGCCGCATCGACTCTTCCAGCACGCGTGACTGCGCGTTGGTCCGGTAAAACACCGCCATCTGCGACGCTGACGTCCCGGCGGTTCGCAGCTGATCCAGCGTTCGCGCGACCCAATCTGCTTCATCGCGCTCATTTTGCGCGACGTGCAGGACCAGCAGTTCACCCTCGCCGCTTTCGGTCCAGAGCACTTTGCCGTGACGGTTGCGGTTGTGGCTGACCACGGCCGTCGACGCTGCCAAAATGTGGCCGGTCGAACGGTAGTTGCGCTCCAGCTTGATTGTCGTTGTATTGGGGAACATCTCCGGAAAGCCCAGAATGTTGCCCACTTCCGCGCCGCGCCACGAGTAGATCGACTGATCGTCGTCGCCGACCACGCACAGGTTGCCGTGCTCGCTGGTCAGGAGCTTCAACAGTTCGAACTGCGCCGCGTTCGTATCCTGAAATTCGTCCACGAGCACGTAGCGAAAGCGGTTGGACCAGTTCTGCCGCAGCCCCGGATTTTGCGCGAGTACGATCGTCGGCCGCATGATCAGGTCGCCAAAATCGACCGCGTCTGCCGTCCGCATTTCGGCTTCGTACGCCGCGTAAACGGCAATCGCCTTCTTGTCGAAGTCCGATTCCACGCTGTCCAGTAGCTTCGGGTCGTCGGGTAACTGCAGGCGATTCTTGCACTTGTCGATGAACTGCGCGAACTGCTTGGGCTTGTACGTCGCGTCGGACAGGTTCAACGCCTTCATCACGCGGCTGATCGTGCGTACCTGATCGTCGGTGTCGTAGATGGAAAAACCGGCGCGCAGTCCGGCTTGCGTCGCCATCTGCTGCAGCATGCGCACGCCGATCTTGTGAAACGTGCCGAGCCAGACGTCCTTGGCCTGCTCGCCGACAGTGTGGATGACGCGCTCCTTCATCTCACCGGCGGCTTTGTTCGTAAACGTCATCGCGAGGATTTGCCATGGCGACACGCGCTCCTGTTCGATCAGCCACGCGATGCGGTGCGTGATGACGCGGGTCTTGCCAGAACCGGCACCAGCCAGCACCAAAAGCGGGCCACGCGTCGTGGTAACGGCGCGACGCTGCTCAGGGTTTAAGCCTTGCAGGAGCGGGTGATCGGTTGCGGGATCGGGAAAGAGCGACGACTGCACGGGCTACCTCGGATGCGGTTTGTAGCGCGGCTGCGGCCGCTTGGCCAGACCTATGGACATCGCCTGAAAAGTCCGCTACCACCCGTTCCCCATGCTGCTGCAAGTCCTTCGCCATCCGTTCACGTACCTTTTCATCGACCCGTGGGCGCGCATCGACGCCCGCGACCGCAGCCCGCGTGCCGGCAAGGTTTCTGCACGCACGGCGACGGTCGTGACGAGCCTGACCGCCGCGTTGATGCTCGTCCTTTTGCGTTTTGTCGTGATGGACCAGACGTTTCAGGCGCAGGTCGCGCAGGGCACGATCGACACCGCCTACGCCATTTCTGAGCCGCTGGGTGCGCTGATCGATCCGTACCACCGTCTCCTCCTCTCGCTCTCCTGGGTCGCGGGCAGCGTCACGTGCTACTTCATCATTCCCGCGCTCGTGGCGCGCTTCTGGCTGGGCTTGTCGCTGGCGGATTGCTACCTGACGCCGAACGACTATTGGAAGCATCTGCCGTTCTACGCGCTGCTGTTTCTGCCCGTCGGTCTGGCGGTGCTGGCCGTTGCACACACGCCCAACTTTCAAGCGCACTACCCGTTTTACGACCACGCCACCGGCTGGCCCGACCGCATTGCGTGGGAGCTGGGCTACGCGCTGCAGTTCTTTGGTCTCGAGTTCTTCTTTCGCGGTTTCATGCTCCGTGGCGTCGTTGCCGAGATGGGCAGCATGGGCGTGATGGTCATGATGATCCCGTACGCGATGATCCACTTTGGCAAGCCGCTGCCGGAGTGCCTGGGGTCGATTCTCTCCGGGCTTGTGCTGGGCACATTGGCGATGAATACCAAGTCGATTTGGGGCGGCGTGACGATTCACGTCGCTGTTGCGTGGCTGATGGACGGCGCCGCGCTCTGGCTAAAGGCGCAGTAGTCTTGGCGTCCCGCGCGATTCACCCTTGACCGAGCGCCACCCCCAACCGGCAAGACGTCCGGCCGCGAAGACTTGGAGCGGCGAACGCGGAGCGTTCAGGACGGCGCGGCAGCTCGTTCAGGCGAAAGTCCCTTGACCGAGCGCCACCCCCAACCTACCATCAGTTCCCACGTACCGGGGAGGACACTATGGCCGAGAATTTCGAGCTCCAACCGCTGACCGATGAGCAGGTCGAGCAACAGCGTCTGATGCTGATTGAGAAGCGTGAGCGCACGCTGGCGGCCGTCAAGGCTGCTGAACAGAATCAAGACCCGGACGAACTGCGCGTGGCCGACGAGATGGATCTGTCCAGCGTGGGCTACGATCAGGCGTTTGAATTCCGCCTGCGCGACCGCGACGCGACGCTCCTTAAGAAGATCGACAAGGCCATTCGCCGCATTGAATCGGGCGAGTACAACTACTGCGAAGAGTGCGACGCCGTGATTGGCGCGAACCGCTTGCTCGCGCGTCCGGAAGCGAACCTGTGCATCGATTGCAAGGAAAAGCAGGAGCACGTCGAGAAGATGTACGAGAAGCGCCGCCAGCGGATGACGTCGTTTGAGGCGTAGTCCTTCCGACACGCTGCGGCGGCGGGCGCGATGACGCGAATCGCGGCTGGCTTGGCAACCGCGCTGCGACACGGGTTGGATGGTGAAAGAGACAAACCTCCACGGCACGTTCGCCTCGCCCCAGCCGAATTCGCTGACGCTGCGTCGCTGCAAGCTCATCGCGACGACTGCGGACGGCAGCACCACCGAGTACATCTTTGACCAGCCCAACGTGACGCTTGGCGCGCTGGAAGACAACGACTTGGTGCTCGACGACGATCGCGTCAGCCGGCATCACGCGCGAATTTTCAGCGACGGCGAGGCGTTTCTCATCGAGGATCTGCGCTCGGCGACCGGAACCTACGTGGACCGCGTGCGGGTGCGGGAAGCGTGGCTGCGTTCGGGCTGCTCCGTGCGCCTGGGCGGCACGACCCTGCGTTTCTCCGTGGTGACCGAGAAACTCGACGTCCGTCCGCGCGCGGAAGGGCAATTGGGCGGTCTGGTTGGGCAGTCCGAGTCGATGCGGCGGCTGATGGCGGCGGTTGAAAAAGTCGCGCCGACCGGTGCGACCGTCGTGCTGGAAGGCGAGACCGGCACGGGCAAGGAAGTCGTCGCGCGTACGTTGCACCACTTGTCCCAGCGCGCCACCCAGCCATTCATCGTTTTTGACTGCAGCGCTGTGCAGCAAAATCTCATCGAATCCGAGCTTTTTGGCCACGAGAAGGGCAGTTTCACCGGCGCTTTGGCGACCCGGCAGGGGCTTTTTGAGTTGGCGCACGGCGGGACGATCTTCCTGGATGAAGTCGGCGAACTGGCGTTGGACCTGCAGCCCAAGCTGCTCCGCGCGCTGGAAACCCGCGAGATCCGGCGCGTCGGCGGCAATCGCCCCATTCAGATCAACGTGCGCGTCGTCGCGGCGACCAACCGGGATCTGCAGTCGGAGGTCAAGGCAGGACGCTTTCGCGAAGACCTGTTCTACCGCCTGGGCGTCGTGCGGCTGCATTTGCCGCCCCTGCGTGAACGCCGCGAGGATATTCGTCTTTTGGCCGAGCACATGCTCCGCAACGGCGCGTTCAACCGCGGCGGTCTGGGGCAAAGAGACGCGGACGCGCAGCGCGTCAAAGGGATCAGCCAGGAAGCGCTGCAATTGCTGCACGACTACGATTGGCCCGGAAACGTGCGGGAATTGGGCAATATCGTCGAGCGCGCGTGCTCTTTTGCCGATGGCGACTTGCTGCAACCGGACGATTTGCCCGAAAGTATCCGCGGACTGGACGCGCCGCGGCGTCGGCAGGATGCTTACGCCCCTACGGCACCGTTGAAGCGGCCATCAACGGTCAGCGCGGCGCCACCGGTGCAAACGGACCTGAACTTTCACGACGCCAAGGAAACGTGGCTGGGTACCTTTGAGCGCGACTATCTGGCGGCTGTGTTGGCGCGCCACGGTGGAAATCTGAGTCAAGCGGCGCGCGATGCCGACGTAGATCGCAAACATTTTCGGCGGCTTGCCCGCAAGTACAACCTGATTGCCGGCAAACCCGGCGATGAAGACGAGTAAGCCAAAGTCGATGAGCACGCCCGAACCGCAACTGCGCCGATCGCTGGACCTTGGCATTGCGCTCCTTTTGGGGATCGCGGCGACGGTGCTGCTGGTGGCGACAAACGACATGGGGTTCGTGCGCGACGAGGCGTTCTACTTTGGCCACGCGGAGACGTATCAAGACTGGTTTGTGAAGGTCGAGGCGGGCGGCAAGTCGCGACGTGACGCGCTGGAGCGTTCGGCGATCCTCGAAACGTGGCGAGCGAATTCCGAGCATCCACCGCTCGACAAGATCCTTTTCGGCTACTCGTGGCGCGTTCTTGGCCGCAAGCTCCGCCCGACGTCCAACATTCACGTGCAAGAAGGCGAGATTCTGCTCGACATCAACGAGCTTGGCGCGGCGCACGGCTTTGAGGCAAATAGCAAAATTTGGCTGCTGAAGCCGCAAGTGGTGGGCGGACCGGCGGACATCGGTCCGCGGCGGTTCGTTCAAGGCAAGGTGATCGAGCGCAAACGCGATCACGCATCGGTGCGGATCGACAAGTCGGCGGACCTGGCGTTGCTGAAGTCGACGTGCCTTGCGCCAGGCGTCGGCGAGAAGGGCACGATTCGCCGCACCGGCTGCGAGGCGCTCGAACAGCGCAAGCTCTACGTGATGTCGGAATCCAGCGCGATGCGGTTCCCGGGCGCGGTTTTCGCCGCGCTTCTGGTCGCGCTCCTCTACTTGGCCGCTCGCCAGATGTTCACCGCGCCGCAAACTGCGTGGGGTCCGGCGCGTGCGACGCAAGCGTTCGCGGTGGCTGCGGGTCTGGGCTGGTTGTGCCTGCCGCAGCCGTTTTACCACGCGCACTTGGCGTGTTTTGACACGACGATCACGACGCTTCTCGTCGCGACGACGCTTTGCTACCACCGTTCCCTGCGATCGCGTCGTTGGATTCTGCCGACCGCCATTCTCTGGGGCTTCGCGCTTCTGGCCAAACACAACGCGCTGTTCTTGCCGATCGTGCTGATCGCGCACTGGGCGTGGGACGCGTTCGCAGAAGGCCGTTTTGAGGTGACGCTCGCACCGGGTTCCTGGAAGCAGCGTCTGCCGTGGCTGCTGGGCGGCGCGATTCTGGCGATTCCGGCGTATTTTCTGCACCCAATCCTCGCGCTGGCGGTGCTGATCTTGCCGTTCACGCGGTTCTTGCAGGTGTCCACGCCGCCGGTTCCGGCAGTGTTCTTTGTCATGTTGCCGGTTGGTTTTGCCATCCTCATCGCCGGTTGGCCGCTGCTGTGGGTGGACACGCTGAACAACTTCCTCAGCTGGATCGAGTTCCACGTCCACCACGAGCACTACATGCAGGTCTATTTTGGCCAAGTGCTCGCCTACCCACCGTTTCCGACTCTGTTTGCGTGGGTAATGACGGCGGTGACTTGGCCGCTTGTGTTGCTGGTCGCCTTCGTGTTCGGGCTGCTGACCGTGTACTGGCCGCGGCGTTTGCCGCACTGGGTCCACAGGTTGCAGACCTGGTGGCAGCGCCGCAAACTGCCAACTGAGCCGCAGCACGACGCGACCGTGCCGCTCGACGTGGCGACGAAGCGCCGCGAAGAGACCGCGCGCGACATGGGGCGTCAAGCCGACGTGGAGGCGTACCGCGCCCGTCAGCGCCGCGCGGGTCCCTTGGGGCTGGACGATTTTGGTCGCACGGCGGAGTTGCGCTCGTACGATCGGCTGATTTTGCTCTCCGCGATCTGGCCGATGGCGCTTATTTCCATGCCCGGTACGCCGATTTTTGGCGGTACCAAGCACTGGATGTTGGCGTATGCCTTCATGCTGCTCATCGCCGCGCGCGGTTTGCAGGCCATCTGGCGGCGGCTGGCGGACACGATTGCGCCACCCGACGGAACGGCGACCGACATGGAAGGCGTGAACCCCGGAAGCGTGGAAGCCGCGTTGATGCGACAGTTTGCACCGCCCGCTCTCTCCTGGTGGCGTGGTTTTGCGGCACCGATGCTGCTCGCGTGGGCGCTGGCGTTTGCCGTGCTGCTGCCGTCTACGGTGGCGACCGCGGATTCACATCCGCAAGGCACGGCGTATTACAACGATCTCCTGGGCGGCATTCCGGGCGCCGCGGAAGCAGGCATGCAGCGGCAATTCTGGGGCGGTACGACCCGTGCGCTTCTGGAAGAAGTGAACAAGCGCGCGCCGCAAAATGCCCTGATCTGGTTCCACAAGTCGGCTTGGGGCGCGTACGCCATGTACCAGCGCGAAGGGTGGTTCCGCCGCGATCTGCGCTTTACGACCGAAGCTGGCGCGTCGTCCGCGCTGGGATTTTACCACCATCAAAAAGACCACGACGACTACGAACTGGACCTCTGGCAGACGTACAAATGGCGCACACCGATCGCGCAGTGGTCCTTGGACGGCGTGCCGATGCTGACCGTCTATGAAGCGCCGACGGATGCGAAGTGACGCCGATTGCGGGAACCGGTTGCAGAGACTGGCCGCGACTCCTACACTGCGCCGTCCTCGGAGCCATGTCGGCCCGCGCCTTGTCAGGACGTTGATGCTGCTTTCCCGTTCGCGCGCCCGCCTCGGCTTGATCACGTCCCTTTTCGGGCTGTGGTCAGCGACGGCTTTTGCCGCGGACGTGGTCGATGGCCAGCCCACGCCGACCGCCACCCCGCTGGTGAAGCTGGACCTGCACGGTGAGATGCGGACGCGTCTCGACTACCTGAGCGGCGTCCGCTACACGACCTTGGATCCGAGCATCGCGCCGCACTTGGACGTGCGCCACGGCGAATCGAATACGACGCCGTCCGATGGCTACCTCGGTCTTGGCGATCTGCGTTTGCGCTTTGAGCCCGAACTGCACGTCGGCGAGTGGGCTGACATTCGCACGCAGATCGACGGCGCGAGCAACCTCGCGTTGGGTGGACAAACCGCCGCCGCGCACGCCAATACGAACCCGATGACCGCAACGCAGCTGTGGACGTCGGACACCGGCGGCATCGCCTCGGCAGCCACGATCGGTGTGCGGCGGGCTTGGGTGCACGTGCGCGTGCTGGGCATGGGCGAGGTCGATATCGGCCGGATGGGCGACCATTTTGGTCTCGGCATGGTGCGCAACGACGGCCGCGATTTGTTCAGCGACTTTCAGACCGATCTCGACCGTCTACAGGTGTCCGCCGAGTTGTTTGGTTTTCGCCTGAAGATCGCCCGCGACATCTTGTTCAACGGCCCGTTGAGCGCGACGGCGGTGACAGGAACGTCGGTGCTCACCAAAGGCGTCAACGCCACGGCGACTGAAGGTCAGCCGATGGCGCTGCAGGACAGTGCCGACGCGACGCGTTGGTTGCTGCAAGCGGAGAGCGCCAAGTCCGCGGACGCACCCGGTCTGAAGTTTGCCGCGGCGCTGATGTACCAAAGCCAAGACAACGGCTTTTATGGCGAGCACGGCGATTGTTCGGCGCAAAAGACCTGTGATCAGTTGATTCCGCGCACGGTCCGCCAGTTCACGCCGCAGATCTACCTTGACTGGCGCGGCAAAGTGGCCGACGCGCCGATGCGCCTGCAGCTGGAAGGTGCCTTTCGCTACGGCACGGTCGCCAACGCCGACGAACGTTCCAGCACGGTCACGACCAAGACGATGGTTGGCGGTGGCTTCGCCGGCAAGGGCGAATGGCGCTTTGGCCGCCACCTGTGGAACGCCGATCTCGGTTTGGCTACCGGCGAACGCGCTGGCGGCTTTGGCGTCAATGATCAGGACAACTGGCGCACGGGTGCCGCTCCTGACGCAGCGCCGCGGTCACTCATCACGGGCTACAACTTCAACCGCGGGTATCTCGTCGACAGCATCCTGTTTCGCGACATCATCGGCGCGGTGGCCAACACCTGGTACTTCAAGCCGGGTTGGCAGCTGACGCTTCTTGAAACCGGTGCCGATCAAGGAATCTTCCTTCACGCCAGCCTGATGACTGCGCTTGCCGCTTCGGACAACGCGACGCCGGGCAAGGCGACGTTTCTGGGACTGGAGCCCGAAGCGTCGCTGTGGTGGAAGCTGGCCAAGACGACGGCAGTGCTGCGCGCGGCTTATCTGCTACCGGGCGCCGCGTTGGACGCGCCTTCGGGCGCTCGTGCGCAGTCGGTTTGGCGCTTGGACGCGGCGCTTCGCTTCAAGTTCTGAACGAGATGTAGGCCGCTCCGAAGCGCCAGAATCGTCGAATCCGGGCCACATTGTGTATTTGTCTGAGCGCCACCGCGCGTGTTACACTGGAGAGTTGCGTCTTCGGCTGCGCGTTGCAACCGGACGCGACGAACGATGTGCGCCGCAAGGCTTGATAAGCACGAACGCCTGCATGCCACTCATCTGGGTTCGGATGAATGCGGGCTCTGATTGGGAGTGAGACGATGCGCAGCGCCTTGATCATGGGCACGTGGCGGCGAAGCGGGCTAGCCTTGGCGGTGAGCCTGCTGGCTGCTGCGTGCGGTACCACGCCGGCGACCAACAATGGAACCGTGGACGCAACGACGGACGATTCGATCACCGCGGATGTCACGGGCACGGACGCTGAGAACGACACGCAGGCGACGGATCAGGACACGACGGACCAAACCGATGTCGCCGGCGACGCGGACACGACCGACGAGGATTCGGCATCGGACACAACCGACCCGGACGCAGTGCCCGACGGTACGGACCTGCCCGACGTCGTCGACGTGATCGTGGGTACGGACGCCATCGACGCCGCGGAAACGTCGGTGGACGTCCCGCCGGAAGACGCGGCGGGCATCGGCAAGTCGGTGCACGCGACGGCATGCACCGTGAACAGCGACTGCAGCATTCCGTGTGCCAAAGGCGTCTGTTTTCAGAACAAGTGCACCTACACAGTGAAAGCGAACGTCTGCCTGACGCCGTACGGCGACGGACAGGTCGCGTGCTACGGCGCGGGATTGGCGGACGACGTGACGCCGTGTCTGGCGTGCGCGCCCAAGATCGCCACGGGCAAGCTGAGCGCTGTCTCCGGCATCGCGGGGCTGGACGGCGCGGGCGAGGGCGTGTGGTTTGAAGACACGGCCAAGAGCGGTATCGGTTGGAATTTCAGCAGCAAGCGCGCTGTCTCCGGCAACGCGAGCCTCTATTTTGGCGACTCAGTCACGTTCAACTACGCAAACGGCAAGCAAGTAGCCGGCAAAGCGACCTTGGCGCCGCTGCCGGTGCCGAAGACGGCGGGGGTGAATCCGACCGCGTCGTTCTGGCTGTGGATGGACACCGAAGCGTCGGCTGGTTACGACATGCTGACGGTCAACGCACTCGACGGCGCCGCGACGGTGCCGCTGTGGAATTCCGACCCGATCCTGAGCACAACCCACGGCTCGTGGCAGCGCGTGACACTCGACGTGTCCGGCTGGGCGGGTAAGTCGGTGACGCTGCAGTTCGCCTTTGACTCGATCGACGGCAGCGTGAACGCCTACGAAGGCGTCTACATCGACGAGATCGAAGTCTCCACCGGCTGCTGCGCTGCGGCGTCGGATTGCGACGACGGCAACGCGTGCAGCACGGACGCCTGCCAGCCCACCACGGGCGGCACCCCCGCTTGCGTGCACACAGCCAAGCCGGACTGCTGCAACACGGTCGGCGACTGCAACGACGGCAAGCCGTGCACGTTGGACCTTTGCCCGGTCTCGGGCGGCAACTGCCAGCACAGCGCCAAGGTCGACTGCTGCATGACCGCCACCGACTGCGACGACGGCGATTCGTGCACCGTTGACGATTGTTCGGGTCCCGGCGGCGGCTGCAAACATCAGAACACCTGCTGCAAGACGGACGCCGAGTGTAAGACGGCGGATTCCTGCTTCACCGGTTCGTGCAGCGCGGGTCAATGCGTCTTCCAGAGCGTGTGCTGCCAGAAGGACGATGACTGCGACGACTTCAACCCGTGCACGAAAGACGCGTGCTCGGCGGGCAAGTGCGCCTACACGGCGTCGACCGCGCCAGGCTGCTGCGCTCCGACCGTGCTCAGCGCGCCGTTTGACGGCAGCGACGACGGCTTCAACATCACGCCGATGGCGACGGGCGGTGGCCCGACCTGGTACGCGAAGAACGTCGCCGACTCGCAAGGCGGCACGGGCGTTCTGGCCTTTGGCGATCCAGCTGCGAGCACGTACACCATCTCGGCAACCAACAAGCCCAAGGCGACCGCGGTCGCGCCGTACATCACGCTCTTGTCCGGAAAAGAAGCGACGTTCACGTTCAGCTACCGCGCGGACACCGTGTCGTCGGGACTTTCGCTGCGCGTTTCTGCCGATATTGACGGCACGGACACGACGCTCACCACCAAGGCGATCAACAGCGGCACCACGACCTGGCAGACGACGACCATCGACCTGTCCTCGGTCTCCGGCAAAAGCTTCGCGATTCGCTTTGAGGTCACACCGTCGTCGACGTTCGGCAGCCTGACCAACACGCAACTCTACCTCGACAACATCCACGTCGACAGCACGTGTCAGCCCAAGAAATGCGCCGCTGCGGCCGCTTGCGCGCCGGCGTTCACCTTGAACTGCTACACCGGCGTTTGCTCGGACGGCCAGTGCTCCTGGCCCTACAGCTGCTGCGCCGGCGACGGCGATTGCAACGACAACGTCCTCTGCACGACCGACAAGTGCGTGAACCAGCACTGCCAGTTCTCACCAATCCCCAGCTGCTGCATGGGCAATGGCGACTGCAACGACAACAATCCGTGCACCGCTGACACGTGCCCCGGACCGGGCGCGAACTGCCAGTTCTCGGCCATCGCCGGTTGCTGCACGAGCAACATCGGCTGTGACGACAAGAACACGTGCACGATCGACACGTGCGTGAAGAACGTCTGCTCCAACTTGAACACCTGCTGCGCCGCCGACGTGGACTGCGCGGACGGCGAGACCAAGTGCACGATCGACACGTGCGTTGCGCAAAAGTGCGTTCACAAAAGCACCGGCGCGGCGGGTTGCTGCATTGCGGACATCTGGAGCAACGAGTTTGACACCGGCGACACCAAGGGCATGGCGTTCAGCAACAGCGCAGGCAGCGCGCAGGGCTGGCAGCTTTGGCTGGGCAGCACCAAGACCCAATCGGCGCCGGGCGTGCTTTATTACGGCGATCCAAATGCCGGCAACTTCAACTTTGGCTCGACGACAGGCTCGGCCAAGACGCCGCTCATCGCGCTACCTGGCGACGTGAACAGCAAAGTGACGTTCGACCTCTTCATGGAAACCGAGCAAGGCCCGCCGTATGACGCGCTGCAGGTGAACGTCTACGTCGGCGGCGTGAAGACGCAACTGTGGGACAAGAACACCAACGGCTATTCCGTCGGCAACTGGCAGGGCATCACGTTGGACTTGTCCAAGTACGTCGGTCAGGAGATCCAGCTGGAATTCTATTTCAACACCGTCGACAGCGTGGGCAACAGCGGCTTTGGCGTGGCCGTCGACAACCTGCACTTCATTGCGGCCTGTCCGTAGGACGAACCGATGCGCGTGGCAGTTCGATGGTCGGTGCGTGTGGCGATGCTGCTGCTGGTGGCATGCGGCAACACCGTCGCGCCCGCGGAGCAGGATGCTGCGCAAGATGTCGCGGACGATCTCGGCACCGATGACGCGCTGGACGACGCGGGCACAGACGACGCGACGGACCTCGACGTGAAGGAAGTCGCCGTGGACGTCCCACAGGACGCGACGGCGGACGTTGCGCCAGACGTGAATGACGTGCCAGACCTGATTCTGGACGTTGGTCAGTGCGCGATCGATGACGACTGCGTGGGCAAAGTGGCGCTTTCGGCGTGCCAGTTGCCCAAGTGCAGCGTCGGCGTTTGCTCCGCTATCAAGAACCCGGACGCCTGTTGCTTGGACGCCGATTGCGACGACGGCAACGAGTGCAACACGCACAAGTGCGATCAGCAGCAGCACAAATGCACCAACGTCGCTATCGCCAACTGTTGTTCCGGCAAAGTGCTCCTCCAGAGCGCCGGTTTTGAGTCCGGCCAGGACGGCTTTGTCGCCACCGATGGTGCGGACAACGGCAACGTCGCGTGGCAGAACACGAGCTACCGCGCGCATGGCGGCAAGAAGTCGCTCTACTTTGGCAATCCGTGCCACACGTACGACAACTCAATGACGCCAGCCGGCGCGTGCAAGCCGCTCCTGTCCGAGACCAAGCCGGTGTCGACGACGCTCCTGTCCAAAACGTGGCTTTTGCCCAAGGACAAGAAAGCGCAGGCGCACTTCTGGCTGTGGCTGGACTCCGAGCCACCGTATACGTCGAGCATGCCCGCAGGCGCCTGCGACCCGCCGTGCAATGCCGCGTCGTCTTGCATTCAAGTTGCAGGTGCGTCGGTGTGTGAACCGGAAAAAGACCTGCTGTCGCTGCAAGTGCTCGCGCAGGATGCGCCGCCGGCGACGGTCTTTTGGTCGACGCAGATCGGCAAGACGACGCAAGGTGACCCGGCGAGTCCAAGCGGCTGGCGGCACGTCGCGGTGGATTTGGCGTACTGGCAGGGCAAGTCGATCCAGCTGGCGTGGCAGTTCGCGACCAAATCCAACGTCAAGAACGGGTACGAAGGCATCTACCTGGATGACGTGGTCGTCGAGACGATCTGCCCCGACTTGGGCAAAATCCTCTGCGGCGACGCGCAAAAGTGCGACGACGACGGTCTGGCGTGTACCGCCGACAGTTGCACGGGCTACAGCAACGCGAAAGGCCAAGGTGTCTGCTTTCATGACAACATTGCGGCCTGCTGTCTGGGCGACGCCGACTGCGACGACGGGAACACGTGCACCATCGACACGTGCACAACAAACGTCTGCAAGTCGACGCCTGACGCGACGCAGCCCGGCTGCTGCAAACCGGCGACAATCCAGAACGAGTCGTTTGACACGCAGCCGTTGACCGGCTGGGTCAACCTGGGATTGAACTCCGTCAACGTCTTTTGGCGCATCAACCCCAAGGGCGGCGAAGCGGGCAGCGGCAGCATGAGCTTCGCCAACGCCATCTTCACCAACTACGACGACCAGACGCTTTTGGTGGGCGAAGGCGCGCACGGAACCGCGTGTGCCAAGCCGATCCAGCTGAAGCCGGGCACAAACTATAAGCTCCTGAAATTCGCACTGAACATGGACACGGAGTGGTCAGACGTCGCGACGGCGCAGTACGTGAACCCGCCGATTCCGGGGAACGCGAAGTTGGATTGGTTCTCGGTGCAGATTCTGACCGGCGGCCTCACCGAAACGATCTGGTCGTCTGACGCGATTTTCGGCTCCACGCAAGGCAATTGGTTGCCCGTCACCGTGCCTTTGGACGCGTATGCGGGCAAGTCCGTGCAGGTATGCGTGCACTTTGAAGCGGGCGATGCGACGCTGAACGACAAGCCGGGCGTCAACATCGACAACTTGAGCGTCACGGAAGCCTGTGAAAAAGCAGACTGTTACTGGAATAGCGAGTGCGCGAACAAGACGTGTGCCGCTTGTCAGACGCCGGTCTGTGCAGCGTCCACGTGCGTGTGCCAAGCGGTCAGCAACTGCCCGTGATCGCAAGCCTCCGGTGCCTTCTGGTTCGCACAAAATCCGTCCTGATTGCGCGCCCCGGCAGATTGCGAAACCCGTAGCCCACAGGTACACTAGCGGAACGCGGTCGTGTCTCCACAGGCATCTGGAGCGGTGTTGACTCCGGCCCGCGCAAAGAGGGGCCTATGAATCGCTGTTCGACATTCGTGCTTGAATTTCTGAAATATCAACGCGTTGTGGCGATTTTGACCGCTGGATTGGTGGTCGCGTCGTGCGGTACCAAGACGACCGCAAGCACTGACGACACGGGCGAGCCCGCTGCAGACACGGAGTCCGACGTCGGCGGGGAAGATGCGACCGACGACACGGGTCCTTCGGATGCCGGTTCTGACGCCGTTGCGGCCGACACGGGTCCGGACATCAAGGATACTGCGGACGTGCCCGACATCGCCATCGATGTCCCGCACGAGTGCGATACCGATCAGCAGTGCTATGACATCAAGAAAGCCAACCCAGGTTGCCAGACGACGACCTGCGTTGAACACCTCTGTACCGAGCCCGTCAAGAAGGGCGGCGCCAATGTCTGCTGCGTGGAGACGGACTGCGCCGACGTCGGTGGCCAGACCAAGGCGTGCAACACGGTGAGCAACCAGTGTGAATACACGGCGATCCCAGGCTGGTGCCCGGACAAGCAGATCATCTTGCAGCCGGTCACGTTTGAGCAGCCGGGTAACCTGTCGGGCTTCAGCGGCAACGTCACCACGTCGGCGACTGGCTCGACGGTGGCTTGGCAGATCTCGTCGAAGCGCTCGCACACCGGCAAGTCTTCGGTCTACTTCGGCAACGAGTGCTACAACTACGACACCTCGGCGAACGCGTCGACTTCGTGCCAGTCGATGGGCAACGCTGCGAAGCTGACCGGTACGTTCACGTCGCCTGAACTGACGATCCCGAAGGATGCAGTCACGGGACAGTTGAAGCCGGCGTATCTGCACTACTGGCTGTGGCTGGACGCTGAGCCGCCGTTCCTGCAGGGCAACGCCGGTCTCGCGGGCACGAGCTGCACGGGCTGCGGCATCGATCAGGTCTGCGTGAACCTCGGCAACGGCTCCAAGGATGCCTGCTTGACGGAAAAAGACACGCTCAAGGTCTTCGTCAACGGCTCGTCCGTCACGCCGACCGCTGTGTGGTCGTCGACCAAGATCGGCAAGTCCACCGGTGGCAAGTGGGTCCACCGCGTCATCAACCTCGCGGGCTTCGGCGCGACGGCCACGGTTTCTTGGCAGTTCGCGACCGGCGACGGCTCGGCCAACCTGTTTGAAGGCGTGTATCTGGACGACATTTCCGTCGAGACGCAGTGCGACAAGGTGGGCGTGAGCTGCGACAAAGCGACCGCGTGCACCAACACGTCGGGCAGCGCGTGCGTCATCAACGAGTGCACGTTCTACGACAACGTCACCGATAAAGGCATTTGCTTTGGCGACCTGACGCCGGGCTGTTGCGCGGGCGTCACCGACTGCCAGGACAACAACACCTGCACGGTTGACACGTGCGAGCAGGCCAACGGCGCGCCGACCGGCGTGTGCAACAACGTGCCGGACGCCAAGAATCCGCAGTGCTGCTTGGCCGAGAACCTGTTCAACGACGCGTTTGAGAACGGCGTCGCGGCGTGGAAGAACATCGGCAGCAACTCGACCGCCGTTTCCTGGCGCGTCAACCCGACGGGCGGCACGGGCGGCACGAAGTCGCTGGTCTTCGCCGACAGCACGTTCCTCAGTTTTGCCGACCCGAAGCTGCTCGCTCAGGGTCCCAAAGGCACCATTTGCTCGCCGGAAGTGACGCTGAAGTCGGGCACGCTGTACGACGTGGCGCACTTCAACATCAATCTGGAGACGGAATGGTGCGGCCAGACGAGCTACAGCAACCCGCCGGGTTCGTTGAAGCCGTGTGACGCCAACACCCCTTGCACCAACGCGGGCGAGACGTGCAACCCGGTGCTCGGCGTGTGCGCGTTCAATGCGCCGCTGGACAAACTCGCGGTCACGTTCAACACGAACGGTCAGTACTGCGGCGCGACGGAATGCTCCAACATCGTCGCCAACATCAAGACGCCGCTGTGGTCCAGCGACCTCATCAAGGGCTGCACGACCGGCCAATCCATCGCGGTCGAAGTGCCGCTGAGCGCGTACGCCGGCAAGAAAGGTCGCGTCTGCTTCACGTTTGACGCGGGTGACGCCAGCGGCAACACGTTCTTTGGCCCCAGCATCGACGACTTCAAGGTCGACGTGACCTGCGCCAAGACGGAGTGCCTGTCCGATATCGAGTGCACCAGCTGCAAGCCGACCGTGGAAATCGGCGTGTGCAATCAGGTCACGACGAAGTGCGAATGCAAGCCGACTGGCAAGTGTGAAAAAGACGTGGACTGCCCCAAGGAAGACAACTGCACCGTTGCCACCTGCGTGCAGGGCCTCTGCGACAACTTCATCACGCCGGGCTGCTGCGCGGAAAAGACGCAGATCAACGGCGAGTCGTTCGAGGCCTCCAAGGGCACGACACTCCCGACCGGCTGGACGACCGCGGGCGCGACCGATCCTGCCTCCGTCACGGGTGAGCCGTACGACGCGTCGATGAAGTGGCACATCTCGGCCGACAACTTCTTCGGTTCCAGCCCGGACCAGTACTCGCTTTACTTCGGCAACACGCTCGGCAACTACGACGCTGGCACCGGCAAAGTGCCGTACGGCCTCGTCAAGACCGCGCCGGTGAAGATCCCGGTGAACGGCACGACGATCCTGACGTTCCACTTGAGCCTATCGACCGAATGGGATCTGCCCGCGGTCTTCCAGAGCTTCACGTTCGCGATTGACCGCCTGCGCGTGGGCTTCGTGGATGCTACGAAGTCGTCAGAGACCATCTGGGCGTGGTCCTCCTACGAGATCGGCGGCACCACGAATGGCCAGTGGATCACCGTCTCGGTCAAGGCGCCCGCCGCGCTCGCCGGCAAGGACGCCGCCATCGTCTGGGAATTCGATGCGGGCAGCTCCAAGAACAACAACCACGTTGGACCGTACATCGACGGCATCAACATGTGGACGACCTGCACGCCGCCGGTCTGCGTGACGGGTTCAGACTGCACGCCGCCGTCGCCGGACGCCTGCAAGTCGTACGTCTGCAAGTTTGACGAGCCCAACAAGTCGTTCAGCTGCGACACGCCGTTCAAGCCGGGTCCGGGCTGCTGCACGCCGACGAGCCCGTTGCCGTCGGTCACGTTTGAAAACGCGTCGTTCTCGGCGTCCAACATCGCCGTCGCGGCAACGCCGGGCGTTCTGGCGATCTGGAACGTGATCCCGCACAAGTACCTGAACGGCAAGTTCGAGGCGTACTTTGGCAACACCAAGGTGTGGAACTACGATGACCCGGTCGCCAACTGCGGCGCCGTTTCCAGCACGCTGGACACGCCGGTGCTGAAGATCGGCACCAACGCCAAGCAGAGCGCGCAGCTGCAGTTCTCGATTTGGGCGGACATCGAGCCGCCGTCTGGTTCCTTCCAGACTGAGCACTTCAAGGTCTTCGCGAAGTACGGCGCGCTGTCGGACAAGCTTTGGGATGCCACGGATCCGGTCTACGGCTTGAAGCCTTCGCAGTTCAAGACCAAGCAGAACATCACGCTCAACCTGACGAAGTATCAGGGCTTGAACGTCGTCATCGAGTTTGTCTTTGATTCCGGCGATTGCAGCCTGAATAGCAAGTACGAAGGCGTCTACCTGGACGACATCCAAGTCACCGAGCCTTGCACGCCGTAACTTAGCCGTGCAGGTCGCGCCCTCTGTTGTGGCGCGCGTTTGCCAAGAGGCGTCTGTATGCCCGCTCTGAGTGATCGCAGCTTCAATCCCAAGGCCTGGGGCAAGCTCGGTCTATACGCCATCGGTCTGGGCGTTGTCGCAACGCTCGTTTGGGCCTCGTCGATCTTCTTTGAGAAGTTCGTCGAGAACCCTCGTCTGTTGGAAAAACGCTTCAACGACCCCGTGGGCCGTGTCGGCATGACCTCGACTCGTATCGCGCATCTGGGTTCGGCTGCCGTGCCGACGCTGGTGGGCGACATGGAACGTGGTTCTGCCGCCGAACGTTCGAAGTCCCTGGAGCTGCTCTCTGGCATTGACGATCCCCGCGTGGTGCCGACTTTGGCCGCCGCGTTGAAAGACGGCGACGCTGGCGTGCGCCTGACGGCGCTTGCAGGGTTGGGGCGCACCGGCAAGACCGAAGCGGCCGCGGTGCTGTGGACGCTGACGCAAAGCGACGACGACATGCTGCGGCTGCGGGCGATTATCGCGCTGGGGCTGTGCGGCAATGAGTCGGATTTGGCCAAGCTGATCAAGGCGGCGCAAGCGACCGACGGTCAGGAGCGCTCGCTGTTCGCGTGGTCCGCAGGTCGTCTGCAGCGGCGTTTGGCGAGCCTGAAAGCGAACGCGGACAAGCCGGAAATCGCCGGTTACGTGCCGCCCGCGCCGGAATACACGAGCGACGAGCAGATCCACGCGCGTCAGGTCGACATCGACGTTCTGCTGGCCGACATCGAAGCCGGCAAGGACATCCTGCAAAACGGCGTGAAGCTGAACGAACTGACCGACGTCGGCTTTGCCACGTGGAATCAGGGTCATCAAATTGCCGTTCAGGTGCTGGCGGTGCGTGGACCGGAACGGGCGTTCGCGTCCGCCGGTGACGCGCTGCCGATGGAGCCGGTCAAGCCGACCGCGCAAAAGTTGCAGCTGGACGAGAAACCACCGCAGCCGGCGCCGTAGCCGGATACCCCCCGCGGTAGAGGAGTGAACATGGGTCGCCTACTGATTATCGACGACGACGTCCGTCTAGGTGCGTTGCTGGAACGCTTGCTGAAGCCCGAAGGCTTTCAGGTGACGCTCGTGACAGACGGTCTGCAGGGTGTGCGCCGTGCGACGTCGGAAGTGTTCGATCTCCTGGTGCTGGACGTGATGCTGCCGGGCATGGACGGCTTTGAGGTGCTGCGCCGTATCCGGTCAAGCTCCAAGGTGCCGGTCATCATGCTGACGGCCAAGGGCAGCGACAACGACCGCATCGTGGGTCTGGAGTTGGGCGCGGACGACTACCTGTCCAAGCCGTTCAATCCGCGTGAGCTGGTGGCGCGCATTCGCGCCGTGTTGCGTCGCGCTGAAGGCGGCTCGCCGACTCCGGTGACCGAGACGCTCCGCGTGGGCGACCTGATCATGGACACAGCGCGCCGCGAAGTGTCCGCGGACGGCAACGTCGTACAACTGACCACAACCGAGTTCGACCTGCTGCGCTGCTTCCTGCGTCACCCCGGCCAGGTGCTGAGCCGCGATGCGCTGATGGACATGCTCCGCGGCGTGGGCTACGCGGCGTATGACCGCTCGATCGATGTGCACGTGAAGAACCTGCGCGCCAAGATCGAGTCGGATTCTCGCCAACCGCGCTACATCAAAACGATCTGGGGCACGGGCTACATGCTCGCGGCAGACGGTGCCAAGCCCACGAGCATCGGTTAGTCGTCGCGACAGACCATGCCAGACTCGCAGCATCCCAGCATTCAGCCCGCTCGCATGACGCCGCTCGCGCAGCCCGCGGCCAAGCCGCAGCTGCCGCCGCTTGGGCTTATCCGCGGTGAAGTGTTCGCTGTGGCAGTGGCGATCGCGACCTTGAGCGCGCTGGGCGCGGCGGCTGTGACCGTCTGGCAGAGTCGGATGACGCTTGCCGGAACGGAGCTGGCTGCGCTTTTTGCCGCCGCCGTGGGCACGGCGATTTTGCTGGCCATCTCGTTGACGCTCACGCAGGGCCTGCGCGAACGGGCGCGCGTGTTGCGCGAAGCGGCGCTGGAAATCGGCTTGGGCGACTTGTCCGTGCGCGCGCCGGTCGAACCAATGGACGATCTGGGCGCGCTCGGTCAGAGCCTGAACGCGATGGCCGAGCGGATCGCGCGCATGCTGCAGGCGCAACGCGACCTGCTCGCCGGGATTTCCCACGAGCTGCGATCACCCTTGGCGCGCATCGAAGTGACGCTGGAGTTGATCCGCATTGAGCTGGATCGCGAGCGCGCACGCGCACCCCAGGGCAAGGACCGGCGCCGCAACGAGGGCGAAGAGTTGCTGCAGGAACTGCACGAAGAAGTGCGGCTTCTGGAAGAGCACATTGCCCGGCTTCTGGAAGCGCAGCGCGTCGGCATGGACCGCGTGTTGCTGCATCGCGGGGATGTCGATCTGGACGCGCTGGCACAGACTGTGCTGCGGCGCGAGCGTCACCGCTTGGAACGGCTGGGCTTCGAGTTCGAGTTGACGCTGGACAGCTTGGGGTCGGTGGTGTCGGGCGACGCGAACGCGCTGGACCGGGTGATCTCGACGCTGATTGAAAATGCGATTCGGTATGCAGTCAGCGACACGATGCTGGACGGACAGCCGTGCCCGCCGTCCTTGCAGATCGAAACCAACCGCGATCCGGGTGGCGCGATCCTGCGGGTGATGGACCGCGGTCCGGGCCTCTCGACCGAGGAATGCACCCGCGTTTTTGAAGCGTTTTATCGCAGCCCCAGCGCGCGCGCCCGCATTGCGATCGGCAGTGGCCTGGGCTTGTTTCTGGTCAAACGCACAGTGGAGGCACACGGCGGCACGGTTGGTGCGATGCCGAGGCCGGGCGGCGGGCTCGTCATTGAGATCCGCTTGCCGGTGATTGGTCAGACGGAGCTGCGTGAAACCGTCAAGATTCGCGCGGTGAAGTGACGCCAGAGATCGCGCGGTGCTTGCGCGAAACCTCCGCAGATCCGACACTCCCGGCATGAGCAACGCAGTCACGCACGGCTGGAGCATCGATGTAGAAGACTGGTTCCACATTCTGGAATACGACCGTGCGCCCGACCCGACCGCGTGGCGCCGTCAGGAGCGCCGCGTGCACATTGGCACCGAGCGCATGCTGGACGCCCTCGATCGCGGCGGAGTGAAGGCGACTTTCTTCGTGCTCGGCTGGGTGGCGGAAGTCGCTCCCGATCTGGTCGCCGAGATCGCGCGGCGCGGTCACGACGTCGGTTCGCACGGCCACCTGCACCAACTGCTGCCTTACCTGGGTCCCGATGATTTCGCCCGCGACCTGGATCGCTCGCTGCAAGCGCTGACCCAAGCCACACGCCGCGAAGTGACCAGCTTTCGCGCTCCCGGTTTTTCCTTGGGCCCGAACGAAACCTGGGCGCTGCCGATCCTCGCCTCGCGCGGCATCACGCTGGACTCGTCCTTGTTTCTGACGTCTCGCGCCCACGGCGGCTTCCCGCTGGACCGCACCCGGCCTTTTGACGTTGTCCTCGGCAATGGCCGCACGATTCTGGAAGTGCCCGTCACGCCGCTCCGCGTAGGCAACCGCGAATTTGCGTTTTCCGGCGGTGGGTACCTGCGGTTGCTGCCCAAGCCTTTGCTGCAAGCTGCGTTTCAGGCGACCGAGCTGCGACAGACGCCCGCGATCCTGTATCTCCACCCGCGCGAACTCGATCCTGACCAGCCGCGCATGCGCCTGCCGCTCACGCGCCGGTTCAAGTATTACGTGGGTTTGGACGGCGTGGCGGACAAGGTTGCCATGCTACTCGACCGTTTTCACTTTGCGCCGCTCGCGCAGGTCGCCGCGCAGACGCCGCGCGATCTGCCGCTGGTGCTGGATGGTGCCGCGTGAAGCTGCGTGTCTTCGCTCTCACGCTTATCGCGACGTTTGCCGCACACCCGGCATTTGCGACGAGCTTGGAATTGTACGGTTTTGGCGCGCGCTCCGTCGCCATGGCGGGCGCCACGGAAGCGACCGAAGACGACTACTTTGCCGCCTTTACCAATCCGGCCAACCTCGCTTTTGCCAAGCACATCCACTTTGGCTTCGGTGCCGACGCCATCTGGAACCGCTTTGACATCCAGCGGGTGGCCGGCGAAAGCCAGTATCCAAGCCATCTGCCGGTGGACAACTATCTGGCGCACATCGGCATCTCGACGCCGTTCGGCGGCGTGTTCAAGGACAAGCTCGCGCTCGGTATCGCGATGCACGTGCCGCTGGGCGGGCCCACGCGGCTTGACGCGCACGATTACCGCCAGCCGCAACTGCCGCTCTACGACACGTTGGGCGACCGTCTCGCGCTGGTTGCGTCGCTGGCGTACCGACCGTGGCCGTGGCTTTCCTTTGGCGCCGGCGCGCAGGTGCTCACGGCCTTGACGGGCAGCGCCGACATCGCGCTTTCCGTGCTCGACCACCGGATCACGCAGAAATCGATGCAGGTGGAGCTTGCGACAAAGGCGTACGCCATTTTGGGCATCACCGCGCAGCCGCGCGACGACTGGCGCATCAGCCTCGTCTACCGGCAAAGTTCGCAGGTGAGCTACGAGATTCCGCTGGCCGTGAACATGGTCGACGTTGGCAACCTGAAGTTCCGTATCAGCGGCATTGGTCTGTGGCTGCCCGACACGATCGTGCTTGCCGCGGCGCATAAGTTTGGCGCGTGGAACGTGACAGGAGGCGCGGCGTGGCTGCGGTTCTCGGCGATGCCGGCGCTCGCACCGGACGTGTCGGTCACCATCGACGACGCGGCACTCAAGCAGGGCACCGCAACACCGGACAAGATCATCGATGTGCGCAATTTGCCCGTCGCGATGGGCGCCAAAGACGTGCTGGAGCCGCGATTGGGCGCGGAATGGCAGGTCCTTGAGTATCTCGTGCTCCGCGGTGGCGTGCAGTACCGCCCGACGCCGCTTCCCAAAGCGGACGGTGCGGCGAACTACCTCGACTCCGCAGCGACAACGTTTGGTCTCGGCTCCGGCTTGGTTATCGGCGACCCGCTCTCGCTCACGAAACAGCCCTTGCATGTCGATTTGGCGCTCGCGGCGACTGTCCTTTCTCGGCGAACTGTTGCTAAGCTCGATCCGGGCGATCCGGTGCAGGCTACGTCCGTGTCAGGTTCCTCGTGGCACCTGGCGCTTACGGTGCACCACGATTTTTGAGGCGCGGTACCCATGATTCTGGTGCCAGGCACGCGCGGCAGTCTAGCGGCGGCATTTGTCGGTGCGGTGGCCATTTTTGCCACGGCGGCCGCGATGCTCGTGTTGCGCACGAACCGTCACGCCGTCGCGCCCGACGATGCAAGCCTCACTGCTGCAGCCAAGATTCTGGCGCGGGACGTGCAGAAGGGCGATGCGATCGGCTTTCATCCGGAGTGGTCGGCCAGCCAGAAATGGCGTTTTGCCGACGCGTACAAAAAGAACGGGCTGAAATACGACGACGCGCTTATCGTTGGCGATCCAACCGACCTCTGGGACGCCGACGGATTCAAGCGTCTCTGGGTCGTCTCGACGCACAACCGCGCCAGCACCTTGAAGTTGCCGACCCGCCGACTGCGCGATGAAGACTTGGACCACGGTACGGAGCTGATGCTCTTTGACCTGGGCACGTCGCGCACGGCGTATGACCTGCGCAAGCACTTGGGCGACGCGGTGGTTGAACGCAAACAGCCCGACGGCACGATGAAACGCTGCAACTGGAACGGCGAGTCCAAGCACCTCTGCGGCGGCGATTGGTGGTTGGACGTTTTTGACTCGGTACACGAGGTTGGCAATTCGCGGCACAACGGCTTCATGGTTCAGCCTGGCGGCAAGGATGGCCTCACGCGTGTGACCTGGCAGCGACCCGCACCGGCGCGCGTGCTCGCTGGCCGTGTTGGACTGCGCTTGTGGGCAGTTCGCAACGACGTCGGGTCGGACACCAACGTGCGCGCGCTCGTCGGCGATCGGGTTGTGTGGTCCATCGTGCTGCACAAAGGCGACTTTGCGTGGCACCCGTTTGAGGTCCGCCTTCAACCAACCGACGCTGGCCTGCCGGTTGCGTTTGAATTCGCGGCGCAAGATGGCAATTGGCGTCAGACTGTCCTGGATGCTCGCCTGCTGGACGCCACGGCCGCCGCGGCGGTTCCCGCGCCGCCACCTGTTGTCGTTGCACCCGGCGCCGCGCCCGCACCGCCCATCGCACTACCGGCGCCCGCAGCAGCACCTGAACGCGCCGCTCCCGCCAAAAAAGAGAAACGTGGCAAGCATCGCTGAAAAGTCTGCCCAAGCGACCGCCCTCCTGGCGTGGTTCGCGCAGCACCAGCGACAACTGCCGTGGCGCAATCGGCCGTCGCCGTACGCCGTTCTGGTCTCTGAGCTGATGTTGCAGCAGACGCGCGTCGAGACGGTCATCGACTACTTCACGCGCTGGATGGCACGCTGGCCGACGGTCGATGCATTGGCGCAGGCGTCCGAGTCTGACGTGCTCGCGCTGTGGACCGGGCTGGGCTACTACAACCGCGCGCGGAACCTGCACGCCGCGGCCAAGGCGGTGATCGCCCAACACGACGGCGTCATGCCGCGCGATGCGGAGTCGTTGCGGCAGTTGCCCGGACTGGGGCCGTATACCGTCGGTGCCGTACGGTCGATCGCCTTTGGTGAGCCCGCAGCGCTTGTCGACGGCAACGTGGCGCGGGTCCTTGCGCGTTGGACAGCGTTCGCGGGCGACCCGAACGCGCCGCGTGGACGCACGCAGGTGTGGCAACTCGCGGAAGCCTGGCTGGACGTGCCAGAGCCCCGTGCCGACCCAAGCTCCTGGAATCAGGCACTGATGGAGTTGGGCGCAACCGTCTGCACGCCGCGATCGCCGCGATGTGCGACGTGTCCCGTGGCGACGCACTGTCAGGCGAACGCGCTGGGTCTGCAGGCGTTGATTCCGCCCGTTCGGCAAAAAGCCGCGGCGCAACTCGTGCGCGCCGCGTACGCAGTGATCGTGGGCGAAGTCGATCTGCAGAGCGGCGTTGCCGATGCGGATCCGTGCGTGGTGCTGGGTCGGCGTCCCGCGGACGTGCGCTGGGCAGGCCTCTGGGAGCCGCCGGGCGTCGAGGGGCTCGACTGTCTCGACGTGCTGAATGCGCGTCTGAGAGGCATGGGCTTGGAGCCGGGATCGCCGCTGGGGCCCATCGTGCACATTCTGACGCACCGCCGCTACGAGGTGCTCATCGTGCCTGTGCGGTGCCCGGTGGATCAGCTGCCTTCGCTCGCGGCCTTCGGCTATGCAGAGACGCGGATCCAAACGCGGTCGCAGGCGCTGGGCAAGGAAAGTGGTTTGTCGCGGCTGGCGCAAAAACTCGTGGAGACAGTCGTGTAAAGTTGCGTGCAGAATCTGGCGCAACGCGGCCAACACGGCCAAGATGTGCGCCGGTCGCGGAGGACGAAGATGGGCATCACGTTTGTCGAGAAGGGAGACCGTGGCCGACCACGGCCGCACGCCAAAGTCGCACTCGTCCTCGCGGGTGGCGCTATCTCCGGCGGCGCGTTCAAGATCGGCGGTCTCATCGCCCTGAACACGCTGCTGGCCAACCGTTCCGTCACCGATCTGGACATTTACGTCGGCATTTCCGCAGGCGCGTTTCTGGCCGCGCCGTTGGCCGCAGGCGTAGGCCCCGAGGAGATGCTCAAGTCGTTGGAAGGCGCGAGCACACGCATCGACAAGTTCAGCCCGGCACAGTTCTACCGGCCGAATTGGCGCGAATTCGTCTCGCGTCCCCTGCGTTTCGGCCGCGACGCCGCGGGTTTCCTGCCGTTGGCGTCGATGACCCTCGGCCGCTACGTGCTGGAAAAACGCCCGGAACTGCTCAACGCAATGCGCGACTTCGTCAAGGATCCGACCTTTGACGCGGCGGAAGCGCTTGTTCAGCCGCTCGTGCAAGTCATGCTGCGCGATGCGAACTTTCGTCCGGGGCTCTCCTACATGCCGTCGGGGCTTTTTGTGAACAGCGGCATCGAGGAATTTATCCGCGAACAGCTGCGTAAGAACGGCGTGCCCAACGATTTTCGCCTCCTGCACATGGAGCGCGGCAAGTCGCTCTACATCGGCGCGACGCACCTCGACACGGCGGAAGGCGTGGTCTTTGGCCACGACGAAGACGCGAGCGTTTCGATTTCTGAGGCCGTGCAGGCGTCGTCGGCGATTCCGGGCTTCTACAAACCGGCGCGTATTCGCGGCAAGGACTATCTGGACGCGGGCGTTCGCCGCACGGCCAACATCTCACTCGCGGTCAAACGCGGCGCGCAGTTGGTCATCGCGTACAACCCGTTTCGGCCGTTTGTGAACTACAACGCGGACCAGCTGCTCAACGGCCAAACGTCGCTTTCCGACATGGGCGTGGCGACCGTCATCAACCAAGCGTTCCGCACGCTCCTGCACACGCGGCTGATGTTGGGCATTGAAAAGTTGCAGATGAATCCGAATTTTCACGGCGACGTGATTCTGCTGGAGCCGTCTGAAACCGACGTGAAGTTCTTCCAGATGAACCCGCTGAACTTCTGGGCGCGTGCGGAAAGCGCGATGCACGGCTACATCAGCGCGACGGAAGCGCTGGAACGGCACTCGACGCGCGTCGACGCGATCCTGAAGAGTTACGGGATTCGCACTGACTACGACCGCTTGCGCGAGCGGGTGGAAGAGATCCGCGCGAGTGGGTACGACGACAAAACGATCATGCGCGTATTGCAACGTGACCTGCATCCGCCGCGGCAGACGGGCTTGGAGCCGCCAGTGGCGGTGCCCTTGCGCGTGGTGCGTTCCTAGAACACCGAGGAGGGCCTTGTGGCCAAGAAGCTTTTTGGTACCGACGGTGTGCGCGGCGAGGCAAATTCCGGCGTCATGACGGTGGAAAATGCCCTGCAGATCGGCCGCGCGTTGGGCGTGCTGTGTCGGCGGCGCCACGACGGCATGCGTGTGCTCATCGGCAAGGACACGCGGCGCAGCGGTTACCTTTTTGAAAATGCGCTGGTCGCTGGACTCTGCTCGGTCGGTGCGGAACCGTACCTCGTGGGCCCATTGCCGACGCCCGGTATTGCGTTTATGACGCTTGGGATGCGGGCGGACGCGGGTGTGGTGATTTCCGCGTCACACAATCCGTTTCATGACAATGGCATCAAGATCTTTGGCGCGGACGGCTACAAGCTCGACGACGACTTGGAGCGGCAGATCGAAGCCATGGTGGAAGACCCGTCGGCGTTGCAGGCGGCCTTGGTGCACGGCGCGCAGATCGGTCGCGCGCACCGCATCGACGACGCGTGGGGGCGGTACGTCGTCAAACTGAAGACGACCTTCCCGAACGATCTGACGCTGGACGGCGTGAAGATCGCCATCGATTGCGCCCACGGCGCCGCGTACAAAGTGGCACCGATGGTTTTTGAAGAGCTGGGCGCGAAGGTCGTGACGATCAACGCATCGCCAGATGGCATCAACATCAATGAGAACTGTGGCGCGCTGCATCCGCAGGACTTGTCGCGCGCGGTGGTCGAGCACGGCTGCGACATGGGCTTGGCGCTCGATGGCGATGCGGACCGGCTGATTCTGGTCGACGAGAAGGGGCATATCGTCGATGGCGACCGTATCATGGCGCTGGTCGCCTTGCGGATGCACGCTGCGGGGACCTTGAAGAAGGCGACGCTCGTCTCGACGGTGATGTCCAACTTTGGTCTGGAGATTGCGATGCGCGCAGCGGGTATCACGCTTTTGCGCACCGACGTGGGCGATCGCCACGTCGTCGAAGCCATGCGCAAAGGCGGCTTCAATATTGGCGGTGAGCAGTCCGGTCACCTCGTGTTCCTCGATCACGCGACGACGGGTGACGGTGTGCTGGCTGGTCTGCAAGTGCTGGCAATCGCCGTGCGGGAAGGCGCGCGGGTGAGCGAGCTGGCGCGTGTGATGGAGACCGTGCCGCAGGTGCTGATCAACCTGCCGGTGCGCGAGAAGCCACCGATTCCGAGCATGCCGGCGGTGTCGGGCGCGATCACCGAAGCGGAGCGCGACCTGGCAGGCTTTGGCCGAGTTCTGGTGCGCTACAGCGGCACCGAGCGAAAATGTCGCGTGATGGTGGAAGGTCAGGACCGCCACATGGTCGAGCAGCACGCAAAGAAGATCGCCGACACCGTGATCGCCACGATCGGCGTCTGAGAACAGGAGAAACATGCCAGAAGGTCTGCAACTCGGCGTGAACGTCGATCACGTCGCGACGCTGCGACAGGCACGCGGCACGATCTATCCGGATCCGGTGCTGGCCGCTTCCTTGGCCGAACTCGCCGGTGCCGACCAAATTACGGTGCATTTGCGCGAGGACCGTCGGCACATTCAGGATCGCGACGTCACGATTCTGCGGCAAACCGTCCAAGTGCCGTTGAACCTGGAAATGGCGGCGACGGCGGAAATGGTGCGAATCGCTGTGCGGGAAAAGCCCGATACCGTGACGCTCGTGCCGGAAAAGCGCGAAGAACGCACGACGGAAGGCGGTCTGGACGTCGTTGGGCAGGAAGCGGCGCTGCGCCCGGTGATCGCGGCGCTGCGGGACGCGGGCATCATTGTGTCGCTGTTCATCGATCCGGATCCGGCGCAAGTGGCCAAGAGCGCGGAGCTGGGCGCGCACACGGTCGAACTGCACACAGGCGACTACTGCGAAGCGACGACGGCGCTCCTGCGTGCCGAACGGCTGGAGCACCTGCGCGCGGCGGCGGAACAGGCGCACAACCTGAGCCTGCGCGTCGCCGCGGGTCACGGCCTGCACTACAAGAATGTTCAGGAAGTCGCGCAGCTGCCGTACATGGTGGAGTTGAACATCGGCCACGCGATCATGGCGCGCGCAGTGCTGGTGGGACTTGAACGTGCGGTGCGCGAGATGATCGACGCGATGCGGTTGGCATGAAAATTCTCTCCCCAGAACAGGTGCGCGCGCTGGATAACCGCGCGATGAAGGACCTCGGCTTGCCGGCCGCGGTCCTGATGGAAAACGCCGGGCGCGCGATCGCCGACGCGATCGTGAAGCGCGTGGGGCCGGCCAATGGTCGCCACGTGACGGTTCTCGCGGGCGCGGGCAACAACGGCGGTGACGGTTTTGTCGCGGCGCGCGTTCTGGCGGACCGCGGCTTCAAGGCGGAAGTGTTCCTGGCGGGCGAGATCGACAAAATGACGCCCGAGACGGCGCTGCATTTTCACGCCATGAAGAAGCTCGGCGTGGACGTGCGCGTGGTCAAGGAGCCGCCACGGGGACCTGAGCTGCAAAATCTGCGGCGGTCGCTGGGTCGATCGGCGGCCATCATCGATGCGCTGGCGGGGATCGGTTTGCAAGGTGAGCTGCGAGAGCCGGTGCGGACGTTGGCCGCGCAGCTTGACGGTCGGTACCGCGCGCTCGTCGTGGCGGCCGATATTCCTTCAGGGTTGTCCGCGGTCGATGGTCGCGTGCAAGGCGTGGCCGTGGTTGCGCAGCTTTGCGTGACGATGGCCGCCGCGAAGCCGGGGCTCTTTCTGGGCGACGGTCCGCGCTACTGGCAGGAACTGGAAATTGCCGACATCGGCGTGCCTGCGGCCTGGATCGCGGCGGCGGAACCGTCGGGACAAACGCTCGACGTGGCGTTGGCTAAGCTGCTCCTGCCGACGCGCGAGGCGCAGGGGTACAAAGGGCGTTTTGGTCACCTCTTCGTGCTCGCTGGCTCGCCGGGCAAAGCGGGTGCGGCGCTGCTGTGCGGCGGTGCGGCGCTGCGGTCTGGCGTCGGGCTCTGCACGCTGGGCACGTCGGGTGAGATCCGCGGGCGTTTGGAAGCGTCGATCCCGGACCTGATGGTGGAAGCCGTGCGCGGCGGCGCGTCGGAAATCAAGCGGATCGAGAAGTTGCTGCACAAGAAATCGGCGATCGCGGCAGGACCCGGGCTGGGCACGAGCGCGGCGGAGGTCGACCTGATCCAGCGCGCCCTGGCGATGACGACGGTGCCGGTCGTGCTGGACGCGGATGCGCTGCACATCCTCGCTGGCAAACGCGACATGGCGACGCCCGCGGCAGGGCGGCTGATCTTGACGCCGCATCCGGGCGAAATGGCGGTGCTGACGGGAAAGACGGTCGAGGCGATCGAAGCCGATCGGCTGGGTTCGGCCCGGCAACTCGCGGCAGAACTGCAGGCGGTCGTGGTGCTCAAAGGTGCGCGAACCGTCGTGGTGGCGCCGGAGGGGCCATGGGCGATCTGCGCGGAATCTAATCCAGCGCTCGCCAAAGGCGGCACGGGCGACGTGCTGACGGGGTTGATCGGCGGTTTGCTGGCGCAAGGTCTGCCGGTGTTTGCGGCGGCGCAGTTGGGCGTGGCGTTGCACAGTCTGGCAGGTCAGGAGTTGCGGAAGCGGTTTGGCCTACGCGCTGGTCTTGCATCCGAACTTCTGGATTGCTTGCCTGCGGTCCTGACCGCGCTGGAATCTTGATCGCTGCGCTTCTTGCCCCGACGGTGCGCGCCCGCTAGGCTGTGGCGGGATGCAACTTCACGCGCGAATCGCCATTGTCCTCGGAATTGCGGTGCTCGCCGTGGTCGGCTGTGGCGTGGAAAAAGGCGCCGCAGGAGCGTCGTGTCGCGCGTCCAGTGAATGCGCGACCGGTCTCTGCTACGTGAACCTCTGTCTGGTGCCCGGTCGCGACGACGACGGCGATGGCCTCGACAACGCGACGGAACATGCCTTGGGCAGCAATCCCTTGGCGGCGGACACGGACAACGACGGCAAGCCGGACGGTGCGGAAGCAGGCGCCGATCCAGGTCAGCCGCTGAACAGCGATGGCGACGCGCTCGCGGACCTCCTGGAATCTGCGGTGGCCGACGGTGATCGCGATTGTTTGGCGGACGAAGTGGACGCGCACAACGCCGTGCCCGAAACGGACGCGCATGTGCTTGCTGCGACGGGGTGTGCGCACGTCGGCGTGTGTGCGTCGACTGCGGCCACCGTTTCCGCGACGTGCAAGAACAACGTCCTTGCTTGCGATTACCACGCGGTACCCGGTTTTGCCTTTGCTGAAACGTGCGATGGCAAGGACAACGACTGCGACGGCGAAATCGACGAAGGATTTGCCTACGTCGGCGGCGGAATCGGCGAACCGTGCGATGGTGTAGGGGCTTGCGGTGTCGGGATCGTCGAATGCCACGGTGTTCAGGCGGACTGCTCGAGCAATCCGGGCGGCACGCAAGATCAGGCCAAGACCGAGCGTTGCAACGGGATCGATGACGACTGCGATGGCAGCATCGACGAAGGCTTCGTGTTCAACGGTTTACCCGTTGGCTCGCCGTGTCTCGGCACCGGCGAATGCGGCTTGGGGACCGTGGAATGCAGCCCCGACGGCGCCCCGCGGTGTTCGAGCAACAGCGGCGCGTCGTCGTCCCACGCCAAGGCGGAAAGCTGCAACAACCTGGACGACGATTGCGACGGCATCACCGACAACGGGCTGAGTTGGCAAGGCATCGCGCTGGGCAAGGTGTGTCAAACGACCGGCATTTGCGGCGCGGGCGTTGTCATTTGCGCGGACGGCGGCGCGGCGATCTGTTCCTCCGCCCCTGGTGTCACGGGCAGCAAAGCCGAGGCAGAAATCTGCAACGGCCTGGATGACAACTGCAACGGCACGACCGACGAAGGCTTTGACTTTGATGGCATCAGTTTGGGCGCGGCGTGCCCTGCCGTCGGTGTGTGCGGCCCTGGCGCCGTGATCTGCAGCGCGAGCGGGGCGACGACCTGCTCGAGTCACGTCACGCAAGCTGGCGTGGAATCCTGTAACGGCTTGGATGACGACTGCGACGGTGAAACCGACGAACAGTTGAGCTGGCAAGGAAACCCGCTAGGTGGCGCGTGCGACGGCACTGGCGGCTGCGGTGCTGGCGTGGTCGAATGCGGCAAAGTTGGCCAAGTCACGTGTTCCACCAATCCTGAAGGCAGCGCGTCGCAGGCGGCGATCGAGTCGTGCAACGGCGTGGACGACGATTGCAATGGCCAGATCGACGACAACATCGCCACGACACCCAATCTCACGTGCCCGACCCAAGGCGTGTGCGCGGGCAGTGCGGCATCCCTCCTCTGCGCGGGCGGTCAGTGGCTGTGTACGTTCACCAATCCAGCCTTTCAGATCACGGAAACAACGTGCGACAACCTCGACAACGACTGCGATGGTCTGACCGACGAGGCGTTACCGCTCTTTTGGCAAGATCCGACCGAAGCATGGACGACGCGGCCCGTCGCGCGCACCGAACTGGCGATGGCACGCAGCCCCGACGCGCTCATCGTCGCGGGTGGCGTCGTCGATAGCCTGATTCCTGGCACGGGCACGACAAGCTCCGGCGACGTGTGGCGTCTGCATTTGGATACGTTGAAGTGGTCGCTCGTCGCCCATCACCCGCTTCTGGCGCGTCGGTCGGCGGGCGCGGTGCTGCTCCCCGGTGTGGCTGGCGGCGCGCCGCAACTGCTGCTGGTCGGCGGTCTGGACGGAGCGGGCGCACCGGCGGCTCCCGTGCTTCTGGACATGGAGACGGCCGCGCTCTCGGCGCCAGCGTGGAAGAATCAGCCGCAACACCGGTTTTCGCCGTCGGTGGTGTGGCTCGGACCGGCCAAACAGATTTGGATGTTGGGCGGTACAGCGGGCGGCACCGGCGCGACTGCACAGCGGTTTGATTTGGCGACCGGACTGTGGACCGCCAGCGTCCCGCAGCCAGCGAACGCACTTGGACCGGTGGCCGCGTGCGCCAGCGCCGCCGGCGACTTGTACGCGTATGGGCAAACGTCGCTTGGCGAGGCGTTCTTTGGCGTCCTGTCCGCGGGCGCAGCGGGATGGCAGCTGCTGAGCAGCGTGCCGGGCAAGATCGGCCAACCCGGTCGTTTGCTTTGCGACGTCGCGTCCGACGAAGTGTGGCTGGTGGGCGGGGTCAGTCAGGGGGACAGCCCGCAGCCGACGCGCAAGTATGTCATCAGCGCGCAGACATGGTCGACGCTGAATCCCGCGGGGCAAGGCGGGCCAGCGGGCGTGTCGCAGGGTTCTTGGCCGGGGCCGATTTCCCCCGCCGTAGCCGCCAAAGACGGCCAACTTTACGTAGCCTTGGGACAAACGACGGAGAATCACGGTTTGCCTGCGACGTGGGTCGGGCTGCCTGGCGCGTGGACGGCCGTGGAGAACGCTCCCGAACCTGTTGTCGGTGCGCGTTTGGTCACGATTCCCGGTGGCGTGCTGCGTGTCGGCGGCGCGGCACTTCGGGTCGGCTCTGTCTTTTTTGGCGGAACGGCGTGGCAGCATAAGAACGGCGGGTGGACCGCTCTGCCGTCGACCGCAACCGTGGGGCGCGTCTTTCCTCATGTGATCGCAGAGGCCGACGGTCAAGCGATCCTGCAGTGGGGCGGCCTGTTGACGGCGCCCACGAATGGAGACTGGCACACCGCGCTGGAGACGCAGGAGGCCGCGCCGGGTGGCGAACGGCTCGATCTCAAGACCGGCGAGTGGCAACAGTTGGCGCCGTCTCAGCAGCAAGTGCTGCCTAACCTGCGACCCGACGCGGCAGTCACTGCGGGCGCGTTGCCGGGTCAGTGGTTCGTCCTCGGCAGCCAGCCGGCGACGGGCGTCGCCCAGTTGTGGCTCATCGACCTGACAAAAACCGCGAAGACGCTGGTTTGGCAAGGACCCGATCCAGGAACCACGCCGCTCACTGGCGACGCGCCGGTGTGGCATTCGGGCAGCGCGCTGACCTGGGACGCGGCGTGGGGGCGGATTCTCTACGCGTGCGCGGGTGCGCCGAGTTCCCTTTGGCACTACGACTTTGGGCCGTTTGAAGGCTGGACTCAGACCACGGCGAACCTGGGGATCACCGGTCGCCTGCAGATGCTGGGCGGAAAGAGCGAGGCAGACCGCCTGTTGATGGCGACGTCGCTGCAGAATCCGGTCGGCACGCGGCGCCTCACGCTGGACGTGGAGATCGGCGTGACCGCGCAGCCCGCGCCGAGTTTGTCGATTTGGGGCGCGCCAGCCGCGACGACGGCAGGGAACAACGCGATGGCATGGCTAGCCGAACCGACCGACAGTTCTGGCGTCTTGCGTTCAGTTTGGTTGAAGTGGACGCATGCCTGCCAGCCGTGACCGTGGCGCGTCAAGCCTAGCGGGTCGTCCCGTGCGGCAGCAGCACCGGACGCGGACGATAAGGCGGCGCCCAGCGCGGCGCGTCACGAGCGACACCAGCGTTTTCAAGCTCCAGCAGCGAACCGCCGAGATGCCGTGTCAGTCGCAAGCGATACGGCTTCTCGCCGCCACCCACATCCAGCACGTACGAACGATCGGGTTCGATCCAAGTCCAGCGTTCGATCCGCAATCCACCAGAAAGAGGCCGTTTTGCGCTGATGGCCTGACGGTAAAGCTCTGACGCCTTCTCAAAATCGAGTCCGGAAACCAACCACACGTCGTACAGATTCTGCTCGTTGCGGATGACAACCCGATGCTTGAGCGGCTCCACCAAAGGCAGGAACGCGGATTCCAACTCACCGCGGGTTACCGGGGCTTCCACAACTTCTTCTGGGGTTTCAGTTTCTTGGGCCCATGCGCTCGTCGCAAACGTGCCAAGGAGCGCCAGAACTGTGAAAGTGGTCGTCGTGAAGGAGTGGCTGCGCATGAGCGCCAGTCTAGCGTTTTTGTGACAGAAGCGGAAGATCCGTCGCTCTCGTGCATCCTCGAACGGGTCAACCGTGTAAGTGTGTGAAACCAATACCCTTCAATGCCTTGACGCTTTGCAGTCCGCCGACTATCATCCCCGCCCGTTGCGGGTTCGCCCGTCGTCGACTTTTTGCGTCCAAAATCCGTCACCGCATCCATCCATGGCAGGTTTGCAGATGTCCCTTCGCAGTCTCGAGATGTCCCGCCGCGAGATCTCCCACCGGCAGTCTCCCGTTCGCCTTCCCCTGTTGGCGATTCTGGCGCTTGCCGCCGTCACGGCGTTCACGGGTTGCCAGCGGGGTGAGAAGTCCTGCCGCTACTACAGCCTCGTGATTGAAAAGTCGGAAGCGCCGGAGGACCGCAAGGCTGCGCTCGACGCGATCAAGAAGCTGAACACCAAGGATCAGCAGAAGTGCAATGATGATCGGGTGTTCGAGCGTCTGAGCAAGGCGATGAACGAGCCGAAGTACCGGCCGCTCGTGATTGAGACGGTGGAGAACGTCGGTCGCGCGGGTGGCAAGCTCCGCGAGCGTTCGGAGAAGCTGCTCTTGGCTGGCTTGTCGAACAACGACGCCGCGAGCCAGATTGCGACGACGTTCCGCACGTGGCGTTTGGAGAGCATGGACACCTCGGACCCGTGGAAGCCGGGCGACAACGTCGCGACGGCGCTCGCCGCGTCGATCAAGAAGGTGACTCAGGGCGCCGCTCGCGCGCCGCTCGTCGAGGCGCTGTTCCTTTGCCTGAACGACCCGAGTGCGCGCGCCAAGTACGAGGACCTGCTGATCGAGCTCGCGGACACCGATCCGGCACAGCAGACCGTCGACGTGAACATCAAGGCGATCCAGTATCTGGCCGAGAGCAAGACGCAGGCGGACGGCGCGTTTGGCGCGTACGTCCACGGTCTGTACCAGCGCGATGCGGTGCGTGCGGAGACCTACGGTGCGGCGCGTATCGCGTTGGCGACCCAGCCCAAGCAGAAAGTGGCGGACAAGGTGCTCGGCATCTACACGCAGAAGGATCCGGCGTTTGAAGAGTGGACCAAGAAGGCGGGTCTGTTTGGCTGGGAATGGCAGGAAGGGCCGAAGATGATGCAGGTCTTCGCGGATCTACACTTGCCGTCGACCATTCCGGCGATCCTCGCGTCCATCGCCAAGGGCCCGATCGACGACTCCGATGGCGCGGCGCCGGCGACGTTCAAGATCGTCAACAAGGCGTTGCCGTGGGCGGGCTACGTGAACAGCCGCGTGCAGCTCACGACGTGGCTCATCGCCGCGCTGGGTGAAGACGCGACGCCGTTTGCAGCTGATATCGCCGCGATTGCGCGGAACTCGGCGTTGCAGCCGGGGCAGCGTCTCCACCCGTTGCTGGGTCTCTCGCTTTCCGGCGCGAGCGCTGCATGGCCGACGATCGTGAAGGTCTACAACGAGTCCAACGAAAACGAACGCGGCGACTTCCTGCAGGCGCTGGCGTACGCGGTCGACACGGCGCACTTGGCGGAATGGAACACGATCGCCGCGGCGGAGAAGTCGGAAGGGTTGAAGAACCTGCGTGCGGATCCGACGTTCACGGCGCGTCTGAAGGTCGTCGAAGAGTGCAAGAAGCAAGAAGACGGCGCGGCGCAGGACAAGCAGGGCGCCCTGGTGGGCTGCTACGCGGGCTTCCTGAAGAACGGCGATGCCATAGCGAAGGAAAAGGCCGCCGTGCTGCTCGTGCAGTTGGGCGTCAAGGGCGCGAACGTGTTGCCCGAACTGTTGGGCGCCATCGAGCGCACGACCGCGAACGACGTGACGCTGCGGCAGATCGCGATGAGCGGCATCAAGTATCTGGCCAAGCCGGACGTCGAGCTGATGAAGGCGATTTACCACACGCAGCAGCTGATGATTCAGGATCTGCCGGCCGCGCAGCCGTGGATCTGGGACTTCGACATCCTGCTGTATCAGCTTGCGCAGCAGCTGGGCAACAAGGCCCCGGAAGCGCCGAAGGCGCCCGCCGCGCCGGCCAAAGCGCCCGCCGCTCCCGCGGCCCCGGCCGCGCCCGCCGCGAAGTAGGCGCCCGTTTCGCGCTCACTACCCGTAACTTACCCCACCAAACGATAACGCGCGGCCCGCTTCCCAGGCGCCAGCGCGCAAGGGGCTCCACGCTCCGCGCGGAGGCCCGCATCGGGACTCCGTCGCAAACGTCCGACGTTTGCGATGGACGACCCGGTCCGGCCGCTTCGGCCGGATGCGCCCAACAAAAGACCAGCAAAACCAATAGACTGCGTTCCCCAAGCCCGCCCCCGGCCGCGGTCCCGCAAAAATGTTTCGTTTTCCCCAAAATTTCCCCGCGGCAAAAACCTTCAGCGCACGAATACCTCCTAGCCGGCCCCGCAAACACGCTGGCAGGAGGTTGTCATGGTGCGTATGGGCTTGCTGGTTCTCGTGTGCTCGCTGGCGGTTGCTTGCCGAACGTCGTTGGACATTCCTGAGTCCGCCGGGCTACAGCCGCTTCCGGGCGCGTCGAGTGGTGTGGGGCTGCCGGCAGCGGCATCACCGGATTGCCGTGCGGCGCGGGCGGGTGAAGTGCTGCTGAACGAGTACCTGGTGCGTCCGGGCGGCGTTGACATCGATGGCGACGGCAAGTCGAACAGCCACGACGAGGTGATCGAGCTGACGCTGACGACGGGCGCCGAGCCTGTGCATCTGGGCGGCGCGAAGCTCTTTGTGGACGGTCAGGAGCGTGGGCAGGTGACGGGGCAGGTGTGTGTCGACCCGCGGCACTTGATCGTGTTGGTCAGCAGCACGAGCGCGCTGACGACGTGGCCGGAAGGCGCCGACGAGCTGCGGTTGGACCACTTGCTGAAGCTGCCCGACGGTGGCGCGAGTCTGGAGATGCGGACTGCGGACAACCAACTGCTCTTTCGCCACCAGTACCTGCCGGAACCCGGCGGTGCGCCGTCGAGTTGGACGCGCGCGGTGGATGGCGATGGCGCGTCGGATTGGACGCGGCAGCTGGACTGGATGGAAGGGCATGGGCGATCGACCACGATTGGTCTGTGCAACAGCGGGCAGCCGGCCTGCGCGTGTCTGGCGAGTCAGGGGATGGATTGCGGGGAGAGCGGGGATGTGACGCCGACGCGGTAGGCGTACTACGCCACTGCAAGCGTGCGCTCGTGGACTCGCCGTTCGAGCCAGCCGGTGAACTCGGATGCGGGCATTGGCGCGGCATACCAGTATCCCTGAGCGAAGTCGGCACCGGCGGCGAGCAGTAGTTCATGCTGTTCCTGAGTTTCCACACCTTCGGCGATCACCTTCATCTTCAGCGCGTGCGCCATCACGATGATGCCTTTGCACAACGCCTGTGTGCGCGGTTCCGGAGTCAGCACGTGGACGAAGGACTTGTCGATTTTCAGGTAGTCGACCGTGTAGCGCTCCAGGTACGCGAGGCCGGAGTAGCCCGTGCCAAAATCGTCGATCGCCAAGGCGATTCCCGCACGTCGGAGGCACTCGAACTGCTGCACGCTCTGCGCCGTTTTGTCGACCAACACGCCCTCGGTGATCTCGATGGCGAGCCCCCCGCTCTGCAGGTCGAGGCGATCGAGCCGCTCACGCCAGGTACACTCAGCCTGACTGCGGAACTGAACAGGGGACCAGTTGACGCTGACCTGAAAACCTTCGGCGATCTGCTTGTGCCAGCACTTGACCTGCGCCGCCGCCATTTCCAACACCCAGTCGCCGAGCGGGTGGATGAGGCCACTCGACTCCGCCAACGGGATGAAGGTTGCCGGACTGACCGGACCCAAATCGGGGTGGTGCCACCGTAAGAGGGCCTCGGCCTTTAGCACTTCCCCAGAGCTCAACGTGACGATCGGCTGGTAGAACAGCTCAAGTTGCTCGCGGTTGTGTGTCGCATTCCGGAGGTCCTCCGTGAGCTGCCGTCGCGAGTTTGCGGCTTCTTGCAACGACGGCATGAAGAAGCAGAACTGATCCCGACCACTTGCCTTCGAGTGGTAAAGCGCCTGATCGGCGTGCTTGAACAGCGTCTCGTGGTCTTCGCCATCATCGGGGTACAAGGCAATGCCCACGCTTCCTGAAACCGTCGCGCTCTTGTCGGCCAGCATGAACGTCGCGGCCAGACGCTTGTTGATCTCGGCGGCGATACGCCCAGCGGCCATGCGGTCCTTCAGGTCCGGCAGCACCACGATGAACTCGTCGCCTCCAAAACGCGAAACGGTGTCCGACGAGCGCACGCACGACATGATGCGCTGCGCGGCTTCCACAAGCAGCTGATCGCCCGCCTTATGCCCCAGCGTGTCGTTGATCTCCTTGAAGCGGTCGAGGTCGATGAAGAGCACGGCGACGGACACGTTGGCCCGTTTGGCGCGCTTGAGCGCCTCGTCCAAGCGGTCCACGAGCAAGCGGCGATTCGGCAGCTTGGTCAGCGTGTCGAAGAACGCCAGTTTCTCAATCTCGCGCGCCTGATCCCGCTCGTTGGAAATGCTGTGGTCGTGCAGCGTGCGGGCGAGGACGAGCAGGGTGCCGATCACCGACGACGCGAACAGCACTGGCGCGCTCTGCAGGCCGGCCATGTGGCCATGGAAGGTGAGCGCGAGCACGACGCTCAACGCCATCGTCACCACCATCCAGCGCACTGTTGTGAGCGTGAACGCGACGAGGGTTGGAATCCAGACAATCTGCGGAGCGCCGACACTGAACAGGACGTCCCGCATGCCCGGAATCAGCAGCACCGCCAAGGTGACCGACACCGCGCGGACGGGCCATCCCGCGCCGCGCCGATACAAGTACGTCAGGCTGATAAACGCCGCGGTGGCCAAGTAGTTGCCCGGCAGCTTGGCGAAAGCGAATTGCGCCAGAATGGGAAAGCGTTCGTGCAGCGCGGTGATGCGCCCAAGCGTCGCGAGCGTGGAAGCCGTCAGCGCCACGATCGTCATGATGGTGAGTGCGCGCAATGTGGCGCGCCGCTCAAAAGAGTCCACCTGCGATACCGCGCTAAAACCGATCAGAATTGTCATGTTCCCGCAAGCTCGTTTCCGCGGACGAGCGGATCGACTGTAGCGCCTGAGGAAGTGGAGTCAAGCTGTAATTGAATGAAATCAAACTGGTTTGTTGATCTTTGTAAGATGTGGACTTGTGTGCACTGTGGAATGGTGTGCACTGTGGCGGGGTGGCCGCGGGCGTTGGGCTTTTGATTTCGGAACGCCTTTGGTACGAGCGGCGCCGCGGAGACAAGGGGCGTCGCGATTCGGGACAGCTCGGTGCGCACGCTGCGCGCTTACGCTTGCCGGCCTGCGACACACGCTGACCGAATTCCAACGTCACAGCGGTCCGAAGTGCGACAGGTCTCACCTTGTTCAGTTTGGTATTCGAAGTGGTCAGGATGTGTACCATTGTGGAATATACGGGCTGGGTTGCGGTGGGGCACTGAAGTTCGCGAGGGCCAAAAACCACCAAAGCCCGGCCGTCCTCACGAACGACCGGGCTCCGGTTCAATCACCGGCAAGCGCTCATAGGAGCGCGCGCCAGCACGTGGGTCACGTGGCCTACGACAGCTTCAAATCACCAAACTTCTCACGCACCAGGTCACCAATGGTCGTCGGACCCGCGGCAGCCGGCTCGTAGGAGTAGTCGTCGTCATCCGAACCGACGCGCTTGATGGACAGACCGAGCTTGCGCTCTTCGGGGATG
>CAITYF010000264.1 GCA_903896545.1 uncultured Myxococcales bacterium | reverse complement strand
GGGTCATCGGACGGGCCTTCTCGAATCAGATTTTCCGGCCGCAGTTCGCTCGTCGTGCCTTTTTCCAGCTCTGCTAGGAAGCGCTCAAGGTCGCTGTCGTAGAGGTTGTACGGATAGCCGTCGCCACCGACGGGCGTGCCGAGACAGCCCAACGTGCCAAGCGTCAGAGCAAAAAAGGCTGCAATTCCTTTTGGACTGAACGAACGCTTCATCAGTTCTCCAGAGACACGACATGGCGGTCCGCCGCAGCAGGACAAGAAGTCAGGGCACCGTCGACCGTGCGCCTAAGACGACTTCATTCAGGCACGTCAACGTGCCAAAGGTGACGATACTACCTGAGATCAGGCGATCGCAAGGGCTAATCACGGGTTCAAAGTCAACGATACCAGCCTGACACTTCCTGCATGGCAACGACCGACGAACTCAAACACTTTGGCAACAATCTCAAATCCTTGCGTACTGCGCGGTCATGGACGCAGGACGCCTTGGGCGAGCTGGCGGAGGTAAATCCCAAGTATATCGGTGAGTTGGAGCGCGGCGAGCGAAATCCGTCGATCGATGTGCTGTGGCGGCTGGCGGCTGCTTTGCGCGTTGATGCCGCAGAACTCGTGGGCGATGAACTGACTCGACTGAGTCGCGCCGATCTGATCCGGCGCGTTGGCGAAGAACTGGAACGCCAATCCAGCGAAGAGTTGAGGACTTGGATACGATTGGCTCGATCACGCACGCGGAACTGAGCGCGTGCCTGACCGGTAACGAGCGGGCACCGGCTCTTGCCAGTGCCCGCCCATGTCTGCCATGCGTCTGCCGCTCACTTTACCGGCTCAAAAAGCCGCACATCCGCATCGGTAAAGGGCTTTTTCGTCCACGCCAGTGTCGTGAATCCTGGTTCCCGCAGCAGATCCTCCGCAAACCACGGCGATTTCCCGGTCTTCTGCGCCAGCACGTGAAACTGCTGAGCTGGCATAAAACTCTGCCCATACAGCACCTTGCGATGACCGGCGTCATCCTCGACCACGTCCAAAACCAGCATTCCGTGGCCGGGATGTCCGCCCTGGACGATGACGTCGCCTGGCATCAGACGGTATCCCTTGTGCGGCTTGGGCATCGACTGCGCCATCGTCGCTGTGCCGGTGTTGGCCATGACGCCGTTCAGGTACTTCCGGTACGCGGGCCAATCTCCGCCTTTCCACTTGGCCTGATTTCCCGGCAACCGATTCACGTCGGCAGCACGGCCCATCGCCCAAAGATACTCTGCACGCAGCCGCATGATCGCGTCGGCGCATTGCTGCAGGTTCTGGTTACCGACGTCCAGATCGACCACCGCCGCGTGGTTGCGCTGGTACATTTGGGCCTTCAGCTCGCCGTTCCATTTGTGCACCGGCGTGTTGTCGGGCAAAAGCGGTAGCTCCCGCAACCACGCGCCAAAACTACCCGGTTCCAGCGCCAGGCGATGAAAGCCCGCCGGCGGCTCGATGTTGTGGATGGTGCGCACGATCGGACCATGCGGCCACGGATACGGCTCAGCTGTAACCGTCGCGCTGACAAGCGCCAAGGCCACTGCGGCCAGAAGAATTACTTGTCGCGCAGATTTCATGTGTTCCTCCCGGTGGCCAGAGGATCCGCTTGCGCCACTTCATCGTCAAACACGACACGCTCGCAGCGGTACTGCCACCAGCGCTGGAACGCGTGTGGCGACGTATCCC
>CAITYF010000263.1 GCA_903896545.1 uncultured Myxococcales bacterium | reverse complement strand
GCAAGGCACGACCCCCGGCTGCCGGTATTCACCGCCGCGCTGGACCGCGAACTGAACGCCCAGAGATACATCCTCCCCGGCCTCGGCGATTTTGGCGACCGGCTCTACGGCACCTGACCGGGATGAATCTTCCCTACTGGCTCGGCCTGTTTTATCTGCTTTCCGAAGTCGCCCTGCGGTTTTCCCGGCGTTCGGGGGGCGGCACGCAGCGCGCCGACGGCGGCTCGCTGGCCGTGCTGTGGATCACCATCACCGTTGGCATCATCAGCGGAATCTATGTCACGCATCTGGCTCCGGGCTTCCGGTTTCCGCTTTCGCCCGTCGCGGCCGGGGGGACGGTGGCGGTGTTCGCCGGCGGGCTCGCCCTGCGCTGGTGGGCGATCCTTTCGCTCAGGAAATTCTTTACCGTGGATGTCGCCATCGCCGCCGACCACCGGCTGATCGTACGCGGCCCCTACCGGCTGATGCGGCATCCCTCCTACACCGGCATGGTGCTGGCGTTTGCCGCGCTCGCCGCGACGTTTCAAAACTGGCTGTCCTTCCCCGGGGTGCTCGGGCCGATCCTGCTGGCCCTGGCCTACCGCATCCGCGTGGAGGAGGCCGCGCTCCGTGCGGCGTTTGGCGAGGACTACGCCCGCTATGCCCAAACGACCAGGCGGCTGCTTCCGGGCGTGTACTAAATAAAACGGCCTCCGAAGAGGCCGTTTTCTAAGAAGCGCTGTTGACCACGATGTAACTGCAGAGCAGTTAGGGAAACGGGCTGCGCTCGCTACTTTGACTTGATTCCGCAGCCACGGAACTCCGGAGGACCCTATGAGCGCAAGCGCAAAACCACCACGCGTCGAAGTCGCGTTTGATATTGGCCACAGTTCCATTGGCTGGGCCGTGCTTGGCACAAACGAGTCCGCCCCTCCTGGTGTACTTGGTTGCGGCACGGTCATCTTTGAGAAGGACAGCGCCCTCGCCAATACCCGCCGGCTCCACCGCTCGCAGCGCCGCCACGTGCGCGCCACACGCCAGCGCATCGCGCGCATGGAGAAGCTGCTCGTTCACCTCGGCATCTTCACCGCCACCGAACTTGCTGCAAAACACCGGGCTAATGGCGGCAGTGCCGCCCCATGGCTCCTTGCCGCCCGCGTGCTCGCCAGCGATGGCGCGCAGACGCTTTCCTGGCCAGAATTGTGGGATGTCCTCCGCTGGTATGCTCACAACCGCGGTTACGAGGAAATCACTGGCGAGCTGCGCGACAAGGCCGAGGAGTCTGACGAGAAAAAGCAGGACACCGAAAAAGTGGAGAACGCCAAGGCCGCCCTCGCCCAGTTCGGCAAAAACAGCATGGCCGAAACCATCTGCGCCTGGCTTGGTCAGGATCCGCTCGGCCCGCGCACCGGCACCGCCGAAAACTACAAGGCCAAAAACTGCGCCTTCGAACGCGCACTCGTGGATGCCGAAGTCACACGACTGCTAGCCTCGCACCTCGGCAAACTCCCGGGCGTGACTGAGGCGTTTGTTGCCGCAGTCATCCTCGATGCTCGGGCCATCGCCGTGCCCACCATTCGGCTGCCGCGCCGTTACCAAGGCAGCCTCCTCTTCGGACGCCTCGCGACCCGCTACCACAATCGCATCATTGGCCGCTGCCCAATTTCAGGGGAGAAGATTCCCAGCAAGAACTGCCCCGAGTTCCTCCGTTACCGCTGGGCAATGCAGCTCGCCAATCTCCGCGTGGCGGATTCCGCCGAGGCGCCCCTTCGCGCACTCACGGCCAACGAGCGCGTAAAAATTCATGCCCTCATGGTCGCTGCTGGCAGTCTCGGGGTGCGGGAGTTGAAGGAGGCAGTGCGCGCGCTGCCTGGTCACGTGCGGGACAACCTCGAACAATTTTTTCTCCACCCCGACGCCAAGGAAGGCCTCGTGCTCGATCCAATTCAAAAGCTTATCGCCGGCTCTTCTACCGCCGCCGCGGTCTGGCCGCACCTGCCTGAACACCTGCAAAAGCGCACTCGTGGCCGCTGGCGCCGCGGCAAATCCACCACCCTCGCCAAACTGCGCGAAGCGGCCATCCAACTCGGTCACGACTGCGCCGCTTTCGATGCCGCCGTCGATGCGCTCTGCGCTCCGCCAAAAAAGCCAAGCAAGAAGACTCCGCCGCCCGTGAAGGAAAATCTCCTGCTTGATCCTCTCGATGCCCGGCGTGAGTTGGCCAAACTCAGCGGACGTGCGCCCTATGCCCGCCCACTGCTGGGGCAGGCGTTCGACGAGGTCATGGCCGGCCGCGACCCCAAAGCCACCGGCGGTTGCCTCGAAGAAACCGAAGACGTGCGCCGACGTCGTGAGATTCGCCCACTCGCGCAACAGACCAACAACCACCTCGTCCGCCACCGCCTCCAAATCCTCGGTCGCCTGCTCAACAATCTTGTCGCAGACCCCGCCTATGGTGCCGGCGAACCGGCGCGGATTGCCCGCATCACTTTGGAAGTAAACCGCGACCTGCGCGAGATGGCCGGGCTCACTGCACAGGACATTGCCAAGGAACTCGGCCAGCGCCTCAAGCAACATGGCGATGCCGTCCAATGGCTCGAACAAGACCCGCAGGTCGCACCCAAGATTTCAGCCGGACTCATCCGCAAGGCTCGTGTCGCCCTCGATCTTGGCCAGCGCTGCCCCTACACTGGCGAAAGCCTAAACCCCATCGATCTCGTCACTAGACGCGTCGATCTCGACCATATCATCCCGCGCTCACAGCGTGCCTCCGACTCGCTGGACTCGCTCGCGCTCACTTTCTCTGCCGTCAACAAATGGAAGGGTAAACGCACCGCCTGGCAGTTTATTCAGGACGAAGGCGGCAAACCCGTCCCTGATGCGCCAAATCTTTCGATCATGACGCCGGCTCGATTCAAGGCACACATCGAATCGCTCAACACCAAGGGTCACCTCGACGACTACCGTCGCAAGAAGCGGCGCAAGGAGTTCTTTCTGCTGGAACGCTACGAGGAAAAGGCGCGCACTTTCACGCCGGGCCAGCTCACACAAACTTCACAGCTCGCGCGTCTCGCGGCCCAAGTGGTGCGCGAGCCGTTTGCCAGACTCCCAGATCCACCACAACTCGTCGCCTTGCCCGGTTCTGTGACTGGGACTGTGCGCAAAGCCTGGGATATTCTTGGCTGCCTCTCTACCGCTGCGCCCGGTGTGCTTGAGACAGTCAAACTGACCGACGGCACCGAGACGCAGGAAGTGCGCACCAAGACTGAAATTCGGGACATCACCCACCTGCACCACGCGCTTGATGCGTGCGCACTTGGGCTCGCCGCGCACTTTATTCCCAACCGCGGCGATGTGTGGCGGCTGCTCTCCGAGCGCCGGCTGGACTCAGCGCAGCGGGCCGAACTCGCCGCCTTGAATCTCTTTGATTTCGACGAACGGGGTCACTTCCGCCTGCGCGACCTTGCACCGGAATTGAAGGAGCAAATTCGCCAACGGCTCGCCGAACGACGGGTTGTTCAACACGTCCCAGCTGACATGAGCGGCCTGCGCGTCGAGGAAAACACCCGTGGCATCCTCCGCCGGGAAAACGGTCGCGTCTTTCTCCAGCAACGGAAAAAAAACGCCGACGGCCAAGTCGTCGTGAACCTTACCGAGGAGTCAGAGGGCAAAGTCGTAGGCCTGCCACGTGCAGACGGCTCCGGCGGCAAACTCGCTGCGCTCAAAGGCGTGCGGGTGATTGATGGAAATTTCGGCGTGGCAATTCTCGATGCGCCCGACGTACCGGATGGCGAACGCGTCTCAGTTGTGAGATTCTTCCGTGTCTGGCGGAAACTCCGCGAGCTGCGGACGCGGAATGGTGGAATCAGGCCGCGTCTTCTGCGCAACGGTCTACTGATTCACGTGCCGCGTGGCTCGCGCGCGGGCACTTGGCGCATCCTTTCGACGAAGGAAACCCAAGCCTTTGGTATTGCAGTTGATTTGGGCGCCCCTGACGGGATGAGGCTCATCAAGGGCAATGCGCCCGTCGCCACCCTCGTGCGTGATGGTTTGGAAATTCTCAAATCACGGCTGACCGGCAATACTCCACGTTAGGTTCTCATCATGTCCTACCACATCGTCAGCATCGACGCCCCGCAGGCCGATCTGACATGCCGGGACGGACAATTGGTCTGCACCACCGACGAAGGGATCAAGAAACTCCCACTCGAGGACATCGCGTCGATCATCGTCACGAGTTTCTCGGCGCGCATTCACAGCCACCTGTTTCTCGAAGCGGCACGGCATGGCGTCGCGCTCGTAATCTGCGAAAAATTCCAGCCGGTCGCCCTGCTTTTGCCCGCCTGCCGCTCGGCCGATACTTTGCTCACCCGCCGTCACCTCACCCTGCCCGACGCTTCCCGTCACCGTCTTTGGGAAAAAACCATCGATGCCAAGTGCGCGAACCAAGCCTTCATTGCCACGCGCATTGCTCCGGCAAGTAAAGCCACCGTGCAGCTTAGCCGGGCCGCGCAGGCCGGCACCGCGCGCAAGGAGGGCGGCTGTGCAAAATTGTTCTGGGACGTTGTCTCCGAGGGGTTGCGAATCGAAGGGTTCTCCCGCGGTCGAAAACTCGGTGGGTTAAACGACCTGTTGAATTACGGCTACGCGGTGCTGCTTTCCACCGTGCTCCAGAAGCTCTATGGCTTTGGCCTCGATCCGATGGTCGGCATTTCCCACGCCATCCGGGAGCGCAGCGCGCCCCTCGCCTATGACTTGATGGAACCGTTCCGTCCGTGCGTGGACTGGCGGATTTATCAGTGGGTGAAAGATCGGCCCCAGGTCGAGGCGTTTGCCGTCACGGGTGAGTTTCGCCGCTGGGTGACCGGGTTTTCTTTGGAACGAGTGGACTACTTCGGGCTCGAACTTGATATCCGCAGCTGCATCGAGGGCGTGGTGCGCGGCTTTCGGCAGGCCGTGCTCTCCGAGAGCACCCGTCATTACCGGCCATGGATGTGGAAAAATTCAAAATGGGCTGGCTCGTAGTCGCGTTCGATCTGCCCGTCGGCACAAAACCGCAGCGCAAGGCCGCGACGGACTTCCGGGATTTTTTGCTGGATGACGGTTTCCAGATGATGCAGTTCAGCGTTTATGTGCGCCCTTGCGTGAGTTTCGCGCGGCAGGAAACCCATCTGGAACGGATCAAGCGGAGCATTCCCCCCGAAGGCAAAGTGCGGGCCTTTTACGTGACGCGGGCGCAATGGGAGCGGGCTTTCGTGATCTACG
>CAITYF010000262.1 GCA_903896545.1 uncultured Myxococcales bacterium | reverse complement strand
CGGCACGCCCGTCGGTGGCGACGGCTATCCGTACAACCTCTACGACAGCGACCTTGAGCGCTTCCTAGCAGAGCTGGAAAAAGGCACGACGAGCGAACTGCGGCCGGAAAATCTGATTCGAGAAGGCCCGTCCGATGACCCCAACGAATCAGGGCTGCTGGACCTCAAGGAGATCTGGGGAAAAGTTGTCAAGAAGACGGTCGTCAGTCGAGTTCACGTTGGATTCAAAGGCTTTTACTACGTCCAGATCACGTTGAACGACGGCACCACGCGAAAGGTCCGTGTTGTCTATTCGCCGAACATGGGTCGTGTCGAGCTAGGCTTCAAAATTATTGGCAATCCTGCCAAGGACGCCGAACTGCACCGTGCAACAGAACGCTTCTATTCCAACAACCCTGACGTGGAGCGACTGTAATGATCTTCTTGTACGCAAATACTGCGCCAGCGGCCGACTTGGATGCCCTGGACGACGCGGTGCGGAGTTCAGGCCGATGAAACTGCGTCTGCTGCAGTCATGGCAGGGGCACGAGGTGGGCGGTCTGGTCGACGTCCCTGACGCCGAGGCGGCACAGCTGGTGGCGGACGGCGTGGCGGAATGGCCGCGACCGGTCCCGGTGCCCAACAAGTCGACGGTAACGCCCGCTGGTAGCGAAGGTGGAGCCAGTGGCAGTGCGACGACCGACAAGTCAGACGAGGACATGCTGAAGACGGTCCTTGCTGTCATGTCGGCGATGTCGAAACCGAAAGTTCGGCCACCGCACAAGGACTGGCTGGCACTCCGCCCGATGGTCCTGATCCCATGCCTGATTCTTGGCTGGGTGCTATTCGCGCACGGTTTGGACCTCTGGGACACGTCGCTGGCGGTCGGGCTCGCATACGTCTGTCTTTCCGGGCTTGTTTGGGTGCTCGCCGCCGCACTTGAAACAAGCTTCGCCGTGTTCCTCGCGACATGCCTGTCGCTCCTGGCTCTTGTGGCCGTCGGCACGGGCAGCGCAGCATTGTGGGGCGTGTTTGACGGCTGGAATCTGCCACGAGTCATCGCGCTCGCTGGTTCATCGATCGCTGCATCCGTTCTCGTCGCGGCTGCGGCGGTTGTGTTCGCCATGACGGAGTTGCTCGGCAAGTCGTTTATCGAGTCCATACTGCCGTGGGCGCAGATGCTCCTGCCAATGGCGATCGAGTGGTGGAAGCAGCGGAAGAACGCATGAATCCATCCAATGGCGGCTTCGTCGATACGTTCTGGCAAGGTGAAACTGCAACGGCGCTGGGACGAACTGAGCATCCTTCGGGGGGCGGCAGGTTCGACCGACCGCTCCAATTTTGCGGCGCGTCAGCCCAACACTACAACACCTCGTCCCAGCTCACTTTTCCGCCTTCACCGGCACCCGCAGCGGCATCGTCAAATGTTCTCGAACAGCCCGTCGCCACCAAAGGACAAGCGCGACGTAAACCACTCGAACCGCTCTGGCCGGGGCTCGTCCACGCCAGGATTCACGACCCTCATGAACACCGCGCGGACTTCCTCGACGGCGCGCCGAAGGTTGCCGAGTGTGTCCGTACCGATCCGCAAGACCCACAGCGGCACCGTCTGGCCCTCGTGCTCAACTGGCGTCGGCCCGATCCAGACTGCAAAGGGCAGCTGCCCAAGCGCCGGCATGATCGTCTGCATGTACTGGTTCCATTGCTCGTCGCATTCGGGGCGAATGCTGAAGAGCGCGCAGAGCGTCCCGTTCCTGGTCTGTGTGACCCGCACCGTCGTCGCCGAGCCCGCTTCCAGCGTCGACCGAACCTCCAACGCGAGCAATTCCGCAGCGCTCAGATGCACGTTCTGCCCGCTGCCACGCTTTTTCCCACGACCCTGTGCCATGTGCTTTTCCCTCCGCTGGTGCTTGCCCAGCATGTCGGCCACTGCGGCCGTGTTCCACTGACGTCCGATCGATGACGCCACGAGCCGCATCGGCGACGGCTGCCGTGCTGGGCAGGCCGTCCAGCAAACCCGGCCAGACCTTTGTGCTGACGTAGTCGGTGCGCGATAGACCCAGATACCGCTCGCCGTTCACAAAGACCTGGGTGAGCCAGCGCGACTGCGGCTTCTGGTACGCGTCGGCCAGCGCCTGCAGCTCGGCCGCATCCCGCTCCTGCGCCAACTGCAGGAACATCTCGCTCGTGCGGATGCAGTTGTCGCGCTTGCTGCGGATCACCGGGCCGTTGCACAGCATGGCGTAGCGGCGGGCGCGGAGTTGGCCAGCAAGGGCGTGGACCTGGGCGGCGTGGCGCCGGATCACTTCGATGTCGGGCTGGCGGACAATGACAACACGGGGCGGTCGAGCCAGCTTGCACTCATTGCTGCGCCGGCTGTAGCCGCGGGCGGGTTCGCGGGTCCAGGAACTGCACACGCCGCACTGCCAGAGGAGCCCGTATTCGCTGGTGCGGTAAAGGGTTGTGCCGCGGTCGTGCAGCTCGTCCGGCGCCGATGGGTTGTGGTGCGTCCGAGCCTGCGCGAGCTGCGGCGTGCGCGCCCGGGTGGCTGGAGTGCCGCGGGTGGCAACCGGACCGGCAGTCACCGGCGGTGCGTCCCATGGCGCTGCACAGAAACGCTTGTAGTCACGACGCGCCTTCCAGCCGACCACGGGCGTTGTCAGGGCAGATGGCGGGCGACCTATTGGGCGGCGGGATGGCGTGCTGGGCATTGGCTGCCTCCTCGTGGGCACACTTGATTCTTGCGCGGCGGAGCTCATGTACAAAGCCACCGGCGAGTCGGGATTCCAGAAGGACGCCGGCAAACCGGCGCGGCGCGAACAACCGCAGGAAACACCGCGGCGGCGACAACACGTGCCCGCAGATCTACTACTGAGTAATAATCGGTCGAGCTCATCAGCACTGATGCCACCACAGTGATCCGTCCCGCTCCCCGGGCAGAATGCCGAGTGCCGTCGTGGCCATGACGCGCCCCACTGCACGGCCGTCATCCGCTGGTGCCAGGCCATTCGACTCCAGCCCATCGGCGATGATCTCAACCGCCTGCCGACGGTTCACTCGCCCGAGTGCGAGCAGCCGGCGCAGCTCAACAACGGCCTCGTCCAAGATCTGGTTACGTGCATCGCCTTTGGCCCGAATCAAGCGCACGCTCAGGTGATGAAGCAGGCTGTCCGTCTCCGCGTCCCACTCGGCACTGTCACCGTGGGCGACATGTGGACATGCTCCCGGCGTCGAGCAAGCGGTAGCCGTTCCAGGCGATTCGGTCTCGGCGTTGGAGTCGGCGACTTGGGTCAGGCCGAACCGATTCTCACCGTCGTCAGGGCTGATGGAAGCGACGCCAACCTGCGCGGGATCGGCCACCACAGGCCCGGTGTCGCCATCACGCGGGTCGGGAAAGCTGGGCATCCCCGGTGGGGGCATGTCGCGCTTTACCGACGGCCTGAACCCGGGGAATAGCTTCCCGTACTCTTCGCACATGACTTGCTCAAGAAGATCAAGATCTTCGACCCACACGCGATGGCTGTCGTGCACCGGTACGATGGGCTTGCCGATGGCGTTGAACCTTTCCACGACGTTCATGGCCATGGCGCCGTCTTGGCACTGAAGCGATGTGCCGAGTCCGG
>CAITYF010000261.1 GCA_903896545.1 uncultured Myxococcales bacterium | reverse complement strand
TTGTTGCGCCGTACTGGAAGCACGCGGCTGCGTGCTGGCGCGGGGTTTGGGGCGGCGCGCCCCATCTTTGGCCAAAAGCCTAGTGCCCGCGCGACGAAAGCTTGGAATGCGCTGCGAACTTCGGAGCGCGGGTACTATACATCCCTGCATTGACTCGGAGCCAAACATCTTGTGTCGCCGCGAGTCGGCCCGCAGGGACGCGAGCTTGGCGACCCAGCTAGCGGCCTAAACATGCCCACCCGGTGTTCAGCATCTGATCTCCGGTCTTGGCAGGCATGTTTAGTCGATTTCCAGCGCGGTCGACCGACCCTGCGGCGGCACAACGGGGCTCGGCGCTGGCGCAACCTGTGAGGTCGGTGCAGCGCTCGGCAGAGGCACCGCCATTTGCGGGGCCACGCGCTGTGTCTGCGCGCCGTTCGTCAGCCTCACTTCGTCGCCTGTGTGTGCCGTCGCCCACACGTGCTCGCCGTCCACACGCAACCGCGCCAGTTCGCTCGGTCCGCCGCGCCCTTGCAATTCGCGGACCAGCGCCGGGAACGTCAGCTTCAGAAGCGACGCCACGGGATCGCCTGCCGACCCCTGCGCAGTTCCCTGCGTGCGCGGTTCCTCCGCAGTCGCTTGCCGGGTCAACAAAGACGCAGCCACGGCCAGCACGACCTCGGACGGCCAGCCAGCGAGTCGCTGCAGTACTTCCGCGTAAGTCGCTTGCTGATCGGCCAAATGCGCGAACTCCGTTCGATCCAGCCGGCACCGCAGCAGCAGCGCACCTTCAAACCGCACATCGCGCAGATTCGCATCGCGCAGATCGACGTCGACGAGCACCGCGCCCTGAAAATTCGCTCGCAACAAGTTCGCGCCACGCAGGTCGACGTTGCACAACACGGCGTCGCGCAGATCGGCGTTGTCCAGCACGGCGCCGCCTTGGCGGGCGTCCTCAAATCGGCAATCCAACAGGAACGCCTCGGCCAGCACAACGTGGTTCAGATCGGACTGCTGAAAGGTGCAATTCTGCAGCTGTCCACGGCGGAAGTTGCTGTTGGTCACCGGCGTGTCGATCACGTGGCACGATTGCAGGTGGGCGCCCGGAAGCTGCATTTCCTGCGCCTGGCTCGAAGAAATCTGCCAACTTCGCAGGTCGGCCTTTGGCCAGCGCACCGCACGCAGGAGCACGCCGCGGGCCTGAATGTGGTGCGCCGTCAGCGCGTCGATCTGCAGACCCGTCAGGCGCGGACCGATCAGGCGGACGTGCGACATTGCCACAGTGCCCAGATGTAGGGGAGGCAAATCGAGCGAGTCGATCGCCACCCGTTCCAGCCTCCCTGACTGCAGGGCGTTGCGGAGATCGGCTGCGTTGGCGATTGTGGGCGAGTCAGTCATGTGGAGCAGTGTAGCGCGGCTCGGCGGTTGCCGGAAGCGGTAGCGACCTTGCGACAGGCGCGCTATCCTCAGCGGTGAGAGCTGGGTCAAAAGACCCATCACGGTAGACGGAGCCCCCCCTTGGCGACCAGACCCATCGAGCCCGAAACGCCTCACATGACCTCGCAGTCGCGCGGGCTGCTTCAGGGACGTCCGAGCCAGAACAACCACCCGATTGCCAGCTTTCAGCCGCAGTCCACGCCGAGTTCCCCGGCGTTTTCCGTGCCGCGCTCGTCGTCGCGACCGGGGCTGGACGGGCTGCTGGGGCAGATCATCGACGGCGAGTTTGAGATCATCAAGGTCCTGGGCACCGGCAGCCATGCCGACGTGTATCTGGCCCGGCAGATCAGCTTGGGCAATCGCGAAGTGGCGCTGAAAGTGCTGAGTCGTTTGTACCTGACGCTGCCGGAGATGGATGTTCGTCGCGCGTCCCAAGCGTTACAGCGAGAAGGGCAGTTGCTGGGCGAGCTGCACGCGGGATGCTTCGTCGACGTGTACCGCGCGGGCGCTTTGCCGGACGGTCGGCCGTACATCGCGCTTGAGAACGTCGAAGGTCGGATGCTGTCGGAATTCATCGACAAGGAGAAACGCCTCGCCCCAGAAGTGCTCCTGGACCTGCTCCAGCAGTGGGCGGACGGTCTGGCGGAACTGCACGCGCGCGGCTGGGTGCACCGCGACGTCACGCCGCGCAACGCCATGGTGGAGACGACGAATTTTGGCACGCGGCGGCTGATGACCTTTGATTTTGGCACCGCGACGGCGATCACGGGGCGCCCCGATCGTTTCCGCATGGGCTGGGAGCCCGATCGCCCGGCAGGCACCGCGTCGTACATGAGTCCCGAACAGGCGAGCGGCGGTGTTGTCGACGGACGAAGTGACCAATTCGCCCTTGCTGCGATCGCGTATGAACTCCTTTCCGGTGTGCGCGCGCTCCGCACGGAATCGCCAAGCGCCGCGGCGCTGCTGGGCTACCTGCGCGGCACGGAGCCCATCCCCGTGCAGCCTCTCCAGCGTTTCCGTCCGGACTTGCCGAGCGAAGTCTGCAACGTGATTCACGCTGGCCTCGATCGCGTCCCGGAGCGGCGTTTTGACGACGTGGAAGCGTTTGTTCGCGCGCTTGCGGTCGCCTTCCAGGGCGGGGTCCTGTCAACGCCAAAGTCCGCTGGACTATTGGGCATGCTGTTTGGCGGTAAGAAGTGAAGGCCGCACTGGCGCTGATCGCGGTGGGTGCGCTGGGCGTGTTCGCGCTTGCGGCGGTCGTGCAGGCGCTGCGCATGCTCCTGGCCATGCGCGAGGCACAGCAGTTGGACGCCGCCTACGATGCGGAACGCACGCGGCTGTTGGATGAGCGCGATCGGCTTCTGAACCACCTGCGGGAGATCCGCTTCGATCACCAAACGGGCAAGTTGGATGCGCGTGACTTTCAGCAGTTGTCCGATCGCTACGCCTCCGAAGCCGCGACGGTCCTCGACGCACTGGAACGTCTGGATGCGCGCCATGGGACGCTGGCACAGGTGCGCGCGTGAAGAGTGCGCTGGCGACTTTTGCCGCTGTCCTCTGCGCGCTCGTCGCGTTGCCGGCGCGCGCCGTTGATTTGCCTCAACCGGCGACGCCGACCTTGCCGCTGACGGCGCTGCACCTGGAAGTCCAGGTCCAAGCGCGCGTGCAAGAAGGGCAGGTGCTGTTTCAGCAGGACCTCCGCTGGACGCTTCCGGCGACGGTTGGCCACGTGTCGCTCGACGGTGTGACGGTCCCGCTGCTGTTTCCCGCCGTGGGTGAACCGGCGGTGGTGGTGGACCGCGGAATTCTGCCGGCCACGACCGAGAACGTCGACGTCGAAGCGGAAGGCGGCGTGAAAGTGCTGCGCAAGAACGACAGCCTCGTCCTGCAAGGCGGTGTGGACGGCGGCAAGACGGAGTTTGTTCGCGTGCGGTTCGCGTTGAAGTTGAACGCGTCGGTGCTGCCGCTGGGCCTGTCCGGTCACGCCGCTGGGCGCACTTGGCTGGCTTTTGCGATGCTGGCGGGACCGCCCGCGCGTGTGGCGTTGGCGCTGGATCGACCGGGGCGCCTCTCCCGGTTTGAGGAAGGCCGCGAACGAATTGTCGCTGCGGCGCTCACGCAGCCGTTGGCGCCGTCCGACGTTGTGCGCCTGACGATCCGCGATCTGCCTACGCCCGCACGTCAGCCGGGTCGGACGCTCGCGTGGTTCGCCGGCGCGGTGGCGCTGACCGGGCTCACGGGCTTGGCTCGCCGACGCAAGTCGTCCAGCGCGGAGCCGCTCGCATGACCCGACTCGCCGCTGCTGGCGTGGGCTGGGCGATCGACGGCCGTTTCGTGCTCGTGGACGTCGATTTGGCGCTCGCACCCGCCTCGATCACCGTTTTGACGGGGGAGAACGGCGCTGGCAAGTCCTCCCTTCTGGACGTGTTGGCCGGTGTGCGCAAGCCGGCGCGCGGTGTGGTGACCTTGGATGGCGTGGCGCTGGGCGACATTGACGCGGCGCATCTGGCGCGGCGCATCGCCCGCCTGGACCACGCTCCCGGCCTCTACCTGGAGTTGTCGGCGCTGGAGAACGTGCAGCTCTTCCGCGCGCTTCTGCACGCCGATGCGCTGCTAAGCGATGTGACCGCTTGGCTCACCGAAGTCGGACTCGCGGCGCGCGACCACAATCGCCCCGTCCGCGGTTTCTCCCGCGGCATGTTGCAGCGCACGGGTCTGGCGCGCGTGCTGGCGTCCGGAGCGGACGTTTGGCTCCTGGATGAGCCCTCGACGGGGCTTGACCGCGCTGGCGTTGAGCTCCTGACTCGCGTGCTGCAGACCGCGCGCGATCGCGGCGCGACAATCCTCCTGGCGACCCACGACCCTGCGCTTCTCCCGCTCGCCGATCGCCGTCTCCACTTGCACCTCGGCCACGTCGTGCCGCCCGTCGAGGCGTAGATGCTGCTGCGCCTCACTTGGCTGCTCTTGCGCAAAGATCTCCGCGTGGCCGCGCGTTCGCGCGAAGTCTTTGGCTTCATGCTGTTGTTTTCGCTGCTCTGCGTCGTCGTCTTCGCCTTTGGTTTTCTGCGTGAAGGGGAGGCCGCGGCAGAGCAGGTTCCCGGCGTCTTGTGGGTGACGCTGCTGTTTTCCGGGACCGTCGGCGTGCTGCGGCTTTTCGCGGCCGAGGAGGAAGGCGGCACGCTCCAACTCGTCCAACGCACCTTGGCCGGGCTGCATCCGCTCTTGCTCTCCAAGGCACTGTTGCAACTGCTGTTTTCAGGGGTCACGATGCTGCTCCTGTTGCCGGTCGTTCTCGTCTTCTTCGACGCCGCGCTCACCCGACCCTCCCTGACCTTGGCGGCTTTGGCGCTGGGGCTCGTCGGTCAGGCGATGCTCGGTGCGCTGGTCGGGGCGTTGCTGGTGCACGTACGTTTGCGCGAAGTGCTGCTGCCGTTGGTGCTGTACCCGCTGCTGGCGCCGCTGCTGATCGCCGGGGTGCGCCTCACGGTGTTGGCGCAAGCGGACGCGCCTCCCGAAGCGCTGCAAGGTTGGCTGCTGTTGATGGCGGGCTACGACGCGCTGCTCATCGCGGTCGCACCGTGGTTGCACGCCCGCGTGGTTGAGCCGTAGCCCTCGGTTTTCGCGCACTCTTGCCGTCCCCGATGGCAAAATTGCCGCCCGTTTGCTACCGTCCCTCTCCGTCGGAGCCTCCGACTTGGTGTGCCGCCGAATGGCCAGATCGTCCTCTCCCCGTCCGACAGGTTTTCTCGCGCTGCTGAGCGTCGCGAGCCTGCTCGTCTTTGCCGCGCTCTACTGCGTCGCGTTCGTGGCACAACCCGATGTCACGCTCGGTATCGTCCAAAAAATCTTCTATTTTCACGTGTCCGCCGCGATCGCGATGATGCTCTGTCTCTCATGTGGTTCGCTGCTCTCGCTCGTCGACCTTATCGCGCCGTCCGACCGCGTCGACGCGCTGGCGCAATCGGCGATCGAGACCGGCTTGGCGTTTGCCGTCATGGTCCTGACTTCCGGTCCACTCTGGGCGCGCAAGTCCTGGGGCGCTTGGTGGACTTGGGAACCGCGCTTGACGCTGACGCTGATGCTTCTGCTTCTGGCGGCGGCGGTACTGGGGATCCGCGGCATGGCCGCCGATGGCACCGGACGAAAGATCGCTGCGGCGCTCGCGTCGTTGGCTGCACCAGTCGCGTACCTGATTCACGTCGCGGTGGAGAAGTGGGGCGGTACGCACCCGATGGTCCTGAAAGGCGGTGGGATCCAAAGCCCCGGCATGCAGCTCACGTTTCGCGTCGCGATGTTCGCGATCCTGCTTTTTGCGACCACGCTGTGGACGCTGCGCTTTCGCGTGCTGCGGCTGGAACAGCGGATTTTAGCGATCCGCCTCGAATTCTCCGCGCAAGACGTCCGGCGTTCGCGCCAAGGAGGCCCGACATGACGCGTTTTCTGCCCGCTTGTGCGGCGTTCCTGTGGTCGGCGCTGGCTCTCGCCGACGTTCCGCCCGACGACCTGAACCGCTTCAAGGAAGAGCCCGTTTCGGGCGGCTTGCTGCTGATTGTTGCGTATTTTGTGATGTGGGCCGCGCTCGCGGCGTTTGTCGCGCGAACCGCGATGAAGCAGAGCAAGCTGGAATCCGAACTGCGCGCGCTGGAAGACAAGCTGGACGGCAAGTCATGACTTCTGCGCACCTGTTCTTCATTCCCGCCGTGCTCCTCGCAGGCGCTGCATTTGGCTACGTCATGGGCCGCAAGTTGCTGCTCGCGGAACAGGATGAACAGCGGCGTCAAGTGGAGCGAAAAGCGCGGCGCGATGCGGATCAGCGCAACGCTGGGTGACCATCGACTCGTAATTCCATCAAGAAATACGGCGGCATACACGCGCCTTGGCCTTGCGGTCCGCGGCTACACACAAAGTCCGCGCGGCACGGAGTTTGGGCAGAACAGCTGCGCACCAACACATTGACCGCGGTGGACGTGACGCAGTCGGCGAACGGCTTGTGGCGGGCGAGGCATTGGTTGAACGGTGTCAGCTGCGGAATTCCTGTGCACGTCGTGCCATCGGGCGGGTTGGCGCAGCTGCCGACGCACACGCCGGCGGGGAAACCGGCGCGGCTGCTGTTGCATACCGCGTCGGTTGGGCAGGGGAGCGAAGTTTTGTGGGCGATGCTGTCGCGTTCGAAGCGCGCGCTGCTGCGGAGCTGCCCGGCCTCACAGACGCTGCCGATGTCACCCAAATCCGCCAGACACACGCCCATCTCGTCGTCGTCGACCTGAACGCACCGCAGTTTCGTCGTCGGCAAGTCCGCGCATGGGACGCCTTGGCCGTTCAGTCCGCAGGGGCCGTTGGGCATCCCCAGGTCGAGCGCGTCGGCGGACTCAAAACGCCGCGTCGGCGGCACTTCCGGCCAGCGGTCCATGTCCGCTTGCCGCGCCGCCACTTCGTGCCCCAGGAAAGGCGATCGCCCAACCGCGATTCCCTGCGTGCTTTCGCCGAGCAAGTGAAAGCCCGCGAGGCTGTTGGACTGGTGACACCCCGTGCACGAAAGCGTGTCCAGCCGCCGCACCACGGCGTTGGGTGTTTGCATGTGCGGAAATCGACGCAAGTCCAGATCCGCCAATTCCGTTGCGGACAGCACTTGGCGAAAGGGCCGGTTCTGCAGCCGCGCCAGCCCGCGTGGCGCTACCGACGTCGCCGCGCTCGCGAGGAATTCGACTGGAAGCAGCGCAGTTCCAGCGTCGATCGCTTGCAGGTTCGTCGCGTCGTGCAGCCAGGTCAGCAGCCGCGTTCGCAGCAGCGGATCGCGCTGGAGCCGCTCCACGTCGGGCTGGTTCTCCATCGGCGCGGGCAAGAACGTGCCGTTCGGTTGGCGGTGGAGCACGCGGAGGAGGTACGCAGCGTGCCCGCCCAAATCGGGTTGAACGGTCGACGGCCAGCGCACGCTTTGCAAGTTCACTTCGACCGCGATCAGGTGCTCCGCGGTAAGCAGTTCAGGCGCCATCGCGCCGTCCGGCTTGAGGAGCAGCTCCGGGTGTCGATTCGCGTCCCACGGCCAGCGCTTCCACGCCTCAAAACAAGTGCCGGGCTGGCGGAAGACCGCGTTCACCGTCATGGGCAATCGCGAAGCCAGGGCACCGTGCGTGTACGCGAGGCGGTAGATCAACCGTGTTTCGCCGCACCCTTCCTGAGCGAAAGGTGCACGGTCGATACGGTTTGCGACCGCGATCAGCTCGAAACGTGCCTCTGCGGACGTGAGCCAGCGGGCGTCAAAAAGCCGGTGAACAAAGCGAATGCCAACGCCGGATTTGCGATCCGCCTTCTTCTGCGCCGCCAGCGCGTCGGTCAGGATGTGCACGATGCTGGACCAACCGATCGTTCGCTGCAGCGCCGCGTTGTGCTCGGCTTTTTGGGCAAAGGCGACCGTACCGAGGTCCAAGGCGCCCCGCCGCAACGACACCAGCGCATCGGGCGCGTCAATCACCACGTCGCGATGCGCGTCCGTCTGCACGGCTGCCGTCGGCATCGCCACGACGAGCCCGCACGCCATTCCAACTGCCAAGACCCAGCTGCGCATCGGTCATCTCCCGCACTGGACGCTACGCTGCCCGCCCATTCGCCGCAAGCGGTGAACAAACTGCAAGCCGCGCGCGTTGCAACGTTGTGCGCGACAAAGACTTGACCGCACGCGATTTTGCCGTCAGATCATACGTCGGCTCGCGCCGTTGAGGACACTATGCAACGTCAGCTTCTCTCGCTTGGACTTCTTTTTTCTGTGCTTGTGCCGCAATCGGTGTGGGCGCAGGCGGGCATCGGCCCCGGTCAGGAAGTCGCGGATCTGAACGACTACATCAATGCCCATGAGGACGATCGCGGCTTGGGTGCCGACGTCGCCAAGGCGATGCAGCGTCTGGGCCGACTGGAAGAAGAGCAGAAGCACGTCGAGCTGGCGACCGCGCTGTGGAAGCGCGCCAAGACGTGGTTTGCGAAGCATCACTTTGAGAAAAACGGCAGCCCGGAAGCCGCGCTGGCGGCGGAAGCGACACGGCGGCTGCTCGCAGTTCAAGTGTCGGTAGCCGGGGACCTGCAGGTGCGCGCGACCCCGCAGCAGGCGCCTCAGGCGGCGATCGCGGAACGTGCGACGGAGCTGGACGGCTTTTTGACGACGTACATTGGCAAGCGTGCGAGCGCGTCGGCGGACGCAGTGCGTCAGGGCGGACTTTTTGCCGATCTGGAAGCGGTGCGGAGTTACGGCGCGCTGACCGAGACGCGAGCATCGGCGCTGACGATCGCGACTTTGGAGGAGCGCGCGGCGGGGCATCTGGCGCAGCTGCCGATCCCCGACGGCCTGGATCCGGCGCAGCAGACCGCGCAACAGACCGCGGTGAAGCAGGCGATCGGCGAATTGGAAGGGCGCGCATTCACGGCGATCGAAGCGGCGTGGCTGGCCAAGCCCGATGAAAAAGCGGTCGAAGCGCTGGCCTTGCGCAAGCACCTGACGCGGCTGCGGCCGTTGAAGTACCCACAGCTGGAGGCGTCCGCGACCGACATGGTGAACGTGACGCAGGCGCAGGCAGATGCGTCCAGAATGGCGAGCAACGCGCAGAAGGCGGAGAACCTCGTTCTGAAGGTCAAATATCTGGAGAAAGCCGTGAAGCTGGACCCGCAAAATCCGCGCTACCTGGAGTTGCTGCAGGAAGCGCAGGCGAAGTTGGCGGCGAGCAAAGGCACGCCGTAGTACGTCGCACCTCAAGTTCGCACCGCGTTTGCGGCGTCCAGACGCGACGTACTCCCGGCCGCGGCCGCGGACGGGCGCGGGGGGGGGGGGGGCGGCGCGCCCCCATCTCCAAAGAACAAGCTCTAAACATGCCTGCCAAGACTGCAGATCAAATGCTGAACGCCGGGTGGGCATGTTTAGGCTGCTAGCTGGGGCGCCAAGCTCGCGTCCCTGCGGGCCAACTCGCGGCGACACAAGATATTTGGCTCCGAGTCAATGCAGGGATGTACAGTACCCGCGGCAACCGACCTGCTCGGATCCGGTGCGAACTTCGGGCCGCGGGTACTCGTCACTTCCCGACGAGCTTCTCCACTTCCGCGATCGCGGCGCGTTCGGCGCTCAGACGCTCGTTCTCCGCGGCAAGTTCGGCCGCGGCACCTGACAAATCCAGAAACCGCGCGCCCTGCCGCAGTTCGTCGATCTGGTTGAGCGCTGCACTGGGTAGCGCGCCCGCGTCGAAGGCCTCGCGAATCCCCGGCGTCGCTTGCGCGAGCGCCGTTGCCTGCCGGAGCAGCACGGCTTGGCGGAGGTGCGCGATCGCTTCCAGGAGACGCTGGAGCTGGGCAATCGCCTGCTGACCGCGCGGATCGTCCGCTTCCGGTGTTTGCTGCCAATGCGCGACCAGCTTCTCTCCGTCCGCCGACATCTGATCGAGCGCCGTCACCGCCGACTCGCACTCCGAGGCGGTGAAATGCCGCCAGGCGCCCAGCACAGGCTGCGCGCGGTTCTGCCAGATCGCCGTCGTGAGCTGCCATGCGTTGACGACGTGGCTGTGGTACTGGCTTTCCGTCGCGACGACCGCCGTACGCAGCGTCGCCAGCGCGGGGTGCTGACTACCACCGGGCAGCTGCTGCGCCAAACGCAAGCCGAGCATCCGCATTTTCTCGCGGGAATCGAGCAACTCCTGTGAGCGACGTTCAAGCGTAGCGCGTAGCTCCAAGACGTTGCGCGGCTGACGAAATTCCCAGTTTTGCGCGGCGATCGTTGGGCCGAAGAAGCGTCCAAGAAGCCAGCCTACGCCGCCCAAGCCGAGGGTGAGCGCCGTGCCGATGAGACCGTCCGGGTAGGACCGCAGCCACTCGGACTTCAAGGCGATCGGCATCGCCAGCGCCAGCGCGCCGCAAGCCCAGAGGAAGGCGACGCGCGCCGATGTAAGCCCCCGACCCAGAAGATACGCGAGCGCGGTGCTGCCGATCAGGAAGGTGAAACGCAAAGGTCCCGGCCAACCGAAGCGCACGGCATTCTGCCAGAAGTGCCACAAGGAGAAGCCGCTGACGATGCCGACCGCGCCGCCGATGGACGCTGCGAGGTCGCGCCACGAGAGCCCGCTTTCCTGCCGCACCGTGAGCCACCGGGACGTTGGCCAGGCGATGCCGCAAATCGGACACTGCTCGGCGCGCGCGTCCACCCAGGCGCGACAGTCGCGACAATGCTGAAACCGGCTGTGAAACGGCGCAGGGGGCACAAGCGACCTCACGCGGCGTGACCGCAGAAGCATCATGCGTTGCCGCTCGCGCGCGGGCAAGGGCTTGAGTACGGCGGCGTTCGTGCGCACACTCTGCGCATGACGAAACGACTGCTCATGGGTGTTCTTCTCGTGACCCTCGCTTGCGGCAAGCAGGCAACGGTCGATGCTGACGCGGAACTTCTGGCCGACGCCGATGGCGATTCGCTGGTCGCAGACGTGCCGCCAGATGCGCCGGTCGACACGGGTCCGAAGCTCCCCGACGGTCCACCGCTGCCCGCGGCGCGCGGTTGGCAATTCGCCAAGACGGTTGTGCACGTCCACAGCCCGTATAGCCACGACGCTTGTGACGGTGAAGTGAGCAAGACCGGCAAGATCGATCCCGTTTGTTTGGCCCAGTTGCGCGACGGCTTGTGCGCTTCTGGTCTTGACCTGGCGTTCATGACCGATCATCCAAGCACCATGAACGAGCGCACTTTTGAACAGCTCCTGTTTTTTGACGCAGCCAAGGGCGACAAGCTGCTCGGACCCGCTGGCGCACCTTTTGGCAACGTGATTCAGTGCCCGCAAACGACCGCCTTGCCCGCGCATGAAGTCGTGGTGACGGTCGGCTTTGAAGCGACGCACCTGATGCCGGTGGGCTTGAACGCGCACGTCACGCAAGCGGCGATGGAAGGTGGCGCGATCTCTGATGCGGTGACGATTACCGACGCGCGCGCACGCGTGGACATGGCGCACGCGGCTGGTGCGCTCGTGGTGAACGCGCATTCGGAACAGGACGAGATCGGCGTCCAACGGCTCATCGACGTGGGCGTGGACGCGATGGAGATTTACAACGTCCACGCGAATTTCAACACGATTCTGGGCAAGTCGTCGGGCGTTTCGGGCGCGCCGAAGCTGAATCTCGGCCGCATCTTTGAGATGGAGGCTTTTCTGGGTGATCCGCTGCTTTCGCCCGCGCCGGATCTGTTCCTGATGGTCATGCTGGACCAGCAGCCGGAAGCGGCGTTTACGAAGTGGCAGCAGGTGCTCGCGTGGAAACACGTGACGGGCGTCATCGGCAACGACGTGCACCAGGATGTGACGTTGGACGCGTACTGCGGTCCCGGCGGACAGTTTGAAGGCGTGTGCGACGGTTTCAAGGACGACTATCCGCATCTGGTCAAGCTCCTGACCGAAGGTGGGACGCCCATGCTGGCCGACGGCGCGCGCATCGACAGCTACCCGCGGATGTTGAAAGCGCTGAGCGACCGCGTGCTCGTGCCGACGGGAACTGTGGCAGCAAATCGACCGCAAACGCTGAAGGACGGACTGAAAGCGGGACGAAATTGGGTGCTTTTTGACCTGCTGGGGCAGCCGACGGACTTTGACTTTTTGGCTGAGCAGGGCGGTAAGTTCTTCGAAATGGGCGCGTCGCTGCCAGTTGGCGCCAAGCTGTGGTTTCGCACGCCGAGCAGCGTGACGCCGTCCCCGTGGGCGCCGTGGACGCTGGCGGAGACACAAAACGCGGCAGATCCGACCGAGGTGCGTACCATCGTGTGGTACATTGCACCGGGGGCGACGCAGGCAGTGCAGGTCACTGAGGTCACGGGGCTCGCGGCAGTGGGTAGCCTGACTGCCGACAAGCCGGGCCGCTACCACCTGGAAGTGCGCATCACGCCCCGCCACTTGCGCGCATCGCTCAAGTCCCTGGGCGACCACGCAGACACCGAGCAGCGCTGGCTGGTGTCCAACCCCATCGAGATTGATTGAGCATGCCCGCCAAGACTGGAGATCAAATGCTGAACACTGGGTGGGCATGTTGATGCTGGTAGCTGGGTCGCCAAGCTCGCGTCCCTGCGGGCCGACTCGCGGCGACACAAGATATTTGGCTCCGCGTCATTGCAAGGATTTATAGGACATCATGGAACTGCTGAACCTGCCACAACTGACCTTTTCTGGCTCCGTGACCGCCATTGGCGAGGCCCACGGCGCGGCGCTGCGCCAGCAGATTCGCGATTTTGTGCCGATGCGTTTTGACGCAACGATGGAGTACCTCCGCGCCCTGGGGCACAAGGACGTAGCGCCCTTGGTAGACGTTGGGCGGCGCTGTCTTGCGGCGTACGCGTCCTGGCATCCCGAAGGTCACGCCGAGCACTGCGCGATTGCGCGCGGCGCGGGTGTGGACGCGGCGGAGCTCTACACGGCGGCGAACATGACCGACATGCGCGACGTCCTTGCGCTGGGCGGGTCTCTGCCGGCGGACGCGGAAGGGTGTACGGCGGTGTTGATTCCGTCCGCGTTCAGCAAGTCAGGTCACGCGATCGCGGCGCAGACGTGGGACTTGAACCCGCAAGATCTGGACTACGTCGTGGCGATTCACCGTTTGCCGGACAACGCGCCCGCGACGTGGAGCGTGACGTGCACCGGCTGTTTGTCGCTCGTGGGCATGAACGACCGCGGACTGGCGGTAGGCACGACGAATATCAAGACGCACGGATCCAAGGTCGGTATCGGCTACATGGGCGTGCTGCACAAAATGCTCAGCGCAAAGTCGTTCGCCGAGGCTGCACAGATTTGCGAAACGGCCCCGCGCGCGGCGGCGCACACGTACTGGCTCGCGAGCCCGGAGCAGTTGGCGGAATGGGAGACGACCGCATGGTCGGCAGTGCGGCGTGACGCCGTCCACGAGCCGACGGGACGGACGAACCACTGCTTGGTCGAGCAGCACGCGCAAAAGCAGGGCGAGCCGGCGAGCGCGTCGAGCAAGGCGCGGCTGTCGCGGGTGGGCGATCGACTACGTGCCGACGCGCCGCACGACGTCGTGTCCTTGCAGGCGATCTTTGCCGATCGTCAGGATGGCATCGACTCCATCAACCGCTTTGCGGAGGATGGAGAGGGCACTTCGACCAATTCCGTCGTCGTCGCGATTCCGGCGCTGCGGACACTATGGACGTGTCGCGGTTCAGCGGATCGCGGCGAGTGGGTCGAGCTTAGGGTCTGATTACTTGGCGGGAGCCGGAGCAGGCGCGGCAGGCTTCGCCGCTTCCGCACCCTTGGCCACGCCGATCACGCCGCACGCGATGCGATCGCCCGCGTGGCCCGTCGGCTGACCGCCATCGTCCGCGTTGGCGTGCACGATGACGCTGCGACCCGCGACGCCGTTCCGCTTCGACACGGTCAGGTTGTCCACAACGAGCGTGAACTTCGCTTTGCCCGTGGCGTCCGCCGTGACGTTGCCGAAGTCACCGGCGTGGCGCTTCTCCGTCGCCGGCAGGCCGTGGTCGTGACCTTCCGGGTTGAAGTGCCCACCCGCAGAGCTGCCGTCGGCCGCGCTGCAATCGCCGAACTCGTGGACGTGCATTGCGTGCTGCTGGCCGGGATTCAGGCCTTCCAGTTCGGCCGTGACGGTCGTCTTGCCGTCTTCGCCGTCTGCAAAGGTCACGCTGCCTTTGACCTTGTTGCCAGCGGTGGGCGCGATGATGGCCGCCGCGAGCTTCGGCTTGTTCGCGCAACCGGGGCAGCAGCCACCGTGTTCGCCTTTGCCTTCACACGGCTTACCCGCGTGATCGCCTTCTTTGCCATGATCGCAGGGCTTGCCGGCATGGTCGCACGGCTTGCCTGCGTGGTCGCCGTCCTTGCCGTGTTCACCGCCCTTGCCGTGATCGCACGGCGCCGCGCCGGCCTTCTTCGCGTCGCCTTTCTTCTTGCCATCGGCGTAAGCCGGCGCAGCCAGAAACGCGCCCGCACACAAAACCACAAGCCATTTGGACATCTGCGTTGAATTCTCCGTATTCCTTTCGTGATTCAGCTTGCGAACGCGCCCGCCAAACGTTTGGCGATCGAGCTCTGCAGCTTCCCAGCGTCGATGCCCGCGGCGCGCGCGAGCATGCCGAGCTCCAGATTCACCGACACATTCGTGTCTGTGACCTGAACTTGCCCGGAAACGCCAATTCCTTTGATCTGTGCGGTGTTGCCCGACCAGTCCAGTCGCGCCTTGTACTTGGCCAAGTCAGATTCGAACGCCGCCAGCTTGGCCTTGGCGCCCGTGGTACCCACCGTGTGGGCCTGTTGTACTTTGACACTTGCCATGATGTTTTCCTCCACCCTCTGGGGCGGCATCTCCTCTAGCCCGACTTGCACGGGTTGGCAAGTTCAAGCGGTTCGCCCCTGCATCACGTCAGGCAAAACGCCATCGCGCGGGATTTTGCGCGCTCCCCGCATGCTTCTCCACCGCAGACTTTGGCGGACGTGGTGATCGGCGACGACGGAAGTGATCGACTTGTTTTGGCGCACGCCTTAGACTCCGCCCCGGCCAAACGGTCGGAGGTTCTGATGGCGATCGCGATTCTGGGCACGGGTTTGATGGGCGCAGGTTTGGCTGAGGCGGCGCTCGCGCGCGGTGAGACCGTCACGGTGTGGAATCGCACGCGCGCCAAAGCGGAACCGCTCGCGGCGCTGGGCGCACGCGTGGCGGGCACGCCCGGTGACGCGGTGGTTGGCGCTGACCGCATTCACCTGTTCCTCCACGCGGACGCTGCGGTCGACAACGTGTTGGGCGACATCCTGGCCGACGTCGAGGCGGACGCCGTCGTCATCGATCACACAACGACCTCGCCTGAGCGCACCGCCGATCGCGCCGAAATGTTGGACACCGCGGGGATCGCGTTCTTGCACGTACCGGTCTTCATGTCGCCCGCGAATTGCCGCAACGGCACGGGGCTGATGGTCGCCGCTGGTTCTGCTGCGGTTTTTGCCAAGCATGAAGCGGCGTTGCGGCAGATGACCGGCGACGTGTGGTTTCTGGGCGAGCGCCCCGACCTCGCGGCCTGTTACAAGCTCTTTGGCAACGCGATGCTGCTTGGTATTGCCGGCCTTCTCGGCGACGTCTACACGATGGCGCGCACCAACAAGATCGACCCGCAGGCAGCGCACGAACTGTTCAGCAAGTTGGACGTCGGGATGGCGGTCAAGGTCCGCGGGTTGAAGATGGCCAAGAACGATTTTTCGCCGTCGTTCCAACTGGACACCGCCCGCAAGGACATTGGCCTGATGATCGAGAGCGCGCAGCCGAATGAGCTGGCGTTGCTACCGGGGCTGGCAGCGCGCATGGATGCGGGGATCGCCAAGGGGCTGGGCGCCGAAGATTTTGGCATTATCTGCAAGTCGGATCTGGAGCAACCGTGACCGCACCGCGCGTTCAGATCGTTCGGTTGCATCCCGAGCGCGACGTCGACTTGCCGCTGCCGACCTACCAGACGGCGGGCGCGGCAGGTGCGGATCTGTGCGCGGCGATTGCCGAACCGTGGACTTTGCAGCCGTTGCAGCGCGTGCTCGTGCCAACCGGCCTTTCCCTCGCGATTCCAACGGGGTTCGAGGGGCAAGTGCGCCCGCGTTCGGGGATTGCCGTCAAACGTGGCCTGACCGTGCCGAACGCGCCGGGGACGATTGACAGCGACTACCGCGGCGAGTTGTTTGTCGCGCTGGTGAACCTCGATCCGCAGCCGCAGACGATTGTTCGCGGCGAACGCGTCGCGCAGTTGGTCGTTGCACCGTGCGTGCAAGCCGAATTTGTTGCAGTCGATTCGCTTGACGCCACGGCACGCGGAGACGGCGGCTTTGGTTCAACGGGGCGCCATGCGTGAGAACCACGAATCTTTTCGCGGCTCGCCGCATCCAACTCAGCGGCTCCGTGTAGAGTCGCCATTCCCTCCCGCGCCGTGTCGGTTTCGCATGTCCCGAATCTTCGCGATCTTGCTGCCTTTTCTCGTTCTGCTCGCGCTGCCCGTGCACGCGCAAACGCCGCCGGCGATTGAAGAACCGCAAATTCTGGAACGCGTCACGCCCGTTTATCCGGCCAAGCTCGCTGGGCAGGACAAGATCGGCGTCGTCGTCGTTGAACTCGACATCGACGTCGAAGGCAAAGTCGGTCGCGTGCAAGTCGTTGAGTCGGCGGGCGCGGATTTTGACAAGTCCGCGGTGGATGCGGCGAAGAAGCTGCTGTTCACGCCCGCGCTGTCCAACGGCAAGGAAGTGCCTGTTCGTATTCGGTTTCGCTTTGAGATCGCGCCGGAAGTGAAGTTGGATCGCCGTGAACTCTCGCCGTCGATGGGCAAGTACGACCGCCGCGATCTGGAACTTGCGCCCGCGGGTTTTTCAAGTCTCGAAGGCCGGCTGATCGAGCGCGGCACGGGTAAGCCGGTCGGCGGCAGTCTGGTGACGATTCCGTCGTTGCGCGCGGAAACGGTGTCAGACGGCACCGGGCGCTTCCGCTTTGGGCTGCTCGCACCGGGCACGCACACGCTTTCTGTGCCGGGAACGGACCACAAGCCGGTGCGTCAGGAAGTCACGATTGTCGACGGCAAGACCGCCAACCTGGACCTGCGCGTCGAGCGACTGAGTTACACGCTCTACCGCGCGACGGCGGAGGCACCGCCGGAACCCGGTGAAATGGCACGGCGTTCGCTGACCGTCGAAGAAATTCAGAAGCTGCCGGGCACCAACGGCGACGCGTTCAAAGTCGTGCAGAACCTGCCGGGCGTATCCCGGGCGAGCGCGGGTAGTGGGCAAATCATCGTGCGCGGCTCTGCACCCGGTGACACCATTATCTCCGTGGAGGGCGTCAAGATCCCGCTTTTGTACCACTTTGGCGGTGTCTACTCGATCATCAATACGGACATATTGGACGGCATCGATTTCTATCCGGGTGGCTATTCGGTCAAGTACGGACGGCAGACCGGTGGTGTGTTGAACGCGCGGTTGCAGGTGCCCAAGGCGGACGATCCGTGGAACGGCTACGTGGAAAGCAATGTGTTTCACACAGGTTTTCTGCTGCGCGGTCCGATCGGTGAAAACACCAACTTTGCGGTTGCAGCGCGCCGGTCGTACATCGACGCGATCCTGGCGGCGGTCGTGCCTGCGGGTACTTTGCCGTTCACGGTGGCGCCGCGGTACTACGATTACCAGCTGAAGCTGGACCACCGCTTCTCCAAGCACACCGACCTGACGCTCTTTGGTTTTGGCACGGACGATGCGCTTTCCGCTGTGTTGACCACGCCTCCCGCTGCGTTTCCGCAGGCGCGCGGCGGTCTGGAGACGACGACGCGCTTTGGCGCGCTCATGGGGATTCTGCGGCACCGCGGCCAGGGCTGGACGAGTACGACGACCGTCGCTGGCCTGGTGAGCGGCTTGAACGCCAGTTTTGGCGACCTCTTCCGGTTTGACCTGCTCAGCCGCGAATACACCTTGCGTCAGGACTTCACTGTCGGCGAGGGGCCCGTTTCCTGGCGCGCAGGTGTGGACGTTCTGTGCAACCCGTTCAGCATCGAAGTTTACGCGCCGCCCCAGCGTGGGACGGGCGAGCAGGGTACGGGCGGGTCTTCGCAGGCGGCGGACAACCGCCAGATCTTCACCAAGCAGACCGGTTGGTTCGTTTCCCCCGCGCTGTGGTTTGACACAGTCCTCAAGCTACATCCGCGGTTGGAAGTTGTGCCAGGTGTGCGTCTGGACTTGTACCGCGGCGATGCAAAGGGCGAAACGCTGCTGCCGCGCCTGAACGTGCGCTACAAGCTCAACGACGACTGGATCTTGAAGGCGTCCACCGGGCAGATTTCCCAGCGTGCCGATGCGCAGTACCTCGGCAACAATTTTGGCAATCCCAACTTGCAGCCGTTCCGCAGTTTTGAGACCGCCGTCGGCTTCGAGTGGCACGTAGGCGATTGGTTCGACCTCGACGTGCAGGGCTTCAAGAAACTTCTCAGCGGCGTCATCGTCGCCGGTCAGGGACTTTTCCCGTCGCCGCCGTACACCAACCAAGGAACGGGCGACATCACGGGCATGGAAGTGCTCTTGCGGCGCAAGCCTGGCGGCAAGTTCTTTGGCTGGCTGAGCTACACACTGCAGCGGGCGACGCGCGTGGACCATCCGGGCGACCCTGTCCGTCTGTTTGGTTGGGACCAGACCCACATCCTGACCGCCTTGGGCACTTACAAGTTCCCGTGGAATATCGAACTCGGCGCGCGCTTCCGCTTGGTGACGGGCAATCCAGCGACTGCGAACGCGTCGGCGGTGTACAACGAGCAAACGGATATCTACCAGCGCGTGGCGTCGGCGTGTCAGCTCTGCACGCGCCTGCCGACTTTCCATCAATTGGACGTCCGCCTGGACAAGAAGTTCATCTTTGATTCATGGGTGCTGAACGTTTATCTGGATGTGCAAAACGCCTACAACCGCGGCAATCCGGAAGGCGTGCAGTACAACTACGACGCGACGCTTTCCCAGTACGCAACGGGCTTGCCCATCATTCCGTCGTTTGGCATCCGCGGCGAATTCTAGCGTCGGCTCCGCACGAACGCGCTCCACGATTGCCAATCGCGGCATCAAGCGATAGAACCGTCCGCCCCGCTGAATCAGCGCGAGGAGACGCGTGCCATGCTCGGTTTTCTGACCTGGAATCTCGACCCCATTCTGCTGCATCTGGGTCCGCTGCAAATCCGCTATTACGGCGTGATGTTTGCGTTGACGATCTACACCGGCTTCTGGGTCTGGCAGCGCCAATCGCTCCGCAACCGGGAGACGCCAGCGTTCGCCGAGGAATTCCTGTGGTACGGCGTGGTCGCCATCGTCGGCGGCGCGCGTCTCGGTCATTGCTTCTTCTACGAGCCGATGACCTACCTGAAAAACCCGATCACGATCCTCTACTTCTGGCAGGGCGGTCTGGCTTCCCACGGCGCGACGGTCGGTCTCATCGTCGCGCTCTGGTTGTTTGCCCGCAAGCACAAAACCTCCTGGTTTCGCGTTGCGGACTACCTGGCGCCTGCGATCGCGATTGCGGCGGGCGGCGTGCGCGTCGGCAACTTCTTTAACTCGGAGATCGTCGGTCGCGTGACGGACGGCCCCTGGGGCGTGCAGTTCCTGCGCTATTGCCAGATGGAAGGTATCCCGGCAGCGGCGTGCGAGCCCCGCCATCCGTCGCAGGTCTACGAGTTCTTCATGGGCGTCATCACGTACTTCGTGGTCATGGCCGTGCAAAAGGCGGACATCCGCCGCGCCGGCTCGGGCCTCATGGGCGGCGTGTTCATGACTGTGTACTTCAGCTTTCGCTTCACCGTCGAGTTCTTCAAGGAATTCCAGCATGAAGAGCTGCGTACGCAGGGCCCGCTGGGCGCAATCGAGCAAACCATTGGCTATCACTTCACGATGGGGCAGTGGCTGAGCGTTATCCCGGTCGCCCTCGGTCTGTGGATGATTTCGCGCGCGATGCTGCAGAAGAAAGACGACTTCGCCGCGCCCATGTCGTTGGAAGAATTGAAGCCGATCCTGGCTGCCGCGCGGGCGAATCCCGGTGGCGCGCCGGAAAAGCCGAAAGGCAAGAAGTAGCCGCGTAGATCGTTTTCGCCGCACCTGCGTCTGACCCCTTACACCCGCGCGCGCGGGCTGGAGGGCCGGATGACGTGGCTCATGGCGTTCACACTGCTTTTCGCCCGCGTCCAGGAGCCTGTCGATACGCACTTGGCGCTGGATGACTTGGCCCGCATTGTCGAGCCGACCGGCAAGATCCAGTGTCCCAAGGTCGAGCTCGTGAACTACCGCGGCGACTTCATCCGCTACGCCTCGCCGTTGCATGTGAACGCTGAATTTCGCGCGCGTCTGCGGCGGTTCGAGCTTGTCGTGCACCAGACCGCGATGGACGTGTACGGCCGCGCGCCGACGCAGATCACGCACCTGGGCAGCTTCAATTGTCGGCGCATTCGTCTGTGGCCGGAGTACCTGTCCGAGCACGGGCTGGGCAACGCGCTGGACGTGTCGGGCTTTGTGTTTGGGCCGCTTGGACGTCGACAAAACGCGCCTGCGGACTTGCCGAAGGCGCTCAAGCGCGGCTTTCGCGTCCGCATTGACCCGGATTGGCAAGGCACCGAAGGCGTCGCCGCGCTGCACGCGAAGTTTCTGCGGGAGTTGACGCAGCGGCTGGTGGCGCGCCAGGACATCTTCCGCGTGCTTCTGGGGCCCGCATACCCAGGTCACAAGAACCACTTCCACTTTGACTGCGCGCCGTGGCGGATTGTCGAGATTTGAGCCCTACTTGATCGACGGTGCGGAGCCCAGCAGGATCTTCAGGTCGTTGTCCGTGAAGGCGACGCCGAGACCGTAGTAGAGGTCCGTGCGCGTTGACGGAAAGAGCAGTTCGTCGCCGCCCGCCCATGCGTAGAGGAACGGCAGGAACTTCCAGGTCACGCCAGCACGCAACCGGGGGCGCACGTCGTCGGTGAAGCGGAAGATCTCTGCGCTCGCGATCAGGGAGTCCTTGAAGAGGTAGAAGTCGAGGCCGCCGCCCGCGGTCGACTCGATGAGGCCACCGCGCAACGTCAGCGGGCCAAAGCGCCGCGCGTATTGCAGACCCAGCGTCCACGACGAGTCCGTCTGCCGCAGTTGCTCGGTGAGCTGCGGTTGCGACGCTGAGCCGCCCGCGCCAGAAACAGTCGAGGACGTCACGCGCGTAAACGTCGTTGTCTTGCCGAGGTTGTTGCCGGAAAGCGTGACGAGCACCGCCTTGTCCTCGCGCATCTGCAGCCGCAACGTCAGGTGCGACTGCCAGCTCAGGTTCTCCGGGTTGTTCTGGCGAAACGCATACGCCGCCAGTCGGTAGTCGATGCCGGTCTCGAGCGCCGTATAGCGATGGATCAGGTCTTTGGCGTCGCTGACAACGGACTCCGCGTTCTTCACCAGCGTGTCGTCGTTCAGGAGTCGACCAATGTCGCCTTTGCCATCGGCCACGTTCTGCGTCACGTTCTTCACGTTCTTCGCCGCGCCCGACAAGTCCTCCATGATGACCGACGCCTTGGCGATCCCGGTGCGCAGCTGGTCCATCGTGGCCTTGAACGCGCCGATGGTCGAGTTCACGTCGTCACGGTTTTCACCCACCAGTTGCCGCACGTTGCGCGTGACGATTTCGACGTTGTCCAAGCTCCGCAGCGCGCTCGAACCACCGCGATCGAGGATCACGTTCGCCCGCGTGGCCAGCGAATCCAGCTTGGCGCTCGTTTCCGCAAAAGACCTCAAGCCGCGGTCCAGATCGCCATCTCGCGCAAACACGCCCGTACTCAGGCGCGCACGCAGCGCACCGACCGTTTCACTCAGGTCGCGACTCGCCGTGACCAGGTTGTTCGCGATGTCCTCCAGCTTCTGCTGGCCTTCCTTTGAGCCAAAAACCGCGGCCGCGCGATCCGTGATCTTGGCCACGTCGCCGGCGATGCGGTCGATCTTGGGGATGATGTCGCCCGCGGTCTGTAGCTTCTCGATGGTCTGCTGCAGCGCTGTCGCGGTGATCACGTGCGGGATTCGGTGGCCGTCGGCGAGCTGCGTGCCAGCGGCGCCGGGCGAGAGTTCGAGGTAGTAGTCGCCCAGCATCGAGGCCTGTAGCCGCTGCAGCACAGCGCCGTTGCGTACGATGCCTGTTTGGTCCTTCTTGCCGCTCCACGCGACAACCGACTTCACGAGCCGCACGTCGACGCGGACGAGCGTGCCGCGCAACTTCAGTTCTTCGACGCGCCCGACGGTGAAGCCCGCAATCGTGACCTTGGTACCAGGCGCGACGCCGGTGACGTCGTCAAACATGGCGTAGAGCCGGTAGGTGTCATCCCCGCTGCCGATGCCGCGCTGCGTCCACGCGACGCCGACGATGACGAGCGCGACGCTAATCACGACAAAGAGGCCAACGGCGACGGCGGAGCGCGGCGTGTTCATGCGGCCTCCGGTGTGGCCGTCTGTTGCAAAGGCCCGGTGCCGCTGACGAAGATGAACTTGCGCACGACCTCGTTTTGGCTGTGGCGGAACTCGTCCGGCGCGCCGTATTCCACGATGCGTCCCTCGTACAGCATGGCGATGTGGTGGGCGATGCGGAACGTGCTGGCCATGTCGTGGGAAATCACCACGGACGTGACGTTGTGGCGTTCTTGGGTCTCCGCAATCATGTCGTCCACTTGCGCGATCATCATCGGGTCCAGCCCGGTCGTCGGCTCGTCGTAGAT
>CAITYF010000260.1 GCA_903896545.1 uncultured Myxococcales bacterium | reverse complement strand
GGCACGGCCACGCCTTGGCGCAGCTGCGTCAAGCCCTGCTGACCTTGGGCCAGCACCTTCTGCGCGGTCAGCATCGCGTCCTTGTCCTGTTCGCGCAGCGCCCGCCGTGCGTCATCCAACTGCCGCTGGACATCCGCCACTTGCGCCAAAGCGTCCGCCGCTGCACGTTCGATCCGCCGGTCCGCCGCCAGCTTTTCGCGCTGCCGCTGATCTTCCAGCATCGCACGCTGCCGATCCAACTGCAGGCGTTGCTGTTCAAGTTCTGCCAGCTGGTTGTGCACCAGCGCGCGCTCCGCTCGGAGCTTGTCGACCAACTGCGCCGCCTCACCGCCCGCGCCGCCCGCCAATTCGCGCGCCCGCTCCACGATCGCCGGACTCAAACCCACGCGCGCCGCAAGCGCCAACGGATTCGACGAACCGAATTCGCCGAGCTGCAGGTGGTACGTCGGCGTCAGCGTGCTGGGATCCAGTTGCAGCGCGGCGTTCTGGAAGATCCCGTCGCGCAGCGGCAGGAGCTTGAGCGATTCGAAGTGCGTCGTCGCCGCGCCGTACGTGCCCGCGGCACCGAAGGTCTCCAGTAGCGCAGTCGCCAGCGCCGCGCCCGCCAACGGTTCGGTGCCGCCCGCCAGCTCGTCGAGCAGCACCAACACCCGCGCTTGGGACCGCTGGGCTTGCATCAGTGCGTGTTGCACAGCGCGCAGGTGCCCTTCAAACGTCGACAATCCGCGCTCGATATCCTGCGCGTCGCCCAGCACGACTTCCACCGCGTCAAACCACGGCAGCAGCGCGCCTTCCGCCGCGCAGACCGGCAGACCCAGCCGCGCCATTTGCACCGCCAGTCCAAGCGCCGTGAGCACCACCGTCTTGCCACCGCCGTTTGGACCACTGATGACGAGCCAACGCGCGCCACCTTCCAGCTTGACGTCGTTCGCCACGACGCGCGTGCCGTCCAGTACCAAGAGCGGATGCCGCGCCTGCCGCAGCTGAATCCGCCCGTCCAGCGCGAATTCCGGGCGCGTTGCCCGCAATTCCAGGGACAGCAGCGCCGCCGCTTGCCACAGATCCAGATCCGCCAGAACGCGGGTCGCAGTCGCCAACAGCTCGGCCTCGTCGGCGACAAGCGCGGTCAACTCCGCGAGAATCCGCCGTTCCTCGCGCCGTACTGCCTCGTAGGCCAGCGCCAGTTGGTTGTTGCCGTCGACCATCTCCTGCGGTTCCACGTAGACCGTCAGCCCCGTGTGGGACGTCCCGTGAATGATGCCGCCCAGCACGCGCTTGTCCGACGACTTCACCGGCAGAACGTACCGGTCGTCGCGCAGCGTAAAATACTCGTCCTGCAAAATGCCGTCGTCGTCCGCTTCTTTGACCATCTCGGCGATGCGTTTGCGCAGCCGCGTGGCCAGCTGCACGACTTCGTGGCGCAGCCGTTTCAGCTCGGGCGACGCGGCATCCAGCAGGCGACCGTCGTCATCCAGCGCATCGCCCAGAATCGTCGCGAGCAAGTCCAACGGCGGTAGCGACCGCACGTCCTCACGCAGCGCGCCCATCGATTCTGGCCACGTTTGCGCCTCGCGACGCAGCCGCGTTGCAACCTTCGCCACGCGCGCCACCGCTACCAATTCCAGTCCGTCCAACGAGCTGCCGCGCTGCGCACGCTCGGAAAATGCCGCCAAATCGAGCATTTCTGGCAGCGTCACGCGTTGCGCACCCTGCAAAAGCACGTCACACGCCGCGACGCGATCCAGCCGCAGTTCGGCTTGCGCGGCGTTCGCTGCCGGTTGCAGATGCTGCGCGCGGACTTGCGCGATGTCGGTTTGGCAAAGCGCCGCCAAACGGTCGAGAATCCGGTCGAGGTGCAGGGCGTCAGTCATTGTAAGCTTCATCCGTGGCGTCTTGCCGTTCAGGGTCGCGGCTTCTATCATTTCTCACGCGTATCGGGAACGTGAAACGAGGAAGAGTGGATGGCGGCCAAGCGAAGCAGAGTGTCTCAAGTGTCGCCCGCGGTGCCAGCCGATGCGCAGGCACAGCCGGTTGAGGAATTCGCGACGGAAGAGCTGATCGCGCTGGACGATGAGGAGATTGAGACGATTTCCGGCGTGATTGAAATCGACTTTGATTCGCCAGAAGCCAAAGAAATGATGGCGGAAGTGGAGAAGCGAAACGCGGAAATTGAAGCGCGGAGCGCCGCACAGACGCCGCGTGGCTGGGGCGAGATTTCCCGTGCGCCTCTGGACGCGCTGCCCAAGAGCGAACCGACGAGTCAGCCACTTTCCGCACCGAAAGCGACGGACGAGACGCCGCTGGTGTCTTCCCCCGCGCGGCACACGTGGTCAGAATTCCGTGACGGACATCGCGAATCCGAGCTTTTTGGCGCGCCGATCCCGCTGGTCGGGCGGCGTGCGGAAATTGAGGCGGTCTACAACCCGCTGCGGGCGGCGCTCAATAATCGGCAATTCCGCGTGATTTGGCTGGTTGGCCCAAGCGGCGTTGGACGTTCGCGGCTCGTGAGCACGGTGGAGCGCGCGGCAGCACCGGAGAAGCGTGGCATCGGCTGGTATCGCATTGGTGCGGAAGACCAGATCGTGGGGCCGCCCAATCTGGCGGGACGTCTGCTTCTGGAGATCATCGGCGGCCCGGAACTGCTCCGTGACGCCCAGCCGTACGAGCGCGTTCGGCGGCACGTAGCGGCACTCCTCGGCGAGTCGAGCGCGGCCGTGGCGATGACGGTGGTCGCGCCGCTGCTGGGCCTCCAGTCACCGGTGGATCAGGTAAGTCAGGAAGTCGCGGTGGAAGCGCCGATGACGGTTTCGATGGAATTCGTGGCGACGTTGCTGCGGCAGCGCGGACGTGCCGGGCCGTGCGTTGTCTACGTGGACGCGGGGCAGACGCTGCACCTCGATGAACTCACGGCGTTGGTTCAGGCGCTGCAAACCGCGCTGGCCAATTCACCGGTTGCTTTGGTCGTCGACACCGCGGAGGCGCCGGATCCGGCGTTGGACGTCGAACTCGTGGAGCTGCGGCCGCTGGACCAAGCGGTGGTGCTACAGCTCGCGCAGAAGCTGCTGCAGCGGGTCGGGAACGCGCCGGACACCCTCGCGGTGTGGCTGGCGGAGAAGTCGTCGGGATTGCCAGGGCGGCTGATCGACGCGCTTCGCGGAATGATGGCCGCGGGTGAAATCGTCGAGCGCGGCGGGCTGTGGACGTGGCGGGGCGAGTGGCAGGCGGAACAGGCGAGCACGCGGACGGAGGACGAACTGCTGCCGGGGCGACTGGCGCGCTTGCCACAACATCTGCGGGAAGTGGTCGACGCGGCGGCGATTTTTGGCCAAGTGATCTGGTTTGGCGGCCTGCTGTCCGTGCTGCGCGGCAGTCGCCCGGATGACCCGGATATTTTGTCGGAACGCGACCGAACGGCGCTCAAGGCGCTACTTTCGCAGTTGCAGCACCTCGACGTGCTGAAGTTCGTGGAGCAGTCGGCCGCGGAACGGGACTTGGAGTTCGCGTTTGCACACCCGGCTGATCCCGCGCAGCTGGTGCAGGGTATGCAGGACGAGAAACGTCGGCTGCTCGCGCGCTTGGCGGCGCAGTGGTTGGATCGTCGGCCGCGGCGTGACCCTGTGGCTGAAAACGCGCGAATTGCTGAACTGTACGAGCAAGGTGGCCGGCGGCGCTTGGCCGCGCAGCACTTTCTGGATGCCGGTAATGCGGCGCGCACCGTCGGTCAGGTGCATCGCGCGATCGCGCTTTTTGCGGCCGGTGCGCGCAGCGCTCATGCGGACAACGCGGATCTGGCGGCCGACCTGCGACTGGCGCACGGCGGCAGTCTGCTGCGGCTGGGGCGTTACCCGGAAGCGGAGGACGTGCTCATGGAAGCGCTGCGGATGGCGCGCTGTCTGGACGACGACCTGCGGTCGGGTACCGCGCAACTGCGCATCGCCCAAGTGGCGCGCGGCGCGGGGCGGTACGACGTTGCGGAGGAATTCCTGGAGGCGGCGCTGCGACACCTTCGCGTGGCGGGCGCGCACCGCTGGATCGCGGATGTGAACGACGAACTCGGCATGGTCCACCTGATCCGCGGCGGACAGGACGCGTACGCGCAGGCGCTGCAGCACTTCAACAAGGCGCTGGCGCTGCGGCGGCGGTCGGAAGACTTGCGCGTCGTGGCGCGGTCGCTGTGCCATATCGCGCGGGTGCAGACGGGCCGCGGCTATTTTACGGCGGCGTTGGACGCCGTGGCCGAGGCGACGCAGCTCTGCGAGCAGGTACAGGAGCGCTGGGGCTTGGCGGAAGCGCGGATGGTGCAAGGCGAGGTCATGGCCGCGTCGGGCAAAATCAAGGGCGCGATGGCGATGTGGAACGAAGCGGCGGAGCTGGCCAGCGAAGTGGGTGATCGCGCACGCCAGCTAGAGGTGGCAGTTCTGCAGGCGGAAACGCAGCTGGCGCTGGGCAAATGGCAGGACGCCGCAGCGCGCATGGTGAACGCGATCGACGTGGCGCGCGAGCTGGCGAATCCAGAGTTGCTGTCGAGCGTCTACCGCGTCCTGGCCAACATCTCTCTGGCGCGCGAGGCGCTGGAGACGGCGGACATGGACAGCGAACGCGCCGTGGAAGTCGCGCGGGCAAGTGGCGCGCAGATGGCGGTCGCGCGGGCGCAGATTGTGCGTGGGTGCGTGCTGGGCACGCGGGCGCTGGCGGAGAAAGGCCCGCGTGCGACGGTCATCGATCGGCGAACAACGGAGGCGTTTGAGGAGGCGTTCGACACGCTCTACCAGATGGGCGACCTCGTGCGGCTGATTGGTGGCTTGCGATCGTGCGTGGACTATCTGGAACAGCGCGGCGGCGGGCCGCGTTTGACCGCGGTGCAGGGGCGGTTGCAGGAGATTGAGGGTGAATTGGCTCGGGTGAATGGGTAGGGCGTAGGCGCGACCTGGATCCGCTGTACGGGACGCAACCTCAATTGACTCCCTCCGCCCCCTGTGCGAAACATTCCGCACCGCGCATTTGCGTCAAAAGGCCGACGTGTTTCGCCGTCTCTTCGCCATTTTCCTCGTCACCCTCGTGCCCAGCGCAGCCAGCGCCGCGGCGTTCGAGAACGTCTCCCACGGCGCTATCGCCGGCGTCGAAATCGGCACCACGCCTGTTGGCGACCTCCTCTTCGGCGTCATCGGCGGACAGGCCAGCGGCGTCCTCATGACGCACGGCGGCAAGTGGATGCACCAGTGGCAAGGTCTCGTCGTCGGCAAGGGCGGCAAGCTCGCCGCAGCCGAGACCTACACGACGCTGCTCGGTGGTCGCGCCAAAATCATGGCGGAATCCGGCTGGCGGTTTCAGCCCGACGATCCGTGGAGCATCTACCTCGGCCTGCGCTTGGGCGGCGACTTGCAGGTGATGATGCCTCCCGGCGTCGGCTTCAGCGAGCTGAACACGCTCAACAACATCGACGGCGTCGGCAATCTGAACGCCAGCGGTCTCCTGCGCTTGGCGGTCGGTTCGTCGTTCCTGCAAGAAGACCGCGCCGTGCTCATCAGCGTGTTCCTCCAAGGCGCGGCCCGCGCGGGCGAGACCTACTTGCCCAAACGCGCATTTCTCGACCTCGGATTCTCCGCGCGAATTGATTTTGCCAAGACATTCGCCCTCACCGTCGACACCCTCTGGGGCACCAGCGGCGAACGCATCGACGCAGCGCACGCCACGACCGACGTCACCACGCACAGCCTCGTCGACGTCGACGCCCGCAAAGTCTTCAGCAATGGCATGTGGTTGGGCGGCGCGCTTGTGTACGGTGCCGAAGCGGACGTCCTCCAGTTCCAGACTGCCAGCTACAAAACCCGCAGCGCACCCACCTTTAGCGTGACGCTCCTCTACGGCTTTCCTCTGGGCAAACAGGAGGCGCCATGAACACTTTGCCGCGTCTGTTCGTCCTGTGCGCGCTGCTTGGCTGCGATCCGCAGCGCGCCGACTGGGGGCTGGGGGCAATCACCACAGCCAAGACGCCCACGGATGATCCCAGTCTGGCGTGCGGCGTGGCGTTGCCTGTCGACAAGCTCGCTGAGCAGCGCGCCGCCTGTGCGTTTTCCGCGGGCACCTACGCCGAGACGTCGCTGGGTGTGACGCCGACGACCGCCGCGGCGATTCCGATCCGCCACGTCATTATCCTGATGAAGGAAAACCGCAGTTTTGACCACCTGCTCGGCAAGCTGCACGACCAGGGTCAGCCGCTGACCGATGCGATTCCAGCGGGCTATGCCAACGACGACGCCAACGGCGTGTCCGTCGCGCCGTTTCACCAGACCAACACGTGCCTGGCGCAGGACCCGTTTCACCAGTCCACCGAGATGGCGGTCTGCGTGAACGGCGGCAAGATGGACGGCTTCGTGCGCAACGCCGCGAACGGCACGAATTCCGACGGTCACTGGGCGATGGGCGTCTACGAGAAAACTGAATTGCCGTTCACGTACTGGCTGGCATCCAACTGGGCGCTCGCGGACCGCCATTTTGCGCCGATGGTCAGCGGCACCTACGGCAACCGCAATTTTCTGCTGTTTGGCGACAACGCCACGGTTGTCGCCACCGGCATCGTCTTCCCGCCGCCCAACACGCCGTCGCTTTTGCACTTGCTGCTGAACGCCGGCTACACGTGGGGCGCCTACAGCGACAGCGAGGTCTTTAGCGGCGCGATGCACTGGCAAGCCACCGACCCGGGCGTGCACACGATAGCGGAATTCTTCGATGCCGTGGACAAGGGCACGTTGCCCAACGTCGCCTTTGTGGACGCCGACGAGTACATCACCGACGACCATCCCGATGCCGACCTGCAAGCGGGCGAAGCGTGGACGAAGAAAGTCTACGACCACGTCGTGAAGAGCCCGCAATGGCCGCGTCTGGCGCTCTTTTGGACGTTCGATGAAGGCGGCGCGTTCTTTGACCACGTTCCACCGCCGCAGGCGTGTCGTGCGTCGGAGAATTCGCCGTTCACCGACCTCGGTACCCGCATCCCGTTCGTGGCGATTTCACCCTGGGCAAAACGCCACTTCGTGTCGCACGTCGTGCACGATCACACGGCGATGACGCGGTTTATCGAGCTGATTTTCCACTTGCCGGCGCTGTCGACGCGCGACGCGAATTCCGACGCGTTGTTGGAACTTTTTGATTTTTCCTGCGGTCGCGACTTGTCGTTCGTTGATCCGCCAGCAGCGGGTACCGGTGCTTGCGTTGATCCGGCATCGCCGGGCACGCATTAGCTCGATTCGTCCGAATGCAGACCACTACCAGGCGAAGCGGGGCGGCGCGCTCACTTTTGTACAAGAGCGGCCAGTTGCGCGGAGCATTCGCTGAAAGATTCCGCCCTCACATCCCCCAAATCCCCAGCACCATCTCCAGCACCGGAACCGTCGCAAGTCCGATCAGCGTCGACGTGAACACAACCTGCGTCGCCAGGTCGGTATCGCCGCCGTAGCGGTCACAAAAAGCGCCGCAACTCACCGCAGCGGGCATCCCGGCAATCAGACACGCGACGTGCGTCGGAACCGCCGCCGAGTGAAATCCCGCGCGGCGTAGCGCCATCAGGCCCAACGTCATCAGCAGCGGCGTCACCAACAGCCGCCCCAGCAGCACGCCCCAGAGCGGCTTGGACAAGTGCAGTCCGCGTTCCAGCGCACCCGCGAGCTGCCCGCCCGTGACCAGCATCGACAGCGGCACGGTCAGCGACGCCACCAGACTCGCCGCATCAAAAGCCGTTTTCGCAACGATCTCAGCGCCGTATGCCTGCCCCACGCCTTTGGCCCACACGTGGACCGGCGCGTTCGTCAGCACCAGCAGCAAGCTCGCCGCCGTCGCCAATAGCCCTGGATTGATCAGCAGTTGCAGGGTGGGCGGCCGTCTCGCCGCGTTCTTCCCCAACCGCCAGACGCAAAGCGTCCACAGCAGCACCTGGGCGCCGATGTTCATGAGCAGCACGGCCTGCGTGCCGGCTTCAGCAAAGAGCGCATGGGCAATCGGCAACGGCAGGAACGTCCAATTCGTCAGCGCGACGAGGAAGATGAAGGTCGGCTGTTGCGGCTTCGGCGCGAAGATCGGCGCCAGCAGGCTCCCGACAAGTTGCCCAGCGAGAATGAACCCTGCGCCAAAGAGCGGCACGTACCACTGGTTGAGCAGGACCGCCTGGTCCATCGTCCGCAGCACTTGCGTGAAGATGAGCGCCGGGAACGTCACGTCGATGATGAAGCGGCCGAGCGTGCCCGTCGATTCCGCGGTCAGATAGCCGCGTCGCCGCGCCAGCAGGCCGACCAGAATCACCAGAAACATTTGCGCGCTGACTTGGAGGATCATCGGTCGGATGCCGACAGTTCGCGTCGTGCGCCGCAACGATCCCACTTCAGGCCGAGCGGTGTCAACGCGCATCTGCCGAGCAAACCGCGCATCCAAAAGGTGCGGACCGTTGCGGAACACGGCTCGTATCGAGGTGGCGCGTGGGCAAGTTCTTGCTGTTTCAAGTTGTTATCTTCGGCATCGTTGGGTGTGGAATTACGGTTCCCGCAGATGGCACTGTTGCAGAACCATTTTGGCTGTCGGACGCCCGCTCTGGTGATGCTTTTGGTGACGCCGGAAGCGCGGATGCGGGCAGTCTGGATTCGGCAGTTGCACCCGGCACGGACGAGATGCTGCCTGGCAGCGAGGTGACCGCGACCGTCGGCACGCCTGGAGGTCCGAGCAGTAGCTACTACGCCATGTGGCAGCAGACCCGCGTCCTCTCGCACAATCCCGCGCCGTTTGGCGACGAGTGGCAGGTGAGTCGCACCACGACGATCGGCCTCGTGCGCATGGACTGGCTGGGCAACAACGGTCAGGCGTGGATCGCGCCGTGCGCCGTGCACACAAACGAGGTGGCGTCGAGCCAGTTGACGTACCCGTCGAGCTTCATCAATGCGCTGACGGAAGGTCCCTTTGCGGTGAAGCGCGATGCAACGACGATCACCCAACCGGGCAAGACGCAATGGGTGGGGACGCAGAAGGGCTACGAGGGCGACATGCCCAGCGTGGGCGACGGCAATCACCCGGCCCTGTCGGACGACGACGCTGACGGGCATCCTGGTGTGACGATCTACATCAACATGCCGTTTTTCGGTGATCAGGCGATCTACGTGGCGGAACGCGCGAAGTCATCGTGGATCGCGCACGCGCAGCCGGACGGCACGTTCGTGGCGCTGCCGCAGACTGTCGGCGTGAAAGTGACGGTGGGGGCGACCGAGTCGATTCTGGTGGCGCCGACGAACGACAAGGAGTTGCCGGGCGAGGCTCCTGAGGAGCTGCGACTGACGCCGACGACCGCGGAGACTGGCTGCGCGGCGCTTCTGGCGGCGCCGGACCTGTACACGAACATGAGCTGGCCGCCGTAGTCGCTGCGTTCACGGCAGAAATGGCGTCAAATCGACCCGCTGGCGCAGACCCAGCACCGCATTCACCGTCACGTCGGCGCTGATCGGCGTGAGCAGGATGCCGTTGCGGTGATGTCCCGTCGCAAAAATAAGACCTTCGACTTCGCGGTGCGCGCCCAGAAGCGGCAGCCCATCGCCCGACCGCGGCCGCAAGCCGCTCCAGTGGTCCAGAACGCGCGCGTCGGCCAGTTCGGGCAGCATCGCGCGGGCCTGTGAGAGCAGGTCCATCAGCCCGCGCACCGTGGCGGATTTGGTGAAGCCTTGGTCGTCGCTCGTCGCGCCGAGAAGCACGCGGCCATCGGCGCGCGGCACCAGATAAACAAGCGGCGCCTGGTCCAATCCGGCCCGCAGCATGAGCGTCGGAAGGCAGGGCGGGGCGCCGCAGTCCAAGAGCACGACCTGACCGTGCAGTGGCTGGACCGTCGTCCGGCGCGCGGGCAAATCGCCCAGGAGGTCCGTCCACGCGCCCGTCGCGACTACAACTGCATCGGCGTTCACGACTTCGCCCGCGAGGCGCACGCCCGTCACACGTCCTTGCGCGAGCTCCAGTCCTTTCACGGCTGCGTTCGTCCGGATGTCTACGTGCAGCCGCGCCAGCGCCGTGACCAGCGCCTGCATCACCAGCCGCGGATCGACCTGACCATCATCGGGCAGCCACAGCCAGCGCTTCATCAGCCGGTGAACGCGCGCGCCCATCGCGTGGACTTGCGCCGCGTCCAGAAGCTCCGCCCGCAAGCCCAGCGCCTGCATCCACGCTGCGCGCGCCGGCAGCAGGTCGCCCCCCTCTGGGTGCTGCCACTCGACTTCCAGAACGCCGTGCGCGAGGTGCTGCACGTCGATCCCGCTCGACGCCTGCAAGTCGTGGGCAAACCGCGGCCACAGCGCCCGACTCGCCAGCGACAAATCCAGCAGCGGTCCCGGACCGTCGTTTTCCGTTTGCGCGCCCAGAATACCTGCCGCCGCGCTCGACGCCTCGGCGCCGGGCAGGGTGCGCTCCAGCACCGTGACACGAACGCCCGCCTGTGCGAGACGCCACGCAGTCGCGCAGCCGATGATGCCCGCACCCAGGACGACGGCGTGCATCGCGGTTTACGGCGTCAGCAGTTCCCGACCCGTCGCACCTGCGGCGACATCGGCCGGGGCGTAGCGCATCGGCACAGCCTTGTTCGCCAGCCACAGCTTGGCCTGGTCGGAGAACAGCGGGTTCGCATCGCCCGACGCCAACGACGTGACGCCCGACTGACCACCTGGCAACACGTTCGCGCCATCGACCCACGGCTTGCCGTTCTTCTTGCCCAACACCCAGACCATGCGGAACACGGGGCCAGAGCCGTAGTCCTCCGCGTTGATGCCGCCCGCCGCGTCCACGGCAAAGACGTCGCCGCCGCGCGGGAAGATCTTCAGGCCCTGCCGCGGGTCGCCCGCCTTCAGGTTGTCCGCGAGCGGCAGTAGGTCCGGAGAAATTGAAAACGCGTCCGTCAGCGCGGAGTATTCCGGCTTGTCACCCAAGAACGACTTCAGAATGGAGTCGAAATGCACGCCGTGACGCAGGCCCCAGAGCCACTTGCTGTGGTCGTTGGTCGCAAAGCGCGCATTCTCGGCCTGCAGTCCCTTCTTCAGCGCCATCAGCGCGAGCTCGGTGCTCGTCTCGACGACCGGCGTACTCAGGATGTCAAAGAACGCGCTTTCCTGCGTCTCCGGATTCCACGAAGCCTGGCCCTTCGGATTGTTCGGACCGCGACCATCCTTCAGGAACGACAGCGCGCGCGTGTGGGCGTCCGCGCCCCAAGGCTCCCAAACGTCCATCGGCTCGTCGTTGAACACGAGGTCGATGAACTGTCCGAACCACGCGGCAAAGATGGTCGTCGCCACCGCGCTCTCCACTTCACCGGCCGCCACCGCGTGATAGAACGTCTCCACGCCCGACAGCGCGGGGAAGCCCGCCGTCTGCCACGCCGTCAGCCGCGCCACCGCGTCGTCCATTTCCGTCGGCGTCAACGCGTTGTACAGGTCCGCCAGCCGTTGTTCCGTGTCCGTCTTCGTGGCCTTGTTCGCCGCCGCCTTGCCCGCCGAGACGGCGTCCAGCAGGAACTGCGTCCAGTCCGTCCCCGTCGACGACGTGTTGTTCGCCTGAATTGCCTGCATCGTCGCAATGTCACCCGACTTCGCCGCGACAACCTTCTTCAAGTTCTCGGAAATTGTGCCCGCGCGGTAGCCATTGGCCCACGGGCCGCCGATGTACCACTTGTCGTTGAAGAGGTTGTTGTCCGCCGCCAGATTGCCCGGATCGTTGTTCGCCGTGACGATGAAGCCCTGATCCGGGTCGATCGAGTTCGGATACTCGTCAAACGGCACGACGCACTTGATCGGATCGTCCTGGTGCGTGTCGTCTACACTGCCGTCTGCCAGCTGCGGAATTTGGAAGCTCGGGTACTTCGTGCCGTCGATCAGCTGCTTGGGGTTCGCGCCCGGCGCCCACACGCCGTCCTTGTCGCGGGGCAGGTAGCTGCGGCACGGCACGGCTTGGAAGCCCGTGTAGAACGCGTGACCGTCAGCGTCCGCCGCCGCGATGTTCTGCGAGTAGCCCATGAGGTGGCGCGTCGCATCGCGCAGCTCAAACACGTCCTTGCTGTGGCCAAAGCCGTCAACCGCGCCGATCAGGTCCGGGTTGAAGAGTCCGGTGAAGGCAAAGCTGATCGCGGTGATCTTGCCGTCGCCGTTGGTGTCCTTGGGCACGACCCACTTGCCGTCGATGTTGACCAGCGTCTCGCCCTGGGCCGGCACGTACTTCGCGTCCACGCTCGTGCCTTCAATGCCGTAGAGCCAGCGACCCTGCGCCGTCACCCAGCGCGTGATCTTGACCGTGCGCCCGATGGAACCGAGCGCGGGGATGTTGGCGACCGTGTAGGTTTCGTCAACCGCCGTCAGCGCCTCGTCTTTTCCTTGGAACACTGTCGCGACCGGCGCGCCCTTGGCGTCCAGCTTCAGTTCGTCCCGGTACCAGTCCGTAATGTCGCCAACCAACTGCGTCTGGTTCCACGCGACGTAGCCGTTGGTGCCCACCGCCTGAATCGGCAAGCCGGGGATCATGAGGCCGAGCGTGTGCTCTTTGCCGCCGCCAAAGACTTCGTCGTCCAGACCGACCTGATAGAACAGGCTGGGCACGGACAACGGCAAGTGGCCGTCACCCGCCGTGATGCCGCGGCCGTCGACCGTCGCCTTCCCGGAGAGCGACCACGCGTTGGAGCCAAAGCCATTGGTGCGGTCATGGCCGTTGCGCAGTTCACGCGCCGCGGACCGCGCCTTCATGCGTTCCATCAGGTCCGCAGGCAGCGCCTTCGGCAGGTTCGCCGCGCTCGCGGGCAGGTCATTGGGTTTCCATTCCTTCGTACCTGGAACCTTGCCGTCCGTCGTCTTCGCGACTGGCTTCCCGTTCAGGTCCAACCCCAGACCACCAGCCGAGCTCACCGCACGAATCGGCGCCACGTGATTTTCGATGTCCGCCAGCGCGCCCTTGGTCCGCAGGTCCGCCAACGGCTTGTCCTTGAATGCGTCCGCGAGCGCTGCCAAGTGCTGCGTGCGACCGATGTCGTCCGTTTCAAAGCCGAGGTTGTAGAAGATCGCCGCCGCCGCACCCGCGACTGCACGTGCGTCCCACTTCTTCATCAGCGTTTCCGGCGTGCCGCCCAGAAGACCGCCCGCCAGATCGATTTCTGACGGAAGCTGCAACTTGCCCGCGACCGCGAGGTCGATGTAGTCGTTCACACCCGCCGCAAAGCCTTCGAACACGTCCTTCTGCTCCGGCGTTAGGCGCTTCAGGATGTTGTCGGCCACGAACGCGCTACCCGTTGCACGCGCATCCAGGTCGGTCGAGAGCGCCGCGTCGCCCAGCAGCTCCGTCAGCGTGCCCAAACCCAGCCGCCGCGCCAGTTCCATCTGGAAGAAGCGGTCGCGCGCCAGGATGAAGCCCGCCGCGTGCATCAGGTCCTTGCGGTTCTTGGCGTAGATGTGCGCGATGTTGTTCTCGGTTCGCACCACCTGAACGGGCGCGGAGAGCCCTTTCAGCTGGAACTCGTCGGTCTGCTTCACGCCGAGAATCGCCGTCATTTCGACCGAGACCACCGTCGCATCGCCCGACGCATCCACGCCGTCGGTCGCATCGGCGCTCGCGTCCACAGCGTCGTCGGTGCCTACGCTTGCGTCGTCCGTCGATTCTTCGGTCTTGCTGTTCCCGCAGGCCGCCAGAGACACCACTACACTCGCCGTCACGAGACGACGCAGGAAATCGATACGCATGGCATTTACTCCGGATTGCAGCCGTCGCCGCCGCAGAAATCTTTGATCTCGCCCGTGTGGAAGAACCAAAGGAGCTGGTCGTTATGCGCGGTCAGGCCGTGTGCCCGGTCGTGCGGATCGTCCAGCAAACAGACCTTGCTGCCCGTTGTGGCGCCGGCGCGGTCGTCATCGTTGCACGCGTACACCGGGAACTTCGGGCAGTCGCTCGTGACTTTGCACGCGGGACCGTATTCCGGTCCCGGTGGCCAGTTGCCCGGCTTGGCCCACGAATTGCCGAACGAAATCGAGACTAGACCCGAACCTTTCAACGGGTATTCCGTCTCCGTCACGCCCCACACAGGCTTGAAGTAGTTTTTCATCAATTTGATGCCGTTGTCGCCGCGGACGGTGATTTGATTGGTCATCGGCGCGACCTGAAAATCGCCTGGATGCGTGACGATCAGCGCTTGGTGCGCGCTGGTGCCCGGCAGCGGATCCTCGGAGATGTGGTGGACGTACGAGTCCGGATCGACCGTGTCCCACAGCAGCTGAATGGTCGAGAGCAGGATCGACTGGTCCGTCACGTCCGGCCACACGCCCTTCAGAATCGGGAAGAACGGGCTGCTGAAATCGACCGAGCGGTGCAGCAGCGTCGAGTAGTTGATGCCCGCTTGCCCCAGCTGCGCGCGCTGCACAAACGGCGAAACGGCGAGCACGACCTGCCCGTAGATGCCACCTTGCGAATTGCCGGCGTAGTAGACCGGAATCTTGCCGTTCGCGTCCTTCACGAACTTCACGCCGTGATTCTTGATGACGTCCAGCGACTCGATCCGCTCGCGCATGCCCAGCTGCAAGAGCGTGTACTCCACGATGCCTGCGGTCACGCGTTCGGGCAACCCCGGCCAGTAGTTGAAGTCGTTGAGCATCATCAGGATACCCGCCTGATCGTCTTCGGACATGCCGATCATGTTGCAGGAAAAGTAGATGAGGTTCCGCTTGTTCATGTGCGGACCGGCCCAGCCTTGGTAGATCTCGTGACCAGTGCCGTTCAGGCCGTGGCCGTATTCAACCAACTCCTGCGGTGTGCCCGCCGTCGCGCTTCGCGGGATCCGCAGCCAGAACTTCGCGTCGTGCCAGCCATTTTGCGTCAGCGCGCCGTCCGTTCCCTTGTGGAAGCGGTACATCGGCAGGCCGTTGGGACCGTCGTAGAGCTCGGTAAAGTCCGGCGCCTTGAAGGTGCCCGTGATCTCCAGCGCGATGTCCGCGTTCTCCGCTTCCGTGTTCTCCTTCACGCCGGTGACCGTGATTTCAGGCCCTTGCGCGCCGACCACCGCCAGCGCCTTGTCGCGCATCTCCAGCATCCGCCCGTGCAGCGCCTCGTGACTCGCCGTGTTGAAGTCCCACGCCAACTGCAGCGTTTCCTTCTCGATGCCTTGGGCCTTCAGGATCGCGAACGTGTCATCGAACCGTGCCTGCCGCGCTTCCAACGACGTGCCCTTGGTCTTGCCTTGCACCAGCGCGGTGAACGCGGGCGAGGGCGTGTACGCCTTGCCTGACTTGTCCTTCAAGTTGCGCATCGCGATGATGTAGCGCGTCCCTTCATGCAGGGTGACACCGGCGCGGGTGAACAAAAGGCGCTTGCTCAGGTCCCACCCCTGGACGCTCTTGTCATTGACCGGCTGTAGATCGAGTTCGCTGAAATTCGGGAGTTGCTTGACCGTCTTGCCGTCCGCCGACACTTCCAGCCAGAGAATCGCCGCGTCTGGCTTCATCGAGGGACCGAGATCGTTCTCGTCGGCCAGTCCGGTGACGTCCAGATTCGGCCAAATCGTGAGCACGTGGGTCCCCACGTTGTAGCCGTCGAGCACCTTGTACGCATCCGGTCCCAACTGCGTATTGGCGTCGTTGCGCGGCAAGGACGTCGCGCCAAACGTGAGCGTGTAACCGGTCTTGCGCGCCGCGTCGGGCTTCAAGTACAGGTTGGACGGCCACGGGAGCGTGCAACTCTCCGTCATCAACGGGTCGCAGTCCGGATTGCCGTAGTCGACAACCTGATCGGTGCCGTCTGCGGTGACCGTTGCGTCATCGTCGCCGGTCGACGTCTCCGTGGTTGTGCTGTTGCCGCAGGCAGAAACCGCGAAAACCGCCGCAAAAATCCCCGAACGATAAAGCCATGATGTGCGCATTGAGAGCCCTCCCGCGGCGTAGCATCCTGCGATTGCTGACGCGATGCAAGGGTGGGCAGAACGTTCACTTTGGTTGCGCGCGGCCTGTCCGAATCGGCGCCAGCGGGCGAGCGGCCCAACGCTGCGCGCCGAGATGCGCATCGCGACTCGGTCGCAAACGTCCGACGTTTGCGATTGGAGACGCGGTTCCCGCTTGCGGGAACGCCCCCAACCGCTACTCCCCCGAACGCGTGCGCGTCTAATCCTGCGACAGCGAGCAAAAGTGCTCGTAGTCGATCAGCCCCGTCACCGTCGGATTCGTGCCACACAGCGGGCAGTGCGGATCCCGGCGCGTCTTCAGTTCGCGGAATTTCATCTGCAAAGCGTCAAAAGTCAGCAGACGCCCGACCAGCGGGGTGCCCAACTCCAGCACCTGCTTGATCGCCTCGATCGCCTGCGCGACGCCGATGATGCCCGGCAACACGCCCAGCACGCCCGCTTCCGCGCACGACGGCGCCATGCCCGGCGGCGGCGGTTCCGGGTACAAGCAGCGGTAGCACGGACCGACGTGCGGCTTGAATACGGTGACCTGACCTTCGAAGCGGAAAATCGAGCCGTGAACGTTGGTCTTGTTCAAGAAGTAGCACGCGTCGTTGACGAGGTAGCGGGTCGGGAAGTTGTCGCAGCCGTCGATGATGATGTCGTAGTCCTTGAACAGTTCCATCACGTTGGAGCTATCCAAGCGCATTTGGTACGTGTTGACCGTGATGTCCGAGTTGATCCCCTGAATGTACTTCTTCGCCGACTCGACCTTCGGTGTGCCGACGCGGTCTTCCGTGTGCAGCAGTTGGCGCTGCAGGTTGGACATGTCCACGGTGTCGCCATCGATGATGCCCAGCGTACCGATGCCCGCCGCGGCGAGGTACATCGCTGTCGGGCTGCCCAGACCGCCGGCGCCGACAAGCAGCACCTTGGCGCCGATCAGCTTGATCTGGCCCTCTTCACCCACTTCTGGCATCAGCAGGTGACGGCTGTAGCGCGCCAGCTGGCTCTGCGTCAGCGCCTTGCGTGTCTGCACAGGCAGACCGTGCTGCGCCCAGCGACCAAAGCCGCCGGACATCGATTGGATGTTGCGATAGCCCATCGCCTCCAGCGCGTTCGCTGCCAACGCGGAGCGCACGCCCCCGGCGCAGTAGAGGACAATCGGCGTGTCACCCTGAGGCGCCACCTTGCCAATCCGCGACTCCAAAAAGCCGCGCCCCAACAGGTGCGCGGTCGGCACGTAGCCGTTTTCGATCTCGTCGCGCTCGCGCACGTCGACGATCACGGTCGGGTCGCGCTTTTGGATCAGCTCGTGCACGCCCTCCGGCGAAATCTCGCGAACTTTGGCTTTGATCTTGGCCAGGTGTTCTTGATAAGAAGGCATGACAACTCCGACCGGTCCCGCAACCGTCGCGGGAGAAGAAAGATAGCTTTTACGGGAGCGGCGGCAAGTCTGGAGCGCTCAAGGATCCAATTGCGCAAGCAGTTGTTCCATCAGCTGAAAACACTGGTTCCAGCCTTGCTGCGTGGCGTCTTCCAGTACTTCCGGGCGCATGGGCGTGTCGACCACCGGCGTGGGGCTTAACACGGTCAGCATGGCGCCTCGCGGGTGCGGCGCGATGGCGAACTTCAACTCGTCAAACTGCGGCGCTTCCACCGACGCGTCAGCAGCGGGCAGGGTGATCTGCTGGTTGCCCGTCACGGCCTGATCCGCCGCAGTCTCGACAGGCAGCCAGCGCAACGTCAATCGGTGCGGTGCGTCGAATTCCATCCACACGCCAACGCGGTCCCACGGCTCGCCTTCTTCGTCGACCCACGCCGCGTGCACTTCACCGCCGAGCCTTGCATCGCTGTCGCACGCGTCGCAAAACCACCGCGCCAAATGCACGCTTTCCGTGAGCAGGGCGAAAACCTGTTCCGGTGAACCGGCGAGTGGACTGCGAACGATGACGGGACGTGTCATGGGCTATTTGCCTTTCTTCTTCTTGCCCGGCTTGGCGGCACCGGCTTTGTCTTCGACCTTCACCGACGCGTCATCCGCACCCGGCGTGGACACCTTCACAGGCGCGACCGTCTCACCTGGCACACGACCCAGCTGATCCAACAGGTCGCCCGCGCAGTGGTCCACGATCGACATCGCGCCCAGCTGCTTGTCCGCTGCATCGATGATCGCCTTGCGCGCCGCGCCCGCGGGCAGACCCTGGTCGAACTGTTCGTAAATGTGCGCCGCGTAGCCACCGCGCCGACAGAGTTCGACCGCGATCGGCGCGAGGCACTTCTGCACCGGGGGTTGACCGACGAGGAAGCCCGCCACTTCATTGGACTCCAGCAAGGACGCCCGCGACGTGACCGCAGAGCAATCATAGCGGCCGCGCGCGTCATCGAGGTTGCCGTGCGCTTCGAGCTCTGAGGCCGTCCAACGCGCCAAGAACAGGTCGCCAACGGACTGATTGTCAAAGTGATGTTCGCCATTCTCCGCCGACGGCTTGAACAGCGAGGACTGCAGCAGGCGTTCGCAGCTGGCTTGGCGTGTCTCGACCTTGCCCGTCGCCGCGGACACGCAATCCGGCAGCGTAATCGGCAAGTTGCGCTCGCCGTTCTCAGGCGACTTGGCGGCTACGATGCGGTCAATCAGCTTCAGCGCATCGTTCGGCAGCAAATCGACGTCCTGCAGGTCCTTCAGCAACTGTGCGGTCAGGAAGTAGGTGTAGACCTGCGCGCGGCTTGCTTGGAACTGCTTGAAATCTGGGTGGTCCTGATCGATCTGGGCGTTGCGTACCAGACGCTGAACGACCTGCAAGTCGCGGTGCGTGGACAGGTGCGGGTAGTAGCAGCGATCGCCAGTTGTTACTTTGCGATCGATGCGGTAACGCTGCAAAAATGCGTCGAAATTCTTGCGATCGTTCGGATCGGGCAGGGCGCGCGCAATGGCGGCGTCCGTCTCCACGCAGTTCAACTGCGGCAGCTCCAGACGACCATCGACCGTCTTCAAGCCGTAGTTGCTGGTGAAGACCGGTGGACGGGTCATCACCACGAGGCGGGCACGCGGGTTCACGCGGGTGACGAAGTCGTCAATGGCTGCCGCGATTGTCGTGCGCTGCAGCAACGGGACTTCATCCAGCGAGTCCAGCACAACGACGAAGATCTGGTCACCGACCGCCTGATTCAGCGCCGTTTCTGCGCCCGGCTTGGTGTCCAACTTGTTCTGTCGCGACAGATAGACCGCGATCGGGTTTTGCCCGGAGGCGAATTCCTCCAGGTGCGCCGCGATGTCCGTGTTCAGGTCCACGCGAAACACGGGCGCGGACTTGCAGCTCTGCGCCGCGATCGACTCGGCCAGCTTGGACTTGCCGGTGCCGCCGCGCGCCATGACAAGCGTTGTACGCAGGGGGCGATCCGCGCGTTGCGGCGCCAGGAGCCCCATGATGAAGTCGTTTTCGCTCAGCGAAGTCGACTTCGTGACCGTTTTCTCCGTGCCCGGCCAGTCGTGCACGATGAGTTCGGGCGGGATGTACTTGCGCTCCGCGACCTCGATCGCGTGCTCCGCGGAAGTCTTGCTGCAGGTCAGATCGTACGCGCCGCCGGTCGTGCCGAACGCCGGACCGCCTTCTGCGCGTCCGGTGCCACTGCACGCTGCTGTCCCCGTCAAAATCGCCGAAACACCGGCAACTGCATGGAACCACTTGCGAACGGTCTGTGAACGTGTCATCTGCATCCCCCAAAGCTGTCGAGGAGTATGGTGTTGCGCGGCGATCGCTGCAAGACCGCTCCCCCGAAACGGTAGACCGTGCTACGTTTGCGCGTCGTTTTCACGAGGCCGTTGATGTCCGAACGTTTGCTGCTCACCGATGATGAAGTCCGTGCCCTGCGCGAGGCACTCACAGGCCGCCCACCGCAGGAGATTCTGCGCAAGGCCTATGAACTCTTTGGTCAAACCGCGGCCATCAGTTTCTCCGGTGCGGAGGATGTCGCCTTGATCGCGATGTGTCACGAAGAGGGGATTTCGCTTCCGGTCTTCACGCTCGATACCGGGCGCTTGCATCCGGAGACGTACGAACTGCTCCAGCAGGTGCGCGACAAATACGGCGTGCAGATCGAGGTGTTTAGCCCGGAAGCGGCGGCGATAGAGCGTTTGACGCGCGAGAAGGGCTTGTTTTCATTCTACCAGGACGGCCACGAGGAGTGCTGCGGCATACGCAAGGTCGCGCCGTTGCGCCGCGCGTTGGCGAGCCGTCGCGCGTGGATTACCGGTCAGCGGCGAGATCAAAGCCCGGACACGCGGGCGAATGTGCCGGTGGTTGAGATCGACGGGCGTTTTGGATCGCCGGATCGGCAGCTTCTGAAGTTCAACCCACTGGCGCTGTGGCCTTCGCAGCGCGTGTGGTCGTTCATCCGGGCCGCTGAGGTGCCGTTCAACGCACTCCACGCCCGCGGCTTTGTGAGCATCGGCTGCGCGCCGTGTACGCGGGCAATTCTGCCGGGCGAGCACGAGCGTGCCGGACGGTGGAGCTGGGAAGAAGCGACGCACCGCGAGTGTGGCCTCCACAAGTAAGCGCCCCGGCGGCGAATCCTTGCAGCCGCAAATCGCCCGGCACCGCCAATCTGGGGCGGCCAAGCTGACCATGCTTGACCTGAGCGGCGCGTGCCGATAGGAAGAGCCACCTACGGGCAAGGAGATCCATGAGCAGCAACCAGAAGAACGTCGACATCGGCCGCGAGGAAGAGCTTCCCGCAGCGATCGCCGAGGAACACGGCAGCATTGACGACGTCCCGCAGCTTGGCCTTGTGGCCGCCATCGCCAG
>CAITYF010000259.1 GCA_903896545.1 uncultured Myxococcales bacterium | reverse complement strand
CCAGCCCAAAGGGGCGGGTCAGCAGCATGGCGATTCACGGGCGCAGCGCGGCGAGGTGGTCCCTAGTTTGTGGCGGTAGCCTGGTCCCATGCTCGTCGCGGCGAAGCGCCTGAGGTGGTCCCTTTATCGTGGCGGCGGACACCAAGCAGCCATCCATCAGGCCGTTGAACACCGGATCGCCATAGATTTGCGCGGCAGGCTGCGCGCCTTCGGTCGGGCCGTAAAAAGGCAAGCCAGAGACGGTAAACCCGGCAACGCCCAAGAGGGGCACCTCCGTCGTCTTGTCGGCGATCGCCGGAAAGCGCGGAATCGAATAGCTGTGATCCACCGTGTTCAGGGCGTTTGGCGTCATCGAGACGTAGGCGTAGAACGGCATGCCGTTGCTCGTCATGGTGAACGTGGTCTCGGTGCACGTGCCAGAAATGGACGCCTTGGCATAGCCAGCGCCCGCCCCTTGTCCCTTGGCAACATCCAGCAAGAGTTCTGCCTGCGGGCAGGTGCTGACGGCCGCGTCCGTGCCGGTACCCACGTCGCTGCTCGCCGTGTCGCCGCCGCTGGTGTCGCCACTCACCGAGTCCAGACCGGCATCTGATGCGACGGCGTCGCTATCGGGTACTGCTGTACTGTCTGAAGCCGCCGTCGTCGTGCATCCGACTGCAGCGGTCGCCGCGATGACGATGCCCGTAGCTGCAAATTTCTTGAAGTATTGTCGCATGACGACCTCCTGTGGTCCTGGGTTGAAAAGAAGCGCTACTGCAAGGTTCCTGGCATTCCCTCAGACGCAGGCGCGTAGTTGCCCTTGAACGCTGGTACGCCCTTGAAGCATGCCGGTACGTACGGGAACGTCGAGGTGGCGTGGTAGTGGTACGCGCCATTGGGCTCCACACGGCCATTGCACGCGTCCAGATAGCGCGCGTCGCCCGTGTGCGCCGACCACGTGTAGGCCAGAAACGAGTGCGTCGCGGGATTGCCGGTCGCCGTGTAACCGCTGAGAACGGTCTCCGTCGTCGTGCACTCCGCGTCTTTGCATGCGACCGGTCCGTAAATGGGAAAACCATCCGCCGCCCAACCGACCAGCGGTGACGGCGCCGTCGCCGGGTCCGCATTCAGCCACGGCGTCGCTGTCGTCAGCGCCGACGCCACCAGGCACTTCATCTGCAGCGCGTGGTAGTGATATTCCTGCGGTGACGTGTGGCCGCTGCACCCGTCGACGATGGCGTTGTACACCGGATCGCCGTAGTTTTGCGGCCCTGCTTCGATGGCCGCGTACATCGCCAGACCGTTCACCGTCACGCCCGTTACGCCCATGCTGGCCTGGTAGACGCCATTCGCGTTCAACGTCGGATAGCGCGGAAAACTGTGCGTCTGGGTCTTGGCCGTCAGCGCGTTGGGCGTGACAGAAATGAACGTGTAGGGCGTGATGCCATTGCTCGTGACGCTGAACTGTGACGTCGTGCAGGCGCTCGACCAAACGGCCGCGGCGTAGCCATTCCCTGCGCTCGGCACGTTGCTGCTGCTCAGCATGAACGCGGACTGCAGGCAACTGGTCGCGGTGCACGTCGACTTGGTTGCGCCGGTGCAGCTCCATCCGGTCTCGCTCGTGCACTTGTAGCTACAGCCATCTTCGCTCGCGACGTTCCCGTCGTCGCAACCTTCCGCACCAACGATGATCCCGTCGCCGCACTTGGCTGCGCACACAAAGCCGGTGCCCGTGTAGCCCGTCTTGCACGTGCAGGTCGCGCCTGCGCCGCTGCCTACGCACGTGGCATTGCTGTCGCACGTGGTCACGGCGACGCACGACTTGCCGTCCACGCCGCCGCAGATGTCTCCGCTCGTGCAGCCATTGCCGTCGCTGCAGGTTGTGCCGGCGAGCGCTGTGTGCGCGCAGGTGCCGTCGACCGCGCACGCGTCGGCAGTGCACGCGTTGCCGTCGTCGCAGCTGACTGTGCCGGTGCAGCTGCCGGACTTGCAGGCATCGCTGACGGTGCAGACCATGCCGTCGGTGCACGGCGTGGCATCGGTCTTGGTGGGGTTGCTGCACCCGCCCGTGCCCGCGTCACACGTGCCGGCGTTGTGGCATTGATCGCTAGCGCTGCACACGATGCTGTTGCTGCCGGTGCACGCGCCGTTGACGCACGTATCGGTTTGCGTGCAGGCATTGCCGTCGTTGCAGGTCGTTGCGTCCGCCTTGTTGGGATTGCCGCACTTGCCCGTGGCCGAGTCGCACGTTCCGGCGTCGTGGCACTGGTCCAGCGCGCTACAAACCACTGGGTTTGCACCGCTGCACGCGCCGGTCTTGCAGGTGTCGGTCTGCGTGCACAGGTTGCCGTCATCGCACGTCATGCCGTCGACGATGGGCGCGTAGTCGCACGCGCCGGTCTTCACATTGCACGACGCCGTCTGGCATGCCTTGGCCGGGCAGGTGACCGTCGCGCCGCCCGTGCACGCGCCGCTCTGGCAGCCGTCGCTGGTTGTGCAAGGGTTGTTGTCGTCGCACGCGGCGCCGTTGCTTGATGCCGGGTTGCTGCACACGCCCGTGCTGCCGTCGCATGTCCCCGCGACGTGGCAGCCGTCGGAAGCGGTGCAGGTCACAGGGTTGGTACCGACGCACTTGCCACCGCTGCAAGCGTCCGTCTGGGTGCACAAGCTCCCGTCGTTGCACGCGAGCGCGTTGTCGGTGTGACCGCAGCCGGTCGACTTGTCGCACAGGTCAGTCGTGCAAATTTTCCCGTCGTCGCAGCTGATGGTCACGCCGGCGCACTGACTGTCCGCGCAGGCATCGTCGCTCGTGCATGCGTCGCCGTCCGTGCAGGTCGCCGCGTTCGCCAGGTGGACGCAGCCGCTTTTGGCATCGCAGGCGTCGTCGGTGCACGGGTTGTCGTCGCTGCACGCGATTGTGGCGCCCTGACACTTGGCCTCCGCGCACACGTCACCGCTCGTGCACGCGCTGCCGTCATCACACGTCGCCGTTGTCGGCAAATGTACGCAGCCAGCAACCGCTGAGCAGCTATCCGTGGTGCAGGCGTTCGTATCGTCACAGTCCGCCGCGGCGCCAGAACTGCAGTTCGTCTTGGCGCACACGTCGCCGGTTGTGCAGGCATTGCCGTCGCTGCACGCGTCAAGGTTGGCCAGGTGCACGCAGCCGAACGTGGAATCGCAGCCGTCCGTGGTGCACGTGTTCCCGTCATCGCAGAAATCGGCCGCCGCGGTCAGGCACGGCTGGGCGGCGACAACATCCGAACCGTCCACGTCGGCTGCCCCGGTATCGGAGATGGCATCCGTCGCGGAGTCTGCATCCGCGCCCGCCGCCGCATCCGTCGCCGCGTCCGCGTCCGTTCCTCCCACGGCATCCGTCGCGGAATCAGCATCGCTCCCTGTCGTCGCGTCTGTTCCCGCCGCCGCGTCCGTTGCCGCGTCCGCGTCCGTTGCCGCGTCCGCGTCCGTTGCCGCGTCCGCGTCCGCGTCCGTTGCCGCGTCCGCGTCCGTTGCCGCGTCCGCGTCCGTTCCTGTGAGGGAATCCGTCGCGGAATCAGCATCGGTCCCTGCCGTCGCGTCCGTGCCGGACAGCGTGTCTTGCGTCTGCGCCGCATCCGTACCGAGCAACGCGACGTCCACATCGGAGGCGGCCGTCACGTCAAAATCGGCGGCTCCAAGTACGGCGCCCGTGTCACCACAGCCAGAAGCGACAGCGACGAGCCCCGTCAGCAGAGCCAGACCGATCATTTTGCCGCGCGTGTACATCGCCATATCTTCATCTCCGGGATTTCCAGTGTGCCGTGTCGTCTTCCGCAACAACGCGGTGAGGAACGAGTGAAGCAAGATGCGTGCCAATAACGGCAGATGCGCTTGCCGTACACGAATAGCCGCTTTTGCGTCTTTATTTTGCCGCCGAAGCGACCGCGGGTGCTTCTCGCGATTTTACGCCTTTATCTTTTCAATTCACGGGTTGAAAATACGCACACGACGTGCCGCTGTCACGTGACTGGCGGCTGTCACGTGACCCGCCCTGCGGGACACCGGCCTGCAACGACGGGAACTTGCGGAACGGCCGGTCGATCGCGGACACTCGCAACCAACGCTGGCGGCTGGTGACCGGCGCGAACGACGTGCGGAGGCGAAATGACGGTAACGATTGGCGCAACCATGCGGTATTGCCCCGCCTGCGCCACGCTGACCGTCGAAGCCTTTTGCCCTGCGGACGGCGTTGCGACTTTTGCGCGCAAGAAAGTCCTGCCGTCTGCCGCGACCATGAGCGTGGGCGACATTGTCGCTGGCAAATACCGCGTGCAGCGCATTCTGGGCGTCGGCGGATTTGGCGCCGTCTACGAGGCGGAACATACCGGCGGCCTTGGTCGCGTGGCGCTCAAGATGCTGTCGCCGGCGGACCACGATGAAGGGGATATCCGTCGCTTTTTCCGTGAAGCGCAAGTTACCGCCGGTTTGCGCCATCCGAATACTGTTCGCGTTTTTGATGTAGGCCAGCACGAGACAGGCGCGCTGTACATCGCGATGGAGCTGGTGCACGGCCACACGTTGGAGGACGAGCTCCGCGCCCGCAAGCTGCTGAACGAGACGATGACCGAAGAAGAGACGCTCGATATTGGTATCGACACGCTTCGCAGTCTGTCCGAAGCGCACGGTCGCGGGCTCGTACACCGCGACCTGAAGCCGGCCAACTTGATGCTGACCGATGTCGACGGAGAGCGCGTCGTCAAGGTGCTGGATTTTGGCATCGCGCTGGTGAAGGGGTCGTCGCTGACGGGCTCTGGTCGCGCCCTCGGCACGCCTGCGTACATGAGCCCGGAACAGTGCAGCGGCGAGGATGTCGACGGCCGGAGTGACCTGTACGCGCTTGGTGTGGTGCTTTACCGCTGCCTCACCGGGCAACCGCCGTTCCAGGACCCGAATCCGCTGACGCTGATGATGAGCCACGTTTCGGCGTCGCCGCCACCACTGGCGTCGCGGCTGACGCTCCCGGTGTCCGATGGCCTGATCGCCGTGATTGAGCGGGCAATGGCAAAAGCGCCGGCAGATCGTTTTGCCGACGCTCGCACGATGCGCGCGGAGTTGGAGACCGTTCAGCGGGCGTTGCACGTTGCACAGGATCGTCCTTTGCACAAAGGCGGCTGGGATTTCCGTCACAGTGAAGACCCGGCAGAGGGCGTAATCGATCACACGCGTGCCGCTCTCGCCTTGGAGCTCGACATAGAGGTGTCGATCGGTGCCGATACGGTCGCCGCATCGGTCTCGCCGCCCGCGCCAGTGTCCAATTCCGATGCGACGCGCGTCGCGTTGCGGCGGGACCCGGCGTCGACGCCCGCTGTGGAAGGCACTGGCGACTACACGCGTTTTGTACGGCGAGATTCAACAGCGTTGGAAGAAGCCGCTGCGGAAACGACGGCCGATGCGCCCGCACCACGCCGTTCCGTTGCGGGGATTGTTGCTGGCGTCGGTGCACTCGCAGCGGTTGCGGTTGGCATCGCGTGGCGTGCCCAAGCCCCGGCGGCACCCACCGCTGTCGCGATGTCACCGTCGGCGAACGACCTCCAGGTTGTCCCGGCTGTGCCGCCGGTTGCCGCCGCACTTGCCGTACCCGCAACAGAAGTTCAGGCGCCACTTGCGCCACCGCCCGGCCGACAGGCAGTATTGGCTGCACCGGCTGGAGGCGTAGGCGCGGCGGAAATACCGAGCGCGAAGACGGATGATGCAGCTGCAAAGCGCAAGCCACACAAGGCTGGGCGCCCGCGCGCGGGTGGCCGTGCTCCGGGAGATGATGATCTTTCGCTACCTGAGTAGCTCGCTGCTGATTGCGTCGCTGCTGCTTGCGCAGGCGACCGCCTTCGCGCGTCCAGCGCCTCTCACCGCCGAAGCGAAGGCAGCCAAGGAAACGGCGCACGAGGCAGCGGTCGTCGCCAAACAGGCCAAGGCCTACTACGAACAGAAGCAATTTTCTCTCGCCGCTGAGCTCTACCGACGCGCCTACTTGCTCAATCAAACGCGTCCTGAGTTCTTGTACGGTGTGGGTCGGTCAGAGCAAATGGCGGGGCACCTGCCTGCAGCGCGCGAGGCACTGGAGAACCTGCGCCGTCTGCTGCCGGCAAACCATCCGCTACAAGCGAAGGCCGCCGCGTCGCTTGTGGAAATGCAGGAAATTGTCGCCGAGCCGATTATCGTGATTCCTCCGCCTGTCCCGGTGACGCCTACGTTCGTGGAGCCGGCCGCCGCGCCGACGCCGGTTGTCGTGCACGTCGAGGCGCCCAAGCCGACGATGGTCGTGACGCAAACGCCGATCGAACCGAACACCGGTCACGCGTGGACGCAGGCGGCGATGTGGTCAGGTGGCGTGCTGGTGGTGTCGGCGGTTGTGCTCGCCATTTGGGCGGAAGTCGACCGCAGCGCACTCGACGCTGACCTGGGCAACATCCGTGGCGCGGACGCCGTTTCGCGACAGCGAACGGTCAACACGATGTCAACCGGCTCGGTCATCGCCGCGGCAGCTGGTGCGGGCGCGCTTGCCTTGGGTCTCTACTGGCGCATCGGCGAACAAGCGGCGAGCCTACGAACTCCTCTCCTCACTGCGGGCCCCACAGCGTTGGCGCTCACGTGGCGGTTTTGATGCAGAAACTGCGCACACACACCTTGGTTTGCTTGGCGCTGCTGTCCGTCGCGGGCTGCTGGCGCGATGCGGATCGGCTCGGACTAACCTACGAGAATGCGTGGCTTGCCGCGCATCCGGGAGACGCAACGTCGACAGATACGGCCGGTGATGACACGGCGGTTGCGGACGCGCCTGACGTTGCAGTTCCGATTGACGCCGTCGACGGCGGCGACAGCGTTGACGACGCGTTCGACGTGGCGGACACGCAAGATGCCGTGGACCTGTGCAGTTCCGTGACATGCGAGGCTGTTGATCCATGCCAGCCGTCGACCTGCAATCCTGCGACCGGCAAATGCGACGCCAAGGCGCTGGCCGACACAACGCCCTGCAACGACGCCAACGCCTGTACCAGCGGCGACGTGTGTACCTCCGGCATCTGCGGCGGCAAGACCGTCACGTGCGACGACGTGAATCCGTGTACCGATGACACGTGCGCCGCTGCCACCGGCTGTGTTCACAGCGCCAACGCCACGAGCTGCTCCGACGGAAATGCGTGCACGGTCGGTGATGCGTGCGTGGGCGGCGCGTGCGCGAGCGAGCCCATCGTCTGCGATGACGGCAACGTCTGCACCAACAACAACTGCGACGCGCTCAGCGGCTGCGTGTTTCCACCCAACACCGCGACGTGCACCGACGGCGATGCATGCAGCGACGTGGACATTTGCGCCAACACGGTGTGCGGCGGTGTTCAGGTGAACTGCGACGATGCCAACGCTTGCACCGCTGATTCCTGCGACAAGGTAGACGGCTGCCTCCACGCCGCGCTGTCTGGCCCGTGCGACGACGGCAACCCCTGCACGCTGCCCGACATGTGCAACGGCGGTGCGTGCAGCGGCGGCCCGTTCGCGTTCGGCATGCACACCGTCGACAGTGGCACCTTTGATCAGGCGTGGGGCATCGCCAGCGACAGCGCGCAAACGTGGGTCGTGGGCAGCACGGGGATCGACGCCAGCGCCCAACGTGATTTCAGCGTGTGGAGCATCGGCGAGGACGGTGGAATCGCCGGTCAAGTGTCGCTCGGCGATAGCCAAACAAGCGAGGTCGGACGCATTGGCGTGCCCGCAACGGGTGGCCTCTGGGTCATCGGTGATGCGACCACCGGCGGCGGCGGTCCGTGGCCCAGTTTCGCTTGGTTCGGCAATGACCTGAGCAGCGGCACGTTCAGCTTCGCGCAAACCGCTGTGACTTGGCAGGTTACAGCACAACAAACCATCGGCGCGAAATGGCTGCTGGGTGGTACCCGTCAAATGGCCGGAGAGCCGCAGCGCGCTTGGCTTGGCGTCGCCGAGGTCACACCTGGAAGTGCGCCGACTGTCATCGTGTCGTCGGAGTGGCAGTCCACCATGATGCAGGACACGCGGCTCGACGCGGTGGTGGCGCAGACGGATGGGACGTTCCTTGGCATCGGTACGGCGGTCAATGCGGCGGGCGGCGACGATCTGTGGCTGGTCAATATCGCAGCGACCGGGAGTGCCGGTATCGAGCGGACGCGTCACCCCGGCGCGGGGCAGCTGCGCGTCAAGTCTGCGCTGGCAACGACGACGGGCGGCGCGGTTGTGCTGGCTCTCGCGGACGATGCCACGCCGGCGCAGTTGCGGCTCATCGCAATCGACAAGAACTTCGCCATCGCGTGGCAGACGCCCGTCGGCAGCGACTTGTGGAACGATGCGACGCTTCTCGCAGGCACGGACGGCATGTACGTGGTTGGCACGCGGGCCGACGTGCTTGATCGCGGCGCGGTCGTCCACCTGAACGCACAAGGGCAAGTGCAGTGGACGTTCGTCACGCCTGTCACCGCGTTGCCGCAGCGTCTGACGTCGGCGCACGTGCAACCTGATGGCCGAATCGTCGCGTACGGCTGGCAGGGCGAGAAGGATACGGACCTTCTGGAGTGGGGGTTGGACGCGTTCGGCAGTGCGACGTGTTCGCCCATCGGGAAATGCCCTTCCATCAACAGCCCGATAACCGACGACAAGAACCAATGCACGCTGGACAAGTGCGACCCAGTCGCCGGTGTTGTCCATACGTTCGTGGCCGATGCCAGTTGGTGCGACGATGGCCTCGAATGCACCGTGGGCGACGCTTGTGCCGGTGGCAAGTGCCAGGGCGGCCCGCGCCTCTTCAACACGACCTTCAGCAATCGCACCGTCTACCACATGCAGGCCGTCACGGAGGGAGGCTTTGTGCTCTGCGGGTCGACCAACGACGCAACGGGCAGTTCGTTCCTCACCTGGGTCGACGCAGCCGGCAAGCAAAAGCTCGACAAGTTGAGCCTCGGCACGGCCAGCATGCCTGGACGGGGCTGCGCGCAAGCCGCCGACGACGCGATTTGGCAAGCGGGCTGGAGCGGCACGGGCAACCTCGAAGGCGCGCGCATGCGCAAGGTCTCGCTTCCAACTGGCGCCGTCGTTTTTGACAAATTTTATGCCGGCTTGCAGTTCTCGGCGGTTGTTGCACATCCGCAAGGCGGCGTCGTCGCGTTGGGCAGCAACCAACCGCAGCCACGTGTGACGCGGATTCTGGCCAATGGGGACAAGGGCTGGGATTGGCTGGCAGCAGGCGTCGGCGACGCGGACAACGCCAATGCGGGCGTGTTCCAAGCCGATGGATCGTTCCTTGTCGTGGGAGAAAAACATGCCACTGGCGCTGCACCGGCTGCGTTTGCCGCACGGCTCGACGCCACAGGTACGCCGCTGTGGACGCAATCCTTTGCCGGAGTCACTGGGCGTTTGCTTGGCGTGGCCAAGGAGAGCGACGGCACGGTCATCGCCGTCGGGGCACAGGGACAAGGCGCGACGGCGTCCGCGTGGATCGTGCGGATCGATGTCGCGACCGGCAACGTGCAGAACTCCTTTTCGCCGCCTTCCCCGCAGGGTACGGTCTGGCACGACCTCGCGTTCTTCCCGATTGCGACGCTCGGTCCGCCAACCGGCGCCGCATTTCTCGTCGGCGGGACAGCCACACAGGCAGTGTACGCGCGCGTCTCGTCGGAGAATTTTGCCGGCAAACCGGAGACGCTGAGCAACGTCAATCAGGGTAGCGCGCCTGCATACCGCTCCGTCGTGCTCGACCCGTCCGGTGACGTCGTCGTGGCGGGTACGACGACGCAGGCGCAGCTCGTTCGTCTGGACGCGTGGTACCACCAGACCTGCATCGCGGCCGGCAAATGCATTGGCGTCACCCCGGTCGGATGCGATGATGGCAACGTGTGCACCTTGGAGGATTGCGACGGAACTCTGGGGTGCAAATACACGAACGCGCCGCCGAACCAGCCGTGTCAGGGCGGGACGTGCCAGAATGGGCAGTGCAAGTGAAGGCGCCCTTTGCGATTTCTGCGGTGTCGATCCGCTTGGCAGACGACTGAAGTAGTCCCCCTGAGGTGCCACGACCATCGCAGCGCGTCTTTGCGAACCGGCGTTCAAGAAGTGACGCCGCCAGATTGAAGGCAATGAAAGGGCCACGCTCCTCAATCGAATCAGCGGCCTGACGTGGGCGTGCGCGACATGTGACTCGTGAAATACCCGCCGCGGCTGTGCACCTGCGCCTGAACAACACAAAACAGCGGGGATTCCGTGTGCGACTCGAACTTGGCGGGCGCGTCGGACACCTCACGCAAGTCAGGTGCGACGTTGGGAATCGATGGAGGCGGCGAATCGTGAAGCCCTACAAGCTGACCGAATTCCAACGTCCCAGCCGCCAACACCGCGGCGTGCCACCGGGGGTGCACGCTTCGCGGTCCGAGTCCGAAATGCGACAGGTCTCACCCTTGTTCAGTTTGGTATTCGAATTGAGTCAGGATTTGTAGAACCGTTCGTAGCTCCGGGTATGAGCCATCCGCTCGGTCTTCAATCGGGTCCCCAATCGGCAGACCTGACCCAAACTCCCCGAACCGCTGAATCGCCAACAAAATAGAGAGATGCCGGTTCGCAGGCACAATCGTGTTTGCGAACAACGTCCCGGGCGGAACACCCGCCTGGGCCAACCTTACGGACCGGCATCCATG
>CAITYF010000258.1 GCA_903896545.1 uncultured Myxococcales bacterium | reverse complement strand
GCCAGCAGGTGCAGCACGACCGGGATCTTGCCCCCGGCGACTTTCGGCCCGTCCGCTTGGCCAAAGAAATCCTGTAGACGGGACTCCAGCCACGGCGGTTGGTTCGGTGCGTAGTGGATCTTCACCTTGCGCCCGCCCGGCAAGTGCGTGTGCTCTGGCGCCGCGGTGTCCAGCCGCGTTTGCCCCTGCCCGTCCAGACTCATGGCGATTTGATGGCGGAGTAGACTGAACAGGTCCGCCTCCCGCACTTCTGCCAACGACGTCCGCGTCGCGCACAGTTCTTCCAGACTGGCCGCGAGCAGCGTCGATAGGTCGGGCAGCGGCACGCCAGCCTGTGTGCGGGCAAAATCCAGACGCAGCGTGAGGCGCTCCAGCGCTTCGGCATCGGCAATCGCGCCGAGCCCCGCCGACTTCACCTGTTCCAGCAGCAGCGCGGCAGCTTCCGCACACGGCTTTGCAGTGGCCACGCTCGCGTCCAGCACGAGTCCGCGGTAGAGCATCCGCTCCTCGGCCATCACGCGTCCGCGCTGCGCATTCCAGGTGAGACGTGCGTGGGTCTCAATCTGCTCCGCAAACAGATCCAGCAGCCACGACGGATCGATACCTTGCGCCAGCCGCACCACGGTCGCGGCGCCCTTGCCGTCGCGCCGTTCTTCCACGTCGACAGCGACCAGCCATTCGGGCTCCGTCACGTGCGATCGCGGGTCCAGCTTCGCCGGGCGACCGCCCGCCAGCTCCACGTCGAGTTGCCCCACCTGGCGCCGCTTCGCCACGCGGTCGCCAAAAGCCGCGAGCACCGCGAGACCCAGTGCGTCGTCTTGCGGCATCGTCGGCTGTTGCCGCGCGTTGTTCAGCAGACCGCGCAGCTGCCGCGCGCCTTGCTCAACCTGTGGATTGCGCCGTCGCCGCTGTTGTTCCAGCTGCACGACGAGATCCGAGTGCCCGTGCGCCGCCTGCACGCCCGCCTCACCTTCAGCGCGCGGCGCACCTTCGGCCAGGAGCGCAGCCAGTGTGCAACCCGCGTCCGCGATGCCCAGCTCCGCCGCTGCCAGCACCAGACGCGCCAGCCGCGGCGGCAAGGGCAAGCGCAGCATTTCCCGACCGCGCGACGTCACAGTCTCGCCGTCCAGTGCGTGCAGTTGGTGCAGTAGCTCGACCGCCTGCGTGACCTGCGCGGGTTCGGGCGGCGTCAGCCAAAGATCGGCCGCGAGCGGCACGTTCAACGCGCGGAGCGCGAGCAACGCTTCGGCCAGGTCCGCGCGCTTGATTTCGGGCACGTCAAAGGCCGGACGCGTGTCGTGGTCATGCTGGGTGTAGAGGCGCAAACAGCGACCGGCGCGCACGCGACCCGCGCGACCTGCGCGTTGCGTCGCCGAAGCCTGACTGATCCGCGCCAATTGCAAAGACGGCAGCCCCGACCAGACCGCGTGCTTGGCCACGCGCGCGAGCCCGGAATCGATGACCGCGACGACGCGCGGCAGCGTGACGGATGTCTCCGCGATGTTCGTCGCCAGCACGATCTTGCGCTGCCGTTCCGGCTCTATCGCCCGTTCCTGTTCGTCGATCGGCAGCGAGCCGTGCAGGGGGCGCAACGCCAGATCGTGCTGGTTCGCCACGCCCGCGAGCGCGCGCTCGCACTTGCGAATCTCTGCTGCGCCCGGAAGAAACACCAGCACGTCGCCGTCCAGGTTCTCGGCCAGCAGCCGCCGCACCGCCGCTGCGACCTGGTCTTCCAGCGGGCGTTGGTCGAGCGTCGCCGCGTGTTCCACGGTCACCGGGAATTGCCGCCCTGTCGCCAACAGCACCGGCGCGTCACCGAGCCACGCTGAGACCGCCGCCGTGTCCAATGTCGCGGACATCACCAGCAGCTGCAGATCCGGGCGCGCCGTCAGCCGCAAACGCCGCAGCAGGAGCGCCAAAAGATCGCCCACCAAGCGCCGCTCGTGGAATTCGTCCAGAATGACCGCGTCGATGCCCCGCAGGGTCGGATCCGCCAGCAGGCGCCGCAACAAGAGACCGTCCGTCGCGTACACAATGCGCGTCTGCGGTCCCACGCGCTCGTCCAGCCGCACGCGGTAGCCGACCGTGGCGCCGGGCTTCTCACCCAACTCCTGGGCCACATGCCGCGCCGCGAGCATCGCCGCCATGCGCCGCGGCTCGACAACCCAGATTTCCCCGGTCGACCGCGCGTCGTCCAGAAGAGCCAAGGGCACACGCGTCGTCTTGCCCGCGCCGGGCTCGGCCTGCAGCACCGCCTGACCACGCGCGCGCAACGCCGCCAGGATCGCGGGCAGCGTTGAGTCAATCGGCAGCGGCTGGCGGGAGGGCAACGGCACGGCAGGTAGTGTCGGCGGCTGGCTCCGCCGTGGCAAGGGCTTGCGCCGGACAAACCTGTGACACTTCCGCTGACCGGCCGTTACCTTGGTCGTAGGAGGTGTTTCATGACAACGATCCCGGCTTTTGGCCACATCCTGTTGGCGACCGATTTCTCAGAACCGTCGCGCAAGGCGCTTGCGGTGGCTGCGGATCTGGCGGTTCACTACGGCTCCAAAATTACGCTTTTGCACGTGTATCCCGTTCCCGGCTACGTGCTGCCCGAAGGCTTCATCGCCGCGGGGCCAGACGTGCTTGTCGAAGTGGAGAACCGCACGCGCAAGACGCTGGACGAGTGGGCCGCCGACGTGCTGGCGCTTGGCGTCAAGGAAGTCGCGGTCACGACGGCGATCGGCAACGCAGCGCCGGAAGTGGTGCGCCTCGCGAAGGCAGGCGGCTTCGGTCTGATTGTGGTGGGTACGCACGGCCGTACGGGCTTCACGGGCTTTGTGCTGGGCTCGGTGGCAAGCAAGATCGTGACGACGTCGGATTGTCCGGTGGTGACAGTGCCTTACAGGGAATAGGCGACGTTAGGGAGTGGTTGGTCCGTGTGCCCCGGGCCGCGCGCAGCGCGGCGTGTTGGGATGGCCAGCGTTGTGGCGCGCACCACGCGAAAGGGTTCGTTACCGCTTGCGGCGGAGGCACGCGCAGCGGGTCTCCGCCCGGAGCGACGGCGTTCGCCGGACCGCGGAGGGTAGAGCCCGGTCCGGTCGCTTGCGACCGGATTCGCCCAAAAAAAGCAGCCGACTCGCCCGCTGCCCTACTTCCCCCGCAACTTCCCCGCCTCGCCCACCGACGCCGCGCAGCGAAACCCAAAATGGTGAAACGGCTTGTTCGACGGCACATGCGGCCGCCGGTAAAACGCCGTCGCGTACTCCGCGGGCCAGTACCAACTCCCGCCGCGCACCAATTTGTCGTGGAAGCCGGAACACCGATCCGCACCGCCACACGGTCCGCGCGGGTCCGTTCCTTCACACGCCTTCCCGCACGCCGCGTAGCTCTTGCTGTACCAGTCCGCCACCCACTCCCAGGAGTTGCCGGCCATGTCGTAGAGGCCGTACACGCCGGGCGCGCGTAGGCCCACTTCCAACACCCTGCCTTTCTCCGGCTGCTGCCCGCGCTTGCGAATGCCGCAGCTGCGACCTTTCTCGTCCATCAGCACCGCGTTCTGACACGTCGCGGGCGCGTTGCCCCATGAGAACAGCGCGCCGTCGGTGCCACGCGCGGCTTTTTCCCACTCGGCTTCGGTCGGCAAGTGCTTGCCCTGCGCTTTGCAGTACTGCACCGCGTCAAACCACGACACGCCGGTCATCGCCTGCTTGGGCCGGTTGAAGTCCTGGTACAGCGGGTTCACGACCGCGCATTTCCGCGTCTTTTCGCACGCTTTGTATTCGCCGTACGTGACTTCGTAGAGGTCCATGAAGAACGTGGAGACGGTGACGGTTGCCTTGGGACGCGCGTTTTCGGGGCCGTCGTCGCTGCCGCGGATGAAGTCGCCGCCGGGGATGCACGCCATGCCGATGGGCGCGGTGCCGCAGGCTTCTTGCGTGGCAAATTGGACCGTCGCGATTGTGAGGATGAAGGTGAAGAAGCTGGCAATCATCCGGACCTTGAGGCGGCGCACACGCGCGACGCGGCCGAGGATGCGACCGACGCGGCCGACATGCAACCGCGGTTGCGCGCTCGCGCGTTTCGTGGTGCCGTACGCGCCGGGAGGTCAGATGGCGCGCGTCGAACAAGCAGTGGACATCGCGTTGGCGTGGCTGACGCTTGCGCTTGTGTACCGGCTGACGCTGCAGACGCGCGTCGGTTCGGCGTTTCTGTGGGCGGATGCGTGGCAGGACGTCGCGGTGGCGCTCTTGCTCACGCTTCTGGCGCTCCTGCTGAGTCTGGTCGCGCGGCGGTTGGCGCTGGCGGTGTCGGCGCTCTTGTTGGTGCTGGTCGGTCTGGAGGCGCAGGTGTTCGCCCACGTGATGGCGGCGATGCGCATTGCGCTGGATTGGCCGACGCTGCGCGATGCGCTGCAATCCGACGACTGGAAGGTCGTGCAAACCGGTGATGCGCGCGATTGGCTGGCGGTGCTGACTCCCGTCGTGCTCTTGGGCGTGCTGCGCACGTTGCCGCATGGCCGCGCGCGGCTGCGACCGGGGCTCGCTGTGGTGCTGGCAGCCATGCTGGCGCTTGGCGTGACTTGGGCAACGCCGCGACCGGACGATTGGCCGGACGACGCGGCGCGCAACCCGCTGGTGGCGCTGACGTGGCCCGCGCAGATGGGGGAAGAAGAAACCTTTGAAACCAAGCAGATGACAAAGCCTTCGGCTGTTGCAGATCCGCTGCCGGTGCCCGCGGAAACAACGCCTGCAACCGCGGTTGCTCTGCCGGAACCGGCGACGCAGCCGTACAACGTCGTCTGGATCATCATGGAGTCCACCGGAACACGCTATTTCAACGGCGAGTTCCGCGATGCGCCGATGCCCACGCTGCGCCGCCTTGCCGACGAAGGCTGGTACCTGTCGCACCACCAGTCGCCGTCCAATTCGAGTGCCACGAGCATCTTCGCGCAGTTGAGCGGCCTCTATCCCAACCCGCAGACGGCGATGTTTGCTACGCAGGCGGACAACTGGATTCCCGCCCTGCCCGCGTTCCTGCCCGCCGCGTACGAGCGCTTTCTTTACACGCCGGGTCGCTTGAACTTCTTCTTTCCCCAGGCGTTCTTGCGCCATTCTGGCCTGACTGACCTCGTCGGCTTTGACGAGACGACGGTCACCAGGAACGTCGGCATCGAGCACATGTCCAAGGACGAGATCGCCACGGTGACGACCTTTCTGGAGCGCCTGCAGCGCGCGCACGAGCCGTTTCTCGGCATCTACTACTCGTTCTCGCCGCACTGGCCGTACACGGATTACGGCGCGAAATGGCACAAGTTTCCGGGTAGTCAGCCGATCGACAAGTACCACAACGCGCTGTGGCTGCTCGACCAGCAGATCGCGCGGATTGTCGAGCAGCTACGCGCCGATGGCCGGCTGGATCGGACGATTCTGGTCCTGGTGGGCGACCACGGCGAGGCTTTTGGCCAGCACGAGCACAACTGGGCGCACGCGCGCGGGAGTTTTCAGGAGAATTTCGAGACGCCGGCGATTCTGTGGCAGCCGCGCGTGTTTGCGCCGCGCGTGGTGGCGGAGCGGACGTCGCACATCGACCTGCTGCCGACGCTTCTGGACGCGCTGCATGTCGCCTTCAAGGACGCACAGTTCCAGGGGCAATCGCTGTGGCGCGCGCACTCGCCGCGGCCGCAGGTGTTCGCGTGGAGCAACGAAGGCATGGCGACGGTGACGACGGCGGCGGGCGTGAAGGTGTCGTGGGGCGTGCAGGACGGGCGCTGTCGCGTGTTTGAGCTGGCGAGCGACCCGCAGGAGCGGCGGCCGCTGGCGTGCAAGGAGCACGCGCAGCTGTTGGGGACGCTGAAGGGGTGGGTGACTGAGCAGCGGGCGGAGTTGAAGGGTCGGAATGAGGCGGCTCGGCGGCTGGGAACGACGGCGCAACACGCGGGCCCGGAGAATCGAACGGGCGCGGAGCGATAGGTCGAGGCTTGGACCAGCGGCCGATACGTGTCGTGGTCGCTAGTCACACTGTGGTACGAGCGCTCCGCAGGTGTTCTGGTCGGTAGTCACACTGTAGTACCAGCGCCCCGCAGGCGCTGTGGTCGGTAGTCACACATTCGTACCAGCGCCCCGTAGGCGCTGTGGTCGGTAGTCACACATTCGTACCAGCGCCCCGCAGGCGCTGTGGTCGGCAGTCACACAGTGGTACGAGCGACCCACAGGCGTTCTGGTCGATGGGTTGAAACGTTGTCAGCGCCTCGGAAGGCGCGTGGGCCATAGGATTGGGCGCATCACGGGGACCCTGGGGAACATTGGCAAGCGAGCAGGCCTTGCACGCACGCGTAGGAGCGCGTGCCGCCGCAGCAGGGGCCCTCGGTGGCGACGTCGTCGTTGGGATCGCACCAGTTGGACGTATCGCCGACGGTGCCGGGCGGGACGGTCGGCGTGGAACAGGCCAGAAGCGCGGCAACGAGCGCAAGAATCCCGGTGCGGTACATCTCAATACCCCGTCACCGAAAAATGCATCATGTCCCGTGTCCCACCCGCGATCTCCCCGCCCCACTTCCAGAAGCGCCGGAACGCGCGGTAGAGGCCGCCGTCCTTGGTAATCGTCGTCTGCGGTCGCTTCACCGGGTCCCACGCGCCGCCGACGCGCAGCTTGCACCCGGCCAACGCCTCGCGGCTGACCGTGGCGACGTTGCAGCTGCCGTAGAGGCCGTTGTGGCTGGCGTTGATGTCGAGCGCGGCGCCAAACGAGTGGTTGCTCCATTCCGTGCGCAGGCCGTCGACAATCGCGCCGCGGGTCCGACCGACGCGGTAGCCGGTGATGTCGACGATGCGGAAGCCGCCTTCTCGCGCGACGGTCTTCAACGCGGCGCGGACGTCTTCAGCGTAGAGGTGGCAAACCTGGAACGCGCCGACGCTGGGCCAGCCGAGCGTTTTCGGCTCGATGCGGACCTGATCCTCGCGGCAGACGCTGCAGCGCGGCTCGCTGGGATCGCGTTCGTCAGCGGTGACTTCCTTGTACGGCTTGTCGACCGCCTGCCCGTGGCTGGGCGCGCGACGGGCGACGTCCCACTGGTACGTGGCGTAGGTGCAGCGCGTGCTGCCGTTGGCAGCGGTCTCGGCGGCGTACGCGGGCGCGGCAAGCGCAAAGAGGAGGATCGCCCAAACGGCGCGCTGCATCACGGGTCGCTCCCCGGCGGTGGCACGGCCGCTGCGGGAATGGGCTTCACCGGCGGCTTATTCCACTTCAACGTCCGCTTGCCGTCGGCGTCAATCGTCGTCAAAGGCGCGGTTGTCGGATCGTCAACCGCCACATATGGAACGGCCTCATAGGTTGTCGTGATCTTGGGATTATTTAACTGCGTTGCAAAGAGCGTCGCCGATTGCAAGTAGTACCGGTAATCGTGGTTCGACGGCTTGGACGCCTGCGTCCGCACCAGCCACGACTTCGCGTCAAAAGGCAGCGCCTGCACGTTCTGCCGGTAACCCGCCGAATACTTCCAGTACTGCTCGGCGTTGGACACGTACAGCGCGCGAATCGGCACGTTCAACTTGCGCGCCGCATCGCCCGCGCCCTTGAGTCCCTTGTCGGACAGCAGGTTCCCCAGCATCGGTCGCACACGCCGCGCGGCCACGAGCGCGCGCACGTAGGCGTAATCCTCGGCATCGTTCACGAACGTCTTCACGCGCACCTTGTTCACCGGTCGCGTCAAGTAATCCAGCCGCCGCAGCGTGTACGGCTGCTGCTGCGTGTACAGCTTGATGAACGCGGGCAGCTGCGGATCGTTCGCGGCGCGCTGATTGATCACGGCGAGCCCCACTTTGCGATCGCGCCACAGGGTCACGAATTCCGTGGGCGTCGTCGCTTCGGCAAAAAACAGCGCGTAGAGCCTGTGCATGACCTGCACGAGCGGATCGTAGTCGGTCAGCCATGCGAACTGCGGGCGCATCCAGCCGATGAACAAGTACGCTTGGTCGGTTCCCACGCCCATGTAGCCGCCGCCCAGGTTGCGTAGACCGGGCTCAAAGAGTTCGAGATGGAGCTCGTCGCAGTAGAGAAAGTGCTGGCCTTCGTTCTCTTTTTTGTAGGCATGGCGCACTTCTGGCACCGAATCCTCCGGGCTGGACCAGAAGATCTGCGACTCGGCAGACGTCAGCGGCTTGGGATCGTCGGCGAACGCGGGCGCGGTCAGGAGCGCGCTGCACGCGACGAGGAGCGCGAAGCCGTGATGGGAAAACGGGCGGTAGGATGGGAAAAACACGATGGCGCACCGGATGTTGGGGAGGCCGATGGTGCAGGACGGGCGCGCGAGGTGTCAAGGCAAGCGACGGCGGGTGGTGGAGACGATTTTTTTGAAGTTTTTTTTTGGCGAGCGCCGCGGCAAAAGTCTTCTGCGAACGAATACTGTTTTGCTGCGGATGTCGGTCGCAGTGCTGCCAACGAGCCGGGTGCGCGCGCCCGGTGGCGAGGTAGCCACCAAACCAGGCCGTGGAGCCCACTGGCGTAGGAACCCAGTGAGTAGCTCCAGAAGGATGGGTGCGGGCAGCGGAAACGCTGGGGACCCGCGAATGGTGGTGCTGTATCTGGTGAAAGCCAGGTCAGCTTCGGCGGGGCGGCATTTTGCTGGGCGGGCGGCCCCAGCGCGATGGGCGAGCCACGTCCAGCGCCCAGTTTGCCCTTGCCCGACCGCGGCCCACGGGCTAAAACCGCATCATGCCGCGCGCGACGCCAGTTCAGCTCCTGCTCGTCCTGACCGCCCTGACCTGCGCGCTGCCCGCCTACGCCGCGCCGTGTAACGCCAAAAACACCATCCTGACCTGCAAGATCGCCGGCGACGAGCGTGCCTTCAACCTGACATCCGCCGCAGGCGTTCTGTCCGGCATGAAACTGGCGACGCCAGCCGCCAAACAGTGGTGGCTGAAGCGCAACTGCAGCGTCAGCATCGCGGTTCCCGGTCGCTGCGACTGGCTCGGCACGCTGGCGCCGTTGCCCGCCCAGCACTCGACCACACCGCTTTTCGCACCGCCGTCGGCGCCGAAGCCCAAGGAAAAGCCGCCGGTTGAGGTCAAAGCCAAGCCGGTCGAGGTGCCCAAGGCAACAAAAGAGGCCAAGCCGCCCGCAGAGCCGCCCCCCACCTTCGAGCACAAGACGTGTCGCTGGCGGCAGGAGGACGTCGACACGACGCGCCTCGCGAACCTGATGAACGCGCGCAAGTTTCATCCGCCGAACAACTTCCGCGCGTTTGTCGCGGTGTTGGATGTGCAAGGCGATGGAATTCGTCAGGTCAAGACTTTTGATTGGGATGGCCATGGCAGCGATCCGTCGGGTTGGAATCCCGCGTCGACGGTGAAGATCTTTTCGTCCGTCGGCGCGATCGAGGAAATGCGCGCGCGGGGCATGTCGCGCGGTGGTGAAGTGACATTTGACTATCCGCATGGCAAGCGCTCGTTTTCGTTTTCACAATTGCTCTGGCTAGCCATCTGGGAGTCGGACAACATCGCGCACGATCGCCTGATGCAAATCGCTGGCTTTGACCGGGTGCACGGCAAGTCCGGGACGCTTTCGCGCGCCGGGCTGGAGCATTCCGCGGTGATGCGGGCGTACCAGACACGGGATTGGGAAGCGGAGGGCCATAGCCGCTCGTTCAAGGACGCGCCGGGGTTTGCCATCAAAGCGGCGAAGAAGGCGGTGAAGGTGCCGCCGCGCCAAGGGGAAGCGACGCCGGGGTGCAAGAACGCTGCGTGTACGTCGCTGCAGGAGCTCTCGCAGATGCTGTGTACCGTGATGATGCACGAGCAGTTGCCGCCCAAGGCGCGGCTGGACTTGGGCGATGGCAAGGACAATACGCTGCTCAAGCAGCTGCGCGAAGCGTTGCGAACCAAGCGCACAAAGCATCCTGACGGGACCTGGCAAGCGTTTGCCGACGCATTTCCCGGGCGCAAGTCGGCGGCAGGCGCGGCGTCGCAGGTCTACAAGAAAGGCGGCTTTGCCGACGACTGGGTGAGCGACAACCTCTTCATCCGCGCGAACGGCACTCGCCGCTATCTGGTGACCTTCTCGGCGCACGGCGGGCGGAACGTCCTCGACCCGGCGGCCAAGTTGATCGCCGACATTTTGCGCCGCGACGAGCTGGTGCCGGGCGCGCCCAAGAAGAAGGACGTGAAGAAGAAGGTCAAGTAGCGCTTACTTCGGCGCATCAGCCGGTTTCGCGGCTCCCTCCTCCGCTTCCTTGGCTTTGTCCAGTTCCTTGCGTGCGTCCTCGGATTTCCCTTCCAGCATCCACGTTTTCTGCACGGCCCGCAGCACCACGACCGCTTCCCGCAAGGTGACGGTCAGTTCGTGCGTCAACTTCGGGATTTCCGGGCCAATCTTCGCCGTCTGCTCCGCCAGAATCGAAACATTGTCCAGGATCCGCCCCAGCTTCTTTTCGTCGGTCAGTCGCTCCGCCGCACCGACGAGCCGATCCAGCCGGTCACCGGCCACCATCTTGTCCGCGCTCTCCAAAATGTGCGTCACGGCGCCCTTTTCACCCGTCATGGCGTCCAAGCGCGTCACCAGCGCCTCCACGTGCGTCAGCATCTTGCCCAGCCGCTCCGCGTCCATCACCGACGCCGCACCGTGCACCAGCTTGCGCGTCGCCGGGTCGTTCAGCATCTGGCTCGCTCCCGCCAGCGTTTGGTGTAGCAACGGGTCGTGCAGCAACTCGTTCGCGCCTTCCAACGTCTGCGGCAGGGCCGGGTTCTGAATGAGCGCCACGAGCGGTTGGTCCACCTGATCCAACAGCTTGTCGACCTTCTCCACGACCGGTCCGAGGCGATCCAGCGCGTTCACCAGCCTTTCCAATCGGTCGCCGTCTTCCAGCTTCTTCAGGACCATTTCTGCGGCGGCCATCGCGCGGTTCATCGTCCCCAGATAGGCGCCCAAGTCGAGCGTCGCCAGCGCTTCTGGAATGTCCGTGTGTTCTTCTGCCGGCAGCAGCGCACCTTCGGGAAGCGGCGGGGAATTCCCTTCGGGCGGCGTCAGGTGAATCCGCTTCTCGCCAAAACCGAGCAGGCGCCGCACAACAGCGTGTGTCCCGGCGCGTACAAGCGGCGCGTGTTCCTTGAGCAATGACATTTCGACGTCAATCGCGCTGTGGCTCCGAAGCGTCAGCACAGCGATTTCACCCACTTCCACGCCGGACAACAGCACGGGCGAACCGGGGCGCAGACCGTCGCCGTGCACCACCGTCGTGTGATAATGCACGCGGGGCGTGAGCCACTTGTTCTGGATCGCCGCGCCGACAAAGAATACGACGACGAGCGCGCACGAGCCGACAATGAAGAGGCCCGCGGTGCGTTCGGGCTTGCTCAGGAAGATCTTCATAGCGCAACACTCCCGGCCTGCGCGGCGGGTAAGGAATCGACAAGAGGACAATCCAGCACCCGGCCGCCGTGCGACGTCCACCAGCGGGCAAACGCCAGAATCGGCCGCGGCATGCACACGACGACGGCGCCCTGCGCGGCGTCAACGTGGTGCAACATGCGCTGCCAGGTGTGCGAGCCGTGCGTCGTCGGCTCAAAGTCGCCCATGCCTTCCACGACGAGCCACTGCGGCTGCAGAACTAGCGCCCGGGCGGCGCACGCGCGGAAACGCACGGCTTCATCCAGCAGGTACGGCCGCAAGTTTTTCACCGTGAGCAGCTCCAGGTCGTCCAGCAGCGCGTCGATGCGTTGGACTTCCTGTTCGTGAGCCAGCCCGCCGTGCACGCTGAGCGGCAAAAGCACGTTGTCGTGCACGGTGCGGTTGGCCAGAAGCCCACCGCGCCCTTGCACCAGACCGATGTGGGTCCGCATTTTCAGGGTATCGAGGTACGCCATCGTGCCCAGCGCCTTGTCAAAGAGCCGGAGCTTGCCCAACGCCGCCGGTTGCAGCCCGGTCAGCACGCGCGCCAATGACGCGGCGACGTCGCCGGACTCTTCGCGACCGGTAGGCATCAGCAGCAAGCGGTCGCCCGGATGACTGGTGAACGCCGGCACCTGCAGCGCGCGCTGGCCTACGGTTAGCCACAGGCCATCGGGGGCCTGCCCCAAGATCGGCAGCGCGTCGGTCATAGCACGCCTCCGAGCATGGAGGCGGCGTCCACGAGGACGAGCACGGCGATGGTGACCGCGCCGTGGACGCCAATGAGGAGGATGAACGCGTTGAGTGAGGCCTTGGAGACGGCGACGGGCACTTCACTGGGGGCAGACCCTACGTCCATCCCGTGGTAGCACGCAGTCGCGAAGATGCCGAGGCCGCCGAACAAGGTCTTGGCGAGGAAGGCCCAGACGTCCGCGGGGCGCGTGGCCGAGAGCACCGAGCCAAAGAAGACGCCGGCGGGCAGATTGACCATCAGTTGCGCGATGAAAAAGCCGCCCAGGAGTGCGACGCCGGAGAACACGACGCTCAGGCCAAAAAGCGAGATGAGTCCGCCGACGATGCGCGGCGCGACCAATTGGCGGATCGGCGGGACGCCCATGACTTCGAGCGCCTCGATTTCGCGGTTGACGCGCATGAGACCAAGCTCGGTGGTGATCGCCGTGATGGATCGCACGATGACGAGGACGCCGGTCAGAAGCGGTGCCACTTCGCGCAGGACGACGACCGTGACCATGCGGCCCAAGCTTTCCGCGCCGGACAACGCACCGAGTCCCGTGACGCCTTCGACGATGGCGAAAACGCCAACCGCGAGCGCCAAGGTCGAGATGGGGCCGACTGCCTGCCAAGCGGTGAAGTAGACCTGCATCAGCACTTGTCGTGCGAAGTCGCGCTGGCCAAAATGCCGCCCCACCCAGAGCATCTTGAAGGACAGATACAGAAACGCGAGAAGAAACCAGAGGTAGCGGCATAGCGCGAGGAAGGCTTGGCCAATCCGGTCGACTACATTCACGTCGATGCCTCGCGCGGACTGGCCCGCTGCCTACTTGATGACGACCGGCGCGCCTTGACCGAGGCTGGCCAGAAACGCCAGACCTTCGTGCTGCAGCGTCTTGTCGTCAAACAGCACAAAGTGGCCGTCATACGGAGCACCGCTCATCGAATTCGCCGCGTCGTTCAAAGCCTGCAGCGTCACGACTGTCAGCGGCTTTCCGCTCGTCGTGATGTTGCCGGAAATCGGGAAGGTCGTGACGACCGTCACCCCCAGATCCAGCATCGCGTCAAACCAAGTCGGCGCCGGTTGTACACTTTGCGCGGCGACACCGTGCAACGCGCCAGCGAAGATGCGGCTCGTATCCGTCGGCGTGTAGCTGTCGCCGTGACCGTAGGTGTGCAGCACGTGAATGCCCTTGCCCTGCGCTGGCTGCCACGCGAGTTGCGGCGCGTAAAGCAGCGGGTCAGAAGCCTCGAAGTAGTACTGCAGGAGGTTCAACGCCGGGTGTTGTTCGTCCAGCGCCATTTCCTGCATGCCGATGCGGAGACCAACCGACGCATCGTAGGGTTTCTTCTTGCCCAAAAGGCCGTACGGCAAGCTGCCGCCGCAACCCGACAGGATCGTGCCCGCGAGCGGCGGATCGGCCTGATACGGCAGGAACATCGGACCGGTCGTGGAGCCCTGCGAGTGGCCAAAGAAGACAAAGGTATTCCAGTCGAACTTGGCGGAAACGCCGCTCGTCAGCGGACCGTTGAAGTTCTTGGCCCAGCGGAAGAGCGAGTAGTTGTCCGCAGCGCCTTGATAGAAGTTGCCGCGCGCCGCCTTCGGATTGGCGAAGTTGTAGAAGAGCGGACCGGGATCGGTCGTCACGCCCACGCCGCGGCGATCAAAGTGCATCGGCTGGTCAATGCCCAACGTCGCAAAATGCACAGACTGACCATTGGGCGCCTGCACCGACGACACGACGTCGCCAAAGCTCGCCGCCATCGACCGCATGTTGCCGCCCGTACCGTGCGCCATCACGATGAGCGGCCAGCCGGTGACCGGCATCGTCGTGTTCTTGGGAATGGTCAGGGCCATGCACACGGGCTTGAAGTCGTGCGGCGTTGGCTTGCCATCCGTGCCCAGGTACAGATTGCCGCCAGAACCTTCCCCCTGATACGGCAGCGTCCCTTCTTGATACGACGGCAGAATGATCCGCGCGTGGAACTCGTAATAGTTCTTCGAAACCTGCGCCGGGCAATTGCGCGCGTCTGTGCCCGGTCCCGCAAACGCGGGATCCGCGCACGGCGACTTGGTCCCCGCTTCACAGAGAGTCCACTGGTTGTCCTTGATACTGGGCGCCAACGCGCTGTTTGCCGCCGTGGCCAACTGCTGAGTCCACGTCCGCGGCTCCCAGGTCGTGAACTGTGTCGCACCGATCAGGTGCGGCAGGACGGAGGCCCCCGCTCCCTTCAACCAGTTCCGCAGCGGCTGGTAGGTCTTCCACGCGGGGACTTGGGTCGCGTCGATCGGCGCGGTTTCAGACGTCAGCATCTTGAGGTACGGCGCCATCGCCGGCGTCGTCGTCCCCGGCACCTTCTTCGGATCCGGCCGCACGCCGTCCGTCACCACCAGCGCGTACGTATTGCCCGGCTGCAACAACTCGGACCACCGGGTGTGCACGTAGAGCCAGTTCCGGCAGATGTACTTGTTCCGATCCGGGTGGAACTTTGCCGTGAGCGGGCCGATTTGCTGGCCCGTCTTCAGGTCGATCAGCTTGATGGCCGCGCTCGGCCCGTCCGTCAGGAAGGTAGTCGGGTCCGAGACGGACGCCGGATCCAGCGGGCGCGTAAAGCGTATGTAGATCGCAGTTGTCAGCCCGAACCCAGTCATTTCCTTGCCGATCTCTTCTTTCACGCCAGCGATCGCATCAAAGCCGACAAAACCAACGCCCGGCGTCGGGTGCTTGGAGACGTCAATGTGACCGTTCTTCTTGAGCAAGTCGTTGGGAAACGGCAGCGTGTAGAAGTCCGTGTAGGTCGAATCTTTCGGCATTTCTACAACGGCTTGGAACGGCGCCGCGTCGTCGCCTTCGTCGTTGCACTCCACGCCGGGGTACAGGTCGGGGTTGAGCGTCAGGCTGCCGGGAACGCACAACTTGCGCGCCGGCGAGCAAATCAGGCCGTTCATGCAGTCCACAGACTTCGCGCATGGCGCGCCCAAGTCCCCCGCCGTCGCTGATTGCGCGGTGCAAACGCCGGAAAGACTCATTAGGTTGCAGAAGAGCCCCTGTTTGCAGTTGCTGGTCGACGAGCACTCCGTGCCCACGTCGCCCTCGCCCGCGTCCACGCAGAAGCCGGCCCAGCCGCACTGCAAGCCCGCGGCGCACTCGGCGCTCAAGAGGCACGCGCCGTTCTTGGGGGTCTTGCCGACCGCCTTGCACGTGCCCGATTCGCAGGACAACCCCAAGCGGCAGTCGCCGGACGTCGCGCACGTCTTGCCCAAGCCCACGCCGGCGAACTGCGCGTAGCCGTCCGACTCGACCGGACCGGTGTCCTCGCTTGTGCTGTTGAAATACGACTCACAGCCGCCCAAAAGGGCGGTCGCAAGGAGCACAAGAGTCAGATGTGTGCCTTTTCTCATGGCCATCTCCTACAGCGCGCCCGTGACGGTCTTCAGGAAGCTGATGACAATTTCCGGCTGGAAGTCGAGGTCCACGCCGCCGCCGTTCAGGCGCACGCCGTAGAGGTACTGCTCAGGGACGTCGATGCGCTGGTACACCGCTACCCAGACTTGCTCGCCCGTGACGATCGCCTTGCGCAACTTCACGCTGAATGCCGAAGTCGGGTCCAACTCAAACCGCTGCGGCGTCTCCGGGCTGATCGACGCCAGATAACGCTGCCGCACGATCGGCGTGTCGTCGTTCACCGCCGTCGGATCTCCCGGCATGTACGCGCTGCCCACACCCAATTCGTAGCCGCTGAAGAGGTTCTCGACGTGCTGCTCGGAAACCTTGCCCGTCGCCGGATCGGTGAAGTTCTGTACAAACGCCAGCTTGCTGAAGCTCAGCCGAATCTGCGCCAACATGTCAGGATTATTCTGTCCTTTCATGATGTCCGTGATCTTCGCCGCGGTCTCCGCGCTGATCAAATTGAACTGCACACGCGCCTGAAGGCGGACGCCGCGGAACGGGTCGCCGTATTCGTCCTTGCATGCTTCCACGCAGCGACCTTCGATGCCGCAGTTGACGACTTCGACGTGCAGGTTGCGCAACGGCGCTTTGGGATCCTCCATCGCTGCCTGATCAAACGAGCGCTTACACTCGCCGTCGATGGTCATCAGTCCCTGGATGTGCGCCAAGGAACCGTTGGCCAAAGAGGTGGGAAAGCCCGGCGGCATCGCGCCACCGCCGGCTTTTTGCAGCGTGCCGCCAACCAGCTGGTCAACGTCCGGCCACTTCAGCAGAAACTGCGCGTGGGGAATCGAGTCGGGCGGCACTTGCACATCACCCGCGGCTTCGAGGAAAGAGCACGCAGGCAGCAGCGCAAACGAGAGGAACGACAGCAGCAGCAGGTTCTTCATTTTTTCGCTCCGTAGCCAAAGCCGAATTCCAAGTTGATGTTGAAATCGAAGGTGTTGGCAAAAAAGCTGTCGGGGCCAATGCCAAACGGCGTGATGGCTTCAACGTTGACGTGGAACCAGTCAATGACGCGGTACCGCGCCTTGGCGAGGAAGATGTTGGTCGCAGTGGAGTTGGTCACCTTGAAGAGGTCGCCCGCGGTCTGCGCGGAGCGGCGGTGCAACGTCGCCATGAACTGGAAGTTCTTGTATTCCGGCATTTCCACGTGAACAAAGAGGTTCTTGTCCGGCGAGCCAGTCGTGCCGTCCGCCTGCGTTCCGTCGTTCATTTCAAGACCCACGGCCATCGCGAAGATCTCGGCGATGCGCCAGCTCGCCTCGAAGTAAGCGCCGAGCACCTTGGCGCCGTCGTTGGTGATCGGGCGACCGAGAATCGACTGCAACTTCGTGCCGTTCGGATCCGCGGTTCGCCCACCGATGCGGTATTGCAGCCGCTGCACTTCGTACATCACATCGAAATAGCTGGGCAGATAGTTCTGGTCGTACCGCCGCAGTTCCGCGCGCAATCGCAACGCGTGAACGGTGTCAGAACCAAAGTTCATGCGCACCAGATTGCCCCACGTCAGGCCGCCGGAACTCACGTAGCGCGTCGGCGGGAAGCCATCGACCGGGCGATTGCCATCGGTCGGCAGGCCGGACATCAGCATCGAATAGTCGATGTAGGTCTTCCAGTCGGTGTTCTTGGTGTCGACAAGCTTGATTTCCGCGTCCAGACCCGTCGCCACGACCTTGCTCGCCACGTACAGCGGCTTGAGCGAGGTCTGATCGACCAGATACTGCCGCTCGCGAATGCCATTGCTGTCGACGTCGTTCAAGTCCGTTTTTGCCCGCAGCGGCGCGTCCAGGTCGGCGACGAGCGTGCCGCCAAAGGAGAACGAGCGCAGCACGTAGTTCTGTCGATTGATGAACGACAGCGGCTTCACGAAGAACAGACCGCCCACCACGTTGGGCGCCACGACGTTGTTCACGAACAGCTCACCGCCGACCCAGTCGGTAAAGCCGTCGATCTCACCACTCACTTGGCGACGGTTCAGGTCCAGGTTCGGGTTGTACCGCTTCAGGATCGTCCCGTGACCGAGTGAGCTCGCCTTGAACTGGTTGATGTCGACGTACAAGTGGCTTTCCTTGCCGCCAAACTGGATTTGCCGAATGATCTGAGCGTATTTGGTCGGCTCATTCCAATCTTCCACGCGGAAGCGCCCGATGTGCGACCAGCCGTGCTCGTCCGTGGCCGTCGCCGGACGCGTGTCCACGGCCTGGAAGCGCAGCGGAACGGCAAAGCTCATCGAGAACGGCTGGTCGGCCAGTTCCGTGGAGTAATTGATGGTCGGCGTCAGCGCCGCGTAGAACACGTCGCCGAGACGTTCCATGCCCACGACAGCACCAACCTGGTTTTCCCAAGGCACGAGACCGATGGAGCCTACGCTGGCAAGCTCGCCTTTTACGAACTCCTTCTTCTTCTTGGCCTTCGGGTCCTTGGCACCCTTTTCGTCGCCTTTTTCATCACCTTTCTCGTCGCCCAGCGCGGGGTCGTCTGCGGGGGCAACTGGGGGCTTGGCCGCCGGCTGCGGCTGTGCGACAGGAGGCGCGACAACCGGCGCAGGCTTGGTCGGCGGCGCTGGCACAGGCGGTGGCGGCGTCGGCCGCGGCGCAGCGACCGGAGGCGCAACGACGACCGGTGGCGGAGGCGGAGCGATCACTGGCGGCGGTGGCGGCGCGTCCGGTGCGGGAGCTGCAGCGGCCGGGGCCGGAACGGGCGGCGCAGCCGCGGCGGGCGGTGGCGGAACGGGCTTGGGAGGTTGTGCTGCCGGGACTGCGGGTTGGCCCGTCGTCGCGGGCGCGGAAGCGTGAGCCGAGGCGGGCGGAACGGGCTTGGCGGGCTGCGGTGGAGCCGTGGTCGGTTGCGGCGGTGTGCCAGGATGTGCAGCGGCGGGCGGCGCCGGCTTCGCCGGTTGCGGGGCCGGGGCGACAGCCTTGGGAGGCGTCGCAGGAGGCGCAGGAGCAACGGCCTTCGGCGGCGGCGGCGCTGGCTTGGCTGCCGGCGGCGGATTCGGCGCGTAGACCGGCGGCGGGGGCGGTGGCGGCAATTCGTCACCGGGCGTTTGCCCAGCAGCGGAAGCTGCTGTGGCGGCCAAGCCGGTCCACAGCACACTCATGGCGAGCGCAGTTCTCGCGGTCGCGTGTCGCATGGTCTTTCCCTCCTCGCGCGCGCGTTCACGGGCGCGGCGAATGCCGGTCGTCGACAATCCTACGTGCGCAATCGCACAAACTCCGCGGTTCACGTTGTGTCCCGGCGTGGGCCGTTACACAGTGCATCACGGTTACTTGCGCAACTGCCCCAACACCTGATTCACGCAAGCATCTGCTTTGTCATTGCGTGCTGCTTCCTGATCTTTTGCGGTCTGAACGGATTCAATGCGTCCGATACCCACGGGCAAGCCGCGGCTGAGTTGCGGCGCCAGTCCCGTCGGACCGCCGTTGGCAGTGCACAACGCGTGGGTGACCGCGTTCAAGCAACGCGACCCGTTGGGACGTGAGACGAGGTACGTGGCGATTTCACGGTGTTCTTTGTCCGCGAGCAGCGACGTTGGCGCCTCAACGGCATCACATCGGCCAGGCGTCTTCGCGAGCTGCGCTTCCACCCAACGCGCCACGAACAGATCCGCGACGGCTTGATGGGCGAATTTCCACTCGCGCGCGCCCTGAATGCGCTCAAAGAGCACCGACTGGTAGAGGCGCTCGCAGACGTTGTGGTTCTCTGGCGTTTCACCGCCCAGGGACTTCAAGCAGCGCGGCAGCGTCAGTTGGAGATTCCACTGGCCTTCCACGAGACCATCGGTCGCGACCAGACCGTCGACGGCCAGAAGCGCCTTGTCACCTGCCCAATTCAACTCAGTCAGCTCTTTTTGCAGCCGTTCCGCGATGATCGCCTCGTGAACTTGACTCAGGTTGGTCAGGCGCTCGTCGGTTGCGAAGTCCTTGGCGAGCTTTTGCACCACTTGCAGGTCGCGGTACGTCGCCATGTAGGGGAAATAGCACTGCGAATCGAGCATTCCCTGACGGT
>CAITYF010000257.1 GCA_903896545.1 uncultured Myxococcales bacterium | reverse complement strand
GCCGATTGTGAGCGATTGGATGGCAAGGAGCCGGTCAGGCGGCGCGCTGCGCTTGCCGCGAAATGGCGGTGGCGGCGGGATTCACCGGATTGTGGCGGTTTGGGGGAGCCGGCAACAGTTGCTTCGCTCGCCGTCGTCGGACACGGCGTCTGTACGTACTGGTGGTTTCGCAGGCGGAAGGCTCTGACGGTCACGTTGGCCACCGCGAGACCTGGAGCGTGGCAAGACGAGGAAGTCTGCCTGTCGATCCTGGGCGACATGGAGCTTGCTTCCAGCGCCTGCGCAATGACCGGCGTAGCCGCGACACTTTTCGGCGTGGCGATCCGCGAAACCACCGGCTTCCCTGTGGCTGCCCCGTACGCGGGAACGATTGGTCGTCAGAAGCGGTCGGCGGCCTCGCAGTGCAACGTTTGGCGGAGGACGGCCTCAACGCCAGGATCGCCGGTCGTGTCTGCACGCTGTTGGAGGACCTGCGTCGGTCGGGACGTCGTCTGCGTTCATCGCATTCTCACGACCACGCCGGTGACGTCGCAGGTCCAGAGCAGCAACTTCGCACGGTTTGTCACGGTCGGTCACGCCCAGGCGCCGCCACTACTGCCCCGGATCCAGCAGCACCGCCAACAGCTCCGCATCCCCCATCTTCGACGCCGCGCCGGTGCCGTCGAGCAGCTGATCGACAAGCTCGCGCTTCTCCGCCTGCAGCGCCAAAATCGCTTCTTCGACCGTCTGTGTCGCCACCAGCCGGTAGATCGTGACCGCCCGTGTCTGACCAATCCGGTGCGCGCGGTCAGCGGCCTGATCCTCCACCGCCGGATTCCACCACGGATCCAGCAGGAACACGTAGCTCGCCGAAGTCAGGTTCAGGCCCACGCCGCCGGCCTTGAGCGACAGCAGGAACACATCGCCGTGCCCCGCCTGGAACGTCTGGACCGCTGCGTGCCTGTCCTTTTCCGCCATTTGACCGTCCAAATAGGCGCAGGTCAGCCCCGACTTTTCCAGCGCCGCGCGTACCAGCCCGAGATGCCGTGTGAACTGGCTGAACACCAGCGCGCGATGGCCTTCCTCGTGCAATTCCAGCAGCCGCTCCAGCAGAACCGTTAGCTTCGCCGAGGTCAGCTGCGTTTCCGCGTCGACGAGCTGCGGATGACACGCCAGCTGCCGCAGCCGCGTGAGGCCCTGCAGCACCATGAAACGGCGCTGCTCCGGCGAAATCGGCGAATCCGGGCTGTTCAGCGCGTGCACGATCGCCGCCCGGTGCTCGGCGTATAGCGCACGCTCGCCCGGTGACAGCTCGACTTCCAGCGTAATTTCTGTCTTTTCCGGCAGATCCTGCGCCACCTCGCGCTTGGTCCGCCGGAGTAGGAACGGCCGAATCACCCGCGCCAGACGCTGGCTCGCCTCCCTGTCGCTATGCGCTTCAATCGCCACGCCAAAGCGCTCGCGAAACGACTCCCAACTGCCCAGCAGCCCCGGCACCGTCGCGCGCATCAGGCTCCACAACTCGGAGATGCGGTTCTCCACCGGCGTGCCCGAGAGCGCCAGGCGAAAACCGGCTTTCAGCTGGTAAACCGCTTGCGCCCGCTTGGTCGACGGATTCTTCGCCGCCTGCGCCTCATCCAGCACCAGCGTCGCCCACGCGATCGGCGCCAGCGCTTCGATTCGCCGCGCCATCAGATCCCAGCTTGCCCAAACGACCTGCCCGGGCTGAAGATTCTGCAAATCGGCGTCGCTCATCGCCCGCAGCCAGCGGATTTCCAGACCGGGAGCGAACCGCGCTTGCTCGTTCTGCCAGTTGCTCGCCAGCGTCAGCGGTGCGACCACCAGCGCGGGGCCAAGCGCTTGGCGATGCAGCAGAATCGTCAGCGCCTGCACGGTTTTGCCCAGCCCCATGTCGTCCGCTAGCACCGCGCCCGGCGCCCAGTGCGCCATCCGCTGCAGCCAGGCCATGCCCTCGGTCTGGTACGGCCGCAGTTGCGCCTTCAGGCCAAGCGGTTGCACCGGCAGCAACTCTCCGGCCTCCCGCACACGCTCGCGCATCGCCAGCCAGGTCTTGGGCACGTCCGCACCCGGGCCCAGATCTGCCAGCGCCGCCGCGTGCACCAGTCCCACTTCCAGACCTTGCCGACCCGCATGGGCCACGTCCAGCAGCGGATCCAGCGTCTTGCGCAACGATTCCGACAGGTGAATCAGCGTATCCGCGTCCAGACGCACGGTTCGCCGCCCGCCGCGCAGCACTTCCAGCAGGCGATCCACGGGCACGTGCAGGCCATCGATCGTCACACCGCCGCCGACCGTGAACCACTCGCGGCCTGGTCGAAGCTGCAGCCCCAGCGCGCTGTTATCGGCCTTTTTGACCACGCGCGGCCGCGCGTTTTCCGGCCAGTGCGCTTCGAGGCCGAGGTCCGGATCGGCCAACGCTAGCAGCAGGTCGGCGGCGCGGTCCGTGTCCAGCACTTGCGTCGCGAAGGCCGCTTCCGGGGTCAGATCCGCCAGATCCACCAGCAGTCCAAGGCGCTCGGCGTGCTGCGCTTCGTGGGGCAAGTCGCGCGCTGACCAGACGCGCTTGCCATCGACGAACGCCGAAATCTGCGGCACCCCCTGGCCCGGCACCAGCCACTCCGACTGCCAGCCGAGCCCATCGACGGACATGAGCCGCAGCCGCAGCGCGATGCCCACGCCAGCTTCACCGACCGGTCGCAACTCTGCACGCCAGCTGGTTAAATGGCCAACCTCCTGGCCGGAGAGCTCGCGGTGCAGGTCGACTGGCAACTCGGGATTGGCGGCGATCGCGCGCAGAACCTGATCCAGCGCCGCCCGCGGGAACTTGCCGTCGCAGCGCCGCAACTGGGTCAGGATCGGCCGCGCCGAGGCCGCCAAGTCCAGCACCCAAATCGTCCGATTCGTTGGGTTGCGCACCAGCAGCCAACCCTCGGGCGCGATGACCGTCGGCAGGTCGCGCAAAGCGAAGAGCCCGGCATCGCTGGCCAACTGCACCTGAACGTCGTCGCTATCGCAAGGTGTTACAGCGAGTCGCGCCGCCTGCCGCCGCATCACAAACGGCTCCGCGTCGTTGCCAACCAGCAGCGCCGGCAGTGCGACCAAATGCCGCCAGAACGCCTGCCAAATCGCTCCGGAATTGCCATAGCTGTACTTGCTCGCAAGTGACCGAGTATAGGCCAACTCCGCCAGCGCAAGGTCCTGCGCCGTGCCACGCTCGGTGGCTGCTTCGATCAGGCGCGCCGACGGCACTTTTGTGGTCTTGAAGCCGGCCTTCTTGTTGGGTGTCTGGATGACCAGCTCGACGGCGTCCGGCTGACCGGCGTAGTCGAGCGTCAGCTTCCAGCGCAACTGTCCTTCAACCAACGGTTTTGTCGCGGTCTGCCGGGGCATGACCTCGGGGTCGTGTCGCGCACCGGGTTGTGGTCCCGCCAGCGCATTCAGCGCCTCACGCCACACCGGCGAGGACATGCGCACCGCAATCGCCTCCATCTCGCTGCCGGGCAGTGCCGCCGCCAAAAGGTCCAGAAGTTGGTCCACGACTGCCAGGGGCACCGGACAGGAGTCGTCGCCATGCGCGGTGCAGTGCCACTGGACGTCGAGCAGCCCGGGCAGTTGCCGCTGCAGGCTCTCTGGGTCCTCGCGCTCGTCGTCAATCATCACCGACTTCGCTGTGCCCCCGCACCAAGGCGGAAAGTGCACGCTCAGGACCAGCCGTCTGCGCTGCCGAGCGTCCTGCACCTCAATCCGCCCCCAGCGCTCCGGAACCATCGGCGTGGTTCGCTTCACGCGGGCTGTGCGCCAGTTCCAGAGGCGGCCGATGAAGTCCGTCACCGCCTCCGCCGTGCCCGGCTGCGCCAGCGGTTGCGCGTGCAAATGTGGCCAAGCGCGCGCAAGGCGCTGCCAGGACGCTTCACCATCCAGCCACGCGCGGACCCAGCGCTCCTGTTGGATGGTTTTCGACTGCAGCATCCCGGACGGCGGCTTGAGCGTCAGCAGTTGCCCAACGGTCGCGTCCCACGGATAGCGCGCTGTGCCTTGCGCCGTGTTGATCCCCGGCAGCCCCGGCCAGCGCATGTCCAGCAGCGGCCGACAATCATGCGCGGTCGCCCACTTGGTCAGGTCGGCGCTCTTGGCGTCGCGTGGCGGCAGGTCATTGTCCGGCGCGTCGAGCACGTATGCCGGGAAATCGCCGAGCCGCGTGGCCAACTGCGCGTGCACCAGCCGGCGCATCGCTTCGGTCGTGCCCGGCGCTGTCGCCTCAACGGCCACCAGAACGTTAGGATTGTCTACCAGATCGCCTAGATAGACCGTCGGCCGCTCCGTTCGCGGTCCCGCTCGGGCCAGGTCGGGGATCGTCAGCAATTCCGCACGCGCCACGCGCAGCTGCACGGCATGGCTCAGGCGCGCGAGTTCAGGCCAGGTGGCGGTCTGCAGCGTTGGAAGCGGGACCTTCTCGAACATGGCGCGAGTGTGGCGAGGACGCGGTGCGACGTCAATCGCGGGCCGCGGGCGGCAGGGCGATCGCAAGCTCCCGAACCCCTCGCAAAATTGACGAAACCGCTCGCGCCTGATCTGCTGCATCACCACGGACTCGTGATCCGCGGTGATCATCATGAACGACCTCGACGGATATCGGCAACTTTACAGGCT
>CAITYF010000256.1 GCA_903896545.1 uncultured Myxococcales bacterium | reverse complement strand
GGAGCAGCAGCACTGGGTCATCAACGGTTCGCCCAAATGGAGCGGCAAGTGGAACCAGCACTGGTTTGGCATCAAGCGTTTCTTCGATTACCTGGAGACCAAGGCCTACAAGATGCACATTCGCGTGCTCTTGTCCAAGTACCGCAGCTACACGACCTGCCCGACCTGTTCTGGCGCGCGCCTCAAGACCGAGAGCCTGTTGTGGCGAATCGGCAGCAAGGCCGATGCCGACGCTGTGCTGGCGCCGGCCCAGCGCTTCATGCCCGCTGGCGTCAAGTGGTCGCGCGCGCAACTCGAAGCGCTGCCAGGGCTGTGTCTGCATGACTTGATGCTGCTGCCACTGGACCGGTTGCGACGCTTCTTTGATGGCTTGCAGGCCGCCCCCAGTCCAGTCGGTTCATCGGGTGAGCAAGGTGCACTGAAGCTGCTATTTGAGGAAATCACCACGCGCCTGAAGTACCTGTGCGACGTCGGTATCGGCTACCTGACGCTGGACCGGCAAAGCCGCACACTCTCTGGCGGCGAGGTGCAGCGCATCAACCTGACGACGGCGCTCGGAACCTCGTTGGTCAACACCTTGTTCGTGCTGGATGAGCCCAGCATTGGCCTGCACCCGCGCGACATGCACCGCATCATCGTGGCGATGCAGCGCCTGCGCGATGCTGGCAACACGCTGGTGGTGGTGGAGCACGACCCGGCCGTGATGCTGGCAGCGGATCGCATGATCGACATGGGGCCCGGTCCCGGCGAGCGCGGCGGGCAGATTGTGTTTGACGGCTCGACCGCCGAACTGTGTCGCGCCGACACGCTGACCGGCGCTTATCTGGGCGGGCGCAAGCAGGTTGGCATGGGCTTCAAGCGCCTGGTTGAAGCGAATACGCCGCGCCTGATTCTGGAAGGTGTGCGCGAGCACAACCTGAAGAACGTCAGCGTCGAGATTCCGCTGCAGCGTCTGGTCTGCGTCACCGGCGTCAGTGGCTCCGGTAAATCGACGCTGATCCAGGACGTGCTGGCGCCGGCGCTGATGCGCCACTTTGGCAAATCGACCGAAGCACCCGGTCTGCACGAGCGTCTGCTCGGCGCCGAGCAACTCAGCGACGTCGTGTTTGTCGATCAGTCGCCGATCGGCAAAACGGCACGTTCCAATCCGGCCAGCTACGTCGGCGCCTGGGACGCGATCCGCGAGATCCTGGCCAACGCCGCGCTGTCGCGCGAGCGCAGCTATACCGCGTCCAAGTTCAGCTTCAACGGCGGTGATGGACGCTGCCCAACCTGCGGCGGCTCCGGCTTTGAGCACGTCGAGATGCAGTTCCTGAGCGACGTCTACCTGCGCTGCCCCGACTGCGACGGCAAGCGCTACCGGCCGGAGATTCTGGAAGTCACGATCGAGCGCCGCGCGAAATTGCTCAACGTCGCCGACGTCCTCAACCTCACCGTCAGCGAAGCCAGCGCCATATTCGCCAACGACCGCGACGTCATCCGCGCCTTGCAGCCGATCGTCGATGTCGGCCTTGAGTACGTCAAGCTCGGTCAACCCGTGCCCACTTTGTCGGGCGGCGAGGCGCAGCGGCTCAAGCTCGCCGGTTTTCTGGCCGACGCCGCCAAATCGGGCAGCGCGAGCCGGCAAGCGACGGCGCGGCGCGGCACGCTCTTCATGTTCGATGAGCCGACCACGGGTCTGCATTTCGACGACATCGCCAAGCTCATGCGCGCCATGCGCAAGTTGCAGGACGCCGGACATTCGCTGCTGGTGATCGAGCACAACCTGGATGTGATCCGCGCCAGCGACTGGCTGATCGACCTGGGACCCGAGGGCGGCGACGCCGGCGGTGAAGTGGTGGCCTATGGCACGCCAGAAGACGTTCGCCTGCACCCGACGTCGCACACCGGCAAGGCGCTGCGGGACTATGCCGCGCAGATGGGGGTGGTGCATGTGGTGCGTGATTTTGATGTTGAATATTCTCGTCATGCCGGACTTGATCCGGCATCCATGCCACGCGGACATGGATTGCGGGTCAGGCCCGCAACGACAGCCAAGCGCGAAGATGATGCTGCGGCCATCGCAATGACAGCCGGGACGGGATGGGACGGCACGGCGCAAGACTGCATCCAGATCATCAACGCCCGCGAACACAACCTCAAGAGCCTCTCCGTCAACATCCCGCGCGGCAAGTTCAGCGTCATCACCGGCGTCTCGGGTTCCGGCAAATCAACGCTTGCGTTCGACATCCTGTTCAACGAAGGCCAGCGCCGCTACCTGGAATCGCTCAACGCCTACGCGCGTTCCATCGTGCAGCCGGCAGGGCGCCCGGAAGTGGACGCGGTCTACGGCATTCCGCCCACAGTGGCGATCGAGCAGCGCCTGTCGCGTGGCGGCCGCAAATCGACCGTCGGCACCACGACCGAGGTCTGGCACTTCTTGCGCCTGCTCTACGTCAAGCTCGGCACGCAGCACTGCACGCGCGACGGCACACCGGTGGCGCCACAGACCAGCGACAGCATCGCCGCGCAGTTGCTGAAGAACTTTCGCGGCCAGCACATCGGCTTGCTCGCGCCGCTGGTGATGAACCGCAAGGGC
>CAITYF010000255.1 GCA_903896545.1 uncultured Myxococcales bacterium | reverse complement strand
GTGAAACTGCCTGAATTCACTTCAGGCAGTTCTTGCGCGTTTGGCCCAAAACTCAAGCTAGGAGCCTGTCGGGGAGGTTCTCCGACAGGCTCCTAGCCGAAGCAAGACCATGACAGAAAGCATGCCGGAGCCGTCGCTGCGGTCAAGTGCGGCAGACACACGGGTGAAAGAGCGCTTGACGCGCCGTTCTGGCGGCGTCAGACCGGCCAGAGTGACGACTTCTTCGCAGCTACCACCTTTTCCAGGGGACGAGTCAAGCCCCCGAAACAGCCCGAAACCCGCAGTCGCGCTGCCGTCGCGCCGTCGGTCACTGCTGCGCGGCAACACCCCGGCGGAAAATCGCAAGCGCGGTTTCCACGCGCTTGGCCACGTCTGGATCGGCGCCCCATTTGAGGCGCCACGGCGACCCGGCGGCAAAAGTCGCGAGATAGCGCTGGCGCTCGGTCATCCGCGCGCGCGCGGCAGCATGCGCAATCGCGGTTTCCGCGTGCAGCGTGGATGCATCTTGCGGGCGCATGGGGGCATTGGCGGCCGCAACGAACGCCGAATCGGCGTCGAGCGCCGCGGTTTGCCTCGCCTCGGCATCGAGCACGGCGATCAGCGCGCGCGCCGCCTCCTCCGCCTCCTCCGCCAACGGATACCGAGCCAGAAGCGCTTCCAGCCAAATTCGGCTCACTTCCGCTGGCGCCTGGTCTTCCATCAGGCGCTCCGCTGCCGCAAGCAGGACTGCGGGCAAGTACGCGCGTTCTTGGGCCGCCAGCAACGTGCGCACGGCTTCACGCGCGGCAAGCGCAGTCTTCAGCGACCCCGCGTCGGCGCCTCGCGACCAATCGAGCCCTTGCGGCAGTTCCGGCGCAACGACGCTCGACGCATAGAGTTGCGCTCGCACGGCCCTATCGGCCGTCCAGCAGCGCGGTTGGTAGTCGCCCCCGCCAAAATCGTCACAGCCATCGCCCTCCCAGTCACCCTCGACAAGGGCAGCCGCCAATCGGTCGACCGCTTCGTCGTGAAAGGCAACTGCGCGCGCGGCGGGTGACAGTGACGTTTTGTGTGCAGCCTCGTAGTCCAAAAGTGCGACGAACGCGCGAATCGCCTCCACTGGACGGTTCAGGCGCAGGCTTGTGATCCCGACACGGTGCAAGGCATACAGGTAGGTGGCCTCCTCGCCGCGTGCCAGCGCCACGCTTGCGCCGTTGCGGTAGTGCTCCACTGCATCGTCAAAAATCCATTGCTTGCTCCGTGTCTCGCCCAGCCAGGTCCAGGCTTCGGCAGCCCACATCGACTCGGGGGCTGTGGCAACCAATGACCGCAGCGCGAGACCCGCTTTATCCCAGTCGTCAGTCAGCCATTCGCACATCGCCTCAGCGTGGAGCGCCGCTGCGGATCCGGGAAAGTCTGGCGACCGGGGCATAGCACTCGGCAGCGGCTGGCGCGCGCGTTGGTAGGTCTGAACGGCCTGCGAGAGCTCCAATTTCGGCTGGGCGGGCGGATCGAGGCGCTTGCCACGGCTGTACAGTTGGGCTTCCCGCTCGTAAACGAACGTCCGATAGCGGAACCAGGCGAGCGCAGTGTCCTGTTGTACTTGCGCCAACCGGAACAGCGCCCAGGGTGTTCTAGCCGCATCGTTCGGTTGTCGAACCAGAAACGCCTCGAGGTCCTCCACAGACGCGGACGGCCCGGCGAGGTCTGGACCAAGTGCAGCGCGGAGAGCGTCCTCAAGCGGCTGTGACCTTCGTTCTTCCGGGTGGTAGGCCAACACCGAGTGGGTCCAGTCCGTCATCACGATTTCGCACGGGTCTGGGCTCTCGTAGGCGTCGCCCTCCCAAGGTGGCAGGCGAATCTGGCCTTTGAGCCGTCGCCGATCCTCACGCCGTTGCGTTGCCGCCTGCGCACGCGCCATGCGCAGGGTGGTCAAATCGGCTTGAACCGTCACGGTTTCGCCGCCAAAAAGCCGCTTTCTGTAACGCCACGGCACGTAGCCGTCGCGTTCGATGATCAACGGCCATAGTCCAAGCGGCAGTACATAGCGACCGGGAACCGCTCCCAGTGGCGTCCCGTCCACGAAGGCCTGCCCCCGCACTGGCTTTCCAGAACGATCGCGCGCCGCCAGCACGACGACACCAAACCGCGGCGGTGGCGCGGCGGGAACGGGACCTGGCGGTGACCCAGCGGTCGGCTCGAAGCGCGCGGCAGCCCATTCCCGCCTCGACTCCGGCGGCACGACGAAACGCCGCTCGCCGCCGGTCACGGAGAACGTCGCTGAAACGCGGCCAAATGCCCCTTGCACGTCCAGCGTGTGCTGGCCCGGTCGCATGCACAGGTCGACTGCTGGGCAGCTATTCTTTGCGTAGAAGTTCCGCTCGTTCTTGTCCACACGCGTCTGCAACATCGGATCGCAAAGCAGGGTGACCAGCGCATAGCGCTCCAGTGGCCAGTTCACCGCCTTGGTCGTGGCCCGGATGACGATACGCTCGCTGCGCGGCACCGTATCCTCGGCGACCATCGTGATCGTCGCTTCACCCTCGGCAATGTTCGCGGAACAGGGCGTGTGCAGGCAGACCAGTTCGTCATTGGCAAAAACCGCCGCGCTTGGCGTGCTGGCAAACGACACTGGGCGCCGCGGAGGTTGTTGCGCCACCGCAGCGATGGACGAGAGCTGCGTGACCAACGCGCAGAAAACAGCCGGGAGGAAGCGGCGGTGGCGGAGCGTCCGGTCCAAATTGCCTCCTTCGCGATCGCGGCGTTGCCGTTCCACCGCGTGAGGTGGATTGTGCCCCGTGTTGCTCAACGACGCCAGCGGGTTCCTTTCTGCCGCGCGAAGCCGTCGCCGCTCCGTGTCTTCGCGCGGGCTGGCCTCGCCAGTGCGTGAACCGCCGGAAGCGCTGGAACCGTCAAATGATCACGATGATGTTGACGCACACGAATACGCCGCGTGGTCGCGGGCCGTGTGTCGGTCCGCTTCTGCGGATCAATCCGATGTGGTAACGGAGTTCGACAGGTGGACAAGGCCGGAGTTCGCCGGTGTCGACCCCAGCCCTACTTCGCTTGAAGTTCCTTGAGCCGCTCGCAGCCCCACTGGTAGCCTCCGTCGCAGCCCTGCTTGTAGAGGCCTGCCGCGCGCGCTTTGTCCTGGGGAACGCCTTGGCCGTTCTCGTAAAGGTCGCCAAGGTTGGTGCAGCCGGTCGCGCTTCCTCCGTCGCAGCCTTGCTTGTAGAGGCCTGCCGCGCGCGCTTTGTCCTGCGGAACGCCTTGGCCGCTGCTGTACAGGTCGCCGAGGTTGGCGCAGCCGCCCGCGTTTCCCCCGTCGCAGCCCTGCTTGTACAGGCCTGCCGCGCGGGCCTTGTCCTGCAGAACGCCTTGACCGGTGCTGTACAGGAAGGCAAGGTTGGCGCAGCCGGACGCGCTACCTCCGTCGCAGCCCTGATTGTAGAGGCCCGCAGCGCGCGCTTTGTCCTGCAGAACGCCTTGGCCGCTCTCGTAGAGGTGGCCGAGGTTGGCGCAGCCGTTCTTAATTCCCCCGTCGCAGCCCAGCTTGTAGAAGCCTGCCGCGCGCGCTTTGTCCTGCGGAACACCTTGGCCGTTTTCGCAGAGGAGGCCGAGGTTGGCGCAAGCGTACGCCTGCCCGCTGGCGCACAACCGCTCGCACGCGCCTGCCTGTCCCGCCTTGCCTTCACAGACATCGCCCGGTTGGGCGCTGGACGGCACAATCCCCACGCACTTGCTGCCGTCCAACCGACTGCCTTCCGGGCAGACGACTTCAGCCTTGAGCACGCATTTCTGGCCGTCCCAGGTGCTGCCGTTGGGACACGCCAGGGTGCCCAAGCAAGCGGTGCCGTTCCACGACGTGCCGCTTGGACATGCGACTTGCGGCAGGAGGGGGCGCTGGTCCACCGGCTTGGCTGGCTTCTCCGCTGCCGGCCGCCCGCCGCCGTCGCCCAGACTCGCCAGCCACTCCGCGGCCAGCGCGTCCACGGTCGCATCCAGCTTGTCGTCCAAGTCAGTCGGCGGCGCCTTCAGCCGCTTCGAAGCCACCGTCACACCGTCGCGGGACCGCTTCACATCCAGCACCAGCACGACATTGCTGCCCAACGGACTCACCTCGCCTGACACCGAGTACTCCGCGCCGACCACGCGCGCCGTCTGCACCTCGCATTCGCCGGTGCACTCCACGGCCGGCTTGCCGGATTGCCGCATAATTTCGATGACTTTATCTTTTGACAACAACTTTCCGCGGCTACCAATCGCGCCGACGATGCGCTGGCGAACCATCGCCGTCAAAGTCGCCCCGGTGTCGAGAGAAATCACTTTTCCAACCACCTGAAGCTCGAAAACCACGAGCCTCGGCACAGGCGGTTCGTCGGCGCCCGCAGACGTCGGCGCGAGAGCGATCAGGAACGCGAGAGCGAGAATGCGAGCGGCCATGAGCAGACCCAGCGGCCGCGGGTGGTGCAACTGTGGCGATTGTGGCGGAGGATGGCGGTGCGGGTCAATCGGTCCCCGGTGAGCGACGAAGCGGCCATCCGGCGCCGGAAAAGCGAGTCAAGAGAGCACGCCCAACTTGGCCTACCCGCCGCAACCCGCCGCCTCATCATTCCCCACAGTGTACGTCCAGCCGATGTACTCTACTACTTGGCTGATCAGCAGCGTTACCGCGCACTGCGCCAGCTTCGGATTGTGATCCACCCGCAGCGTCGTCCCGCCAACGTGCTGAAGCGCCGGCAACACCGCGGATGTCAGCAGCAGGTTGTGGTCAATCGCGACGTTCCCGCCCACGCTCGTGACGCTGCTCTGTAGATGGGTCAGGCTCTTGTTGCCCGCCACGCTCCAGTCGCCACCGACGCTCACCAGCGCGGTCAGGTCGATCTCCAGCAAGCCATCGGTGTCGTCAATCCGCACACTGCCGCCCACAGTCGCGAGGCTCGCGTTGCTGAACTTGCCCAGTTGGCTTGGCCCCTGCAGCACAAAGTCGCCGCCGACGTTCGCCAGCATCGGCAGCGTCAGCGTCGTCAACGCGACGTTGCCGTCGAGCGTCAGGTGTTGCCCCACTTGCTTCAACACCGGCAGTTTCAGCGTCGTCAGCGCGGAATTCGCGGCGATCAGCACGTCCTGCTTGACCTCCTTGAGCCCAGCCAAGTCCAGCGTCGGCAGCGCAGCGTTGCCCTTCACCTCCAGGTAACTCCCAACTTTGGCAAGTGCCGTGAGCTTGAGATCCACAAGCGCGCCGTTCGCGTCAATCGAGACATCCTTGCCGGTGCTCACCAAAAGCGGCGCGGTGAACGACGTCAGCGCGTCGTTTTGCAGAACGATCACGAACTCGTCCACGCTCGTCAGCGCCGGTAGCGCGCAAGACTGCAGAAGCGGGTTCAGCTGGAGGGAAAAACCATCCGCGACTTTCTTCAGCACAGGGAACGCGAGGCTCATCAGCACGGCGTTCTCAAAAATCGACACGTCGTGCGTCACCTGCTTCAACGCGTCCAGGGCCACCGACGCCAGCGCCGGATGCTGGCTGATGATCAGGTTGCCCCCCACAGTCGTCACCGCCGGCGCGGAAAATGTCTGCAGCGTCTTGTTCTGCCAGAGCCACAGGTGATTGCCGACGCTTTGCAGCGCCGGGAGCGCCAACGAAGTCGCGGTTGGGTGGCTGCCAAAGTAGAGGTTGTAGCCGACGCTTTTGAGCGCCGGGAGCTCAAACGTCGTGGCGCCCAGCTGAATGAGCAGCAGGTCGGCGCCCACGTCGGTGAACTTGGGCAGGGCGACGGCTTGCAGCGCCGGGAGCGCCTCGACGTGCAACGTGCCGCCTACTGAGGCGAGGTTGGGCACGGCGAAGGCAGGCAAGTTCGTCGCCCAACGCACGAAGCAGGAACCAGTGACGCTTTCCAGCGCACCGAGGGAAACAGTGCTCAGCGCGGAATCGCCGTCCAGACGCAGTTCACCGCCGACGTGGCCCAGCCCCGACAAGTTCAAGTTGGACAGCGCGTAGTTGTAGCTGACAGACACGCGCCCACTCACGGCGGTGACCGCGCTCAAGTCGAGCATCGTCAGGGCGCCATTGCGCTCCACCACGACGTCGCGCGCGAGCTTGATAGGCGCCCCAAGCGCCACCGCCGACGCCGTTGGATTGTCCGCCAGATTCACGCCGCCCAGCGCCGTCAGGTTGGGCAGCGCAATCGTCTGCAGCTTCGGGTTCTGCGTGACGACCAGCGTTCCGTTCAACGTCTGCAGCAACGGCGCGTTCAGCGACGCGAGCACGCTGTTGCCCGTGACCACGAGGTCGCCGCCCAAGCTCTTCAAGTTGGTCAGCGCGAGTTGGTCGAGCCCGTTTGCCGCGACGACCAAGTCGCCGGTGATGACGTCGTACAGTTTGAGTGTGGCCAGATCGGCGGCGTTGTGGACGACGAAGCTGCCGTTGAGCACGAGGTCGGTGCCGCTGGTCTGCACAAAAGGCACAGTCACCGCCTTGCCGCCTGGGCAGAAGATCGTCGCCGTCGCATCGCCGTTGTCGACAATCGAGCAACTGCCGTCGTGCAGCACCGCGTGCGTGCCGTCGTCGCATTGCACGGTCCACGTGGCGTTGCCGTTGTCGACCAACGTGCAGGACCGGCCGTTCTTGCCGTCGGTCACGGTCGCCCAGGTGCCGTCGGGACACACGACGGTCACGACGCCGTCGGTGTTGCCGCTGATGGTGCACGCAGTTTGGCCGTTCGCGCCGCCGACGACGGCCGTGGTGCCGTCTGAGCAGACAATCGCCTTGGAGCCGTCGGTTTGCGTCACGATGGAACACAACGTGCCGCCTGTTCCGTCTTTTGTGCCGTGCAAAGTGACCGTGCTGCCGTCGGGGCACGAAACGGTCGCCGTGCCGTCGTGGTTGTCGACGACTCGACACGTGGACGCGGCTTCCGCGCAGCCGCTCAAGAAGCCGACGGCAAGTAGCGTCAATGTCGCCCGCAAGTAGGGAGTCATGTCAATCCTTGGGCGTTTCGAGGAGGCATTTCAAAGTCCCCTCTTTGGTGGTCGGGCAGGGCGCCGAAAGAAAGCAGCTGCTGACGAGCGCGTAGTCGCGTTGGACGGGTTTGCCGAACGCTTCGAGAATCGCTGTGAACAGCCACGCGTAGTACTCAGCCCCGACGGCGTAGTCGGACGGCACGGACAAGAGATTGGGGCAGTGCGTGATGAGCTGCTGCGCGGCGCCCAGCGCACCGGGCGGCAACGCGGTTGGCGGGTTCGCGCAGTGGTGTTCGCCACACAGCGCATAGTTTTTGCCGATATTCAAGCAACCGCCGACGGCGATGCGCTGCCCGGCGGTCCAGGATTTGAGTTCGGCCGCGCAGGCGCTCGCGTCGGGCCAGACGTCCGGGATGAAGCCGCAGTCGGCTGCAGCGGTCGTGCACAGCGTGTTGTCGAGTTCGGCGGTGCCCACGACCGTACAGGCCAGCACGCCGAGGGGATCGCACGTTTGCATCGCCTTGGACAAACAAGCGCGAAGCGGCTCAAACCGGTTGTTGGGCGCTAATGCGGTCGCCAGCGCCCGGCAGTACAGCACGCATTCGTCGCGGGACCCGCCGAGGAGCAAGCGCGAGTCGGTCAGGATGCCGCAGCTTTGCGCATCGTCGCACAGGGCGTCGCACGTCGTGGGCGTTTCCGGCAGCGAGCAATGCGCGAGATTCGTGCAGTCGATCGCATCCATTCGCCGCAGGAGCCCGCCGCAAATGGTCTGCTGCGCCCGACCGGGCTCGTCCATCGCGCCAAGACAATCCGCGAGGCAGTTGGCGCCCGCACCCACCGCCGCGTCGCAGTACGGCTGACATCCTGCAGGTTCGACCGCGCCTTCTGGGCACGCGAGTTGGCGCGACGCGCAGTAGTCGTTACACCAACGCGTCAGCGACGCTACGGGAACGCACGCGTCGTCGACACGGACCTGTCCAGCCGCGCAAGGCCAGTCGGGAACGCAACTGAACGCGGCGCCAGAAACGAACCCCTTGTCGCACGCGCAGGCCGCGTCTTGTCCCGAACCCGCGCAACGCCCGTGCCCAGAGCAGCTTGCCGCGGTGCACGCGTCGGCCGTGACCAGCGCATCTCCGCCGTCATCTGCGCCCGCGGGGCCAACGCCCCGGTCGGTACAGGCCGGGGCGACAAGTCCGGCCGCGAGGGCCACACCAAACGCGATGAACCGCAGCGCGAGCACGGACGCTTCCCCGCCACGTGCTTGCCCAGCGCGCGTAGCTGCGCGAAGACTCACGTGTTGTGGTCGACGTTCGCATCCCACGGCGCAACTCCCTCGACGCTCGGACGCTGGCGTTTGGAGCTGGTCGGCACGCCTAGACACGCTGAACCAAGGTCGAGAGCATCCGTTCTCCACCCGCAGCGTTCCATTGGAAGCGCTCGCTCGCGGTCCAGGTCCGATTTGCAACGGGTCTACTCGACGATCGCGGGGCTTGGACCAATCTCAGCATGTTTAGTAGGTCCCGTAGCATGTTCCCGCTGGCGTGCTGGGCGCAGTAGGCGTGGGCACGCCGTTCGAGTACGCGCCCGGCGTCGTGCACTTCATCTTGCCCAGACATTCCGTGTCGTGGCGGCAGCGCGCGCCCTGAGCGTGCGGGTCCTGGAACGACGGCACCGAGGAAACCGCGACGTGTGTCTTGCCGCACGTGAAAGCGCCGTTGGCCGAAGGGAGGGACGAAGCGCCCGTGGCGAAGACGTTCTTGCAGCAAGGTTGCGTGGAGCCGATATTCAGCTCGCACAGCGGGTTGCAGGAACAATAGCCGCCGTCGAATTCCCCACTGCTGCCCATGACGCCGTTGCCTGACCGCGGGCTGTTGCTGGCGAAGACTCCGTTCGTGGACCAACCGCAGACCGCGTTCACGTCGTCCGCGCTGACGCCGAGAATCGTCAGGTCTTTGAACAGTCCGCACCAGTCGTAGGTGCCCAACTTGCCGTTGTTCAGCGCGTTGCCTACCGCCTTGCCGCAGTCAAATGGCGAGCACTCGCCGTCCGTGCCGACGGCGGTGCCGTGGAAGTAGCAGCGCCGCTCAAACTCGCTCGCTTTGCCATCGAGCGTGTCCCACGACTGGTCGCAAAACCAGCTGGTGGGGCAGGTTCGGTTTGGATCGATACCGGCCTGACCCTGATTGCCGGCGCAGCAGTTCACCACCCCGATGTCTGAGTCCGCGCCGTCGGTCAGTCCATCGCAGTCGTTGTCCAGGTTGTCACACGAGACTTCCGTCGCCTCAAGCGGTGAAAGCGGCTGACAGCTGTCGGCCGGCAGACCTGCGACGCAGTTCAGCACGCCCATCGACTGGCACTCGCCTTTGCCGCAATTCGTGGTCGTCGGTACGTAGGACTCGTCGGTCTGTCCGTTGCAGTCCTCGTCGATGCCGTCGCATGTCGCATCACTGGTGCCGGGAGTGCCGGCGACGCAGCTGTCCTTCAAGACGCCCTCAACGCAAGAGGTCTTGCCCGCGGCCGCGCAAGCGCCTTTGCCGCACGCGGTGTCTTGCGGGTCGTAGAGTTCGTCGGTCTGTCCGTTGCAGTTGTCATCAATGCCGTTGCACGTGGCGTCGCTCGGTGCGGGCGTGATCACCGGACAGCTGTCCTTGACCAACCCAGCGGCGCACGACGTCTTGCCCGTCGCGGCGCACGCGCCTTTGCCGCACGTCGTGTCGAGCGTCACGTAGTCCTCGTCGGTCTCACCGTTGCAGTCGTCGTCGATGCTGTTGCAGCTCGCATCCGTGGAGGCTGGGGTCCCCTCGACGCACCCGTCCTTGACGGCCCCATCCGCACAGAACGTCTTGCCGGCCGCCACGCACGCGCCCTTCCCGCACGTCGTGTCTTGCGGCACGTACCCTTCATCGGTCGCGCCATTGCAGTTGTCGTCGATGCCGTTGCAGCTGGCGTCGTCATTGGCGGGGCTGCCGGTCACGCAGCTGTCCTTCACGCTGGCGTTTTCGCAATACGTCGAACCGGCCGCCGCGCAAGCGCCAGCGCCGCACACGGTCGGGGTCTTCACGAAGCCGTCATCGGTGAGGCCATTGCAGTTGTCGTCGATGCCGTCGCACGTCGTGTCGCTTGAGGCCGGCGTGCCGGACTTGCAGCTGTCGCTGATCAATCCAAGCGCGCAGGCGGTCTTGCCGGTCGAAACGCATGCACCTTGTCCGCAGCTTGTGTCCAACGCGACGTAGCCCTCATCGGTTTGACCGTCGCAGTTCTGGTCGACCCCGTCGCAACTGGTGTCGCTGGGACCTGCCTGGCCGACAACGCAGCTATCTTGAACGAGTCCGGCCACGCAGCTGGTTTCACCGGCCGACGTGCACACGCCCTTGCCGCACGACGTGGTGAGCTGGAGATAGTCCTCGTCGGTCTGGCCGTTGCAGTCGTCGTCAACGCCGTTGCACGTCGTGTCCGCGGGTGCAGGCTTGCCGATGATGCAGCTGTTTTGTACGACGCCGTCCACGCACGCGGTTTGGCCGGTCCCAAAGCACGCGCCTACGCCGCACGTGGTCGCTTCGGGCTCATAGCCCTCGTCTGTCTCGCCATTGCAGTTGTCGTCGACGCCGTCGCAGGTCGCGTCGTTGGCAGCAGGACTCGCCGCGGCGCAAGTGTCGGTCAAGACGCCGCTGACGCAGGTTTTCGCACCGGTTGCCGCGCAGGCGCCGACGCCGCACGTTGTGGGAATCGCCGTGATGCCTTCGTCGGTCGCGCCATCGCAGTTGTTGTCCGCGCCATCGCACACTTCGCTGGTCGCGTCAGCCGCGCTGCATTGCGTCAGACCCGAGCTTCCGCAACTCCGAATCCCTGAACACGTGCCAAGCGCGTTGCTCTTGCTGCACGTGGTCGCGAGCTTCTTGGCCGTTGCCACCGTGTCGCAGGTGCACATCTCGGTTTCCGGCACGCAGAACTTGCCGCTTCCCGCCTCGGCCACGGGCTGGCACGCGTAGCCAGTGGGGCACTTTGTCGTCAGCGAACACGGGGTCGCGCAGAACGAGCCGACGTCCGCGCCCAACGAGTGGCACACGGCGCCGGGCTGGAAGCCGCTTTCCTCGCAGGCGTTCGAATTCTGGCAGGGGCGGCACAACGTGATGTGGTTGGGGATGCACGCTTTGACGCTCGGGTTTCCTGGCACGGAGGCGCACGAAGAGCCTTCCTTGCAAGGCGACGCGCAGGTCGGGACACAGCACGAGCCTTCGCCGGTCGCGGCGCACACGCCTTGCGCGCACGGGTTGGCGTCGCTGCAGGGCGTGCACTGCGCAAACGTGTCGGTGACGTCGGTCGACGTGTCCGTGTCCGGTGCAACGTCGCCGTCGGAAGTCGCGTCCGTGCCGGCGGTTGCGTCTCCGTCATTCACCGAATCAGCGTCTGCGACGTCTTCGGTGTCCGCAAGCGCATCCGTGCCCGGCGTCGCGTCGGTGCCGGGCGTTGCGTCGGTGTCGCTCTGCGTGTCGGCATCAGCTGTGGCGTCGGTTCCGGGCGTTGCGTCGGTGCCCGTCTTGGCGTCCGTACCTTCGCTTGCGTCGGTGCCCGCTACAGTCGCGTCAGCGTCGTCGACCACATCTTCGGTCACCGTTCCACCGCCGCCGGAATTCGGGCTACCACAAGCTGCGAGGCCAAGCACGAGCGCCGCTGCCGCTGCAACAAGCTGCCTGTGCTGGTGAATCTGAGAGTTGCGCATCCACATGGACCTGACCTGCTGCCGGCCCGTGGCCGACTCAACGCCCACTACTGGGCTGGGAGACACGCGAGTCGGGCCTTGCAGTCCGACGCGCTCTGAAGGCAACCATAGATCATATCAGCGACGCCAGGGCTCTTGCTGTTGTAGATGGAGGTGGCCACGGCGCACGAGGACACTGACAGTTTACCCAACGCGGGGAAGGGGTTGACGCCCGCAGCGTCCCAGCAGGGCACGAGCAGCGCGCACGCGGGCGCGGCGTTCGTCGCCACGCTTTGGATTGGCAGGCAGGCGTTCTTGGCCGCACAGTCCTTCGCCTTGAGTACGCATTGCGCCACTTTGGGATCCTGTCCAAACGCGAGCAAGCCACCGCACATCGCTCCGTCCACGTTGCTCAGGCCGTACGGGTTGACGCCCGCGCCTTCCCAGCACGGCACGAGGTCGTTGCACGCGGCGCCATCGGGGTCGCCGCCCGCGATGCAAGCCTGAACTGCGGTGCAGTCGGTCGCATCGGTCTTGCCCAGGCAGCTGGCAACCCCGGTGAACGCAGCGCTGTCCTTGGTTTTCCACTGTTGCCACGAGACCTTGCAGCGGCTTTCGTCCATCCCGGTCGTGCCGTCGACGGTCAAGTATGGGACCTGGGCGGGGCTGCTGATGAGGCATTGCAGCGCGGTGTTACAAGCGGCCGTGACGTCTGGCGCGATGGTCAGGAAGCACGGCGCAATCCAGTCAAAGTCGTAATGCGACGGGCACGTCGTAACGGCCTTTACACAGGCGACCGCGCTGCCAAAATCGTGCATCCAGTCGGGCCACAGCGCCGTTCGTCCCAGGAAGTGCCACGCGTTGATGTTCGGGTCCTGGGTCGCCATCGCGTCCGGGCAAACGGAGGCGACGGCATCGGTCAGCGCGGTCACACCGGCGGGGAGCTCCGTGGGCGGTTTGAAGCAAGCCACCGCCTTTTCCGTGTTGCACCCTGCGAAGTTCAGCTTGTTGTAGCACCCAAACACGGCGTTCGTCTGCTTGGGTGTCCAGCCCGCGCATTCCTGCTTGCACGCCGCTTCGTCGCTCCAGCGTCCGGGAATGTAGTTGCAGTACTTGGCGCTGCCCAGCCAACCGCAGACGTTGGAACAGATGTCCGCGCCGTTATAGGCCTCGCAGACGGCCAGCTCGAACCGGTCACACGACGCGGTCGCCTTGTCCACGCAAGCCTTGTAGCTATCGGAGGTCTTCAAGTTGCCATAAACAGTGTCGTAAGCGCGGCACAGCACCTGACACTCGGCCTGGGACGCGCCAGAGGTGATACCCGGAGCTGCCAGAAACCCGCATTTGTCCTTTGCAGCGCATTGCGCGGCGCAGTCGTCGCCTTTGGCGAGCGTGTTGCAGGCATCGATGACGCCGCACCACAGCGCGTCGTGCTCGTAGTTCATCGCGATGCACGTGGCTTTTGCAAAAGCCTCGCCGTCGATTGCACCGCTCTCGCACGCGGTGACGCAGGCCTCGTCAGAAAGTCCCGTGTTCTTGCCGCAGGCGGCCAATTCCAGGCAGGACAGGCGACACTGGTTGTGCACGAACGTGGTGTCCAAACACCCCGCGCCGACCTGAGACTTGCCGCTATCACAGGCGCAACTCGCAGACGTCGTGCCGAGGACGCAGTGGCTGCCAGCGGGGCACGCCAAGCCTTCGCAACTCGTCGTGTTGGCGTCGGGAAGTCCGACAGTATCGGCTGCGTCGTTCGCGACCGCCACGTCCGCTGAGTCCGTGGAGGCCGAGGTGCCGCCGCAGGCTGCGAGGCCGGAAAGTGCGGCCGAGGTGAGGACGATGGCGAGATGCCGCAGCATATTTGCTCCCGCTGGCGGTGCACAGCGACGGATGAAAAAAGACAGAGCTCTCAGTATATGCGCCCATCATCGACCGTCAATCGGGCCGTGCAAGTTTCACGGGCGTATGTCCGTGTTCGCTGTGCTGCGGGACCAAGTGCGGCGGAGCGTAACCCCGGCGGTGACCGCCGATTCGAGACAAGCACACCGCGTCCCGCCTTCGTCCACGCCCCTCGTCACGGTCCGCCGCAGATTCGGCGTGGAGCGTCCAGGCTGGTTCCCTCCCGTCGCATCGTGCGGTCGCACAAACTGCCGCAGCGGCTTCTTCACTGGACCGGTCGTTCCTGTGACTTCGATCCCTTGCATCGTATTGTGTTTATTTGTAAAGTTGCCTAGCGCGTGCTGCGGGCGCCGAACATCATATCCACAACTTTCGGCATGCTGAGTCAAATGGGTCTCGCGTGCAGAACTATGTGTTGAAAGTCTCAGGAGTTGTCCATGTCTTTGCCTCGGTGTAGTCGCGTTCTTGGCGCAGTGGGAATCTTGGCTATCTCGGTTGTGTTCGCCGGCTGCGGTGACGACATCGCGGTGGAAGGGACCAACCAAGCAGATGCATTGGCTGGCGACGATGCGGACATCGGCACAAGCGTCGGCGACGCGGATGCGGCCGGCGACCTCGCGGGCACGGACAAGGACACCGCGGGAACCGACAAGGATGTTGCGGGAACCGACAACGACAGCGGCCCAACCGATGTGGCGGACACGACCGAGGACAGCGACATCGTGGCGGACGCGGATGACGTGACGTCCAGCGACGCGGTCGACACTGCGGACGCGACGACCAGCACCGAGAAAGACAAGCACCTGTGCGATCCGTGCACCGACGCAACCACGTGTGACGGCGGTTTGTGCGTCGCGCAAGCGTCGGGTGGCTCCTTCTGCGCGTCGGTTGGGCCGGACTGCCCGGCGGGCTTCGTGCTGGAATTGGCGACGGACGTGACCTCCGGCGTGAGCGCGCAAGTATGCCGTCCCGCGCCGCAGGGCAAAGCGGGTCCCGGCGAGTGCACAAGCTGCTCGGCCAGCGCCATCGCTGCGGGCCTCTCGACGCCGTGCGCGACGACCAACAGCTTCGGCACGTGCAGCGGCAAGCGCGTCTGCACGTCCAACGGCTTGACCGCGTGCAACGCGCCGGAAGCCGCGACGGAAACCTGCAACGGCAAAGACGATAACTGCGATGGCACGACCGACGAAAGCGTCGCGTGCAACGACAACGACGCCTGCACGACGGACTCGTGCACCGATGGCGCCTGCAAGTTCGTCGCCGCGGATGGCGGTTCGTGTGACGTAGCCGGTGTTTTCTGCGCGACGGGTACGTGCACATTGGGCAAATGCCAGCAAGTGGGCGCGGCGTCGTGCGATGACAACAATCCCTGCACGGCGGACACCTGCGACACGGCTTCTGGCGTCTGCGCGCACGCTGCCCTGAGCACCGGCACGTGCACCGACAACGACGCCTGCACCGAGAACGACGCGTGTGACGCGGGCGCTTGCAAGGGCATCGCGCTGGTTTGCAACGACGGCAATCCCTGCACGACCGACACGTGCGACGCGACGAGCGGGTGCGCGTCGACCGCGCAGCCGGACGGTTCGAGCTGCGATGACAGCAACCTCTGCACGACGAGCGAGACCTGCACGGCGGGCGTATGCGGCAACGGCAGCCCCGTCACGTGCAGCGCGCCCAGCGCGTGCGAAGCGGCGACCTGCGACTTGGCGACTGGCAATTGCATCGCGCTGCCGCTGGCGGACGGCGCTTCTTGCACCGACGCCAACGCGTGCACCGAGGGCGACTTGTGCAAGACCGGCGTTTGCACCGGCTTGTCACTGATTTGCGATGATAACAACCTCTGCACGGACGACGTCTGCGACCCGACCGTGGGCTGCACGTACATCAACAACACGAGCGCGTGCGAAGACGGCGACCTGTGCACGGGACCGGACGCTTGCGCCGCGGGTGCCTGCGCGCCCGGTGGCGCCAAGAGTTGCGACGACAGTAACCCCTGCACGTTGGACGGCTGCGCGAGCGACACGGGTTCGTGCGTGCACACGCCGCAATCGGCGAACTGCGATGACGGCTCCATCTGCACCTTGAACGACGCGTGCTATGACGGCACCTGCACCGGCGCGCCCAACGCGTGCGACGACAACAACCCGTGTACGGACGACGCGTGCGACCTCGTGAACGGCTGCGTTCACTTGCCCGGCGTTGCGACGGGCGTGAGCTGCGACGACGCCAACCCGTGCACCACCGGCGACACGTGCGCCGCTGGCGCGTGCGGCGGTACCGGCAGCATCGTGTGCGACGACGGCAACCCGTGCACGACCGACTCGTGCGACAAGACCCTGGGCTGCGTCTTCGCGGCGAACACGGAAGCGTGCAGCGACGGCAACGCGTGTACGACGGGCGATATCTGCGCGAACGGCTCGTGCAAGCCGGGTGCCGGCAGCTGCGCGTGCGCTGTGACCTCCGACTGCATCAAGTTCGAAGACGCCGACCTGTGCAACGGCACGCTGATCTGCGCCAGCAACAAGTGCGTCGTGGACGCGGCGACCGTTGTGACCTGCGGGTCGACCGGCGTCGCGTGTCAGGACAACGTTTGCACGCCCGCTACGGGCAAGTGCGGCGCGACCAACGCCGCCGACAACACGCCGTGCGATGACAAGAGCGTTTGCACCGGCAACGACGTCTGCACCGCCGGCACCTGCGCGGGCTCCAGCGCCTTGGCGTGCAACGACAGCAACCCGTGCACGACGGACGCCTGCGACGCGACCGGCGGCTGCACGTACACCAACAACACGCTGGCCTGCGACGACGGCAGCGCGTGCACGACCAATGACGCGTGCCAAGCGGGCGTGTGCGTGGGCTTCAGTCAGGCGTGCGACGACGGCAATATCTGCACCAACGACAGCTGCGACGCGACCGGCGGCTGCTTGCACACGGACAACTCGCTCGGCTGCAACGACGGCCACGTCTGCACCGAAGGCGACGTCTGCGCGGCGGGAAGCTGCACGCCGGGCATCGCCAAGAGCTGCGACGACGGCAATGTCTGCACGGACGACACCTGCGAGGCGCTGACCGGCTGCGGGTATGCCAACAACACGGCGACCTGCGACGATGGCAGCTTGTGCACGAGCGCCGATGCGTGCGTGGCGGGCAAGTGCACGGGCGCGGCGAAGAACTGCAACGACAACAACGCGTGCACCGCGGACAGCTGCGAAGCGGCGACCGGCAACTGCATCAGCACGCCGCTCAGCGGCTGCGGCGGCTTCTGCACCCAGAACAGCGACTGCCCGACGCCGAGCAATACGTGCCGCGCCGCGGTCTGCAACCTGGCCACCAGCCAGTGCGGCAGCGCGCCGGTCGCACAGGGCACGGCGTGCAGCGACGGCAACAGCTGCACCACAGGCGAGACCTGCAACCAGAACGGCAACTGCAACAATGGCCAGCAGAAGAGCTGCAATGACAACAACCCCTGCACGACCGACCAGTGCAACGCGACGACCGGTGCGTGCACGAACAACGCGCTGAACAACGTGGTGTGCAACGACCAGAACCCCTGCACCAGCGCGGACGCTTGCATCGCCGGCGCTTGCGCGGGTGGCGTGGCCAAGGACTGCAACGACTTCAACACGTGCACGACCGACTCGTGCGACGTGCTGACGGGCGCCTGCACGCACGCGGCCATCACCGGTTGCAGCAACGTGTGCAAGGTGGACGCGGACTGCGGCACGTCGACGGACGTTTGTCAGGTGAACTACTGCACGACGGCGGGCACGTGCTCGTCCAAGCCCGTCGCCAACGCGACGCCGTGCAATGACGGCAGCGCGTGCACGAAGACGGACATCTGCTTCAACGGCGTTTGCCAAGGCTCCGCCCCCGTGAACTGCAATGACAACATCGTCTGCACCAACGACGCGTGCGACCCGGCGACCGGCACGTGCACGCACGCGAACAACACGCTGAACTGCTCGGACGGCAACGGCTGCACGACGGGCGATCAGTGCGCCAACGGCACGTGCGCGAGCGGGCCGATCAAGGTGTGCAACGACTCCAACGCGTGCACGGCTGACTCGTGCAATCAGAACAGCAACAACGGCAACTGCGTGTTTGCGCCGATTCCGGGCTGCGGCGGCTTCTGCGCGCAGGATTCGGACTGCCCCGCGGCGGCGAATCAGTGCGTGCAGGCGTTCTGCAACTTGCAGACGTCGACGTGCAGTTCGGTCGTCAAGGCAGATGCCACGGTGTGCGACGATAACAACGCGTGCACCGCGTCCAGCGCCTGCGTCGGCGGCACGTGCATCGGCGCGGACAAGAAGGTCTGCACCGACGGCAACCAGTGCACGACCGACAGCTGCAGCGCGCAGACCGGCAATTGCGTCTTCCAGCCGATCGGCGGCGGTGGCGGCAACACGAACTGCTCGGACGGCAACGCGTGCACGACCAACGACCACTGCACGGGCGGCACCTGCATTCCGGGCAACGCCAAGAACTGCAACGACCAGAACAACTGCACGGCGGATAGCTGCGACGTCATCACCGGCGCCTGCTTGAACACGCCGATCGCCGGTTGCGGCGGCAACTGCACGACCAGCGCGGACTGTCCGGCGACGGGCAATGCGTGCACGACGCAGACCTGCAACCAGCAGCTGGGCTTGTGCGCCGTCGTCAATCTCCAGAACACGACGGTATGCAACGACAACAACCTGTGCACGACGACGGACCACTGCCAGAACGGCACGTGCACGGGCACTGCGCCCAACTGCAACGACCAGAACGGCTGCACCGCCGACGCCTGCGACGCGACGACCGGCACGTGCACGCACACCGCCGTTAGCGGACAGAACTGCAATGACGGCAATGCGTGCACGAACCAGGACATCTGCACGGCGGGCGTCTGCGCGGGTACGGCGTTGAACTGCGATGACGGCTTGCCTTGCACCGCGGACTTCTGCGCGCCCAACGGCGGCGGCGGCGGTGGCGGCAACGGTGGCTGCCAGCACACGAACATCCAGAACTGCGGTGGCAACTGCACGGTGGACACGGATTGCGCGACTTTGAACGCGCAGTGCGTTGTGTCGTACTGCAACGCGGGTTCCTGCGCGGTGAAGGACAAGGCGGATGGCACGACCTGCACCGACAACAACCCGTGCACGACGGGCGAGACCTGCAAGATCGGCGCCTGCTACGGCGGCACGCAGAAGAATTGCGACGACGCCAACACCTGCACCAACGACTTCTGCAGCCAGCAGTCGGGCAACTGCGTTCACACCAACGTCGGCGGTGGCGGTGGCGGCGGTGGCAACACGCAGTGCAATGACGGCAATGCGTGCACGACCAATGACCAGTGCAACAACGGCGTGTGCGTCGGTCAGGCTCCGCAGGCGTGCAACGACAACAACAACTGCACGACGGACAGCTGTGACGCCACGACGGGTGCCTGCACGCACGCGCCGGCGACGGGCGGCAACTGCAGCGACAACAACGTGTGCACGTCCAACGACACCTGCACCGCGGGTGTCTGCGCGGGCACGCCCAACAACCAGAACCAATGCACCGACAACAACCAGTGCACGTTCCAGGACCACTGCGCCGCGGGCAAATGCACGGGCACGGCGTCGAACCAGGGCCAGTGCAGCGATCAGAACCCGTGCACGAATCAGGATCAGTGCACGGCGGGCACGTGCACGGGCACGGCGAAGAACTGCAACGACAACAACGCCTGCACCGCCGACAGCTGCAACACGCAAAACGGCAACTGCATCCACACAGCGATTCCGAATTGCCCTTGACGTTCGGCTCGTGAACTGCGTCGAATAGCCTCCTTGCCCCTGCGATACTTGGCGGGGCAGGGAGGCGGACGATGCGGCGAATTCTGCAACAACTGAGTCTGGTGTCGGTTCTGCTAGCGGGAAATGCCGTCGCTGACGAGCCTTCGTCTGGTGCGTTGACGGTGCGCCTGCAAGCACTGCAATCGGCCAAGGGGAAGGCGGGCTGCTGGCTCTTTGACGCAGCGCACGCAAAGGCCTATCCGACCGAGCCCGAGGTGGCACGCGCGCTGCGCTGGGGAAGCATCGCGGGCAGTGGGTCGCTGATCAGCTTCGAGGGCTTGGCGCCCGGAACGTACGCGCTCGCGTGCTTTCACGACGAGAACGGCAACGGCAAGCTGGACACCAACTGGTTGGGAATTCCGAATGAAGGGATGGTCGCGTCGAACCACGCTAAGGGTCGGATGGGGCCGCCGAAGTTCGAGGACGCGAAGTTTGCGTTCACTGGGCCAGCGCTGGAGTTGGTGTTGAAGGTGAAGTACTAATCGCGGTTGGCCGAGGGGAAAAAGGGACGAGCGCAAGCGGTCCTCACGATTACAGACGCAGCTCGCCCATCGCGCTGGGGCCGCCCGCCCAGCAAAATGCCGCCCCGCCGAAGCTGACCTGGCTTTCACCAGATACAGCGCCACCATTCGCGGGTCCCCAGCGTTTCCGCTGCCCGCACCCATCCTTTAGGAGCTACTCGCTGCAACCAGCGGGCTCCACGGCCTGGTTTAGTGGCTACCTCGCGTCCGGGCGCGCGCACCCGGATCGACAGCAGCACTGCGACCGACATCCGCAGCAAAACAGTATTCGTTCGCTGACGGTTTTTGCCGCGGCCGCAACCAAAAGAAATCGCGCTTCGACCCGGCTCGCGGTCGTCGACCCGTCCGGACTCGGACAGGCCAGGCGTGGAATCAAAGTGACAAGTTTGGTGCCGGGACTAGTCGTCGCCTTCCGACGGCTTTGGCGGCTTCGGCGCGTGCTGGTGCCGCACAATCTTCGCCTTGCCCATCAGCTCATCGCCAACGTGCGAGCGGGCCTCCTCGGCGCGCATGTCCGTCAGACGCTGGACGATCCCCGCCTTGGCCGACGCGAAGTCCACAAGCTTCGACGGCCGCTTCTCCACGAGCTTGATGACCCAGAACCGATTCTTCGGCCCCGTGATCACACCGCTCGTCTCGCCCGGTTTCATCGTCGTCAACGGCTTACGCCACTGTTCTGGCAGCAGCTGCCAGGGCTGCCAGCCCAGATCCCACGGCTTCTCGTTCGGCGCGACTTCCTTGATCGCCGCGCCCGCGATGTCCGCCAGCGACTTGCCGCCCTTGATGCTCTCGTGCGCCTGCTGGGCGGTGACGATATCGCGGAAGAGCACCTGTTCGACGTGGAAGTCGCTTGCAAGCGTCTCCTTGTTCTCGTCGAAGAACTTCTGCGCCTCGGCGTCCGTGATCGGCGGCAGCTTGGCGATCTCCGCTTGCAGCAGCGCCTCGCCCAGTGCGCGGTGGCGGAACGCGTTGAGCGGCGCAGCGGCCTTCGCGTAGCTATTCAAGTAGCGCGGCGTCTTGTCGAGACCGAGTTCAGCGGCGTGCTGGGCGATAATCTCACGGCGAATAATGCCGTCGAGCACCCCGGTCAGCTGCTCCTCCGTTGGCTCCGGATCGTCCGGTTTCATGCGGAGCGCGATGCGCACGTCGTCCATCGTCAACGGCGCGCCGTTGACCGTCGCGAGAACGGGGTCGTCTGCATCGGTCGGCGTGACAGCCATCGCGAGGGCAGGGGAGGGCTTCGCGGCCGACGCGGTATGCGTGACAACGGGCTCTGACTTGTTGCAAGCGGCTGCGGACAGCAGCAGAACGGTGACGGGGAGGACGTGACGCATCGCAGATCTCCGAGAAAAAGGTTCCCAAAACGGCCCACGGGAAGGACCGGAGTCCTTCCCGTGGGTGTTTCTATACCACTATCCGAGTCGCGAGACTACGGGGCGTGGCAGGTCGCGCAAGCTTCGATCTCGTCGCCGGAGTACGGATTCGCCGGCGTGAGGTCAAAGGTCATGACCTTGATGTGCGCAGTCGCAGCATCCGTGTCGTGGCAAGCGCCGCAAGCGATACGGCTGGGCTTGGTGGCCCACGTGCCGCTCGTCGTACCAGCCGGGTGGCACTGCTGGCAATTGCGGATGTCCTGCGGGTACGGGATGTCCCAGTTACGGCCCGGGTCGCCATCGCTGTGGCCAACGGTGGTGAGCGGATACGTCAGGTTCTTACCGTTGTGCAGCGCGTGAACGCGACGCACGATCGGCTTGGCGCCCGACCAGTCACCGGTCGAAGACTGGCCTTCCCAGTCGTGGCACGCCGTGCACATGTCAATCGCATTGAAGTCGAACAGCTTGTGGTGACCAGAGAAGTCAAACACGAAGCCCTTCTTGCCGTCGGGGCTCAGGTTGCCGTTCGGCAGCTTGGTGTCGTCCGGACCCTGGTGGCAGCTGTTGCAGTTACCCGCAATCACCTTCTCTTCCGTCGCCGTGCCCACCTGGAAGGAGACGCGCGCGACCGACGGGGTCGAGTAGTTGCCAGAAACGCTCGCGCAGTCGCCCGACTTGGGCGAAGCGGCGCACTCCGTATCCCAACCACAAGCCTGACCCGCGTTCGTGGTGCCGACCTTGCAAACCTTGGCCGAGCCACGGTCCTTCAGTTCGACGTTGGCCACGTACGTGCCAGCCACGAGATCGTCAACCGGGTCGAGCGTGTACTCGATGCGGTCGGCGAAGAACTTCACCTTCGGGTCAAGGAACGTCGCACCGCAAGCGTTGAAGCCAGCGCCAGCGCCGCAATCCGTGTAGACGTTGCAGATCGCCTTGGCGTTGGGCGTGCCCGTCGCGCAGGTGCTCGTCACTTGCGAGAACAGCTTGTTCGCGACCGTGCTGGCGCCGACCGTCGCACCGGTGTAACCACCGGCACCCGGGAAGCTGAGGAACGCACCGGCCGTGTGGACGGAGACGTCACCGCCGAACACCTTGTTCACCGGGTCGCCCGCCGTGCCACTGGCCACAGCTTGCACCGAGAACGTCTCACCCAAGTTGCGGCTGCGAATCGCGAAGCGACCCGTCACTTCGTCGATGAACGCGATGCCGCGGACAGCGAACTTGGAGTCCGCGTTGAAGAGCGCGACGAGGTTCGCGTTGGTGATGCCAGCCTTCGCGCTTCCGCTCGGGATCGCGACGGTGACCGCCGCGGCCTTCCAGTAGTCGCCGCCAGTGACATCCTTGTACGCGATGTCCTTGCCGCCGTCGAAGATGAGCGAAAGGCCTTTGGCACCCGTCAGATCGAACGGCGCAGCGGCCGTGGCCACCAACACCGCGCGGGCGGCGTAGCTCAGCACCGGCTTGTTCTCAGCGCGCGGACCGTGCACGAAGAGGCTCGCGGTCGGGAACGCACCGTCAGCCGCCGCGCAACCCGCCGTGTTGCAGCCTTCCGGCGTGATGTCCTGCGGCAGCGACGACGTGTCGAGCGCGGTGCCCTTGAGCATGTCCTTCAGCGCAATGCTGATCACCGGCGATTCACCGGCGACGAAGTACTTGCCGTTGGTCGGCGCGCTGACCGTCATCGCGACGTTGTATTCCGAGATGTTCCGCGGATCCGCGATCGTCCAGTCGTGGGCGCCACTGATCGACTTGCCAACGCCCGGACCATCGGCCGGGTGACACATGGTGCAATTGCTCGGCTGGCCCAAGTGGGCAATCGGCTGCGCCGGGTTGGCGACGCCGCTGACGTTGACCTGATCGTGGCAGGAGGTGCAAGCATCGATCGACGGGTTCTTCTTCCAGTTGTCCACGTCCTTGCCGGTGCCCTGGTGGCACTTCGTGCAGTTCGCGATCTCCGCCGGGAAGCCGACGTCCCACCACGTGATGTTCGTGGCGCTGAAGAAGAAGTACTTTCCGTTGTCAGCCGTCTCGTCCGTGCCGGTCGACGGGTTGTCGAACACGATGCCGTCCGCGCCGGGGATGCTCTGCAGCGACGAACCCGCGTGGATCTTGTGGATCATGACCTTGAAGTCGACGCTGTTGCCGCTGCGCACTTCAACCGAGCTCGGATTGTGGCAGAGGACGCAGGTCTCAACGTGGATGCGGTCGCCGCCGTGACCCTTGAAGAACGGGCCGTGGCAGGACTTGCAGCTGTCGGTCTGGACGATGTCACGCGTGAGCGCGATGGCCTGGCCGTCGGGGCGGAAGTCAAGCCACGCATCGGTCGTCGGGCCGCTGCTGCCGCCCATCATGACCGCGACGCGGTGGGTGAGGGTCGGGTCAAAGCCCACAACGTTCGCGCCGTTCTTCGCGGTGTTCAGGTTCACGAGCGACGTGTACGTGTAGGTACCCGGCGTCGTGGCGCTTTCCGTCAGCGTGCCGCCCTTGGTCGGGTCAGCATTGTTCTTTTCGCGCGCAGCGTAGGTCGTGGTGGCCGTCGAAGCGACGTTGTACGGCGGATCATTCCAGCAGGGGATACGCAGCGGAATCGACGAGGTCACCTTGGTCGGATCCGTCGTGCAGGCACCCGCAGTCGACGTCGTGTAGATGTAGTTGACCCACGAGCTGGAGGCGTCGCCATTGGGCTGAACGAGCTTGGCGATGGTGAAGCCGACCGACTTGATGCCCGTGACAGGCTTGTTGGCCGCGTCCACGACCGTCCAGGTCAGGGTGACCTTGCCAGTCGTCGCGTCGATCACGGGAGCGGAAGTGATCTTCGCCGTAACGAAGGACTTCGCACCGGCAGCGAACTGGCCGGTCGTCATCAGGTAGTCGATGCCGTGGAAGTTGGACACGATGAAGCTGGCAACCGGGCTGCCGTTGCTGATCGTCACGGTCGAACCGTCGCCGCAGGTGATCTTCTTGTTGCCGCCGCCCATGTCGACGACCGTGCACGGAATGGCGTCCTTGCCATTCGTGCCGGGGAGGCCGTTTGCACCGGGCAAGCCGTCGTTGCCGTTCGCGCCGGGTTCACCGGGAGCGCCGGTCTCACCGGTTGCGCCCGTGTTGCCCGCAGGCAGTTCGATGGTGTTGCCGTCGCAAGTGATGGTCTTGGTGCCGCTGTCGTTGACCGCGAGCTGGCAGGGAGCGGCGTTTTCGCCGTTCTGGCCCGCCGTGCCCGTGACGCCGTCTGACAGCTTGACCGAGGTCGTGCCGCAGGTCACCGTCTTGGTGTTGTCACCGTTGTCGACAACCGAGCAAGGCGTGGAGTTCGCGCCGCTCGGACCCTGGGGGCCTTCGGGACCCGCGACGCCCGCGGGGCCTTGTGCGCCCGTGTCGCCTTTCGCGCCCGCATCGCCGGTGTCACCCTTGCCACCGGTCGCGCCCTTCGCGCCATCTTCGATGGTGACGGAGGTGCCGTCGGTGCAGGTAATGGTTGTGGTTGTTGAGCCAGCCGGCTTGTTGGCCGAACACGACGTGCCATTGGCCCCGGCCGTGCCTTTACTTTCGCAGCCTGATGCCGAGATGAGGCCGAGCGCGAGAAGCGCCGCTCCCATCCAGGCGGGGAAAGATGATTTTCTCATTGGATCCACCCTTTTATGTGTCGGAACACCGTACCGAGAGTCACCAGAAAGCGTCCACACACTCTCTGCTGTGCTCTCCCACGCCAAGCGACCCGCCTGACGAGTTCGAACCCTCGGGCCCGACGCGTGCAGGATACCGCTTGCGGCTCCGCGACAGCAACACACGAGGGCATGCAAACCGCACTATTGCGCCGCGTTTTGGGAATCGGACCAAATTGGTCTTAAGAGTGTGATATGTCAGCGGAAAACTTGGTTGAAATGTGTGCGCGGCCGACACGCCTCAAGCGGCGACTTGATCTTGATCAAGAGCGGCATGTGATCCAGATCAAGTGCGTGATGTGGGCGAATCTGGGATTGCCAGCCGCTGTTCGCGAGTTGCGACTTGGCGGGCGTCCTCACCGAGGCGAACGGCAACCGGCGCATGCGCGCAAAACAGCGCACGCGCGACGACACGGCGAAGCGGCGAGGGGCGGTTAAGCTTGAACGGGCGTGCGCGGCGCGGCGACGCGGTTGCCGGACCAGAAACGCGGCGGCAGCAGCGCGAACAGCATGAAGAGCAACTGTGAGGAACCGAAGGCCACGAGCGCCCAGAACGCCTTGTCCATGAAGCCGTAGGAGTGCAGACCCACGCCGAGCATGTTCACGCCGAACCAGGAGAGCGACGTGATGATGTTGCCAAAGATGGCCATGGTCATGATGCCGCGGTCGCGCGCATAGCCGCCCCAGCGGGCGTGCAGAATGATCGCGTTCCAGAGCACGATGAGCAGCGCGCCGTTCTCTTTGGGATCCCAGCCCCAGAAGCGTCCCCAGGACTGCTCGGCCCAGATGCCGCCGAGCACGGTGCCGACGAAGCTGAAGAGTACCGCAAAGCAGACGATGCCGTAGCACATGGCGACGAGCGCCTTGTCCGCCGCGGGATCCTGCACCTTGACGACGTGGCGGCGAATGGTCCAGCCGATCGCGATGGCGCCGGCGAGGAACGTGCCGCTGTAGCCGATGGTGATGGTGACGACGTGCGTGGCCAGCCAGAAGTTGGAGTCGAGTACGGCGCGCATCATCTCCATCGTGTCGCCGTCGCTGGCCAAGTGGTGCGCGACGATGAGCGAGGCAAAGCCGGACGCGGCCGCAACCGCGGTGCCAAAGCCCTTGCGGTAGATCCATTCCAGAATCGCGCCCAGAACGACCGCGCCCCAGCCGACGAAGACCGCCGACGAGTACAGGTTGGTCACCGGCGGACGGCCTTGCAGAATCACGCGCGACGTCAGACCGGCCGTGTGCACCAGCACGCCGACGAGGAGCACAGCGAACGCGACGGGCTGCAGCAGTCCCGGCCAACGCGCCCACGACACAAAGAGCAGCAGCAGCGCGATGACGTAAATCACCATGCCCGTGTAGAACGGCTGTGCGATGTTGAAGATGAGCTCGCTCTTCGCCGTTGCCATTTCATCGGGCCGCGCCTGCGTCAGCAGCTCACCCACGGCCGCGTTGAACGCCGGCGCGTCCTGTTTCGCCCACGCATCGCTCACGCGCGCCATCGGCGCCAGCCCCTTGTCCAACGGCTGACCGTTGCGCGCATCCCGCAGGGCTTCACCCACGCTGCGCCAGTCGCTCACTTTGGCGCCCGGAAACGCCCGGAACAGCCCCAGTTCGCGCAGCACCGCTTGACGCTCTTCAGCACCCGGTACCGCGACGTCCTTGATCTCCTGCGTCAAGCCGCCTTCCGTTCCAGCAACCTGCACGGAGTGTTTGAGCTTGTGGTACAGGTACAGGCGATCGAAAAGATTAACAATTGCAGACTGATACCGCGTGCGCTGCTTGGCGTCGATCGGGTGCGCGGCCTCGGACTGCTTCTGAATTTCGTCGATGTACGGCGAAAGGGTCTTGAACGAGAAGTACCGCTCCGACGACTGCTTGATCCCCATCAAGGCCAGGACGTCCGGGTCGTTGATGACAAAAATCGGCTGATCATCGGCGATATCGGCGCGAAACAGGACGTCAGCGAGCCATTCGTCGGGGCCGACCGTGCGGTCGTTGTAGCGAAAGCTCTGTTGGCTGCGGATGACCAAGAGCGAGTTTCGCGCGATGGAGTCCAGCGGCTTCACGCGGCCGCCTTCCAGCACAGGCAGACGGCCGAGCGCCTGCACGTCCATGTTGCGCACTTGGCCGGACCCGAACAGTCCACTGACGGCACCAATGAGCGTCACGATCGCTGCGAGCCACGGCAGGTACTTTGCCCAAGTCGGGTTCTGGGTCTGGATGTCTTTCTTCTTCATGCCGTCACCTGATCCGAATCGAGGTTCGCGTCTTTGGCTGCCTGCCGTTGCCGCTTGCGTTGTGCGCGGCGCAAGCTTATCGCGAAGTGTATCAGGAGGCCGAGCGTGACCAGCGCGCACGAAATGTAAGGCAGCAGCCAGCCTGGGTTTTCCACCACCTGAAGGACGGACAGCGTGTCATTCTTGCCAAAGCTCGCCTGATAGAACGTGCGACCCGCGTAACGCAGCGGCTGATTCATGAAAATGAGCACGTCGCGTTCTTCACCCGCGCCCTTGTCCACCAAGTGCACAAGGCTGGAGAAGTTCTTGGGAATGTCGGTGCCCGGATACACGTCGTGGCTGAACTTCTTGAGCGTCAGCTTGTACGGCAGGTATTCACGCCGCGGGCGCATCGCGAGCTGGTAGGTCCGCCCCTCGTGGACGAAGTTCTGCGGCGCGCCCAGACCGGCAGCCGCCAGCCACACGCCGTAGCTTTTGCTGCCGACGAACGGCTCGATGAACGCGGCGGGATGGTTGCGGTCGTCGTCCGCCGTAACCGCGGGCGCTTCCTTGATCGCCACGCCCGTGCCGACGCCCTGCGTCGCGAGTGACGGCGGCGCGCCTTCTTCTTTGCGACCCAACTCGGTGTTCTTGAAGTACTGCTTCACGCGGATCGACAGCGGTGTGCCGTTGATCGCGATCGTGCCGCCTTGCTTCAAGAGAGACTCCGGCACGCCGTAGACTTCGTCGTGCTTCGGATCGGTTGTGTCCAGAATGGCCAGCTCGAATTCCTGCGGACGCTCGATGTAGTCGATCGTCTGCCCTTCCTCGATCGTCAGCCGTGCGTCAACCTGTAGCGCCGCGGACACGAATTCCGCGGCGACCAGAAGCACCAAGCCAATGTGCACCAGCCACAAGCCGGCCTTGGACCACGTCCGCTTCAGCCCGCGCAACTGCGACACCACGAGGTTCACGGCCAAAATAGCGCCAACGGTCGTGCCGCCCGGAAACACCGGAATCGAATACGCCGTGCCGGGCAACTTCCACCACACGACAAAACTGCGCATGAAGGCGTTGACCGCGCCGTTCGTGCCCATGTCGACCTGCGCCAGCGTACACGCGACCACCAGCACCATGAGCATGCCCAAACAGACAATCGTCAGCTTGAGCGAGAGCAGGGCGCCCAGGATCTTGGACAGCGCGCTTTTGTTCTCGGACTTCGCCATCACGGGGCCCCATTCGCGTCAAAGTGCAGCGATTCCACCAGCTTCAGGAAATCGGCTTGGCTGGCGGCGATCGGATCGGCGTCACCGGTCATCTTCAAGAACCACGTGTTGCCGTTGTTCGCCGCAAGGAGCGCGGCGGTCATGCGCGTCTTGACGGCGCCGTCGCTGATCATGTCGTACACGCCGACCTTGCCGGCCTTGGTTTGGATGACTTTGCCGGCGGTGGCCAAACCCGCTTCGTCGACGGGCGCCATACCCAGCTGACCGCGCCACCGGTTCACATTGGCAAGTTCGCCGCCCGCAGGTCCAGGCAGCATCACCACGGACACTTCGATCTTGCCTGGGGCAGCGGGCGTGAGCGTCGCGAAGCGCATGCCGCCCACGAGCTTCTCCGTCCAGCCTTGCGGCAGCGTCCATTTCAGCGTGTTGGCCGGATCCGGCGGCGGCGGCGGCGCAACTTCGCCAGCGCCCATACCCGGCGCACCCATCGCAGGCGCGCCACCGGCGTTCGGCGCACCACCAGGCATCGCACCGCCCATCGACGGCGGAGCGACCTGTTGGGCCGCTTCCGCTTCCTTGGGCACGGACGCGTGGCCGACTTCTTCGCGCTTGCACGCGCTCGTCACCACCATCAAGCTCATCGTGCCCAGAATCAAACGTCGCGTCATCATGTCTCGTCCTCGTTTCAGTCCGCGCGCGTACGCTGCGGACGTGGTGTGCAGGCGGCACGATCGTGCCGTGACAGGCGTCGACCAACGTCAACCCCCGCCGCAAGCGTTCGCACGGCTTCCTGTTGCCCGGTTGGCGACGCAGGGGTTGCGCCTCCGCGGTCCCGCAAAAGACCGCGCGCAAGGGTATAGCGCTGCGGCGAAGCCGGATCAAGCAATGTCGGCCGCTTTGTCACGCAAGTACGTCACGGGATTGCCATCGCGGCGGAAGTTGCGTGTCGGACGCCGTCGCGCCATGCTGCCCGCCATGCTCGATTTGACCCGCCAGAAATGGCACGACATTTCTCCGCCCGTGAGCCCGCAGATCGCCGTTTTTCCGGGCGACACCGCGTATCGCCGTGACGTCCTGATGGCGTTTCCGTTGGGCAACAACCTCGAATTGTCGTCTGTGCACACGACGTTGCACCTGGGCGCGCACGTCGACGCGCCGTCGCACTACCATCCTGATGGCGCCTCGCTTGAAAAACGCGACTTGAGTCGTTACCTCGGCGCGTGTGAAGTGCGCAGCGTGTCGGTCCCGCCGCGAACGCGGTTGACGCCCGAACACTTGAAGCACGTGCCTATCCGCGCGCCGCGGCTGTTGCTGCGGACCGGCACGTATCCCGACCCGCAGACGTGGACCAACGATTTCGCCGCGCTGTCCCCCGAATTGGTGGCGTGGCTGGGCTGGCAGGGCGCGCTGCTTGTGGGAATTGACACGCCGAGCGTGGATCTGGCGGATGACGCGGAGCTCTTGAGCCACGCGGCGATTTTCCAGCATGATCTGGCCATTTTGGAAGGCGTGGTGCTAGACGATGTGCCCGACGGGATCTACCTGCTCGTCGCGTTGCCGTTGCCGCTGGTGGGCGCGGATGCGAGCCCCGTGCGGGCGATCCTCGTGGAGATGTGAGCGACGGTCATGGAACACCTGCAGAATCTGATTGACGGCCAGCTGCGCGACGCGCTGAGCGGGCGCACCCTGACGACGCCGGAACCGGCGACGGGGCTGGACTACGCGACGTTGCCGGATTCCGATGCCGAGGACGTTCAGCTCGCGGTCACAGCGGCGCAGCGGGCGTTCCCGATGTGGTCGGCGGCGCCGTCCGAGCAGCGCGCGCGCTGTCTGCGGCGTTTGGCGGAGCTGTTGGAGCGCGACCTCGACGTGCTCGCTGCTGCGGAAAGCCGCGATTCGGGTAAGCCGTTGCACGTGGCGCGGACGGTCGACATTCCGCGGGCGCGCCACAATTTTGCCTTCTTTGCGGACGCGGCGACGCAATTCGCCAGCGAATCGCACAGCGTGCCGGGGCAGTTGAACTACACGTTGCGGCAGCCGCTCGGACCGGTGGCCTGCATTTCGCCTTGGAATCTGCCGCTTTATCTGCTGACGTGGAAGATCGCGCCGGCGCTGGCCGCTGGCTGCACCGTCGTCGCCAAGCCTTCTGAAGTGACACCTTATACAGCGTGGATGCTAGGCAAACTGGCGATCGAAGCCGGTTTTCCGCCCGGCGTGCTGAATATCATCCACGGCGGTGGTGAAAAAGCAGGCGCGGCGCTGGTGAATCACCCTGGGATCAAGGCGGTCAGTTTCACCGGCAGCACGCGGGTGGGCGCGGGCATCGCCGCGTCGACCGCGGGAACCTGGAAGAAGCTGAGTCTGGAACTCGGCGGCAAGAACGCCACCGTCGTCTTTGCCGACGCGGATCTGGACGTCGCGGTGAACGAAGTTGTTCGCGCCGCCTTCTCCAACCAAGGACAGATCTGCCTGTGCGGCTCGCGGATTCTGATTCAGGCGAGCGTCTACGATGCGTTCAAGGCGCGGTTGGTGGCGCGTACCCAAGCGCTGCGCGTGGGCGATCCGAACGAGGCAACGAGTGATTTGGGCGCGCTCGTCAGTCAGGCGCACTTCCAGAAGGTCACGGCGTGCATCGAGCGTGCCCGCGCGGAAGGCGGCCAAGTGCTCTGCGGTGGCACGCCGGTGCGCGTGGAAGGGCGCTGTGCCGCAGGCTGGTTCCTCGCGCCCACGCTGATTGACGGCCTGAGCGCGACCTGTGCGACCAATCAGAAAGAAATCTTCGGGCCCGTGGCGACGCTTCTGCCGTTTGTCGACGAAGACGACGCGATCGCGGTGGCCAATGCAACGCCGTACGGCCTCGCCGCCAACGTGTGGACCCGCGACGTCAGCCGCGCCCACCGCGTCGCCGAACGTTTGCAAGCCGGCATCGTCTGGCTCAACTGCTGGATGGTCCGCGACTTGCGCACACCGTTTGGCGGCGTCAAAGCCAGCGGCGTCGGTCGCGAAGGCGGCTGGGAAGCGATGCGATTCTTCACAGAAGCCAAGAGCGTCACGCTCGTCTACTAGCCTTTTCACGGGTGCATCATGAGCGAAATCATCCACAGCGATCGCGCAGCCGAGCCAGTTGGCCTGTACCCGCACGCACGGCGTGTCGGAAATCTGCTCTTTCTGAGCGGCATCGGTCCGCGCGTCAAAGGGCAAAAAGTGATTCCCGGCGTAACGTTGGACGCAGAAGGTCGCGTGGTGGATCACGATATCGAAGCGCAGTGCCACAGCGTCTTTGCGAACGTGCGCGCCGTGCTCGAAGCTTCCGGTGCGCGGTGGACGGATCTGGTCGACGTGACGGTCTTTCTGACGGACATGCAGCGCGACTTTGCGACCTACAACCGCTTGTGGGCCGCGTATTTTGCTGAAAGTCCGCCGTGTCGTACGACCGTGGAGATCAAAAGTTTGCCGACGCCCATCGCGATTGAATTGAAGTGCATCGCGGTTTTGGACGCGCAGTAGCGGCGTGAAGTAGTGGTGAATCGGCCCCGGTGCTACACTCGCCCCTTCTGGACGTGCCGCCATGACCACACAGCCACCCGACATCGCCCCGCCTTCGCGTGATCCCAGCCGCTGGTACGGCTTGGCCGTTTTCGCGTTTGCCGGATTGCTCGGTTGGATGGCCGTCAACGACACGTGGCAGCCCAACAAGTGGCTCATCGGCGACGGCGCGTTTTACCTGAACGAATCGTATGCTGTCTTGCACAACGGCTCGCTGCGGCAGGAGAGCATCCATCCGCATTCCTGGTACGAAAAAGAGCTGGGCTGGAACAGCAACGTCGACGCGGCGTTCAGCAACATTGCGCTCGGACGTCATGGCGAGTGGTGGCCCAAGCACCCCTATTTGATGCCGCTCGTCGCCACGCCGTTCATCTGGGCTTACGGCCCCATCGGCTCTCTGGTCTGCCATTTCCTGTGCTACGCGCTCATCGCGCTCCTCGCCTATCGCATCGCCGCCCGGGTCGCCTCGCCCGGTGCCGCGTTGGCCGCTGCGAGCGCGCTCATTGCGACGCCCTGGTTCGCGCACTGCGCGTGGGGCTTCAACAACGACGTTTTCTATACTGTCATCATCCTCGCCGCGATCGAGGCCGCGCTCGCCGACAAGCCGCACATTTCCGGCCTGCTTTTTGGCATCGGCGTCTTCGCCAAGGCGACGAACGTGCTCTACGGACCTGCGCTTCTGGGCATCTTCGTCTTGCGCAAGGATTGGCGCGGGGCGTGGCGCTTCTTGTTCTGGGGCGGCGTGCCGGTACTGATTTACTTGTCGCTGAATTGGTACATGTACACGTCGCCGTTCAAGACGGGCTACGACCGCATTCTCGTCCGCGTGGCGGGCAAAAGCACGACGCACTCGCACTCGACCGACTTTCACTTTGCCAACATGCGCCAAGGGCTCAAGCGCGTGCTGCTGGAAGGTGACGGCATCTGGCCGCACGTCCCGATCTTTTTTCCCGCCCTGCTTGGCCTGCCGATTCTCCTGGTGCGCCGTTGGCGCGAGGCGCTGCTTTTTGTCTGGTGCCTTGCAGTGCCCATCCTGTTTCATGCGACGTACACGTGGTATCGGCTGGAATTCAATCTCCCGCAGTTGGCACTGGCCGTGACGCCGCTGGCGCTGCTGCTGACACCGGTTGCGCCACCGTCGACTGTCGCTACGCCGTCGCCGCGACCTTGGCTGCTTCGTGCGTTTCTGCTTTTGGCGATTGTGCTCATCGCGTCCGGCGTCGGTCGGCGGTTGTTGGAACGGCAGCCGTCGTACCTGTGGAAGCACCTGCCCGAGGCGAAAGTGCTGCTGGGCGACATCCCGTGCGACTACTTCAACAACATGGTCGAGCGTTTTGAGTGCAGCCACTTTGACACCGATGACAACCAGCTGACCGGCCGCGTGTTGGACGTTCCGCTGCGGTTCAAGGACAAGGCGGAGCAGGTGGTCCTGCTGACGCCAAGTTACACGGCCAAAGAGCGGCGCCTGACCTACCGCGACGTGCCGTTGACCCGGAAGTTCCTCCTGCGCTTTGGGCTGGCGGATACCGCGCGTGCGGACGCTGTGGTGCACCTGAAAGTCCTGCTGAACGACAAGCTGTTGCTGGAGCGCGACGTGAAGGCGCGTGGGTTGAACGTCGAACGCTTGGACACGAGCGCGCTGGCGGGGAAGCGCGGTAAGCTGGATTTTATCGTGACATCGCCGAATCCGTCGGGCTGTCTGTTCGGCGTGGACGGATCGCCGCTGCGTTGACGGCTGGGGCAAGGGCCGCGCCAATGTGACCATTTCGCCACGTCCGTTGCGCCACGTCGCGTGCGCCCCTAGACTCTTGCCCCCCCTCCACCGCGGCGGGCGTTGAACAAACGGATTTCATGGCAAGCTATCGCGTCTGCATCGTTGGAGCGTCGGGGTACTCAGGCGCGGAGGCTGCGGCCATCCTGCGCCGTCATCCGCACGTTTCACGCGTCGACACGCCGGAATCCTCCGCAGGACTTGCTGGCATTGGCGACGACGTCGACGCCGTGTTGCTGGCGACGCCCGCGGAAGTGGCTGCAGAACTGGCAGCACCGCTTCTGGCTGCAGGAAGACGCGTCGTCGATATCTCCGGCGCACATCGCGCGGGCTCGGCCGCCGCACATCGCGCTGCTTACGGTTTTGACCACCCGCATCCGCAGTGGCTCGCAGATGCCGTGTACGGTCTGGGCGCCTCGTCTGCCGAGCGAGCCTCCGCGCGCCTCATCGCCAATCCCGGCTGTTACGCCAACGGCATGCTGTCCGCGCTTCTGCCGGTCGCCCGCGCAGGCTTCCTCGTGCCGAGCGCCGTCGCCGACGTGACCGGCATCAGCGGCGCGTCCGGTGCCGGCAAGAAGCCGACCGACCGCACGCACTTCATGGCTGTGGCTGAAAACCTGATGCCCTACAAGACGCTGCGCGCGCACCAGCACGTCGTGGAAGTCGAGCGCGCCGTCGATGTGCGGCTGCTCTTTGTGCCGATCGTTGCGCCCCTGCGCCGGGGCATGCTGATCTCGGGCTCGGTACCGCTTCGCGCGGGCGTTACCCAGGCGGATCTGGACGCGCTGCCGCCGTTGGATGCGTTCTGGAAGCGGGTTGCGAGCGCGCCGGAAGTGCACGCGGTGGCGCACACCCCTTGGATACACGTGCACTACGCGCTGGACGTCGCGTCGCAGCGACTGCTCTTTGTCACGGCGCTGGACAACCTGTCCCGCGGCGCCGCGACTCACGCCATCGCCAACCTCAATGCGATGTGGCAACTGCCTGAAACAACTGGCCTCGACTGAGAGAATACGATGACCGATCTGCTTCCGATTGACGTGGAACCGACGCTGCCGCTGGGCGTTCGCCTGCTGGGTGGGCACACCGGCGTGAAGGCCAACCGCTTGGATACCGCGCTGCTGATCTCGGACGCGCCAATGCGCGCGGTGGGTACGTTCACGCAGAACCGCTGTGCTGCAGCGTGCGTGCTGGGGAATCGTCCGCTGTTGCCGTCAGAGAAGATTCGCACGCTGACGGTCGTGTCGGGCAATGCGAACTGCTACGCCGCGGGCGACCTGGAAGCGGACGCGATGCTGCGCAAAGCATCGGCGGCTCTGGCTGTCTCGTCAGCGGATACCGCGCTGACCGCGACGACCGGTCCCATCGGCGTCCCGTTGGACGCGCGAAAGGTTGCGGCAGCGCTGCCGCGGGTTTTTCGCAACACGCCATCGATCGTTGATTTTGCCGACGCGATGCTGACGACAGACACCGTCCGCAAGGTCGCCTGCGTGCGTTGGCAGGGCGCGACGTTCCTGGGCATCGCCAAAGGGTCTGGCATGATCCACCCGGACATGGCGACGATGATTGCCGTGTGCGTAACCGACGCTGACATCCCGTTGGAAGCGATGCAGCGTGCCATTTCCGCAGCGACTTCGCGGACCTTCAACGCGATCACGGTGGATCGCGACACGAGCACGAACGACAGCGCGTTCTTCCTGAGCACGGCGAAAGGTCCCGCGGTTGCGGATCCGCTCCCGGCGCTGAGTGCGGTGTTTCAACAGCTCGCCGTCGCCATTGCGCGTGACGGCGAGGGCGCGACGCGTCTGTGCGCCGTGCGCGTGACCGGTGCGCCCGATGAAGCGTGTGCGCGGACAAGCGCGCGCGACGTGGCGGGCAGCGACCTGGTGAAGTCCGCGCTCTTTGCGTGTGATCCCAATTGGGGACGCATCGCCGCTGCGCTCGGTGCATCGCTGGCGCGGCAGGGCGTCAACATCGATCGCGCCGACGTGCAGATTCGCCTCATGAATCAGCCGGTGTTTCCGATCGCAGGACCTCTGGACAAACAAGCGCTTTCCGCGACGATGCGCTCCTCCGATACGCTGACGGTTGACGTGCAAATTGGCGCAGGTCCCGGCGAGGCGACCGCGTGGGGCTGCGATCTGACCTACGACTACGTGCGGATCAACGCGGAAGCGCCGATCGCGTACGGTCAGAACGCACCGGTACGCGCTTCTCTGGAAATGCAGACGCTCACGCCGGTGCTGAAGAAGGGCGTTCTGCGCGAAGCGCTGCGCTATCTGCACGATTTTGACCGCAAGACGATGGTCATCGCCGTTCAGGCGGAGGCCCCGACGACAGAAGACGATTTTGCCCTTCTGCGTCTGACAGGCATTCGCCCGATCGTGCTGCGCAACGTGGGCGTGGAGACGGCTGTGTCCGTCGCGCGCGACAACGACGCGATGAAGATCGTCGTGCTGACCGCCGATGATGGCATCCGCGATGCCGATGGCGCGATTGTCCGCGAATTGACCATCGAGACGCTGCCGGACGCCTGGCTGGTGCCCGGCTTGGCTGATTTTCTGCGGCGCGGTGGCACGCTGCACGTCTTGAACGGTCAGGTTCACGCTGCTCTGATCGAGGAACTCTTCACGGACCGCGGGATTGGTTCGATGGTGATCGCGGGCTAAACAAGCCAAATCACGCCGTCTTCCACTTCCGCCGGCCAGCGTTGCAGACAAACCGGCATGTCCGGGCTCTCGCCCGTTTTCACGTCAAAGCGCCACTGGTGCATTGGGCACGTCAGGATCCCGTCCTCAAAGTCGCCGCCAAGAAGCGGAGCGTACTGGTGCGGACACAGCGCATCGAGCACGTGCACGCCATCGGAATCGCGGAGGACGAGCAGCGGATCGCCAGAGTCCGGGTGCTCGGTGAGCAGCCGGTCGCCATCCAACTCATCCAGACGGCAAAGACGCAGGCGCATCAGCTGGCTGCGGCCGCGCTGCACGTGGGGCAGGGGCAGATGGAGCGGAGATAGCGGAACGAGAAGAGGCCCGCATCGTGGCCATCCGCCCAAGTGAACCGAATAGCGTAGCCACCGACCGGATCAGTGCGCTTGACGGTGACGGCCGCTTGCTGCGCGGGATTTTTGCCCGTGACGATGGGCAAGCCGCCACGGCTCTGGCGAACGAGCGTCGTGGGCGCGCCATGTGTGCCTTTGCACGTGGCGCATGGGCATTTTTCCCGAAGTGCGGCAACAGCGTAGACCGACTCGTGGGCGTCGCCCCAGACAATCTTGACGCTGCCGTCGTCGTTCCAAGACAGGTTCACAGGGTCGGTCATCAGTTGGGCGGGTGTCTGCATCTGTCTTCTGGCTGGCCGTCTGCGACCGGCGCGGACTTTACGCTTCTCGGGTTCAAGGTTCAAATTCTTTCAAACGGACCAAAAAAGCCCCATTTTCTTGATCTATGTCAATTCTCGCCCTGACAGATGCCAAGGCGCGAAACGAATTCTCCGTCTACATTCGCCCTTAGAAGACCCGGGGCCCGCAACCCTGGCCTTTCAGCCGCCGCCCTCTCCCGCATGAAGGGCGCTGGCGCAGGAGCGTGACGTGGGTGATGTGACTGACATCACCCACCAGAATGCAAAAAAGTGTTGACCAGAGGCAAGCGGGCAGACGAGCAGGATGGCCAACTTGAAAAAGGGCATGCAGCAAGGATTCCAGCCGCTGCTGCCGATGCTTGTCCATTTCCCGCAGCCCCCCACCCGGCCCAGGTCACTGTGGTTGGTTTTCCAATCTCCTGTCCAGGCCGCTGGGG
>CAITYF010000254.1 GCA_903896545.1 uncultured Myxococcales bacterium | reverse complement strand
CTTCGCGCCTGCATCGCGCGCGCCGCGCTCGGACTCGCTGCGCTTGTCCATCGCTGGGCGCGCCAAAACCCTGCTCGCTACGCTCGCGGGTGGTCCCTAGTTTGTGGCGGTACGGTGGTCCCTTGAGGGTGGCAGTTGACAACGCTGGACTGTCCGACGGCCGATCAGCTGCCGGCCGTCTTGCACAACGATCAGCTGGATCTCTTTCATTGCAACGCCTTTGTGGGCGTCTCCTCGACGCAGCAATCGGGATTTGAAGGCGGATTCCGCTCAGCGTGGATGGCGCTGGATCCGGCTGGGCCAAACTGTCCCGGAGGCAAGTACCTCCTGGACAACGCCGGGCAGCCGAAGAAAGACAGCAACGGCAAGCCAATCGTCAACCCGGACTGTCAGTACGCGCAACTCATTCGCGACGACGCCTATCTTGTCGTCGTTTTTGTCAGCGACGACGACGACTGTTCGGTCGACTTGAGCTACTCGTTGGCGGCGGAAACGGCGGACGAGCAGGCCGCGCTGAAGGCGCTTTTGCCGGCTGAAGACTGGGAGATGTGTCAGCGTCTCGGCGACAAAAACGGCAGCAATGTGCGGCTGGCCGAGGGGCGTTGTCTGTACGTGAAGGGCAAACAGCAAGACCCGGCTGCCTACAAGTGCCCCAGCGACTGCGCGTCAAACGACGCCGCTTGCCTTGCCGATGCCGCTGCCCACGTCGCTGCCAATGCGTTGGTTGACAAGCGTTTTGCCGTTGTTTCGGACTTTGTTCCGCTGTTCAAGTCGCTCAAGGCCGATCCGACCAAAGTGATTGTCGCCGCAATCTCTGGCGACTCGCCCGCAGTCGCGTACAAGGACGGTGTGGCGTTGACCGATGGCAGCGGCAAGCCTGTTTTTGACGAAGCGCAAAAGCAGGTCGATGCCGCCGTGTACTACAAGTCCTTGCTTCGCAACCTTGCGGGCAAACAATCGCCGTACGTCTGCAGCGGCGCGAACGGCGAAGCTGGCTATGGCTCGCGGTACATCGAGATGGCCAAGCAGTTCGGCGCGACGGGGTACTTCGCCAACCTGTGCGGCGACGACTTTTCGGGAATTCTAAAGGACTTGGCGACATTCCTGGCGACGCGCCAATAGAGCGAATGGCGGGCAAGATAATCGACGGAATTGGCGCCAGTGTCCCCGATGCGCGCCGTTGTATTTCATGACAATTGCGTGACCAAAGCGTTCCGTGCGCCAGAATTCCCGCGCGCTGAGCGGACGTGGCGAAAAGCAGGCGCGGCTGGTTACGGACCGTTGTAACATCTTAAAATAACGCGGTTATGCGACATCCGCACGCGGCGGTCGCGGCATCGTCTTGTTTAGCGAAGGCCAGCCTGGAGCAGCACTTCGCTGCCGTCTCCCTCGGTGACAGACGGCGACGACGCAGTGTATTCTTTTATCCGGTAATGAACATCTGCGGCGCGGGCGTCGCCGGCGCTACGCGGTTGTTTTGTGCTTGCCAAATGGCAAGTCGCGTTCGTTGCGGCCCCACGCTGCGACGGTTCGTGAGCCCAGTTCTTAACGGACACGCTCCGCGCGTGTGGTGGTTGGCGAATCGACGCGCCAGCCGCGGAGGTCGACGATGGCGACGAAGTATCGGTCCAACGATGGTGGTCTTCAGGCTGTGCTGTTCGAGTTGTCCCGGATCCGGCCGCAGCACTCGCTCTCGCTTGCGACGGTGGGCCTGCTGAGCGCACTGGCTGTGGCCGGCTGCGGCCCGAAGCCGGGAGGTTCGACCTCGGAGTCTGAGACTGACACAGTCGAACTGGTCGATGGGCTTGTCGACACGGAGCAGCCGGTCGACGTTCCCGGACAAGACGTTCCGCTCGACGCTACCGCTGACTTGACCGGCGACATTCAAACCGACCTTGCCCCCGACGCAGCGAACGACGCATCGACGGACGCGGGCGAAGATGCGGGCGAGGATGTCGCGCCTGATGTTGGCCCCGACGCCTCGGCGCAGACCGGTGCGCTGACGATTCAGGTTGTAGGACCCGACGGGCTGGCGATCGCCGCGGCGAAGGTCGATGTCGCGGGCAATAACACACCGGTTGGCGTGGGCGGCGTGGCGAATTTTCCGTCTCTTCCCGTTGGCTCGACGCTTGCCGTCGTGACGGCACCGGGCTTTGCTCCCGCATCGCGGACCCTGACGGTGACGGCGGGTGGGACTGTTTCCGTGACGATTGCTCTGACCGCAGTCGCGAGCACACAGGTTGTCCTCGCCGACGTCGCGACCACAGTTACCGGAGCGGACGTTGCGGTCGTCTTGCCTGCCGGAGCGTTCGTTCAGGCCAACGGCACGGCGGTCACGGGTCCGGTTGACCTGACGATTGCGCCGCTCGATCCGAGCCAGCAGTCCTTGGGCGGCGCGCCAGGTGCGCTCGTCGGTACGGCAACGGGCAAGACGACGCCCGAACTGTTGGATGCGATGTTTCTGGCCGACGTTTCCTTCAGCCAAGGTGGCAAGGCGATTTCCCTCGCGCCCGGCAAGACCGCGACGCTGACGTTCACCTTGCCGTCGGCGCTCGCTGGTAGCGTCGCCGTTGGTCAGCAGCTGGGTGCCTGGTATTACGACCTGCCAAGCGCGACGTGGAAGCAGGATGGTTCGGGCACAGTCGGGACCGATGGCGCGGGCAACAAGACGTTCACGGTCACAGTCAGCCACTTTACCTGGTGGATGGGCGCAGTCCCCGTGTTGTCCAGCGGCTGTCTGAAGGTCAGCGTCACCGAGGGCGGACAGCCCAAGGCGGGCGTGGGCGTTCAGGCGGAAGGTGTCAGCTACAACGGAATCAGCGTCGCGCAAACCGGCGCGGACGGGAGTGCATGCGTTGAGACGAGTATCAACGCGACCGTGCGGGTTTCCGTGGCCGCTGCCGGGGTCGTGCAAATCGGTGGACCGGTGCAGGTCGTGTCCAGCAGCACGCTCGCCACCTGTGGCCCGTTGGATGGCGGTTGCCTGCCCGTTCCCGTCACCGTTGCAGCACCGACCGCGTGCGCCGCCAACGCCGCTCTTTGTGATGACAAAAACGCCTGCACCACCGACGGCTGCGATGTGCCGAACAACACGTGCGTGCACAGCTTCACTAACTTCACCGCCTGCGACGACGGCATTGAATGTACCACCGCCGACGAGTGCCTCTCCGGCGGTTGTGTGGGCAAGGAAGTGAGCTGCGTCGACAGCGATCCCTGCACCGTGGACGCCTGTGCGGAGGGCAGCGGTTGCACGCACACACCTGGCGACATCTCGTGCGATGACGGCAATGCCTGTACAGAGAACGACAAATGCACGGCTGGCACGTGCGGCGGCACGGCGATCGGCTGCGACGACCAGAATCCGTGCACCTCGGATGCGTGCGCGGCTGGCGTCTGCACGCACACGCCGCTGAACGGCAGCTGCGACGACGGCGACGCTTGTACCGCCGGCGACGCGTGTGCAAACGGTACGTGCGCCGGGGCGACCAAGGCGTGTGATGACCAAAACCCGTGCACCGACGACACTTGCTCAGGCGCGGGCGTCTGTGGTCACACCAACTCCGCCAGCCCTTGCGACGATGGCAACGCATGCACGTTCGGTGACATGTGCAAGTTGGGCGCGTGCATCGGCGACGGCTTGGTCTGCGACGACGCGAACACGTGCACCACCGACGGTTGTGACCCTGCAGTGGGCTGCACAACGACGCCGGTCGCGGACAACGCGCCGTGCACCTTTGGCGACGCATGCTCGACGTCTCACGTCTGTCAGTCCGGCAGTTGTTTGTTGCCCGGCTCCGTGAACACGCCAGCCGGCATGACCATCATCCCGCCGGGCTCATTCCTCATGGGCTGCGTGGCGTCCGTCTGTCCCGATCCGAATGTCGCCGGACTCGGTGCGAGTCCCTTTGAAGTGCCGCGTCACAAAGTCACCTTGAGCGCCTACTATCTCGACATCACGGAAACGACGGTTGCCCAGTACAAGGCGTGCGTGACTGCGGGCGTGTGTTCGGCGCCCAATTCCGGCCTGGACCCCACGACGGACGGCCAATGCAATTGGGGCGCATCGGGCAAAGACGACCATCCCGTGAACTGCGTGAAGTGGACTCAGGCTGCCAAATACTGCGCGTGGAAAGGCGGACGTCTCCCGACCGAGGCGGAATGGGAACGCGCCGCACGCGGCGGCCAAGTCGGCAACGTCTATCCTTGGGGCGATGCGATGCCGCCTCCGCTCGGCACGGAGAATCTGGACACCTGCGCGGACGGCTTTTGCGAGACGGCGCCCGTTGGGTCCTTCCCGGCCAACGCGTTCGGCTTGAAAGACATCGGCGGCAACGTCAGTGAATTTGTCGCGGACTGGTACGACGTCGATTATTACAAGTCCTCGCCACTCCTGAATCCCAAAGGGCCGTTGATGGAATCGCCTGTGGGCGGCTACGCTGGAAAGGTGTTTCGCGGCGGCAAGTGGCGCCTCTACATGAACTTCAACGTGGCGCGCGCCTCGGGGCGACCGAGCGACGACAACGACCAGCCCAAGGCGGATCTCGGCTTCCGCTGTGCGCGGTCGTTCCCGACTGCGGTGCTGAGTTGCGATGACGACAACCCGTGCACAGTCGATAGCTGCGGCGCGACGGGCATTTGCGCCCACACGCCGGCGACTCTCGGCTGCGACGACGGCGATCCGTGCACGACCGCGGACGTCTGCCAAGCCGGTGCCTGCACTTCCGGCGCCGCGACGAATTGCGACGATGGCAACACCTGCACCGTGGACGCGTGCGAGGCGTTGTTGGGCTGCACCCACATCAGCACGACCGGTGCCACCTGTGACGATGGCAACGCGTGCACGAGCGCGGATGCGTGCGACACAGGCACCTGCACGGGTGTCTCCAAGGTGTGCGACGACAAGAACGTCTGCACCCAGGACAGTTGTCTGGCGGCAACGGGCAACTGCGTCAACGCTGCGGCGGCGGGCGATTGCGACGTGGACGGCTCGATTTGCACCGTCGACGCGTGTCAAAACGGCGTCTGCACAACGCAGGGGCAAAAGGACTGCACCGACGACAACGACTGCACAGTGGACGCGTGCGACACCGCGGGGAACAAGTGCACGCACAAGGCCGTAACAGCGGGCAGCGCGTGCGTTCCCAAGGACGGTTGCATGCTGGACGGCCAGTGCCAGGGCACGTCGTGCTCCGGCACCAAGTTCAAGGACTGCGACGACCTGAACGTGTGTACGACCGACTCGTGCGACGCCACGACCGGCAATTGCCTGCACGCGGCGGCTGCGGGTGCTTGCGACGTCGACAACTCCAAGTGCACGCCGGACACGTGCAACGCGGGTTCGTGCCAAGCGGCGGCGGCGATCAATTGCGACGACAACTTCAAGTGCACGGTCGACTCGTGCGATCCGACGACGGGCGAGTGCAAGTATGCGCCGGACACCGCCGTTTGCGATGACGGCGACATCTGCACCCAGGACAAATGCGACGCCATCGGCTGCCACAACAAGCTCATCGACGGAAAGGCATGCGACCTCGATGGCAACTGGTGCACGTGGGACGCTTGCCAGGCAGACGTGTGCGTTGCGACCGGACAAGCGACCTTCTGTGACGACGGGAACCCGTGCACAATCGACTCGTGCGTTGCACCGACGGGCTGCCAGCACCACGCCGTCACGGACGGCACTTCATGCACCGACGGCAACGCGTGCACGGTGGGTGACAACTGCGTAGGTGGCTACTGCAAGACCACACTCACCGTCTGCACCCCGGGCGAAGTGTGCGTGGTCGGCAGTTGTGCCACGCCAAGCGCCGCCGGACTTTCGCTCATTCCAGGCGGTACTGTCCAGATTGGTTGCGTGGCTGGAGACAGCGCGTGCGAAGCGTCCGAGAAGCCGCAGTACGACAAGAAAATCGAGTCGTTCTTGAGCGGCACCAACGAAGTCACGATCACGGAATTCAAGGCGTGTGTCACCGCGGGCTATTGTACCTCGCCCGATACCACGTCTGGACAGTGCGCGTGGGGCGTGGTCGGCAAAGAGCAGGACCCCGTGGACTGCGTCAACGTGATGCAGGCCGACGCCTACTGCACGTGGGCCGGGGGCCACTTGCCGTCGGAAGAGCAGTGGGAGGCCGCGGCGCGCGGAGGCTTGTCCGGCAAGCTTTACCCTTGGGGCGACGCGACGGCGGATTGCAGCCACGCCGTCACGCCGGCCTGTGGCGGCACGCCGACGCTCGCGGTGGGTTCGAAGCCCGCAGGCAAGAACGGCTACGGCCTGAACGATGCCGCCGGAAACGTCGCCGAATGGACATCGAGCTCCTACACGCAAGACTACGTCACATTCATTACGTCCTTGACCACAAGAGTCGTGCGCGGCGGCGGCGGTACGGACACGGACCTGCGTGTCTCGCACCGCGGCCAGCAGAAGTTGGACGCCGCGTTGCCCGGCCTGGGCTTCCGCTGCATGTGGGTTGTTCAAGCGACGCAATTCTGTGACGACGGCATCATGTGCACCATCGACGCCATCGACGCGACTGGCGCATGTGTCCACACGCAGGGGACGATCTGCAACGACGGTTTGCCATGCACCAACGACGACACCTGCGTGGGCAGCACCTGCGTCGGAACACCCACGACTTGTGACGATGGCAATGCGTGCACAACCGACACGTGTGACCCGGTCACCGGCTGCGCGCTCGTGAAGCATCCGAAGTTGCCCGACGGCACGCCTTGCGAAGCCGACACCTCGGCCTGCACGAACGACATTTGCAACTACGGCTACTGTGTCTCTGGCAGCTACAAGGACTGCGATGACGGCAACGTGTGCACCGAAAACGGTTGCGACCCCGCCACAGGCGCGTGCGACAACAAGCCCTACAACGGCGTGCTGCTTTGCACAGACGGCAACGCTTGCACGATGGGCGACAGCTGCGCGGCCGGCGCCTGCGAGCCTGGACCGGCCGCCAATTGCAACGACGGCCTCGTCTGCACAAGTGACAGCTGCGCGCCGGCTTCAGGCTGCAAACACACCCTCGCGATCGGGGTCGCCTGTGACCTGGACAACGACTTGTGCACGCTCGACCAGTGTGGGAGCACTCAGTCCGGTCAGCACATCTGCTACAACCTGACGGGCGCCAAGAAGGACTGCGACGATAAGGAAGCGTGCACAACGGACGCGTGCGATCCGCTCACTGGCCAGTGTTCCCACTCGGTGCTGCCCGACACCGCGCCGTGCACCGACGGCGATGCCTGCACCACGGACAAGTGCGCGGCCGGCGTCTGCAAAAGCACGGCGGTCGTGTGCGCCAATGGCACGGTGTGTCAGTGGGGCGACTGTGTCGGCACGCCCCCCGATGGAATGGCGTACATTCCTGGCGGTACCTTCGAGATGGGCGCGGACACGTTGCCCGGCAATCCGCCGATTCCGCAGTCGCCCAAGCACACGGTGACGGTCGACGGGTTCTACATGGACATCTACGAGGTAACCGCTGCCAAGTATCAGGCGTGTGTAACGGCCAACGCGTGCGGTGCACCCTCGAAGAAGGTCGATGCCAACCTCGGTTTGTCGGCCAATGCGTACACGACCGGCCACGAGAACTATCCGTCCAACCGGATGTTCCAGAATGACGCGACCGATTACTGCAAGTGGGCCGGTGGGCGTCTGCCTACAGAAGCCGAGTGGGAACACGCCGCTCAAGCGCCTTTTGTCACGCCGGTTGGCGGAAACGTCGCGTGGTGTGACCTCGCTGTTGCTGCCGTTCAACCGTGGTCGACCGATGTGAGCTGCAACGGCACGACGACGATGGCCGTGGGCTTCAAGCCTTTGGCGCGCAACATCTACGGCATCTACGACCTCGCCGGCAACGTCGCCGAGTGGGTCATGGACTGGTACACGGCGAACTATTACACCCTGTCGCCGGCCAACAACCCCGAAGGCCCCAACGGCGGCAAGTATCGGACCGCACGCGGCGGCACGTTTGTGACGAACTTTGACAGCATCCAGATCGGTGCTGGCTGGATTCACGGCCGACCAGAACTTCAGGGCATGTACAACCCCAATTGGCCGGACAACGTGGGCAGCCTTTACATCGGCTTCCGCTGCGTCAAACCAGTGCCAGGTACCGACGCGGCCTGTTTGGACGGCAACCAGTGCACGACGGACACGTTCGTCAACGGTCAATGCGTCCACACGAACAACACGTTGCCCTGTGACGACGGCATTATTTGCACCGACGATACCTGTGCCAACGGCGTCTGCGTCACCGGCCCGCACAACTGCGACGACGGCATTGAGTGTACGTTCGACTACTGCGACCAACAGGCCAACGCCTGCGCCCACAACGGCAAGATGGGCGACGTCTGTGGCAGTGGCGCACAGGACGCCTGCGACGGCGCGAAGTGCGACGGCGCTTTGAAGTGCACGCCGTTCCACGTGAACTGCGATGACAACGACCCGTGCACGTTGGACGTCTGCAACACGTCTTCGGGCGGCTGCAGCCACCAAGCACAAGTCAGCGGTGGCGCCTGCAACGACGGCGATGCGTGCACGACCGGTGACGTGTGCACCAACGGCAAGTGCGCGGGAAGCGCGGTGACCTGCACCGGCGGCATGGAATGTCACAACGGCACGTGCCAAGCGCCCGTGAGCGAATGGGCCACCGTACCGGCATCGACCTTCAAGATGGGCTGCGTGCCCGGCGACGCGAACTGCGATTCTTACGAGAAGCCGCAGCACGACGTTGTGCAATACGTGTTTGAGATTGGCACGCACGAAGTCACTGTCGCGCAGTACGCTGCATGCGTGACCGCTGGCGCCTGCGCCGTGCCCAACATCGCCTACTGCGAATACACCGAATACGCGACCTGGGGCGTGACGGGCAAGGCGCAGCATCCCATCAACTGCACAACGTGGAAGGAGGCGGAAGCCTACTGCACGTGGGCGGGGGCCCGCCTGCCGTCCGAGGCGGAGTGGGAGCGCAGCGTGCGCGGCGGTTTGGTCGACAAGATCTACGCGTGGGGCGATGCGCTGCCGCCGCCTGCGAGCGCGGGCAATCTCGCGGATCAGACGCTCATGACGTGCGACCCGTCGTTGCCCAGCGTCGCTGACTACACGGATGGCTATTGCGGCACCGCGCCGGTTACGCACTACTCGGCAAATCCGTTGGGCATCTATGACATGACCGGCAACGTTGCCGAAATTGTCGCGGACATCCAAGTGTCGTATCCGGTTGGACCGGTGACCAATCCCAAGGGTGGGTCCGCAGCTTCGAACGACCGGGCGGCGCGAGGCAGTAACTTCCTGCTCGCGAATAGCACGTATTCCGGCTTGCCGAACCTGCGCGCCTCCGAACGTTCGGGCCAAAGCCTTGGGCTGTCCGACCGCTATGCGACCATCGGCTTTCGTTGCGCACGTTCGATTCCGGGGACTCCAGGCTACTGCGACGACAATGAAGTGTGCACAACGGACACCTGGGACGCCGGTACGCAAAAATGTGTCCACGCACCCGCTGCCGGCGCGTGCGATGATGGAAAAGCGTGCACGACGAACGACACCTGCAGCAATGGCGCCTGCGCCGGAACTGTGGCGTGCGATGACGGCAACGCGTGCACGACGGACATCTGCCAGAATTCCGGATGCTACCACCCAAGCACCGCCGGCAACTGCGACATGGACGGCACGGCGTGCACGGCGGACCTTTGCAGCAACGGCTACTGCTACGCGGGCTTGGTTCAGACGTGCGATGACAAGAACGCGTGCACGACAGACAGCTGCAACACGACGACCGGCGCTTGCACGCACGCCAACATCGCCGAGGGCGGCGCTTGCACCGACGGCAGCCTCTGCACGACGGGCGACACCTGCAAGTCGGGCGTCTGTTCGGGCGTCGCCGTTGCGTGCGACGTTGGCCAGGCCTGCCAGAACGGCACGTGTGCGGCTGCCGTTCCCGCAGGCATGACGTTCATCCCGGCGGGGACCTTCAACATGGGATGCGTACCCAATGACCCGCTCTGCACCGGCAATTGGGCACACGACGACCTGCCGCGCCACTCCGTCACCGTCGATGCGTTCGCTCTGGACACAAGCGAAGTGACGGTTGCCCGCTACAGCGCGTGCGTCACGGCAGGCGGCTGCACTGCGGCGGATGTCAACGGCATGGACTGCAATGGTGGCGTGCCTGGCGCCGAACAGCAGCCCATCAATTGCGTCACGTGGACGCAGGCCGACGCCTTTTGCACGTGGTCGGGCGGCCGCCTGCCTACGGAAGCCGAATGGGAACACGCCGGTCGCGCCGATCTCGACGGCAAGCGGTACCCGTGGGGCGACTCCATCGACTGCACGTTCGCCGTTTACTCGCAGTCGCTCGCTGGTGCTGGCATCGCCGGGTGCGACGGCAAGTCGACCGCACTGGTCGCCACACACCCGCTTGGCAAAAACGCGTACGGCCTGAACGACATGGCTGGCAACGTCGCCGAGTGGGTCAAGGACTGGTACGGTTTTAGCTACTACACCGGCTCGCCGCTCAAGAACCCGCTCGGTCCGACGACCGGCACGGAACGCGTCGTTCGCGGTGGTAGCTACATGACTTCGATGCCCGAAGTGCTACGTGTCTCCGACCGCGACGCCACGGACCCCAGTTACTCCTACAGCACCATCGGCTTCCGTTGCGCGCGCACCTTGGCGGTTCCCACCGGCAGCTGTGACGACCTCAACCCGTGCACGACGGATTCGGGGACCGTCGGCCAGTGCACGCACGTCGCCGTAACGGGCGTTTGCGATGACAACGACAAGTGCACGACCAACGACGCCTGTTCGGGCGGCTTCTGCACCGGCACGGCGGTGAATTGCACGGATTCCAACCCGTGCACGACGGACACCTGCAGCACCGTCGTTGGTTGTCAGCACAGCAACCTCGTTGGCGCATGCGACTTGGACGGCACGGCCTGCACACCCGACACCTGCGCCAACGGCCTTTGCGTCGCGGGCACGGCACTCAACTGCGACGACAAGGAAACCTGCACGACCGACAGCTGCAACCCGCAGACGGGCTGTGTTCACGTCAACGCGGCGAACGGCGCGGCCTGCACGGACGGCACGAACTGCACCACGGGCGACGCCTGCGCCAGCGGCAAGTGCACGGGTACGGTCAAGGTCTGCAACGACGGCAATCCGTGCACCACAGACAGCTGCAACGCCACAACCGGTTGCGTCTTCACGCAGAGCTACGACGTCTGCGATCTCGACGGCACCGTTTGCACGCCGGACTACTGCATGTTGGGCACCTGCGTCGCTGGCACGAAGATTTCCTGCGATGACAACCTGGTCTGCACGACGGACACCTGTGATGCGATCCTCGGCTGCCAGCACGTCAACATGGCGAATGGCGCGGCGTGCACTGATGGCGACCCGTGCACGACGGGCGACGGCTGCAGCGGAACCCAGTGCAAGGGCAACGCGGTTGTCTGCGGCCTTGGCCAGACGTGTCAGGCCGGCGTATGCGCTGCGGAGAAATTCTGCGGCCATTCAAAGTGCACCGCTGGCGTCATGCTCGATGCCACGTGCGACCCGTGCGTCCAGAAGATCTGCGCCGTGGATACGTTCTGCTGCAACAACACATGGGACCCCTCGTGCGTCGCTGCGGTCAGCAGCGTGTGCGGCATCACGTGCACAGCCTGCACGCCGAACTGCACGGGCAAGCTGTGCGGTTCCGACGGCTGCGGCGGCTGGTGCGGCTCAGCACCGGTCAATTGCGACGACAAGAATGCGTGTACGGACGATGGCTGTCAGGCGCTCATCGGCTGCAGCCACGCCGCGAACACGGTGCCGACGTGCGATGACGGCAGCGCCTGCACAGTGAACGACGTTTGCTCGGGCGGCGTTTGCGCCGGCACGGTGTCGGTCCAGGCCTGCGACGACGGCAATGCCTGCACCGCCGACAGCTGCGCCGCGGGTGCTTGCAAGCATGACCCGACCATCAACACCCCGTGCAACGCCGACGACAAGCCGTGCACGGAAGATTACTGCTACTACAGCAATTGCTACACGGGCTACCCAAAGAATTGTGACGACAGCGACAACTGCACGACGGACAGCTGTAACGCGGCGACCGGGGCATGTGAGCATTCCGACGCGGCCGACGGCGGCTGGTGCGACGACGGCAACTATTGCACGTCGTCGGACGTGTGCACCGCGGGCAAGTGCAAGGGCCCCGTGGCGACGTGCGAGGACAGCAACTCGTGCACGCAGGACGCCTGCGACGCCGCTGGTTCCACGTGCACGCACGACCCGATCGCCGGTGCGTGCGATTACGACAGCAATCCGTGCACCCTCAACCAGTGCGACGCTGGCGCTTGTCAGTGGGCGCCGACCAAACCGTGCGACGATAGCAACCCGTGCACGACGGATTCTTGCGACACAGCTTCGGGCGATTGCGTCTTCGAGAAACTCGCGGACACCAATTGGTGTGAAGACGGCAACGCGTGCACGTCAAACGACTCCTGCGTCAATGGCGTCTGCGAGCCCGGTGGCGCGTTGAGCTGCGAGGACTACAACGCTTGCACCACGGATGCGTGCGACGCTGTTAGCGGTTGCCAACATGTGGACGTCACCTGCGTTGAGGGCGAATGCACAACGAGCCAGTGTGACGCCTACACGGGCTGCGCGAAGCCGGATGGAACGGCGTGCGGCACCGCGGCGGCGACGTGTGTGGCGGGCGTGTGCATGCCGTAGGTCGTCTAACCCGAACGCGGAGCGAACACTTTGATGGAAACGGATTCCAGCGCAGCGCGTTCCAGCTTTGTGGAAACGTCCTTCCCTGTTCGAAGCGACCTGGATGTGGAGTCGTCGGCCGAGCTGCATTCGTTTGTCGTTGGACTGGTCGTGGGTCTGGGCGTCTACTTGGGACTGAAGGGCCCCTCTGACTACCTCTTGGGCATGGCGGCTTTCGGTGGCGCGATGGTCCTGACCTCCGTTCTCACGCGCGCCTTGCGGCCCAAAGGAAAGCTCATCGTCGCGGCCCATTCGATTCGCTACGTGCCGGGAGGTAGCTCCCCGGTTGTGGATATTCCGCTCGATGGACTCACCTTCAAGCCGTCGCACTGGGTCGAGTGGGAGTCCAGTTCGCAGTCTGGACACTGCGTCATCGGATTCGGTCCGCGTTTGGGGCTGCTGCGGGGGACCAATGTCGTCTTCACCCTGTGCGTCGATGGGTCCACCGTTCGCTGGGCAGAGTCCATCCAGGTCAGGTATAGCGACTTCGACACGGCAGTGAACGCGCCCAACCTCGTGGTGGACCAGGCGTGTCTGGCCGGGGTGATTGAGCGTGTGGCTACGACCGAACAGGCTCGCGATGACCTCATGCTGGTCCCGGACAAATGGCGTAAACCGTATTACCTCATCTCGATTTATGAAGAAGGCCTCGTGCTCACGTATCCGGACAACTGGATGTAAATGCCCGACTGTTCGGCGTTCCTCTTATGGCAACAATTCCAAGTCGTCGATCAGCACCGTCGTCAGTTGGATGCCAATCGATTCCAACGGCATGTCCTCCACCTCCAGCGTCAACACGGCGCCGGATTCGACCGGCGGAATGTCCACCGTCGCCACGTGCCACCCGCTGCGTTCGATCCAGTCCATGCCGACCTGCATCCACTTGGTGAATGCCTTCACCGCAAAAGGCCCGCCGCAGCCTACGCAGGCCTTCGCGGGGCAAACGTCGTTGACGTTGAATTGGACGAGGTTGGTGGTGACGCCGCCGTAGGTCGAGCGGATGGTGAAGCGGTCCTCGAATTGCGTGCCGCAGCCCTCAAAGCTGAACATTTGCCAGACAAAACGCAGCTTAGTCGCGGGCTTGGACAGGCAGATGGTGGTGCGCGCGCGGCCGATCGGGTCGCCGGTGAGGCTGAGCATCGCGCTGCCGTCGGGGGGGCCCTCAATGCCAAAGGCCGAGGTGATGCGCGCGCGACCGCTGAAGTCCCAGCCGGGCGACGGGCCCTCGAAGTCAAAACTGCTACAGTTGCCGCTGGGGCAGTTGCTGCACCCGGGCTGACAGCTGCCCGCGACGCAGTTGCTGCCAGCGGGGCACATCGGACACCAGCCGCCGCAGCCGTTGGTGCCGCACCAGCCCGGCGCGCATTGCGGCACGCACGCGGCACATTGGCCAGAGACGCACGCCTTCCCGGGACTGCACGTGGCGCAGGGCAGGCCGCACACCGCGTCGTCGGTCGCGCAGCCTTGCGTGGGACACTTGTAGCCACAGTTCGAACCCGACCCGTAGACTTCGGCGTCGACGGCAGCGTCCTCCCCAGTTGCCGATACGCAGCTCGCGGTGATTCCGCTGGGCAGGACGGCTGCAGTTGTATAGTACGCGCCGTCCGGACAGATTTTGCAGACGCCGCCCTTGCACGTGTGGTCGTTGCCGCAAGGCGAACCGTCCGGCACGGCCTTGTGGCAACCGAACGCGGGATCGCAGACCGCCAGGTCGACGGTGCACTGTTTGTCGAACTCGACACACGCAACCGTCGCGCCGCCGCTGCACCCCGTCTCCTCGCACTTGTCCAGCGTCGTGCACGGGTTGCCGTCTTCGCAGGGCGTACCGAGCGGCGCGGGCACCTTGATGCATCCGCCGCTGCCCTTGGGGTCGCAGTCGATCGTGCACCCGTCGCCGTCATCGCACGGCAGCCAGCCGGTGCACACGCCCAGCAGGCAATGTTCGTCGGCTGTGCAAGCGTTGCCATCGTCACACGGCGCACCGTCCGGTTTGACTTGCGGGCTGCAGTAGCCCTTGTCCGGGTCGCAGACGCCGATATGGCAGGCGTCGGCGCCGAACGTCGCTTTGCAAGTTCCAAACGACGGCTCGTGCACGCATGCGCCGGTGACGGGGTCGCAGGCATCGTTCGTACACGGGCTCTTGTCGCCGCAGCTTTTGTCGGAGTGGAAGCACTTTGAAAGGTTGCCGCACAGGTCGGTCGTGCACGCGTCGCCGTCGTCACAGTCCGAATTGAACACGCAGTCGACGTCGCAATTACCGGCCTTGCCCGTGCACGCGCCTTGCATACAGAAATCAGTGGAACTGCAGGGATCGCCGTCGTTGCAGAGGAAGCCGTTGGCCGGCTCGTGCGTGCAGTCACCAGAGACTTCGCAGACGTCGTTGGTGCAGACGTTGCCGTCGTCACAGTTCCAGCTCGCCGTGCAGGTGAACTTGTAGACGGGGACAGGCGTGTCCGGTGCGTCGCTGGCGTCTTGCGCATCGGCGTCTCCCGCCGTCACATCCGTCGTGGCGTCCGTCGCGGTGACGTCGCTGGCGACATCCGCCCCGTCCAAGGCGACGTCGGCGCTCGCGCTGTCGGGCGCTCCGTCGGCGACGGCATCACTGCGAACGGTCGTCGGCCCACACGCCGCGAGGAGCAGAGCGACGCCAAGCACGGTCCACGCCATCCCCGTTCGCAGTGCACGTCCACAAGCGTTCTGCATCCGTGCCCCTTCCGGCGTTGCCACCCGACTCTACACGATTGGGCATGCCACACAAGTCTCCCGTTGCATGCGCCCACACGCCGCTGGCGCACGCAATCGGCGGGCTTCCACAAGCGCACGGACGTCGGCCCCGTGCGGTTCGCGGCCAGGACGGACTGGTGTTTCTGCAATCCCATCCCCAAAGTCCACCGCCTTTGTCGCAGAGCGCGCAGTCTTTGACCAAAGACCAGCGCCTTTTCGGCAAAGTCCACGGTCTTTCCACAAAATACCGAGCCGCTGCGGCAAAGTCCCGCGCCTTTTCGTCGAAGTCCACGCCCTTTTCGGTAAAGTCCACGGTCTTTATGCAAAGTTCACGCCCTTTTCGGCAAAGTCTACAGCCTCAGCACCCAAACTTGGCAATTTTGCCCGCGAGCGACCGCTTTTTCGGGCAAACCGGCGCTCGGTCCCCTTGCCCTGCGCGTTGTGAACGCCCATTCACGCGAGCGGATACGTCCCTGTCGGGCGATGTCTGGTATCGCCCGCCAAAACGCTTGAAAGAATCGTGGATTTTGCTCTTGACGTTCGACGCCGTCGCGGCAAAACTGCGGCAAAAGCGCGAATCGGCGGCATTTCGACCACGGCAGCGGCGACTTCAGACGAGCACGCGCTGCGGGTCAAGGGCACCACGACGCACGGGAGGAAGCGATGGCCACGAGACGTCCAAAGATCCACCACGGGATCGCGATCCTCCCGCTTGTTTGGGCGCTTGCTTGGGGCGTCGGCGGATGCACGGGGCCCGCAGCGACTGTGGAAAGTGACGGCAGTGCGGCGGCCGCCGACGTGAGCGACGCGGATGCGGCTGACGCCGCCGCCAGTGACGCCAAAGGCAGCAACGACGTCTTTGCAGATTCCGATGCGGGCGACGCGTTCCTCGGCTCCGACTCGACAGCAACAGCGGATTCAGACGGCGGTGATGGACAGGCGGACGCGACGTCTTGCGCCTGCGGCGACCAAATTTGCGATGCCCAATGTGCTGAAAACCCGGCGACTTGCCCGGCGGATTGCGCAGGCTGCGGCGATGGAGTCTGCGCCCCCGGAGAAGGGCCGGTCAGCTGCCCGGCGGACTGCTGCGGCGGCTGCGGCGACGGGAAATGTGTGGGCTACGCGTGTGGCGAGTCGCCGCAAACCTGCCCGACGGACTGCCAGGCGGGCTGTGGCAACGGCGTGTGTGATAAGGGCGAAAATCCGACAAATTGCCCCACCGATTGTCTCAAGAACGCGTGCGGAAATGGCCTTTGCGAGCCACTTGACGGGGGCCCAACCGGCTGTCCAGCGGACTGCCAGCCGGCGTGTGGCAATTGCGTGTGTGAAAAAGGTGAAAATGGCAAGAATTGCCCCAACGACTGTGGAAGTTGTGGAGATGGCACGTGCTCGTGGTGTGCTGCCGCCGACGAAAGCGCGCTGAGCTGTCCGAGCGATTGCAAAGCGGCGGATTGCCTGCCGTCCGACCCGACAGCGTGCGACGACGGCAACATCTGCACGGTGGACAGTTGCACGCAGAATCAGGCGTGTTCGCATCTGCCCGCAGTGGCCACCTGCACCGACGGCGACCCGTGTACCGTCGGCGACTTGTGTGCCGGCAGCGTCTGCAAATCAGGCGTTTTTCCCTTGAGCTGCGACGATCAGGATCCGTGCACGTACGACCAGTGCGCGCCCCTCATCGGCTGCCAACATTTTGCCGCAAGCGCCGGTCCCTGCAACGACGGCGACAAGTGCACGAACGGTGACAGCTGCTATGGCGGCGTGTGCATCCCCGGTGACGCGACCGACTGCGACGACGGCGCGCCGTGTACTGACGACAGCTGCTTGCCGCAAAAGGGCTGCCAGCATGTGGCCAACGCCGCGCCGTGCTCGGACGGCAACATCTGCACCAAGGACGATCTCTGCGCGTACGGGGTGTGCAGCGGCGTGCTCCTCTCCTGCGACGACAACAACGTGTGTACCGGCGACGTGTGTTCGCCGTTGACCGGCTGCGGCCACATCGCGCTGGAAGGATACTGCGACGACGGCAGTGCGTGCACCGCACAGGACAGCTGTCAGGGCGGAATTTGCTCAGGAAAAGCGACAAGTTGTGACGACGGCTTGGGCTGTACGCTCGATTCTTGCGACGCCACGTTGGGCTGCCAGCATCAGAATTTGAGCGTGACCTGTTTTGACGGCAACGCCTGCACCGCCGGCGACGCTTGCAAGGACGGACAATGCAAAGGCGACTCGGTGGACTGCGCCGACCAAAATCCCTGCACAAGCGATGCGTGCTCGGACACGCTCGGCTGCACGCACCTGATCCTGGATGGCTACTGCGACGACGGCGACGCGTGCACGGTGAACGACGCCTGTTCAAGCGGATTTTGCACCGGCAAGAAATTGGGCTGCGAGGACGGTTCGGTCTGCACGGCGGACAGCTGCGACAGCAAGACAGGCTGCGTGTACAAACAACTGGTTGCGACCTGTGACGACGGCAGCGCGTGCACGACGGGCGATGCGTGTCAGGTCGGCGCGTGTGTGGGCAGCCCTGTTTCTTGTGAAGACAATAATCCGTGCACAGGCGATTTCTGTTCCGTGACAAACGGGTGTGGCCACATCGCGCTGAGCGGGTACTGCGACGACGGCGTGGGCTGCACGGCGAGCGACACGTGCGACGGCGGAGTCTGCGCCGGTACCGCAGTCAACTGTGACGACAATTCGGCGTGCACCAACGACAGCTGCGTCGAGGGCAGTGGCTGCGTGCACACATTCCTGAGCAGCTCTTGCGACGACGGCAACGCCTGCACCGGCAGCGACGCGTGCGTAGACGGCGTTTGTGCGGGAACGGCGATCAACTGCGACGACGGCAACGCGTGCACCAGCGAGAGTTGCAGTGTGACGCTCGGCTGCCACTACGAGAACCTGAGTAGCTACTGCGACGATGGCAACAAATGCAGCGGCAGCGACGCGTGCGCTGGCGGGGCGTGCATCGGCGTGCCGCTCGATTGCGACGACAAGAACGTGTGCACGAGCGACAGCTGCGCCGTGGCAAGCGGCTGCGTTCACGCCGACGTCTTTTCCACGTGTGACGACGGAAATCCCTGCACGGTCAACGACACCTGCAGCACCGGCGATTGCGGCGGCAGCGCGAAGGTGTGCGACGACAACGAGGTCTGCACGGCCGACAGCTGCGACCCGGTCAAGAATCCGCTGAGCGGCTGCGTCTACACGCCGATCGACGTCACGTGCACCGATGCGAACGCGTGTACGGCAAGCGACCGCTGCCTCGGAGGCCAGTGCAAAGGTCAGGAAGTGAACTGCGGCGATGGCGAACCGTGCACGAGTGACACGTGCGACAGCGCGGCGGGTTGCGTGAACTTGCCGGTGGGCGGAACGTGCACCGATGGAAACGTCTGCACGCAGGGCGACGCGTGTGCGGGCGGAACATGCAAAGGCGCGGCACTTGTGTGCGATGACAGCAGCGTCTGCACCGTTGATTCCTGCGACAGCCAAGGCGTTTGCGCGTTTGTGTCGACTCCTGATGGACTGCAATGCGCGGGCGACCACCGCTGCGTTGCCGGGGTGTGTACGGCTTGCGGCGCGGGTACGATCCCGACGCTCATCGACAACGGCGGCATTGGCGAAATCGTCTGCGCGTACGACTATCCCGTTTGGGGGATTGTTCGCCACGACCCGATAGTCGGACTCGGCGATGGGCAAACAGTCACCGACGCTGCGACCGGACTCTCGTGGGCCGTCGCGTACGGATCGGCAGGAACAGTGCAAGCAGCAGCGGCGTATTGCGACGGTGCGGTGATCGCCGGCCTTGCGGACTGGCGGTTGCCGACGACAAGTGAACTGATCACCATCACGGATTACCTGCGTGCGACGGCGCCGACCGTCGAGTCAACTGTGTTTGCAATGCCGTCGGGCGACCTTCGATTCTGGGCGCGGAGTGCGGGCAAGGCGCAATGGGACGTTGATTTCTCCAGCGCGAATGTCGAAGTGTACACGGGCGGCGTCATGAACGTCCGTTGCGTCCGCGGCTATCCCAGCGCCGCGGCGCCCAACCAGCGTTTCACGCTCTCCGCCGACACCACGGAGGTCTGGGACGCCGCAACCCAGCGCCTGTGGAAACGCAGCGTTGAAGCGGGCACTTTCACTGCCGCCAACGCCAGCGCCGTCTGTGCAGGGAAGGGTAGTGGCTGGCGATTGGCCAGCGAACGCGAGTTGGAGTCGCTTATCGATCGCAGCGGAACGGGCAGCGAATTCAGCGTGTTCGTTCCCGGCGCGCTTGGCCGCAGCTGGACCGCGCTGCCGTCGACGATTTACGGCGCCGGCAGTCAGTGGGCGATCGATTTTGCCACGGGGAGCGCCGGCAGCTACGGGGTCGCAGAATCGTACGAGGCGCGGTGCGTGAAGTCTTGCGACGACGCGAACGAGTGCACGGGGGAGGTGTTCGCGACGAATTCGTGGACGTGCAGCAATCCGAGCAAGCCAAACGGCACGAAGTGTGGCGTTGTCGGCACGTGTGGGGCAGGTGTCTGCGCCTGTCCGGCAGGAACCTTCATCACGAGCATGGATGACGCCTTCCTCTCTTCCCAACGTTGCGTATTTGACTACCCCGCTTGGGGCATCCGTCCGGACGTGCCGAAGGGCTTCGTGGTCAATTCGGACGGGACGTCCGCGATCGACAATCAGCTGGGCCTGCAATGGCAGCGTGAAAGCGTCGGCACTTGGACCGGCGATGCTGGAACTGGGGTGACCAGCGCGTTCTACTATTGCAACAGCCTGTACCTATCGGGCAAGGCGGATTGGCGCGTGCCCAGCGTCGCTGAATATGAGAGCATTTTGGACTACTCGCAGGCGACGTGGGGGGGCAGCAAGCTCAACAATGCCAAATTTCCGTCGCAACCCACCGGCGGATACTGGACGTCCGTGGCCAACGTCGCAAATAGTCCCTACCGTTGGACTGTGGACATGATGTCCGGGGGGCCGACGCCCGGCACGACCGCCAAACCCGTCCGGTGCGTGCGCGGTGGCTGGAGCGTGGTTCCCTCTGGCACGCGATTGACGGCACCGGGAAGCGGTACGGTTCTCGATGCTGCGACCGGCGTTGAATGGCAACAAATTCAAGGGACCGGGGTCTACCCAAACTACACCAGTGCGCAGGCGGGGTGCACGACCCTCACGCTCGTCGGGACGGGCTGGCGCATGCCCACCTACCGTGAATTGAGTTCCATCGCCGATAGAACCAGGCAAAACGCCGCGGCCAGCCAGCTTTTCTCGTTCTACTTCGCAAGCCCGGTCCTCACGTCCACGCTGAAGTTGTCCAATAGCAACATGACTAGCTATCTGCCCACCGACGGAAAGGTGGGCTCCGCGAGTCCGGCGGGCGGCGTCGTGCTCTGCGTCCGCGACATCTGCGGCAACAACATCTGCACCGGCAGTGAAGCCACGACTTGTCCGAGCGACTGCCCGTAGAAGGAGCGCGCTGGACACGCCGGCAGAACCGCACGAAGCTCCCTTTCATCGGCGCGAACTCTTCTCCGAGACCGGCCATTTCCGCTTTCCGGTCGAGGTTGCGACGTCCGACGCACTTGCCCCAAGTCTCTCTTTGTCCGCCCCTTTTCGCGACGTCTTCGAACGTCGGCGCGCCACGTCGCTGCGGTTGCGGACCTCCACGGCGGCCGAGCGCTCGCCAAATGGAAGCGCTTCCGCGACGCCGTCATCGCCTACACGGATGTGTGGTGCCAAGTCGGCTGGGATGACTTCCGCAAGCCACGCGGTGAAGTCGAGTTGGCAGAGATCCTGCCGGTCGTCGTGGAAGCCAACGACGCGATCCGCAACGTCAAGTCATGGATGAAACCGACGCGGGCCGCATTGGCCGCTAAATCGGGTCAAGAAGCCCCACAAGCTTGTGTAATGCGCGATTGCAGGGGGCGATTCAGTGAGTCCTCCGCGACACTGGCCGCTCGTGTACGGAAGTCTGGGACGGGACCCGCTGCGCCTGGCGGCTGGGACGGTGGCGGAAAAATCGCGCGCGGCGCGACGGCGAGACCGCAACAGTTCCCGTCATGGCAAATTTCGCCGTCGTCGCACGACGTTCTTGGCTGGCTGGCGGCCAACGACGAGGTCGACCGGCCGTTTGTCGAGACAGACGCCACGTCAGTGCGCTCACGCGCGGTTGCGGTGATGTGTCTGAAATGTAGGAAAAACGCCGTGATTTTGGCACGTAACGGGACGTGCGGAAAGGGAAAAACTGTGGGCAAACGGCGTTCAGCTTCTGCCGTGCCGCCCTGAAACCGCGTCCACGTGTTTCGCGGCGTGCCACCTGAGGTGCCCGCTTCGCGGTCCTAGTCCGCAATGCGACAGGTCTCGCCCCGTTCAGTTTGGCATTCGACTTGGCTCAGGATGTGTAGCGCGCGGTGAACTGCGCGGTCGACCAATGGCCACATTCCCGCGGCAGAGGTGAACTGGCTGTGGCTTGGATGCGACAGTGGTTGTCGCATTGCAGCACCGACCGGCAACGTGCGCCGGTGAAACGACGATCGACCTCACGCACTCACCGCGTTGTTCCCGGACTCCATGACGCCGATCTCGGAGTCTGCAAACGCGACGCCGTCCGGAGATTCCTTGCCCGCTGTGTCGTTGACACGAACCGCGCCCCGAAGCAGGAACCACTGGCGGTCGTCGTCGTCGCCCGAGACCGGTGTGCGGTTTCCGTCTCGACGCAGGTGGTGTAGCAGGCGGGCAGCGAGAGGCTGACCAACGCGGAGGCGACGATGAGGAACTTCGACACGGCGGGGCTTGGCTGGGTGCGGGTGTTACTGAGCGGTCAGCGTGAACGTGATCGTCGTGCCAGAGGAGCCGATGGCGCCGTTGGAGTACCCACCAGCCTTCAACAGGCTGATCAGCGCTGAGCCCGACCACTCGACCGTACCGATGAAATCATTGAACATGGCGTCTGCGTCGTACATCGAGAACGTCAATGTGTCCGAAGAGTTGAGCAGGATGCTAGAGGGGCAAGTCGCGAACCAAAACGGCGAGTACGTGTCGGCGAGTTCCGGAGCCGTGCAAATCAGCGTGCCGTTCTTGAAGACGGAGACAAACGGGTCGGGGGTGTCGCCGTAATTGCCAACGATGGCGGCCCACTTGATTTCCAATGTGTACTGCGCTCCAGAAACCTCCTTGCAAACGCCCGTCGCGGTCACGCACAGTTGGCTCGCGGTGCAGTCGGCGGACGTCGTGCACGTTGTCTGACACGCGCCGGCTTTGCAGTTCTGGTTGGCGGTGCACACCTTGGGCGACACTTTGCCGGTCGTCGCGTCGCAGACCTGAGCGGTCTTGGAATCCAAGCAGGTGTTATCCGCCACGGTGCAGGTCTTGCAGAGGCAGGAATCGTAGAACTTGCTGTTCATGCCGCAGCTATCAAACGCGACGTAACCCGCAGCGATGCAACTGGCGGCGCTGCATGTCTGTGTTGCCATCAGGCCGTCGCTGCCGCAGTACTTCAAAGTACTGCCGATGCAGAAGTTGTCGTAATCGCTGCAAGCCGCCTTGCACGTGCCAGCGTCGCACACATCGCCGCCGCCGCAGTTGCACGTGCCACCGCAGCCGTCGCTGTTCGGGCCACACTTGCTGCCGTCGCAGGTCGGCTTGCACGTGGGATCAACACACGAGCCGCCATAGCAGACGTTCTTGCCAGTGCACTTGGACGTCGTCAGCTTGCTTGAGGCCAAGTCGCACGTTTGGACGGTCGTGCCGTCGGCGCACTTGTTGTCCGCCTCTGTGCAGCCCACACACAAGCAGGTCGCCGCTTGGCCGGGATTCGCGCCGCATTCTGCGTAGCCTACGTAGCCAACGCTGAGGCAGTCGGCCACGCCGCACGTCTTGTCGTGCATAAAGCCGTCGACGCCGCACGTATGGAGGGTGTCACCCGTGCAAGCGTTGTTGGCGGTCGTGCAAGGCTTCTGACACGTCCCGTTGTTGCATTGCTCGCCAGCGCTGCACGTACACGTACCGCCGCAACCGTCGCTGTTGGCGCCACACGCGCCGCTCGTGCACTTGGGCGTGCAGGTCGGTGTCGCGCACTTGCCGGCGGAGCAGGTTTTCGCGCCGGTGCAAGTGGTTGTCGACACTTTGCCGGTCTTGAGATCGCAGACCTGAGCCTCCTTCGTGCTCAGGCAGACCGTGTCGGCGACGGAGCAAGGCGTACACAGGCACGTCGCCAGTCCGTCGGTGTCGACGCCGCAGCCAGTCGAGCCCAAGTACCCGGCACCGATGCAGCCGGCGTCATCGCACTTCAGCGTCTTGAAAGAGCCGCCGACACAGAGATTCAGGGCGTTTCCCGTGCAAGAGCTCTCGGTGGCGGTGCATCCGGTGTCCGCCACCAACGCGTCATGCGGACCGGAAGCGATGTCGGCTGCGCTTGCCGCGTCTTCGGCCGTCACTCCGCCCCCACCGCCCCCAGCGGACGTCGACCCGCACGCTGCGCCAAACATTGTAAAAGCCACACACAACACCGCAAGACGCCTGCTATCTTGAACCATGACTGCACCCTCTACGTCGGCGACGGCGCGGGGTGCGCAGTGCTTCTTCACGACGTTGACGTCAGTTTATACGAATCAACAGTTCGTTCAAGTGGGTGTCAACGACGGCCAGACTGCGGATCTCTCCCGGAGCCGCCCATGCCCGCTCGTCCACAAGATGCTGACGCCGCCAAGGCCACCGCGCAGACGCTGGCGCAGGCGCTGCGTACGCGGCGGTTCGCGCGGTCGATTACCCAAGCGGAGTTGGCCGAGCGGGTGGGCATTTCGCTGGAGGCGTACTCGCGGTTGGAGCGCGGGCAGTCGCTGCCGAGCTTTCCGACGCTGATGCGCGTGTGCGAGGTGCTGGAGACGACGCCGAACGCGCTGCTGCTGGACGCGCATCCGGAAGTCGTCGGTGTGCTGCCGGGCACTGGCAATCCGCCGCGTGTCCGCAAGACGTTGGCCGACGTCCGTGCCGGCCGACCAGCGCCGATTTCTGACCGTGACGGGCGACCGGATGCGCCAGGGCGGCGACCGCTGGCGCTGCGCAATCCGCCGGTTCCGGACGACGGCGATGTGCCGCCGGGCGTGGCGCCCAACGGTCGGACGCGGTTGGCGCAGTCGGAGCAGGAACGTCTGGAGCTGATGGTCGAGCTGCTGCGACGGCTGGATCGCGCGGACCGGGCGGCTGTGGATGCGGTGGTGCGGCAGTTGGCGCGGCGGGCTGGCGTTTTGCAGGAAGGCGGCTAGCGCAGTGCAGCGAGGACTTCCCTCGGAGCCTGCCGGAGAACCTCCCCGACAGGCTCCTCGCTTGAGTTTTGGGCCAAACGCGCAAGAACTGCCGGAAGTGAATTCAGGCAGGTTCATGCGTTTGCCAAACCGCAGCCGCGGCTTGGACGGAGCGTGTCGGACGTTCTCCGACACAATCCTAGGCAGCTCGCCCTTCTCGCGCCACAGCCACGTGTTGTCGCCAAGTCGATGGTAAATCGCGCGCGGCGCCCAGCCCCACATCGGTCGGGCATCAACCGCATCAACGCCGCGTCCAAGCCGCTTGCGCTTTACGTGTACAGCCGCGATGACGCGTTGGTGGATACGGTTCTCGCGCAGACGTCGTCTGGCGGCGCGTGCCTCAACCACGCGATGATTCACTACATGCATAGCCACTTGCCGTTTGGCGGCATGAACAATTCAGGCCTCGGCAACGCGAACGGTCGCCACGGTTTTCGCACGTTCAGCAACGAACGCGGGATCGTGAAGACGCAGCTGGCGCTGGCGCCCAAGCTGCTCAAAGCGGGCGAAGTGCCGGAGTGGCTGCTGAATTGGGTGAAGAAGCCCTTCAGGTTTTTGTAGCGCGTGCGGTGTGGGCTGGTGGAGGCGCACGTGGGGGCGAATTCAGTGAATCCTCCGCGACACTGGCCGCTCGTGTACCGAAGTCTGGCACGGGACCCGCTTCGCCTGGCGGCTGGGACGCCGGCGGGGCGGCGCGGTTAGGGAGCTCTAACTGAAGTCGCCAAAACCTTGTGGTTTGTTGCGCTTGACGGAACCCGCGGACACGGGAAAACTGCGGGGAAACGGCGTTCAGCATCTGCCGTGCCGCCCTGACTCCGCCTCCAAGTGTCCGGCGGCGGGCGGCTGGTCGGTTCTTGGCTGTCCAGGAGTTGGGGGTGGTCGGGAATTTCAAGGGACAGACGCATCTGGACGCAACGGCGCTCGCGCTGCGTCAGTCGGCGGTGCGCTGCACGGCAATTCGCGTCGGTGGTCGCGCTTGCAAGCGCCGAATTCGCGCGTTCTGGCTCAGCGCGCTTGCGCTCGCCATCCTCGCGTCGTGTACGCGCGCCCGACCACCGACCGCGGCGCCAGCGCAGACAGACGCGCCGGCCTCGGTGTTGGCCGACGAGCCGCCGCAGCCGCCGCACGCCGCGAACGTGATCGGATCGCGGGCGATTGCCTACATCGGGCCGGGCTGGCCGCCGGCCGAAGTTCCGTCTTCGCGCATGGCAGCCCGGGCGCAAGTGCGCGTGGAACAGGATGGCAGCGTTTGCCTTGCCGTGCTCTGGCTGCAGCCCGACGGACCGCAGCCGCGCGGTGAGGTGTACCGTTGGGCAGATGCTCGTCTGACGCTGCTCGCGGCGCTGCCTGAGTCGCAAGCGGATGCGAACGATCTGCGCTGGGCGAGCGGCGCGGGGGAGCGCTACCTCGCGGTAGGTGACGTCACCTTTCACTTGACCGAAGGCCGCGCCGATGTGATTCCGTCGCCGTCAGGTGTCGCGGTGCTCGCGTTGGGCCAACGCGATGGCCGGCTGGCGATGCTCGGCTACCGGTCGAACGCCAAGCCGCAGCTCGTCGCGTTGCGTCTGGACGACGGCGCGTGGCGGGTGGACGCCGAGGCAGCGCTCCCCGAGTTCGACGAGGCGGGACCGATGCCCACCGCGGTCAGCGAGCGCGTGCGGACCTGGGTCCACGCAGTGCACCAAGTTCACGCAGCGTTTTCTGGAGAAGTCGCGCGATTCTGGTGGATGACGACGCGCGTGGCATCGCAGCGCAACGATGACACAGTCGGCTACGTCGGTTCCGTGCACCTTGCGGGTACCATGACGCAACGCGGCGCAGCATTCGACAAGCCGATCCTTGCGCCGTTGCCGAAGGAAGTGCCCAAAGACGTACAACTTGTCGATCTGGCGATAGTTGGGACCGAGCCGAGGCTACTTGGCCTGCACGAAGGACGACCTGAAGTCGCGGTCTTGGTCGCACGCGGCGGGGCGTGGGAGGTCCTGCCTCCGGCGCTCCAGCCGCACCTGGAAACCGAGCCGCTGCGTGCTTTGCAGGTCATCGCGACTGAGGTTCCCAGATTGGCCATTCAGGGTCGCGACAACCTGCACGTCGGCGAGTTTGCCGCTGCTGGTTGGCACGAGGAGGCGGCGGCTCTGGCTTCCGAGGAGTATCGCTACAACGATGCGGACTGGCTCACCGCGGCGGCGGTTGGCCCGGATGGTGCGTTGTGGGTTGTCTCTACACTCGTTCCGGCGGCTGACGGGAACGGTACGGAGCCGCAGTCGCACCAGGCGCACGACGACCGGGTTGTGCTGTCGCGCTTGGCGAATGGTCACTGGCAGACGGTGGTGTCACTGGTCATGCCAGTTCCCTGAAGTGTGGCTTGTGTTGAGGATGAAAATGCCGAAGCAGAATATGATTCTCGCAGTCCTCATTGCCCTCAGTTCGGTTGGACTGTCCGCTCACGCGTCGCCACCGCACGCAACGCCTGAAGTGCGCGGTTGCCTTCGCGGATTCCTTTGGCGCCACCCGGATGCGGACGGCACGTTTGCGTTCCAGCAGCAGGCGGACAAGGCGTGGGCCGTCCAACCGGTCGACGCATCGCTCACCAACTGCCTGGCGCAAAACATGAACGCATGGACGCGGCGGAGTGACATCGCGGATGGGGCGATTCGTCTGCGAATCGAAAAGCCCAAGCGCAACGCGGAAGCGCCCCTCTGCGAGATCTCGCCGATTCAAGCCACGACGACGGCGACGAGCGAAGGCGAGACCGGGAAGGCGCTCGAACCGCACCTCCGCGAGTGGATCGGCGGCGCGGCCGAGGTCTGTTTTGAGCGGCTGTCGCGCCAATCCGGTCTGACTGTTGTTCCGCGCACGCTCGACGCCACGATCCGCTGGGATCTCACGCAGCGACGCGTGGCTTTGGACGTCGCGGAGTCGCCTTTCGCGACGTGTCTCCACCAGGAGTTGGACGCGCCGATTGCACAGCGTATCGAGAGCGCCGGCCAGCCCGACGAGCCCACGCCGTGGTACGTGCAGGTCAACGTGCAGCTGACGGGCGAACTGGACCCGCTCGGCGACATCGCGGTGCTTCAGCAGCACGCGGCGATGATCCGCAAGTGCCTCATGCCGAAGCGGCGGGCCGGCCTCGTCATCGAGCGGTGCTCTGTCCCAGAAATTCCCGGCGGGTTTGAACTTGAAATCCAGGAGAACGGCCGTACGGCTGGTTGGAAAACGCGGTTCGGTGAGTGCCACACGTGCGCTGAACGGCTAAGGAATGCCGCGCGGTTTGAGATCGGCCAGTCGCGAGGTCTGACGGCGTACATCGACAAGGCAAAGCCTCAGACGACGCAGTTGCCGCGTTGGACAGACGCGCACTGCGTGGGTCAAGCGCCGTACTATCGGCCGATTCGGCGGGGTCAAGCGGTGCAGTTCGTTCCGTCGAGCCCTGCGGTGCCAACGCTGGATCGCCAGTTGAAGTGGGCTTTGGGTCCGCAGGGCAACTGCCTCGCGCGGATGGCCACGGCGGCTGAGCGCACCCAGCCGTGGACCTTGACGCTACGCCGGAGCGCTGGCGGGCCGTGGACTGCGACCGTGATTCCCGACTCCGACGCGGCGCGGACGTGCCTCGTGCAGCCGCTCCTCGCGGTTGCCGAGTTCCTGACGCAGCAGCCAACGCCCCTGACTTACACGTTCGGCGTGCAGCTTGCGCCAGCCGGCCCCTTCCGGGAACTCGACCAGAACGCGGTGATGCCAGCGCAAGTGGACGACGTGCTCGTCGCGCTCGGCGATCCAGGGAGCCTCGTATCGTCCGCCGACGTTGAAGAGATCGCCAAGAAAGTCAGGACCCGCCGCGCCGCTCTGGCGAAGTGCGTCGCCGAGATCGCTTCCAGGAACGTGAATGGGTCCGACGCGGTGGCCCTCGTTGCGTTCACGGTGGGCTGGGTGGGTACGGTCACCGATATCCGCACGGCGGGTGTCGATGACGCCGCGCGAGAGTGCATCACAAGGAAGATGTCCGCGCTGCGCGGCTTGCCGATTCTGCAAGCACCAGCAACTTTCGGCACGTCGTTCACGTTCGTTCGCGACGCGGCGGGTGGCGCGATCGTTCCGCGGCCGCTCGACCTGCCATCGCGACCGACAAGCGGCTTCCGCGAATGACCGGCTCCGGCTCTACACACTCCGACCGAAGTTTGAGCTTGAACTTGCCCGAACCGCGGCGTGCCACCGGAGGTGCACGCTCGCGGTCCAGTCCGAGCGGCAGGGCCGTCGCAAGCTCGACCCGCCCGCAGCCCT
>CAITYF010000253.1 GCA_903896545.1 uncultured Myxococcales bacterium | reverse complement strand
TCGGGTCCGTGAACGCCTCGACACGCGCGATTTCTTGCTGCACAGTTTTCATGGATGCCGGTCCGTAAGGTTGGCCCAGGCGGGTGTTCCGCCCGGGACGTTGTTCGCAAACACGATTGTGCCTGCGAACCGGCATCTCTCCATTTTGTTGGCAATTCAGCGGTTCGGGGAGTTTGGGTCAGGTCTGCCCACGCAACGTGGGGGCGTCAGTATCTCCGAGATGTGAATCCATCCACAATAGGCGGCGACCGAGCGCCGCATCTACGGATCGCGTCGGCACGAACCGAGGGTTTGCCAATACGTAGTGTCGAATCGCCGCCGCGGCGCCCCCATCGCGCACGATCCGGTCGAAATATCGCCGTTGCCACACGTGGCCGTGGTAGCGCGGCCAACCCGATTCCGCGACGCCAACCGCGTACCGATGTGCCACAAACGTTTTGAACCGACGCACGACGACCGACAAATCCGTAGAGGCGGCCCTCTGTGGCGGCCTGTTGGAGATTCCCCGACCATCCGCATCATCCGATTCGTGCTGATAGAGGGTTTTGACGAATTCGCGGGCCTTGGTTTCGTCGCCGCCGTTCGCCTTTTGCGCCCATGCCCACGCCGCGAGGTAGTTCCAGCGGGCGCCGCCGCCGGTTTTGGCCGCGAGCAGGTACACCGGGCCACGCGCAAACGCCTTGAAACCGCGTCAGTCTCTGGTTACTCTGGTGGTGCACATGTGTGTGCGTCCGAGGCTCCCATGGGTGTTCCCGAGACAGTCGCCAAGCGCGTAGCCGAACTCCCACCAGCGAAACAAGCTGAAGTGCTTGATTTTGTCGAATTTCTCGCCGCACGGACCACTGGTGCGCCGCAGGCGTCGACCGACTGGCCTGACCGCGCGTTTCGCGAACTTGCGCTGCAGGCGCTCGCGACCGAGGCCGATCCGGTTAGCTACACGATGGCGGACTGCCGGGACGTGGGCTGATGTGGGCGGCCGGCACCATCGCGCTCGTGCGGTTTCCGCAGACCGACCTCGTCGCGGGCAAGCTGCGGCCGGTTCTGCTCCTTGCGAGGACGCCTGGGCGGCATGGCGACTGGCTCATTTGCATGGTTTCGTCGCAACTGCATCAAGCGATTGACGCGTTTGACGAGGTCGTCGGCGACAACGACTCGGACTTTGCAGCGAGCGGCTTGAAGGTGCCGAGCGTTGCCCGCCTTGGCCGTTTAGCGGTCGTGGACGAGGGCGTATTCGCCGGACCGCTCGGACGTGTGCGGGATGAACGGATCGCTGCGGTCCGCGGTCGACTGGCGGCGTGGTTGGCGCGCGGGTAGGCGGTTCCAGCCGCCTGTTGGAGATGCCACCACGATCCGTGCCATCCGGTTCGGTCGCGACGTCTGCGCCAATGCCAACCACCACATGGATGTGGTCAGGCACCACCGCGAATACCTCCACGCGGATGCACGGCACGTGCTCGCCAAGCGCGTTGAGGACACCGTGCACCATCGATCCCACGTCATTCAACACCGTCTCGCCGCAAACGACCGTGCCGAAGCGCGGTTGTCGCTCAGGTCGCCGTAGGTTGACCCGCGGGCGACGCGGTAGCGGCGGCCCTCCGCGGCCGCCGATTGGGGAAGTCCTCGCCACCGTCGGGATCCGATTGTTGTTTGCAACGGTGGCGGCAAGCACGGCGGGCTCCCGACGGCACATCGACCGTCAGGAGGTGTTCGCGGATTCGCAGCTCTACCCGCGGCAGCCCCGTCAGGGCCAATCTTGACCACGAGCCGCTCGCCTCAGTCCAGCGCGCTTCTTATGACCACAAAACGCTCACCATTCAACGTCTTCACACGCCCAGCCCGCTCTCCCGACAGCATTTCTCCCCGCCTCACTTCACCGCATAAATCTGATCAAACGTCCCACCATCCGCAAAATGCTTCGCATTCGCCGCCTTCCACCCGCCGGCCACCTGCTCCACCGTCACCAGCTCAAGCTTCGGAAACTTCGCCGCGTTCTTCGCCAGCAGCTCCGCGTTCCGCGGGCGGTAGTGGTAGCGCGCGACCAATTCCTGGCCTTCTTGCGTGTAGAGGTACTCCAGATACGCCTTCGCGACCTCCAGCGTCCCCTTCTCCTTCGCGTTCTGCTCGACCACCGCCACGCTCGGCTCGGTGAGGATCGACAGGCTCGGGTACACGATCTCGTACTCGCCCTTGCCCACTTCTTCCGTCGTCAGGATCGCCTCGTTTTCCCAGGTGATGAGCACGTCGCCCTGTGTGCGCTGCACGAATGTGATACTCGCGCCGCGCGCGCCGGTGTCCATGATGGGGACGTGCTGATAGAGGGTTTTGACGAATTCGCGGGCTTTGGTTTCGTCGCCGCCGTTCGCCTTTTGCGCCCACGCCCACGCCGCGAGGTAGTTCCAGCGGGCGCCGCCGCCGGTCTTGGGGTTGGGGGTGATGACTTTGGTGTCGCCCTGAATGAGGTCGCCCCAGTCCTTGATGCCCTTGGGGTTGCCCTTGCGCACGAGGAAGACGATGGTCGACGTGTACGGCGCGCTGTGGTCGGGCAATTGGGTCTGCCAATCGAGCGGCAACTTCTTGGTCCGCTCCGCAATCTGGTCGATGTCACCCGCGAGCGCCAGCGTCACCACGTCGGCGTTCAAGCCGTCAATCACGGCGCGCGCTTGCTTGCCTGACCCGCCGTGGGACTGGCTAAACTTCACCTCCTGGCCGGTTTTCGCCTTCCACGCCTTGGCAAACGCGACGTTCACTGCTTGATACAGCTCGCGCGTCGGGTCGTAGGACACGTTCAAGAGCTCGACGGTCTTCGGTGGCGTCGCCGCGGCCTTTTCACCGTCGGCCGACGTGGACTCCGCTGACTTGCCACATCCCGCGAGCGCACAGGCCAACGCGACCGACGCTGCGACGAGGCTGAGAACGTGTGACGAGGACTTTCCGGCAGCAAACATGGCGTCTCCAAGCATCGATTCGGGATGCACGAGGCAATGTATAGAAGTGTTGCGCCAATGTCTATCGCGAAAGTATGGAATAGAGGACAAGCATTTGAAACAAGACGATGAAGCGGCGGCAACAACGTGCAGAGCGCTGCGTGTACGTCGCCTTAGCCTGCGATTTCTTCCAGCTCGCGGTTGCGCGTCTCCGGCAAGAACGCGAGCACCAGCGCCGCGCAAACCAGCGGAGAGAGCCCCATCAGCGCCACAGCCGGACCCACGCCGCTGCGCGCCAGCGTCGCCGGATTCGCCAGCCGTTCTGCCAACAGTCCAACCAACGTCGGCGCGAGCACCATGCCGATGCGCCCGACCGTGTTGTTCGTCCAGCCCGAAGCCGAAGCGCGCAGGCGCGTGGGGAAGAGCTCGGCGGTGAACGTGGCGCAGATCGCCAGGTAGGCGGTGGCAAAGAAGATGAGGACGACAAGCGAGATGCCCATGCCCCAGATCGACGGCGGCCCCAGGAACGCCGCGGCGGTGGCCAAAGAACCGACGCCAAAGAACAGCACCGACGTCGGTCGCCGCCCCCACACGTCCATCAGCTTGCCCGCGGTGACAAAGCCGGACAGCCCGACCGTGTAGGCAATCGCGATGACGAGCGACACCTGCTTCGGCGTGAGTCCGCGGTCGTTCATCGCGAACGTGGTCCAGAAAGTGAGAATCGGCGTGTAGCCGAGGTACATGAAAAACCAGAGCAGCGCGACGACAATCAGGGTCTTGCGGTGCTGTGGCGCCAGCACTTCAGTCCAGCGCGGCGGCGGTGCAAGCGCGCGTTGCGCGGCGTAGCGCTTGGTCTCGGACATCTGCGTGCGGATGAAGAAGACGAGCGCGAGCGGCACGAGCCCAATCAGGTACATGGCGCGCCAGCCAAGCGAAACCTTGGACACGATCGGGAAGAGCGCGCTGCCGACGATGCCACCGACGCCCGCGGCACCTTGGACCAGCGAGATGCCAAAACCGCGGCGGGACGCCGGCAATTCTTCGGCCAGGATGACAGTCGAGATGCCCCATTCAGCGACGAGAAAGACGCGAGCGATGAACTGCAGCGCGACAAAACCGACGATGTCGGTCGTTACGGCGGTCAAGCCGGTCGCCAACGTGTACCCCAGAACGGTCCACAAGAGCATCGCGCGACGTCCCAGCGAGTCGCCCAAGCGCATGAGGAAGAACGCCGCGATGGTGCCAGATGCGATGACGGACGCGGCGTAGCCGGCTTGCCGCAGCGTCAGCCCGAAGTCCTGCTTCAAATACGGCAGCACGAGGTTCAGGAGGATGAAGTCGTAGCCCTCAAAGAACGTCGCCGTGGATAGCAGCACGAGCAGCACGATGTGGGAACGCTGCAGCGGCTCTTTGACGTCGGGCATCAGGTTCCTTGGTGGCGAAGTCTTGGATCTTTGGATTCTCTATCGCATAACTAAACATCCGCAGAAATTGGACACGGCGAGCGGACGACGCGTGGGGCGGGCTCAATCCCAGAAGATCTTCGGCGCAATTCCAAGCTCAACACCGTCAATCTGGATGTGCACAACCGTCGTTCCAGGCGACGTCGGCGGCAGGATGGCGAAGGTGTGTGTGCCGCCCGTGCCGGAATCCGTGCTGGGCGTGACGGCCGTGCCGGTGAACGTCAGCGCCACTTTGGCATCGGCTCGCAGTGCGCCCGCAGCATCGCGCGGGGTCACCGTCAGCGTGACGGGCTGCGCCGAAGCAGACTGACCGTGACGCGTTGGCGGGTCGAGGGCGAAGAACTGCGGTTCGGTCACGTCGTGAATCTGCCCGGTCGGCACGCCATGCAGCATTTGCGTGTAACCCGATGGCCAAACGATGCGAACGGAATCGACCGTGGTCGCCGCGCCCGCACCGACAAAAACGAGTGGCTCAGAAAGTGCGAACGGTGACGCCATGCCGTCGCCGACCAGCAGCCGCTCGGAATCAGTCGGCAGCGTCTTGACCCACACGCGCGCGCCCGCGCCCAGGTGATTGCTCGTCGTGCCGTGCAGACGCAGCGCGAGGCTGTGACCACCGTGCTGAATGTCGTTGCGGAACACGCGCGGCACCATCCCGCGCCCCCCGACGACAAAATCCGGGTCGCCATCGGCGTCCAGATCGCCCACAGTCAGCGCGTGCCATTGGCCAACGCGATCCAGATGCGCCGCCACGGAAGCGTCGACAAAGCGGAAGTCGCCCTGCCCCAAGTGCAGGGACGGATACTGCGGTCCCAAGCGTTCAAGCGGTCCTTCGTCGTTGCCGTTCGCGGCGAACATGTCGATCTGCCCGTCGCCATCGACGTCCACGAGCGCGGTGCCCCAGCTCAGCATCGGGTACTTGGCCGGATCCGCGCGCAACGCCAGCACGCACGCGTCCATCGAGCGCTCAACGAACGGCCACGCGTTCGCGGTCTGGAAAAACCAACGCTCGGTGTCGGTCACGACCAGAAAGTCCAGAAGGCCGTCGGCGTTCAGATCTGCAATCGCGGAGCCCATGGGCACAAAGTCGGAGAGCCGAGCCTCGGCGAAGCTGGCCGTGTGCAG
>CAITYF010000252.1 GCA_903896545.1 uncultured Myxococcales bacterium | reverse complement strand
TTCACCGGATTGTGGCGGTTTGGGGGAGCCGGAAACACCACGTACTTACCGAGCGCCGGACCATCTGTCAGGCGCCCCGGCCGCGCGATCACCCAGTCGAGCCCCGATTCACGCACCTGACGCTCCTGAACTTCATGATCCGCGTACGGAATCTTCAGGAGCCAATCCAGCATCAACTTGCGCGCGATCCACGGCAACAGCTGCCGACTGTCACCAGTCCCATTGGCGCTGAGCACGACAAGACGCTTCACGCCATGCCGCTTCATTCCCGCAATCGCGAACGCCGTGCCTTTGGAGAAATACTGCGGTTCGTCTTTGAATGCTGCGAGCTTCGTCGCTGACGCCGTGATGATCACAGCATCATGTCCGGCAATGGCTGCCGTTACCGACGCGTCATTGTGGAAATCGCCGGCCAGCTTGTGCAGCTTCGGGTGTTCCAGCGTGAGTTTCTGCGGACTACGAGCGAACGCGGTCACTTCGTGGCCGTGCGCGAGGGCGCGTTCAACCGCGAGCGCGCCGGTTCCTTGCGACGCACCGAGGACGAGGAGCTTCATGGTCGGCCTTCAATGCGGCGTCCGCGCCGCGGGGGATTGCAGTGTGGCGAGACGCAACCGGTCGTGTCAAGACGGGAATTCTGACGTTTCGCGCAGTTCCGACTTCGTCGGGGCCCTCCGCCCCAAAAAAATCGGCCCTCCCCGTCGCCAAGCCAGCTCGCGCTGGACATGGCTCCACAATGCGGTCCCACAGCTCTCGCTGTGCCGCCCAGCCGTCCGCGGCGCGCGGGACGTGTCCCTGCGCCGCCAAGCCAGATTGTGGGCTGACCGCGTCCCAAGCGCGCGCTTGGTTCCAGTAGCCAGCATCGCGCCCGACACGCGCGACAAGACGTATTCGTCGATTCCCAACTTTTGCCGCGGCAAAAATCGTCACGCACCACAAAATTCTTTCCCCATTGACCACCTCCCCGCCCGCATGTACCGTCGCTCGCGCCGCGGCGTCCGTGGCTCAAGGCCTTCCCCATGCCGATTCTCCGTTACTTTCTCGTCTTCTCCGTGTTGTCGAGCGCCCTGTCCGCCCCGGCGCTCTTCGCGCAGATTCCGGCGAAGCCCCTGCTGCAGCAGGCGTCGCCGATTGTCGACACCTTGGCCGCGCGGGTGAACAAGCTGCTGCGCGACGTGGAAGCGGCCGGCGCCGATGGCGCGAAGGTGCGGGGGCTCACCGAGAAGTTCAAGCAGGACAACGAGCGCCTTGAGACCCAGTTGACCACGCTCAAGGGGCAGATGACGCCGGCCGAGGCTGGTGAGTTGGAAGTGTACACGCAGCTCAAGATGGGCAAGTCGCCGGACAAGCTGAAGGCCGCGCTGGAGAAGGCCGCGAAGGACGCGGCCGAGGCTGCAGCCAAGGTCGGGCCCGCGACGGTGGCGAAGTACCGCGAGACCATTGCGGCGTACGAAGACGAGGGCGTGTCGTTGGTCAAACGCGTGCGGGACGCCGGTGCGGACTCGGACAAGCGCGAAAAGGTGTGGCAGGCGTTGCTGGCGTGGGACGGCAAGCGGCACGCGCTGGCGCAGGCCATTCGCAAGGATCCCAACGTTGTCGAGCCCAAGGTGCTGACTGACGAGACGGACGAGGCTTTGCAACCGCTGGCAGTTCACGCGACTCGGCTGTACCGCTTGAGCGCGCAGCTGCCGTGCGCGGACCTGCAGAAAGAGTTGGCGGCCGCGGAAGCGCGCGCTGCGAAGGTGTTGGAAGCGGCGACGGCGGCGGAGACGGCCGCGGGTGGCAAACGGGCGATGGCTCTGACGCACGTGAACGAGTTGAAAGCCGCTGCACTTGACGTGACCAACGCGGAGCTGACGCAAGACGAGATCGACGAAGTGCGTGACACCGTCCAGGATCTCCTGCGCCCGGCGCTCAAGAAGCTCGCGGTGAAGAGGCGGTAGAAAGCAAATCATCTGCACATCTTTGCCGCCGCGACCTATCTTCTGAATACAGGTCGCCCCAACACGCGGTCCGTTGGGAAAGGCGCCGTGAAGCAGATCCGCATCCATCCATTTCAGAGACGCGCGGATGGTGTGCGCGACCTCGCGGTACCTGCGACCGCCCGCACCCTGCTCATCTGCACCTTGATGTGTCTCGCTCTGCCCGCCGCCGCGCGCGCGCCCAAGCGCACGCCGCTGCCGATCTTCTCCGTGGTCGTTCCGTTCCGCGCGCCGTCAGGGGCCGTGCCCATTCCTAACCCCCTGTCGGCAGCTACCGCGTTGCAAATGGAGCGCGCGCGCGAGTCGCAGTCGTCGATGCCACGCTTGGAGAACTTGCCGCTGCCCAACGGGCTGTCGTTGGCGCTGGACCGAAGCCTGAAAGTGCGTCTGGACTTGGCGACGCTGTGGCTTGCGCAGGTTCGTCAGCCCGACACGTATGCGCTCACGCTGGAGCTGCAGTCCGGCGCCGGCTGGCTCTGGCTGACCTGGGCGTTGCCGAGCGCGAAGGAAAAGCAAACTCGCAGGGCACTTCAATCGCCCGCGCGGAAATAGGGTTCAGACGACCGCAGGTCGACCCTTGCGGCGATCTCCGTCGCGGTACAAGTACCAACAAGCTACGCTGCGCCACGGACGCCAAGCCTCAGCGATTTCAAGCGCTTTGTTCGGGAAGTCCGCCTTTGTCAGCCCGTAGTGGTGGACGAACGCGTCGCGTACCGCCAAGTCGCCCAGCGGCAGAACATCCGGGCGAGCGAGCGAGAAGATCAAGAACATGTCCGCGGTCCAACGCCCGATGCCCGGCACGGCGACGAGCGCGCGCGCCACCGACTCGTCGTCCAGCGCGTCCAGCCCATTCAGGTCCAGCCGCCCATCGACCACGAACGCAGCGAGCGCGTGCAGGTACTTCGCCTTCTGCCCCGACAAACCTGCCGTGCGCAGTTCTTCGGGCGACTTCGCGGCGATGTGCTCCGGAGTCGGCTCGCCGTCGGGCATCAACTCACAGAGCCGGCGGTGAATCGTGCGGGCAGCGGCGCTCGACACTTGCTGCGACAGAATCGCGGCGACGAGCGCGGCAAACCGCTCGGTGCGAAACGTCACGGTGCAAGGGCCGGTCGCGGCAATGATGTCAGCAAGTTGCGGATCCACAGACGCCAAATGCGCGACGCCCGCGGCGAACGGATGCGTCGGCATCAGTACTTGGTCCCGACGATCTTCGCGCCAATCGCCGAGAACCGCAGGCCAATGCTGCTCGCGTCCATCGTGCCGTCGTTGTCGGTGTCCTGGTCGACGGCGAGCAACTGCTGCACCAACACGAGCGCGTTTGCCTTGCCGCCGATGCCAGAGAACACGCTGTCGTCCATCGCATTGATGATGTCGACGATGACCGGCGACGGCACCGCGCCGCCCAGCGCGCCCGACATGCCCAGCACTGCTTTGCCGTCCGGCGTGAACGAGACTTTGGCCTCGACGCGCGCGCCTTTGACAAACAACGTCGCGTTCTTCGCGCCCAGAATCGACGCATCCATCGCGAACAACGTGTCCTTGCCGCCCGCCGTCAACACGCCGTTCTTCACGACTGCGTCCTTGAACGAGAATTTCGGCTGGCACGCCGCCGTAAACGCGGTTTGCATGGCGACCCAGTTGCAGACGTCCTTCTGCGCGTCGCAATTCACATTCAGGCTCGACATGTCCATGTTCACGTAATACAGGTTCAGCACAAACGGAATATTCTCGCCCTGGTAGCCGGCCATTTCGGCGGCGAAGAGGAAGAGCCCGTTGTTGATCGAAGAAATGAGCGGATCGTTCACGATGAACGACAAGACCGACGCCGCGTTGTCGATGCCCGCTGAGCAATCACCGTCGGGCGAGCACGTCTTCGGGTCGCCGTCTACATCGATGCCGTCGCCTGGATTGCCGCTGGTGCCGATCTGGAACTGCGTGAGCTTGCCGTCAAAGTCACTGAATATCTTGCTGCAATAGGGGCAGCTATTGGTCTTGACGCCGATGCACTGCCCGCCCGTGCACAGGTCCGGGTACGTGCACCACTCGCCGTCGTCGCAGTTCAACTCGTTGATGGCGTGGATGCAGCCCTTGTCGGACTTGCAGAAGTCGTTGGTGCAGATGTCCTTGTCGTCACAGTTCGGCGCGGTGCCGCCTTGGCATTTGAGCGCAGCCGAGCACGTGGAGCCGACGAGGCACAGGTCGCCAGTCGAGCACGCGTCGCCAACGAGCAAGCTCGTGTGCTTGCAGCCTGTCGTGGGGTCGCAGCTGTCGATCGTGCAGCCTTCGTTGTCGTCACACGCCAGCGGGTCGACTTCCGCCTTGCAGCCGACCTTCGCCTCGCAGAAATCCTTGGTGCACGGATTCTTGTCGTCGCACTTCAGAATGTCCGCACCGGCGCTGCACTTGGTGCCCTTGCAGACGTCGTTGAGCGTGCACGGGTCATTGTCCTCGCACGCCGTCGCGTTGGCAGGCTGGTGCGTGCAGCCGTCCGCGGGTGTGCATGCGTCGAGAGTGCACACGTTGCCGTCGTCGCAACCGAGCTTTGCGCCGGCACAGGTGCCGTCCTGCTTGCACGTGTCAAACTGCGTGCACGGGTCGCCGTCGTCGCAGTTCAGCTTGATGTCGACCGTCCAGGCGCTGTCGGACACAGTTGGCTGGCAGCGCTTGCATGCGTCCGTGGGAGAAATGCTGCCCGTGCCGATGCAGACGCCCTCGATGACGCAGCCAGGCGCCTTGTGCACGCAGCCCTTGGTCTTGTCACAGCTGTCGTCCGTGCACGTCACGTCGTCCGCGCACTGGAGTGGCACGCCGACGCACTTGCCCGCGTCGCACAAGTCCTTCTCTGTGCACAGGTTGTTGTCGTCACACGCCGCGCCGGTGTTGGCGGTCGTGCAGGCAACCGCGCCAACGTCACCCGTGACTTCGCCGCTCAGCGCGTCGTCGGTCGCATCCGCCGTTCCGCCGGAGCCGTTCGATGCTGTTGAACTTCCGCACGCGGAGCACAAGGCAAGAACGAGAATCAACCACTGGGTCAGGTGAGGCAGGCGTGTCATGGCAGGCTCCGTGAGAGACCCGACGAGTGTACGCAAATTCGCCGCGACCTGCGAGCCTACTCTGCGCCGTCGTCGCCCGGAATTGCCGTGTACATCGTGGAGAGACGGTAGTCGGCGATCGCCTCGTCCAGGAGGATGCGTGAAACGGCCAACAGCGGTAGCGCCAGCAGGATGCCTGTCAGACCGGCCAGTTCGCCCATCGCAATAATGCCGAGCAAAACGACAACAGGCTTCAGGCCGACGCGATTTCCGATGATGCGCGGCGTGATGTACAGGAGGTCGATGCCGTAGAACGCCGCAAAGAGCAGCGCCACACCGCCAATTTGCCAGGCGCTGTGATCGGTCAGGAGCGACATGAGGAGGCACAGCGTGCCGCCAGTGAGCACGCCCAGATACGGCACCAGGTAGATGACGCCAGCGATCGGCCCCATGACCAGCGCAAACGGCACGTCCAGCAGCAACAGGCCAACCGTGAACGCGATGATCGCCGAGGTCATCAGCAGCAGTTCACCGCGGAGGAAGCCCGCCAAAGCCGCGTCGATGCGTGTGATTACGTGGCTGACGCGCGCACTGTGCCGCCGCGGAACGAGGGACGCGGCGCCGCGCACGATTTTCTCGTAGTCTTCCAGAAGGAAGAACGCGACGACGACGATGAGCACGATGTTGCCGATCGCCAGCGCCAGATCGCGCGCGCTGGACAAAATCCAGCCCACGGTCGAATCCTCCGGCCCCACGATCTCCTTGGCCAGCGACTGCAGCGCCTGACTCAAGTTCTGGTACGGCACAAAATCACTGAGCTTGTGGGCAAAATGCTGCTCGACCCACGGGTCCATGCGCAGCACCCAGTTGAACATGACCTGCGGCAGGTGCGAGCTGGCGTACTGCAGCTTTTGCGCCATTTGCGGCACCACGACGGCAAAAAACACAACGGCGAGCGAGACAAAAAGCAGCACCGGCACGGTGAGCGCGAGGAACGGCGGAACGCGCCAGCGGCGCAGACGCACCACGACGGGATTGAGCGCGTAGGCAACGAAGAAGCCGAAGAGGATCGGCGTCGTCACGATGGAGAGGCGGATGAGCAGCCAAATGAGCAGCGTCAAACCGGAACCGACAAGCGCAAACTGAAAGAATCGCGCCTGCCAAGGGTACGGCTGCTGGGTCAAGGGCGGCTGGATGTCTGGCTCTTCAGGCACGAAACGGAGGCCCTCCACGCTGGGAGGATAGCGGCGCGACGGGGGGAATGCTACTTTCTGCACAGGCCGCGCGCGCGCAGCCGAGGAGAAGCGATGGTGGCGTGGCTGTTGGGCGTGGCAATGCTGGCGTTGAACTTGGGGCCGGTGACGGATCCGGGGGTGAGCCTGCAGTGGGTACCGCCGCCGACGGCGGGCGTGCGTCTGCCCGCAATGGCGGAAACTGCGACGGATCGGGTGCTCGTGCGCAAGCCGTGGTGCGACTTTGGCCGACACGCGCAAAGGTTTTCCAAAGGCTTCACGGGTGTCGACCTCGTCTTTCGCAAGCCGTCGGTTCCGGCGCGCAACGCGCTGAACGCGATCCGCGACAGCATCATGAACCCGCAGTCCTGGTCGTCACCCGGACTTGCCGAGAAAGAATTTGCCCGACTCGCGGCAACTTCCGACGGACCTGCGCTCATTCGCCTCACGCTCGTGGACACGGACGCGCGGATTCAGCTCCTGGGATTGACCGCGTCCCTGCCCGTCGTCGCGAAGCACCCGCGCCTCGCGGCGTTTGCAACGGCCTACTTGGGCGCGCCGGACGCCAAACTGGCCCAAGCTGCGGTGGAAATGCACTTTGCCACTGGGTGCGACACGGCAGCGCTCTACGCGCTGGACGGCTTTCGCCACGGCGACGAACGCGTGCAACTCACGACGTTGCGCCTGATCTACGAGGCCAGCCGTAACCACGAGAATTTGCGCCTGATCGATCGGATCGGCGAATTCATCTCACAAGGCAAAGGTTCGCCCCGTGCCCGCGTTGTCGCGCTGCGCGTCATTGGTCAGCTGGGAACCGAGTCCGTGTCCAACTACGTGGAAAAGCTGCTGACGGACAAGCAAGACGCAGTTGCCGCCGAAGCGCTGGTCACGTTGGCCATTCTGCAGCCGGGCAAGGTCGAAAAACGTCTGCAGAAGTGGCTCAGCGACAAGTCCGCGCTCAAGCGCGCAGCGGCAATCCGCGCTTTTGCCCAAGTGCACGCGAATCGGCGCGACCTGGCAGAGAAGTATCTGCGTCCGCTGCAGAACGACACGACGCCCGTGCCCGACTTCTTTGGCATTCGCATGGCGCCCGATCAGCAGATCGGGGAGATCGCCCGCTCGGCGTTGCGCTACATCGAGCTGTGACTTCCGCGCCAGGGTTGCCAAAAAGCCGACGGCGACGTCCCAGTTGAGGAACGCCGCCGCCAGATAGCGCTTTGCCGTCAAATGTGGCGCGAACGCCTACATCATCCCGCCCATTCCGCCCATGCCGCCCATTCCGCCCATGCCACCGTGGTCGTGGTCATGGCCGCCGGCGCTTTCCTTCTTGGGCTTCTCGGTGATCATCGCGTCGGTGGTCAGCATCAAGCTGGTGACCGAAGCCGCGTTGATCAGCGCCGAACGCACCACCTTGGTCGGGTCGATGACGCCGCTCGCGAGCAGGTCCTCGAACACTTCCTTGGCGGCGTTGAAGCCGAACGCGCCCTTGCCTTCGCGCACCTTGTTCACGACGATCGAGCCTTCCCAGCCCGCGTTCGCCGCAATCTGCCGCATCGGCTCTTCGATCGCGCGACGCACGGCGTTGACGCCGAACTGCTTGTCGCCGTCCGCCTTGAGGTCGGCAATCGCGATCTGCGCGCGAAGGAGTGCCACGCCGCCGCCCGGGACGATGCCCGACTCGACTGCCGCCCGTGTCGCGTGCAACGCGTCTTCCACGCGCGCCTTCTTCTCTTTCATTTCGACTTCAGTCGCCGCGCCGACGCGGATGATCGCCACGCCGCCCGACAGCTTCGCCAGACGCTCTTCCAGCTTCTCGCGGTCGTAGTCGCTCGTCGTCTCCGCGATCTGCGCGCGGAGCTGCTTCTTGCGCGCCGTCAGCGCCTCATCGGTGCCGCCGCCATCGACGATCGTCGTCGCTTCTTTCTCAATCACGATGCGCTTGCAGCGACCGAGCTGGTCCGGCGTCACCTGGTCCAGCTTGAAGCCCAGCTCTTCGCTGATGAACGTGCCGCCCGTGAGCACCGCGATGTCTTCCAGCATCGCCTTGCGACGATCGCCAAAGCCCGGCGCCTTGACCGCAGCGACCTGCAGCGCGCCGCGCAGCTTGTTCAGTACGAGCACCGGCAGCGCCTCGCCGTCGATGTCTTCGGCGATGAGCACGATCGGACGCTGCTCACGCGCCGCCTGCTCCAGCACTGGCAGCAGATCCTTGGCGCTCGAAATCTTCTTCTCGTAGATGAGAATGTACGGGTCCTCGAACACGCACTCCATCGACTCCGCGTCGGTCACGAAGTACGGGCTGATGTAGCCGCGGTCGAACTGCATGCCGTCCACGGTGTCCAGCGTCGTCTCAACCGAGCGCGCTTCTTCCACCGTGATGACGCCTTCCTTGCCGACTTTCTCCATCGCTTCCGCGATGATGTCGCCGATCGTGTGGTCGCCGTTCGCCGAGATCGCCGCCACCTGGGCGATTTCCTTCTTGCCTTCCACCGGGCGCGACAGGCTGTTCAGCTCCGCCACGACCTTGGTCACCGCGAGGTCGATGCCGCGCTTGATGTCCATCGGGTTCGCGCCCGCTTCAATGACCTTGCGGCCTTCGCGGTAGAGCGCCTGCGCGAGCACGGTCGCCGTCGTCGTGCCGTCGCCCGCCACGTCGCTGGTCTTGCTCGCGACTTCACGCACCATCTGCGCGCCCATGTTCTGGAACTTGTCGGCGAGCTCCACTTCCTTGGCTACCGTGACGCCGTCCTTGGTCACCGTCGGCGCGCCGAAGCTCTTCTCGATCACGACGTTGCGGCCCTTGGGGCCCAAGGTCACCTTGACCGCGTTGGCCAGCGCGTTCACGCCAGCGAGGATTTTTTCTTTGGCGTCCGAGCCGTAAATGATGTCTTTGGCACCCATGTCAGTTCTCCTTGAAATTCAATGAAAAATGGTTACTTAGTCGAGGACGGCGAGGATCTCGTCTTCGCGCATCAGGAGCACGGTCTCGCCATCGAGCTTGACCTCGTTACCGGCATATTTGCCAAAGAGCACGCGTTCGCCGCCCTTCAGTTCCAGCGGGAACTGCGAGCCGTCTTCATTGACGCGGCCCTTGCCAACCGAGATGACAATGCCTTCCTGGCGCTTTTCCTGCGCGGCGTCGGGGAGGAAGATTCCGCCAGCGGACTTCTCTTCACCTTCAGCGCGCTTGACGACGATGCGATCGAACAGAGGAGTAATGCTCATGTTTCCTTGGGCTCCAATCTCAGTCAGAGGATGAGTGTCGCGGGCACAACGTGGCGGCTCCGTCTTGGATCCCGTCACCATTCGCCAGCAGCGGGCTCAAGCTAGGACGGGGGCGTTCGCTGTCAAGGCCGTGCGTCAGACGGATTGCTGCGGAATCTGCGAGAGCGGCGCGTTCAGCGGCAGCAGCACCAAGGCGTAGCGCATCGCGTGGTTGGAAACCGCGATGACGCCGCAGGCGGGCATCAGCGGCAGCTCGCGGTTGACCAGCAAGTGCCAGAGCACGAGCAATCCGGGCACGACGATGCCGATCAGCAGCGCTCCGGACGCCAGCGCGTGTCCCCGCTCCACGAGCGCCACGTGCAGACCTGCGGCGCGCAGACCGCGCAAGGTGCGTCGCGAACCGTGGAGCAACCGCGCCGCCGCCAACGCCGCGTGACCGCACATCACAGAAATCGCCGTCGCGAGATAGACTTGCAAGGCGCGCGGCAGCGTGTCCGCAGAAAACCCAATCAGCGCGACGAGCCCCAGACCGCCGAGCAGACAGTGCGTCGTCGATTGCCAGAGTTGCGTCAGCGGCATCGGCGCGCCGGAATCGACCGCAGCGAGCGCACGAAGGCCCAGCGCGGCCAGCAGGAACAACGCAACCAGAGCAAGCGCGGCGAACAAACCGAGCAGCGCGGTCGGCCAGAGGACGTGATCAGCGGTCTCGCGGATGAGGCCCGCGCGGTGAAGCGCCAGCAGACTGCCCAACGCGCCGATCAGCGCGCCGGACAACAGCGGCCACCACAGCCGCGCCAGCCGGACCTGTCGGCGGGAACCGCCCAAGTCCAGCCACCGGCCAACGACGCTGACCGCAGCGCCGCAGCCCAGCAGTCCGGCGCTCGCCGCAAGACCCGGACGAAGCAGCTGCATGTCGGCGTAGTCGGGCAGCAGAAGCAGCAGGAGCGTGACCAGGAGCGCAGCCGCGCCCAGCCCGATGAGGCTGTACTCACTGGCGATCAGTCCGGCGCGCGCGTGAATTTCCGCATGGGCACGCAGCTCGCGGGCGGAAACGCGCGTCATCTCAACGGATCCACAAGAAGAGCGCCCAAGCCATGCAGCTCGTGGCCAACGCCGCGGTGGCGAACGCGACGATCCACGTTCGCCAGCCAGGCGGGTCGAGGTCAAGTGGCGGCGGTTGAAAGCGGTCAAGGCGCATGCGGCACAAGCTTGGCACGGGACCGCGGGCGGTGCAAAGGGCGAATTCGCGCGGTCTCGCGCCGGTTCAGGCGAATCCACAACTGATTTCACCGCGGGGCTTCATCATTTTTGCCGCACGAACGATGATGGGGCTGGCCACGGCGCGGTGAAGCGAAAACCGCTGTCGTGCGTCCTAGCCCATGAGGAGGCTCCGCTGATGCGAATTCTTGTCCTGCCGCTGCTGTTTTTGCCGTTCCCGCTCCACGCGCTCGACTGCGCGCCTGCGCCCAAAAGCTCGCCGATGGCGGCACTACCCGGTTGCGTGCACGGCGCGCCTGTGCGTCAGGGTGATCTCATCCTTGTGCCCCGCGTGTGTCGCTTGTCCGTGGAAGGTACGGGCGTGCCCAAGCACGAAGTCGAAAGGCGCACGGTGGACGTTCGAAATGGAGAGACCGGCGCACGAGTTGCTGCCGTTTCTCTGCCGATGGGCCCCATCGCTGCCGATCAGTTCGTGCCAGGAACGGTCCTGCCGGGTGAACCGCCGCTGTTGGTCTACCCAACGGGCATCGCAGCGATCGATCCCCGCGCGAACCGCGCCGAAGTGTCGTTTGAAGCGCAAGGGAAGCTCGTCGGCGCCGCGCGCCTGGGTGACCTACTGCTTGTCGTGGAGGCGCAAGCGCCAGACAAGACGTTTGGCAACGGCAGTCTCGCGTTGACGGTCATCGATCAGGAGGCGGGCGAAGTGCTGGGCGACCTGCAAGTGGCAGGAATGGCGCTGGACGCGCTGGCGTTGCGGGCGACGACAGGCAAAGGCGCGGAGTTGGCGCTGGTTAGGCAGGAAAAAGGCAAGTCGGTCGAACTGGTCGCGCCGCTGCGGGATGCAGCGGGTAAGTCGCTGGTGAAAAAAGGCGCGCTGGCAGGTCGCGTCCAGCCGTTCACGCCCGCAGTCGCAACGCCGCCCGGTTGCGTGCTACTCCCGGCCTCGTCCAGCGCGTTGGTCGCTCGCTCCCTTCTGACAGTGCGCGACGGCAAGCTGGAGCGCGACCTACCGGGTGGATTGAGCGTCGTGACAACGCCAGCGACGGACGCGTGCTTCGCCGTGGGCGGTCTCGCACAGACGGGTGCCGAGCAAACCGGAATGGCGTGGTTTGACCGCGCGGGCAAGGCGCAGCTGCAGGCTGTGCGGTGTAAGTAGCGGACAACTACGAGAAGATCCGCGTCTCGTTCTTGCGCGGCAGCCCCGCAACCATCACTTCGGTCGACGACGCAAAGCCCAAACCCTCGTTTCGGTCCGTCTTCAGCCGCGCCAGAATCCGCAGCGGGCTCGGCATCAACTTGTTCGACGTGTCCTCGACGAGACCTTTGCGCCGACTGATGCTCACGGTCATCGTCTTGGAGATCCGCGCCCCCGGTTGCGCGGGCAGCAGCTTCTCCGGCGGCGTATCCTCGCCACCGTGTTCGATCAGTTGCAGGCGCGCGTCGTCCGTGAGCAGCGTAATGGTCACCACGCGCGCGTCACTTGTCGCGGGCAGATCAACGGAAAACGACACCCGAATGGGCTCGCCCTCTTGCAGGATCGCCGGCGAAACGGAATCGATCACAATGGACTTGTGCATGCAGACTGACCTCGGGTTCGAGGAAACAGACTGGTGCAAAACTGCTCAATTTGTCAAGTGAAATCGCCCGAATGGACTCACCTGCAACGTTCAGCGTTCTGTGCGTTGCGCTGCGGCGATCACGCGGTGCAAGAGCGCGGCGTAGGTCAGGCCCACAGCCGCCGCACCTTTGGGCAGCAACGACGCCGGCGTGAGCCCCGGCAGCGTGTTCGTTTCGAGGAGCACGAGCGATCCGTCCGGCCGCAGAATCTGGTCGGTACGCGAGTAACCGGCGCACCCAAGCGCCTTGTGTGCCGCGATGCCGTTGCGCTGCGCTTGCGCCGTCGCTTCAGCGGAGATCCGCGCCGGCACGATTTCCTCACTGCCGCCGGTTTGATACTTGGCTTCGTAGTCGAAAAACGCGCTTTTGGGCACGATTTCAACGATTGGCAGTGCTTCCAACGTTCCGTCGTCGCGTTCCAGCACTGCGGCGGTGATTTCGACGCCGCTGATGAACTGTTCGCAGAGGAGCGTTGGAGAGTCCTTGCTCAGGCGTTCCAAACTCGCGATCAGGTCTTCCTCGGTGCGCGGGATTTCAACGCCCACGCTCGACCCGCCGGTCGGCACCTTCACCACAACTGGCAGCCCCAATTCGGTGACAAGGGCCTTGGCGGCCAACGCGACCGCGCCAGGCGCGCGCAAGTCAGCTGTGTGTAACTCTGTTGCCGACGCGATGGGCAGCCCGACACCGCGGTAGACGCGCCGTGTCGTCGTCTTGTCGATGGCCAGCGCGCTCGCCATGACGCCGGAACCGGTGTACCGCAGGCCGGCGAGTTCCAAAAGCGCCTGCACCTTGCCGTCTTCGCCAAAATTGCCGTGAAAGCCGAGGAAGCAGAGGTCGATGTTGCCGCGCAACTGAGCAATCGCGTTGAGAAAATCCACGCCTTCACCGACGGTCTGCCCAGAATCCCCTTCAGGCGTCAGGTGCCAGCGACCGCCGCGATCCACGAAAACCGCGAGCGTTTCGTGCCCCGACTCCCGCAGCGTTTGCAACACACCGCGTGAACTCCACACGGAAATGTCGTGCTCGGACGACGGTCCACCGTGCAGCACGGCGATGCGCAAACGCGAAGAACTCATGGCAAACCTCAGATTCGGCTACGGCAGGGGCACAGCGGTCAGCTGCGCCTTGCACTGGTGGCAAGTCAGATCGAGCGGCCACGTCGGCGGCTGCGATTCCAGCGGAAAAGTCGTGTGACATTTGGGGCACGGGACGTCGCCGCGCAAAAGTTCCGGCGTGGCGAGACGCACAAAGAACATGACGATCGACGCGATGAGAAAACCTGGCACAAGGAGCCAGTGAATCGGCGGAATGGGCACTGAAACGACGGCGAGACCGAACAAAATGGCGAAAGTTCGCAAAGCCCGACGCGCGCGCGCGCCTGCGGTCAGCGAGTCGATGAAAAGCGTCCCCGTCACTGTGTAGCCGCCCTGCCCGCGCACTTCCACCTGAATGGGGCGCGAACGGAGGTCCTTGGTCGCAGGCTGCGGATTGGCGGGGGTTGTCATGGGACGGTGCACCTTCCAGAGAGCCTATGCTAGAACCGTCCCGTGGGCATGCCAAGAAACAGGCTTGTCACTCGTTTAGACATATTTTTGAAACAACTAGCGCGTAGCATCGCTTCCGCGGCGAACGTCGCACCGCACCCTGCCCGCATTCGTGTCGGCTGACACACCACAGGAGACCACCGTGAGCGTTTACAAGGCTGAGTACATTTGGATGGACGGCGCGGAGCCGACCCAGAAGCTGCGCTGTAAGACGAAGATCGTCAAGAAAGGCAAAGAACCGCCGATTTGGGGCTTTGACGGTTCGTCGACCAACCAGGCGGAAGGCCACGCGTCGGATCGCGTGCTCAAGCCCGTGTTCACCTGCCCGGACCCGATCCGCGGCGGTGATGACATCCTCGTGCTGTGCGAAGTGCTGAACATCGACATGACGCCGCACTCGACCAACACGCGCGCCAAGCTGACCGCGGTTGCGGAGAAGTACAAGGCGCACGAGATGTGGTACGGCATCGAGCAGGAATACACGTTCTTTGAAGGCATCAAGCCGCTCGGCTGGCCGGACAACGGCTTCCCCGCGCCGCAATTCGGCTACTACTGCGGCGTTGGCGCGGACGAAGTGTTCGGCCGCGACATCGTGGAAGAGCACATGCAGGCTTGCTTGGACGCCGGTTTGATGTTTGAAGGCATCAACGCGGAAGTCATGCCGGCGCAGTGGGAATTCCAGATCGGCGCCGGCGACCCGGTCACGGTTTCCGATCACATGTGGATCGCCCGCTGGCTGCTCTATCGCATCGCCGAGAACTACGGCGTTTCGGCCACGCTGGCGCCGAAGCCGGTCAAGGGCGACTGGAACGGCGCGGGCGCGCACACCAACTTCTCCACAAAGAAGATGCGTGAGTCGATCGTCGCGTGTGAAAACGCCGCGAAGGCGCTCGGTGAAGAGCACGATCTGCACATCGCCAACTACGGCGACGGCATCGAGGATCGTCTGACGGGCAAGCACGAGACCTGCTCGTACAAGCAGTTCAAGTACGGCGTGTCCAACCGCGGCGCTTCGGTTCGTATCCCGTGGCAGGTTGCGGTCGAGGGCAAGGGCTACATCGAGGATCGTCGTCCGTGCGCGAACATGGATCCGTACGTCGTCACGCGTCTCATCACCAACACGGTGTGCTCGCGCGAAAAGTAGGGCCGGGGCTTGTCCCCGGCCGCGGCTGGAAGTGAGACTGGAAAGACCGCAAACGCGTCGGAGGCAACTCCGGCGCGTTTGCCGTTTTGGCGGACGCGCGCAGCGCGGACTTGGGGTTGCAGGCGTGATGTGGCGTGAACCGCCGCGAAAGGGATGAGCGCCGCTTGCGGCCGTGGCGCGTTTGCGCTTGCGCAAACGACGTCACGGGTCGGCCCCTCAAGGGCCGACCGCCAGCCCGGTCCGGGCGCTTCGCCCGGATTCGCCCAGAAGCAGCAGGGAATTCAGACGCGGATGACGCACTACCCGCCGCACAGCTGCGTGCACGGGTTGACGTACCGGCTGCAACTCCAGCCCTTGGGCGTGTCGTCGATGACTTTCCACTTGGCCTCGACAGGATCAAACGTCCAGACGTCGCGCAACGCGCCGCAGTCGCTCTTGCCGCCGAAGAGCCACGCCTTCTGACCGACCTCATCCCAGGCGAAAAGCGCGCTTTCGCGGCGTTCTGGGCTGTCCATGTCGAGCTGCATGAAGTCCGCGGGAAAGTCACACGCGGCGTTCGGCTGCTTGTTCACGACGTTCGGGTTACCGCCTTGCCCCAGGTCGCCGTCGCGGAGCACGGTCCACTTGCCGGCTTCGACGTCCAATTCCCAGATGTCGTTGCGGTTGCCAACCGCGCCGTCGTCGTGACCGCCAAAGAGCAGCACCTTGCTGCCACCGCTCGCCACCATCGAGCCGAGGATGCGCGCGGCGGGCTTCGCGCCCGACTTGGCGATCTGCGACCACGCGCCCGTCGCCAGTTCCAACCGCCACGTGTCCTGGAAGAACGGTCCTTGGAACGCGTTTGCGTCACCGCCGCCAAAGACGACGAGCCACTTGCCGTCCCGCGTGACCGCGCCCGCGTGCATGATGCGCGCGCTAGGCGCCTTGCCCGTCGTCGTCGCGACCTGCCAGAAGCCTGCGGCGGGATCGTAGAACCACACGTCCGCGAGCGGCGTGAACGCCAAGCCATTGTTGGACGCGTTGCCGCCGTGCAACCAAAGGACGCCTGTGGTTGGGTCCACGCCCAGGACGGTCGACGACCGCGCCTTGGGACCGCCGGTTTTGCCGTCGTCCAGTTGCTTCCAGCCCGCCGCCTTGGACCACTCCCACGTGTCGTTGTGCAAGGTGTAGTTGCCCGATGCAGCGGTGCGGTAGCGACCGCCAAAAACGTACAACTTGCCGCTGCCGTCACCCACTGACGCAGCGCGCGCGCGGGGATCGGGGGCATCGGCGCCGACCGAGCTCCAGCCGACGCACGGGGTGAAGGACCAACCGTTGGCGACGGGTTTGGGCGCTGGATTGCAGTTGACTGCGATGCCCTCATCGCCGCTGATCGCGAAGAACCTGCCGTCTGCAAACCCGCCAAAGGACTCGCCGCGCGGGCTGGGTCCACCGGACAAGTCCGCCAAGCAGAAGCCGCCTGTGTCCGCGCTCGTGTCGCCGCCGACCGGGCCTGCACCATCTCCAGCAACTGCGTCGACCGGGTCGCCGGACTGGCACAAACCCGCCTCACAGTGCGATCCGGCCGGGCATGTCCCGTCTGCGGCGCACGCAACGACGGTGCTCACCTTCGTCGCGCCACAGCCGACACACGCACACAGGACAGCAAGAAGGGCAACGGCACGCATGGGACTCCTGAGGCAACAGTCAGCCGCCATCGTGACGAACCAGTCACAACTGGTCAAGCCGCGTGCGGGGACGTTGCGAATGTGCTACGTTCTGTGGCGTGTCGCGCGCGCATCTCCTCATCGTTGCTGGCCTGATTGTCTGGAGTGGCTGTGCTGCGTCCAGCGCGTCGGCTTCCTCTGACGCCGTTTCGTCAAGCGACACCAGTGCGGACAGCGCGAACAACACGCCGCAAGTGATCGTTGGCGGCGCAAACGACGACGGCACCGGCTTTGTCGACTGGTCGTCCGGGCTCGCGCGCCCGCCCATTGTCACCGGCATTCAGGGCGGCCAGCACGTCTTTGTCAGCGTCCGGACGCGCAACCTCTACCCAGTCCAGGTGAAGATCAACACGATGGTGGCTACCCCCGTCGAGTGCAAAGCCTACAATCCGGGCTCCCGCGAGTGGAAAGTGTCCTTGCGGACCGACGACACGTGGCTCGGCTACCAAGGCATCACGGCTTTTGTCGACGATCCGTGCCTGGTCAAGGACAAAGTCGTGCGCGTCAAAGTCGAAGTGACCGACCAGAACAACGTCACAGCAAGCGCGTACGCGGATATCCAGCCAACGTGGTCCGGCGCTTGTAACTGAGCGCATCGCCCTTTGCACACTCCGACCGAAGTTCGAACTCAAACCTGCCCGAACCGCTGCGTGCCACCGGAGGTGCACGCTCGCGGTCCAGTCCGAGATGGCAACAGGCTTGACCCACACAGCTTGGAGTTGGACAAAGGTCGGACTGATTAGATCGTTCGCCACCGCCGCGCGTCCAACCCTTCACCGGTCCACTGACCGCGTTTGGAGGCTACGATGACGCGCACAACTCACACAATCCGCAACGTTCGCATCGGCGTTGCCTGGCACGGACGAATCATCCACGAGGAAATCCTCGATCGACGCGTGGACGTCTCCGTCGGGCTTCGCCCCGATGCGACCGTACAACTTTCCGCCAAAGAGTGCCCCGATGCGCCGGACTTCCTCCCGCTGCTGCGGCTGCATCAAGGGCGCTACTACCTGCCGCTGCCCGAAGATCCGCTGGCGCGCGTCAGCCTGCGCGGCGAGACGACGCCGCGGCAGGCGGAACGCGTCGGCGATGCGCGGCTGGTGCTGGTTGACGACTTGCCCGGTGGATCGCTCTCGCAGGGCGCCTTGACGCTGCTCTTCCAATTTGTCCACGCCGATGTCGCCCCACAAGTGACCCGCGAACAGATTGTTTTGCGCCTCGGACTCGTCCATGATGAACGTCTGATAACTGATCGCGTGTTTGCAGACGAGAAGCGCGTGTCCGTCGGCTGGAACAAGAACCTCGACATCGTGCTGCCAGACGACGACTACCGCGGCGCGCCCGTCGCGTTCACGCGGAGCCGCAATGGTTCCTTCGCGCTGGTGGTCGACGCACAACAGGACGTCCGCCTCGCGGTGGACAGTGATCCCCGGACGCTCGCGCAGTTCGCCGACAAAGGCCACGCCAAGCGTCACGGGCAAACGCTGACCTGCCCGTTGCCTCTCGGAAGCCGCGGTCGCGTTCTGTTGGGCGCGCACACCCTGCTCTTTCAAGTGGTCAAGCAATCGACAACGGTTCCCTCGCCGCGCGCGCGCAGTTTGGCGGAACGGTTGACGGCGCCGTTCGTGCACGAGCCGATCTGGACAACTTCGCTTCTGATCGCAGTGGTGCTGATCGGTGCGCTGGTCGGACAGTCGCTGCTGTACCAGCGCACCAGGGGCCAGTTCCTGGCGAACGTGCCGCCGCAGGAAGTCGCGGACAACCACCTGATTGAGATCGACATCGCGGAGAAAGAACCGCCGCCGAAGCCGGACGAGAAGCCGCTCGACACGCCGACTCCCGACGACGCGCAGCCGGCGCCGCTCACGCCGCCGACGCACGCAGAGCCGCACAAAAGTCGCAACGACGCTCACCCAGAGCGGACGCAGCCGCGTGTCGAGGGTGATGCCGCGCCGCGCAACAGCCGAGCGCTGGACAATTCAGTGGCGACCGCGTTGCGGGATCACAATGGCGCTGCGGTGCGGATCTTCCAGGATGATCCGACCGCGGACGCGCGTGCCGAGACGCGCTTTGGCGGCACGCCGAGTGATGAAGTGGGCGGTCCAGGACACGTCGGGCTCGATATTGTGGATTCGCACGTCGCGGGGCGTTCGGCAGAGCGAATTGTGGCGAAAAAGGTGGACTTGGGACCGCGCGACCCAGAGGCAATCCGGACGGTGCAGGAGAAGAAGCGGGAGCCCATCATCAAGCTGCCGCCGACCGAGGGGCCGGAGGACGAAGGCGGGCTGAAGGAACAGATTGCGCGCAAGATCGCCAGTCGGGCCAACGCGGTGAAGGGCTGCTACGAGGCGGCGCTGCGCGATAACCCGGACGTTGGCGGTAAGATCCGCGTGAATTTCACCGTCGGCACGGCCGGAACGGTCACGGAAGTGCAAGTCGTAGGCGCGGTAGGCGGACTTGCGGACTGCATCGAAGCCAAGTTCCGGGGCATTCGCGGCTTGCCGTTGCTGCCGGAGGCGCGCGGGTACAAACAGACGTTCTTGCTGCAGCAGGACTGACGCCCCGGCGACACCGTCCGTAACGCGCGGCCCGTTGCACCTGCGCCAGCGCGCGAGCGGCCGAACCCTCCGGGCGGAGGCCCGCATCGGGTCTCCGTCGCAAACGTCCGACGTTTGCGATTCGCGACGCGGTCCGGCCTGAAAGGACGGACGCGCCCAAATGCTTCCCCAGCCCGCTTCAGAACTCGCCCTTCACCCCCAACGACGGGATGATCGGCAGGCCGGAAAACCAGGACGTCCGCGTGTAGTCGAAGTTGTACGTCACGTCTTCCGGGCTTCGATAATTGTAGACGTTTTGCACGTCCAGATACACGTCCAACATCCAGCTATCAAAGGTGAACCGCTTGTCCACGCGCAGATCGAGCTGGTGAAACGCCGGCAGCCGCGCGCAGTTGTAGCAGTTCGACGCGACGGCGGTCCACGTGTCGGTCTTTTCACTCCAAATCGCCGTGCCGACTGGCGTGTACGGGTTGCCGCTGACCAAGCGGAATCTCCCGCCGACTTCCCAGCCGTTGCCGATCTTGTAGTTGGCGACCGTCGTCAGGATGTGCGTCTGGTCCCAGTCAAAAAGCCGGTCGGGCTGCCCAGGTCCATCCGAGCGCGTCGCATGCTGCAGCGTGTACGCCAGCCAGCCAAACCAGCGCCCCGACATTTTGTGGCGCAGCATCAGCTCCATGCCCACCACCTGCCCCGTGCCGCCGTTGATGTACGGGACCGTCGGAAAGAGCCCCGGAGCCAACACCGTCAGGTTCCACAGGCGCTTGTGGAAAAACTGCACGTCGACCGTGTCGGTGCTCGTCGGCTGCCATTCTGCGCCGACTGCGACTTCCCAACTTCGGTGACTCGTCAAGTACGGGTTGCCAAAGGTGTTCACGATCTGAAACATCTGCGGACGCTGCGAGCTCATCCCCGTCGCCGCCTTCACCAGCCACTGGTCGGTCAGCTTGCGGCGAACGTTGAGCCGCGGCAGCAAGGTCACGTCCGACGCGTTGCCCACATAGCCGTCCAACCGCACGCCAGGCACGACCTCCCAGCGCTCGTCAGGCTTCCAGACCATGTCGAACCACGCCGCGGGCGAGAACATCGGCAGCTTGTCCTTGATGAACACGCTCGTCGCGTTCGCCGCGGAATTGTCCGTTCCTTGCCCTTCCTCCGACGCGCGTCCCAGCGGCGCGTAGGCGTCAAACCACAGCTGCTGGTGTTCCACGTCCACACCGGTACGCGCTTGCACTGGGCCCCTCCCAAACGTGAAGTCCTGCCGCAGCGACAACTGCATCGCCTGCAGATTGAAGCGCACCAACTTCGCGATCGCCGTGTCGGACTCCGCCCAAATCCCGCCGAGCGTCGTCTTTGACGTCCACGAGCCGCCGTCGTGCCGCAAGATGCCAATGCCGCCCGCAAAACGCGTGACGCTGGAAATCTTGCCCGCGGTGTTCGGATCCACGCCGTCGAGCGGCTGAGTGGAGAGGAGCGCCAGCGCGTCGTCCGATCCCAAGCCGAGCACGGAAAGCGACGTATGCTTGCTGAAGCGATGGTCGAGCTTCACCTGATAGTCGTAGTAACGCGGCGCCAGCGTGAACGGGATGTTCACATCGGGAAAGAACGTGTTGAGCACAATCGGCATCAGCACGTCGATGTGCGAGCGACGCCCGGCCAGCGCGAGCGTGGTGTTCGGACCCAGCGGCATCTCCAGGAACGCGCCCAGATGGAACGCGTTCAGTTCGAGATAGCCATGCCAGCGCGGCTCGTCGGTCGGCGTGCGGAGTCGCGCATTCAGGACGCCGCCGAGCTGTCGCCCCCAGGAAACCGGATAGCCGCCCGGCAGGAAGTCGACCGCCTCCAAAATGTCGGTGTTCACAACCGAGTACAGCCCGCCAAAGTGGTAGATAATCGGCACGCGTACGCCTTCAATCGCCAGCAGCGTCTCCGACGGCGCCGAGCCTCGCACCACGATGTCGCCGGTCAACGGCGCTGGACGCGACACGCCCGGCAGGTTCTGCACGACCTTGAGCGCGTCGCCATACACACCCGGCACTTTCTGGATTTCATCGGCGGACAGCGACCGCCGCGTCATTTCCCCCGGCACCGGCGGCGGTTCTGCCGACGCACGGTAGACATCCGAGACGTGCTGCAACCGCAGCGTCAGGTCCAGTGTTTCGCCAAGCTTCACGTCAAACTTGCGCGTCTGCGCGTCGTGTTCACCGCTTGGCACCTGCAACGTCCACGCACCCACCGCGAGCGGTCCTGTGCGAAAACGCCCGTCGCCATCGCTCACGCACTCGACATCGCGCGCGTTCTTGGGACCACGGACGAGAAGCAGCGTTCCCGCGACCGGTCGCCCCGTGCCACGCTCCAGCAGGCGCCCCGTCAGACTGGAAAATCCCGACGACGACATCTCCAGATCGCGCCGGTCGTAGCGCCCCAGCGACTGGGCAGCGGGACGGTGCTCCGCGTCGGGATCAAACGCGTAGCGAAAACGAATCCGCACCGACACAGGTTTGTCGCCCTGCTGCGCTGGCGCAAATTCAAGCTTGCGTACAGCCGTCAGCGCGGCTTGGTCAAACTTGGCGCCCGCACTTTCCACGACGGTCGGATTCGTCACCTGCCCTTGCACGTCGATTTGCAGCTCCAACACCACGACGGTCAACACGTGCGGCACGCCCGGCGGCCACGGCGCTTGCTCAAAGTGGAGGAGCTCCGGCGGCTGGACTTCATCTGCAAAAGCCGGCACCGCGAGCAGGCACAGAAGCGCTGCAAGCAGGATTCGGCCGTTTCGCACACGCATCGTCGCCTCCGGACGCGGAGTTTGCCACAAGGGCAAACGGCGCACGAGAGGGAGTAGACACGCGCGCGGTTGTGCCTAAGCTTGACGTTGAAACGGGAGCAGCGCGCGATGCACAGACAAATCAGGAAATGGACGTGGGTGGCAATCGCGCTGTTGGCGTTCGGGTGCAAGGAAGCGCATTCGAAGGACAAGTCGACCAAGGCGGCCGTTGCGCCTGTGGAGAGCGCGCCCCTGCTGCAGTTCTCCCCGCCAAGCGCGCGGCCAAGCATCGTGCAAAGCGGTCGGGCAACCGACGCCGCGCTGGCGGAACTGAGCGGCGTGGCGGCGAGCCGGCGACTGCCCAACGTGCTGTGGGTGCACAATGACAGCGGCAACAAGGCGCGCGTCTACGCGATTTCGCCAGCGGGCAAACGGCTGGCTTCCTGGAAGTTGAAGAAGGTGCCGAGCACGGACTGGGAAGACATCGCGATTGGGACGTGCGGCGCGCAAGCGGCGGATCCGCAGGCGTCGTGTCTCTACCTCGCCGACACGGGCGATAACCGCGCCGAGCGCAAAGAACTGCACATCCTGCGCTGGCCCGAACCGCACGCGCTGCCCGCGCCGGGAGAAGACGAGACGCTGAAGGTGAAAGGCGAGGTCGAGGTCTTCGCGTTCACGTTGCCGAGCGGGCCCGACGACATCGAGGCGATGGCCGTGCTGCCGGACGCGCGCGTGGTCCTCTTCAGCAAGCACAATAACGCGACATCGACTGTTTATCGCGTGACGTTGGGCGACGCGCCGCGCGTGGAAGTGCTGGGCACGCTGAACCTGCGCGACGAACAAGCCGACCACGGCGAAGCGCTCCGCGTGACGGCGGCCGATCTGCATCCGAATGGAAAGACCCTTGTGCTGCGAACCTACGGGCGTTTGCTTGTCGCCGATTTGGGCGACGTGCTTTCGGGTCCAGCGGATGCGGCGCGTGTGGCGCTGGCGCGTGTGGCGTGGCAACGTTGGCCTCAGCCCGATGAGCCGCACGGCGAGGCGGCAGGCTGGGCTCAAGACGGTGGCATTTGGCTATTGTCCGACATGCCGATGCCGATCATCTGGCACGTGCACGATCAGGTGACGCTGCCGACCGAAGTTTCGCCGTCCAACCGGTAGATCCGCGCCTCGTCCGACAACCCTTTCAACGCGACGAATTCCGCGGGACCGCAGTGCAAATCGCCGACGAACCGTTCGCGCACGGTGTCGGAGATGATGATTTCCAACGCTTTCGCGACGCCACACAAGCGCGCGGCGATGTTCACGGTGCCGCCAATGACGGTGTATTCGCGCTGGGACTCGCCGCCGAGGTCGCCGCGCAAGAACGTGCCGTGGTGAATGCCGATGCCGACTGGCGGCGGGCTCCAGAACGAAATGCCCTCAAAAGTCCGCGCCCATCGCACGATTTCCTGCGCTGCACGGCACGCTTCCGCGGCGTTATCGGGGCCTTCAAAGACCGCCAACATGCCGTCGCCGCTGAACTTGTCAACGTACCCGCCGTGGCGCACGACCATCTCTGTCTGTTTGGCCAACACCGCGCTGATCGCGCGAAACACCATGGTCGGATCTTCGTGCAGGCTCGTCGCCGTGAACCCGCGCAGGTCGGAGAACAGGATCGTCGCTTCCACGGTCTCGATCTCGCCCGAAGCCTTACCTTCGCGCACCGGCTGCGACACGTACTGTCGCACCAGACGCAAGAGCCGCTGCACTTCCTGCTCCGCCCGGTGGCGGTGAACCAGGTTCGCAATCCGCGCAACCAGCACCGGCGGCGTGAACGGCTTGGCCATGAAGTCGTCGCCGCCCACAGTGAGCGCTTGAATGTGGCGTTCTTCGTCGTCCCGACCTGTGAGAAAAATCAACGGCGTGAATCGCGTGATTTCGTGGGTGCGCAGTACGCGGCACGCCGTCAACCCGTCCATAACCGGCATGTCGACGTCCATCAGAATCAGCTCAGGATCCTCGCGCAACGCGATGGCAACCGCCTCTTCCCCGTTGCACGCTTCGGTAATCACAACCCCGCATTTCTGCAAGTAGCGGCGCACAACCACGCGAATCGACTGATTGTCGTCCACAACGAGGATGCGCGCCCCATTGAGCTCGGAATAACGGGCCATCAGATCCGGGTTCTGCTCAAGCGTCAAAGTGCCCCTCGCTCCGGTCAATCGCAGGCCCAGAGACTACTGTGTATCGTCCCATTCGCCAATTCCCTTTTCTTGCAGCAGTATCGTCGCCAGTGGCACGATGTGCACTCGGAGACAACATGACCAGTCCAAGCACCCCACAGGGCTTCGCCCGCATTCCCAAAGTGGCCTGGCTGGCCGGCGGCGGTCTGGCGATTGCCGTCGCTATCCTGTTGATTCTGGTTCCTTCTCGCGCCCAGGCCCCGCGCGTCGCGGAGATGTTGCCAGCCAAAGAAACGGTAGGATTTGTCGCGCTTGAATCCCCTGACCAATTCCTGAAAGAGTTTGATCGCGCCGCCGTCGGGCTTTCCGACGACGAGAAACGGGCACTTTCCGCGTTCCTCTCCACCGATTCGCGCGTGGCTGCGCTGGGTTTTGATCCGGCGCAAGCTGCTGGCTGGCAGAAAGCTGGCGTCGATCCAGAACGTGGCCTTGCGATTGCGTTGGACGCTCGATCGCCATCTGGAACCGCACTGCCCGCGTTTGCCTGGGTGGCAGATGGTCCGCCGCGCAGCCCAAAGGCCGATGCGCTGAAGTGGCAACCGCAGGAGAAATGGTCCGTCGCGTCGCTGTCAGCCGCGGCATGGCAGGCGCCGACTGGACCGCGTTTGGCCGGGGATCCCGTTCTGCGTGCGGCATTTGCTGACATGCCCACCGGTCCGCGCGCTGCGATCTACGCCCACGCGGACGGCGTGCTGGCGGCGCTCAAGCCGCAATTCACCGACAAGAAGCTGGCCGCGCTTGAACACGTGACCCAGCGCGTACGCGGCTTCTCGCTGGTCATGGCGCCGGATCGCGCCGCGGGGCGCATCGTGCTGTCAACCGAGGGCACCGAGTCGCTGCGGCAGATCTTTGGGACGGAAGCGCCGAAGGATCCGTTCAGCCACTTTCTGCCCAAGGATGGCGTAGTCGCGCTGCGCGTGTCGCTCAACCTGCAGGAGATTTTCGATGGGCTGATGACCTGGCTGCCGCCGCAATGGATGGAAGCGCGCCTCGGACTTGCAAGTGGTCGGCTGGGGCTTCTGGCGATGACGGGCGTAGATTGGAGTCAGTTGGAACGCGCGCTGGCAGGGCAAGCGGTGCTGGCCGTGGACCTGAGCGCGGCGGCGACGCCGGACGTGCCCGTGCATTGGCTGGCTTTGCTCACGGTGCGGGATGCAGCTCTCGCGGACGCGGCGGTCCAGCACTTCGCGCAAACGGCGTCGCAGCGCGGCAAAAGCGTGGTGGCGAAGCCGATCGAGGGGCACACCGGCTGGGTATCGCAGGATCCGCCAGTCGTCGTGGTGCGCGTGGACCACACGCTGATTGTGGCGCCGACCGAGTTGGACGTGGTGCACGCCCTGCATCGCCCGGATCCGCTGCCGGATACACCCGATCTGGACGGCGACGTTGTTTTGGGATTCCTCCTGCATTCCACGCCGCAGCCGGTCAAGACGGACGCAGCGAACTGGCAAGCCGCGTTCGCGCGTCTGGAGCCGATGTCCATGGCGTTGCGCCGCGATCCCCACGGCTTGCGGCTGGAAGCGTCCGCCTTTCCGCTCAGCTCGGTGGTGCACGTGGCGGGCTGGTTCTTGCGGCCGAAGCCGGGCGAGTAACCGGAAACGGTGTTAGGGGTCGAGACACAGCCGCTCGATCACCTTGAACTCGTGTCAGCGGGCATGTCGCGCAGCGGGCACCCTTGCCGACCCAGCCGACGGCAAAGGGCTTGTGACAAATTGTCTTGCCACAAGGCCTTACTTCGTCTCGATCGTCGCCAGACCGGTCGTCACGTAGCGGGCTTGCGCCGTCGCGCCGGTCAGGTAGTCATCGTAGCCAGTCAGTCCGCGCAGGTGACGCTCAAAGAACGCCACGACGTAGGAACGCGTCAGGTCAGTGACCTTCGCCTGATCCGCCGTCGCCTTGTTGCAGAAGCCACAGGCCATGCAGCCAGTTTGGTTGTCGAGGAAGCTCATGTGGTTGGCGCCGTTGACGGTGACCTTGAACGACTGCGCCGGAACGGCCGCGTAGAACGTCTCGAAGTTGTTGAGTTTAGGCGCACATGGCTGCATGCCTCCGGACGCATCGGTCGTCTCACCGACGAAGCCGGACGGAATGGCGAGCTTGCCGATGCTGTCCGTCACGTCGACGCACTTGGGCAACTGGCAACCGAGCGGACCACCGCCGTCGACCGGGTCCAGACCGAGCACGGCCTTGAAACGCGGATCGATGGTCGTCGCGAGGAAGGACAGCTTGCCGCCCAACGAGTGCCCCAGGGCGCCGGCGTTCTTTTCGTCCACTTTGCCAAACAGCACGCCGCCCTTGCTCGCCGCCCAATCGAGCGCGCCCGCGATGTCCTGCGCTTCCTTCGGGTTGTCGTTGCCGAGGAACAAGTCAGTTGGGAAGTCGACGGTGATGGCGACGTAGCCAAACGACGCGAGGCGCTTGGCGTACTCGTAGTACTTATCCGGCGACAGCTGCATGCCGTGCGCGATGGTGATAACCGGGTACGGACCCGCCGAGGGACCCGCGGTCGGATACACGCAGTGAACCGCGACGGTGTCACCACTGGCGGCGATCTTCGCCTTGTCATCCAGTTCCGCGACCGAGTACGGACCGTTCTTGTTCGGATCTGCGAGCGATCCAGATGCGACGTCCGGTCCAGAGCCAGAATCAGGCGCGACGTCGACGGAAACCGCGTCGGTTCCTGCCCCGGCGTCGGTTCCAACCGCTGCATCTGTTCCTTCGACCGCGTCCGTTCCAGCAACAGCATCGGTGCCCGCCACGGCGTCGACCAGGTCCGTCGCCGCATCCACGAGCGCGTCATCGGTGCCCAAAGTGGAATCGGCCGTCGACTGGCCGTCCGCCCCCGCGTTGGTCGCGGCATTGGTCACGGTGTCACTGCACGCCGCCAGATGGGCGACAGCCAAGAACGCCAGGATACGTTTGAAGTTATTTCGCACAGGTCACCACGTTCACCGACTTGGTCGTGTCGGTTACAAATTGGATGTCCGTATCCGTCACATCACCGCTCGCACCCTTGTTGAGCAGCATGACGTAGAGCTTGCCCGCTGCAGCCGGCAGGCACGCACCCGAAAGCGTGACCGACTGCCAACCCTTGCCGCCAAACGCGGCATTCGTCTTTCCCTGCACAATCGCGTCGGCAACCGTCTGCTTAACGCCGATCATGACGAGCCCGTCTTTCTTCACCGCCAGCTGCACGTCAGGCGCGCCGCCGCCACCGGTCATCGACTGACCAGTCTGCGCACGCCACGCCAGCGTGATGCCCGTCGTGCCGGCGGGAACATCCTTGACGACGAACTGGAAGTAGCCCGGCACGCCATCGTCGAGCCCCGAACCGGGCTGAATCTGATCCGTGCCCGCAATGGCAATCGGCACCTGCTCCACTGAAGTCTGCGCCGAGAACTTCGCCCACGCCTTCGCGCGTTCGCCGCTCATGATGCCGTGCGCCTTGAGGATGTTGTTCACCTTCGTGCCGGTCTGCGGGTCGACTTTCTTGGCCTCGGACAGAATGGCCTTGCCCGCGCCGTAGAGGTTGGTCGACGACGTGAAGCTCTGCAGCGCGTTCAGAATGATCTCATCGGCCTGCTGCTGGCCCAAGGCACCGCGAATTTCCCACAACGTGGATCCGATGATCTTGCCATCGGCGTGCACTTCACTCGTCAGATCGTCGGGGAAAATCCGTCCTTGACTCAAGTCGCGCACGTAGAAATCGCCTTGGAAGCCGAGCGCATACGGACCGACGATGGAGCTGTCACGACGCGAGCAAGAGAAGTAATCGGCGAACCCTTCATTCATCGCGCCGGGCAGGTTGTCCAGGCCAAAACTGTCCACCAGCACGCCGGAAAGACGCGTTGTCCCCACCATGGCGTGGGTGTATTCGTGATAAATCACCGACGCATCGTAGGAGAAATCCGTCGATTGGTACTGGCCGAACACGATGGCGCCGTTGGCGCGCTTGGGCATGCCGTACGCGGTGAACGCTTCGGGCGGCATGAATGCCGCGTTAGGGAAGCCCTGCCAACCAGTGCCGCCGCCCAAGTTGATGTCGCTGTTGAAGGTCACGTTGACCAGCGCGTCCATCGGGTTGTGCTCAAGCGCCAGACCAAAGCCGTCCTGATAGAAGTCGTGAATCTGATTGACGTGATAGTACATCATCAGTTCAGCGAACTTGTCCTCCGGGTCGCTGTCGTCGCCCGGCGGTTCGATGCTCAAGTAGCTTTGATCCTCGTCGCGCGTCACCGTCGGCGTCTCCACGCACATGGAACCGACCTGAAAGCCGTTGAACTTCAAGGGAACGCCGCCGTCCTGTTCGAGGCAGTTGTTCACAGCGGCAAAATCGCCAATCAAGTGCCCATCGGGATCGGTGGGATGCGCCAGCGTTACCAACGTCGTTGTCTGGTTGTCGGTCTTCGGGTCGCTGATGTAGACCTTGGCTTGATCCAACTTGCTCACGGTTGCGGTATCCGCACCGGCGTCGCTGCCCGCATCCGCTCCGGCGATGCTGGTGTCTTCACCTGTCGTGTTCCCGTTGGCGGCAGTTGTGCCGTCCGTCGTTGTAGTGCCGCAAGCGGCAAGGCTCAGAGAGGTTGCGCCGCTGAGCAAACAGAGCGCGGCGCGGGAACGGAAGCGAAGGAGAGAAAGCATGCGAGCCTCGGAGCACGAAGGACGAAACGGAAGGGAGCAAGAAAAGACGCGAGGTTTAGTCGTGAATGCGGTTGGGGAGGCGCGTGACCGCACCCGTTTCCGCGTCGACCGCGAGCGAGTGCAGGTCCTTGAGCGTCGCGCCCGGAACATGCACAACCCACACGTGGCGCGCACCCGAACGCGGCGCGATAACCGCTTCGGTCGCCGCATCCGCCAGACCGCGCGCAAACGTTGCGCCTGCGAGCGCTTGCGCTGCCTTGGCAACCGCCGCTTCCCGCGTCAGGGTTCCTGCAACGAGGTTCAGCACCGGCTTTGCCGAGTTCACCAGGCGCAGTAAGTGGCCGTTCGCGTTGTCAAAAGTCAGCGTCAGCTCGCCATCCAGCACGTGCAAGTCCCGGCCCGCGACCGTGGCGACCTGCTGGTAGCGGAGCACCGTGCGCTGCTTGGTCGGCGTCGTCCGCACAAGGCGGAGCTGCGCTGCGGGAACGCCGATGAGCGCCTCATTGGCGCGCAGGAAGCCTTCGCCGCGCTGCGCCAGCGCCTCGCCCGCCAGCGGCAGGTCGAGGTCCAGAATCATGTGCACTCCAGCCTGATCGTGCTGCCACTCCAGATCGGCCTGAGGAATCCGAGCGCGGAACGCCTGACCGGCCTGTACGGCGCGCGCGTGCAGCGCTGTGTACCCATTGTCGTGGGCGTGACCGGCCGCCAACGCAGGCACCGTAGTCAGGAGCGCAGCGGAACCAAGTGCAAGACGCAAGATTTTGGAAGGCAAGGACAAACGCATCAGAACCTCAAGTGGGACAAGAGCGCGCAAGAGAGCGCGTGAGTATAGGATGCTGATTTCCGCGGATCGTGTCACCCGCTCGCAAGCAAAAAGCGAAGGATGTACAGAATTTCACATCTGACACGCGATGAGAGGCGATCAGTTACGGCTCGTCTTCATCTTCCGCGGAGAGCGGCTCGGTCGCTGCTTGCCACGCCTTGGGCAATTCCCCTGTGCGAATGCGGGAAACCAGATCTGCCGCGCGCACCTCACCATCGACCAGGCCAAACGTCACGGCGACGGGGGCAGGCAGCATGCTGTAGTCGACGGAGAGCGCGTCAAAGTGCGCGCGATCGCCCAACCAGAGCGCGCCCAGCGCGTAGATGCGACCGGGCAGCGGCGCGCGTTTCAGGATCCACGCCGCGGTGCAAGCCAGGTCGGGCTGGCGCGCCAGTTCAACAGTTGCCCACACTTGGGGAGGCACGCGACCTTTGGGGCCCACGCTCGGACCGCGCACGCGATCGGCCGTCAGGAGAATCGCCACGGCCCGCTCCCGCGTCCACTTGTCCATCGGCCGTTCCCAGTCGGGGGCGGCTTCCTCCGAAGGCAGCACATCGCGCAGCCAAGTCGCGGTCGCCTGACACGGCAAGTCATCGGCAGCGGTACGGGTCGGGTGCTCCGGCGCTTCCGCCGCGGCCGACGCTGGCGTCGCGTTGATGTGGCTAAAGCGCTCCACACGCGGCTGGATTTGCGACTCGCGGACGTTGGAGCGACTGTGCGAGCGCCCACCGCGACACGCTGGCAACGCGCAAGCCATGACCAAGAGGCCGAGCCACAGCACGCCCCTCCCGATTGTCAGACTTCTCCCGCGCGCCATGCCCTGACACTCCTGAGTGAACGCAACTTTCTGCCGCGCGTCACTGATCCGTTCGGTCCAGTACACCACTTAGCGTGCGGTGTCGATAGTTTCCGACCGTCGACCGCGTCAAGGCTGGACTTCGACCGCGGGCGTGAGCGCACTTTCGCGCACGATGCTCGGCCCCTCGGTCGGGTGCCCTTCTGGATCGACGTGGATCAGGATCTCCGCGTGCGGGTATGCATCGCGCAACGCGCGCTCGATCGCGTCGGTCACCTCGTGCGCCGCGCGCAACGACATGTCGCCGTCCAGTTCCACGTGAAACTGCACAAACGCCAGTGTGCCTGAACGCCGCGTACGCAAATCGTGAACGCCGTGGACTTCAGGGTGCGCCAGAACGGCGTCGGCGAGCGCGCGGCGTTCTTCATCTGGAAACTCACGATCCATCAGAAGCTGTACGGAATCCCAAGCAATTTGCCAGGCGGACCGCGCGACGAGCACGGCCACACAGAGTCCGAGCAGCGGGTCGATCAGCTGCCACCCCAACCAGGTCGTCGCCGCGAGAGACACGATGACCACCGCGTTCATTAGCAGATCCGACTCGTAGTGGAGACGGTCGGCGTTGACAGCGGTCGAACGCGTCGCTGCGGACACTTTGCGCTGATAGCGCACCAGCAGCAGCGTTGCTCCGGACGCGATCAGCATCACGGCAATGCCCACGACGCCCAGCGCCACTGGCCGTGGATCACGCAGGCGTTGCACTGCCGAAACCGCGAGCCAGATCGCGCTGCCCAGCACCAACACCGACTGCGCCAGCCCCGCCAACGGTTCCAGCTTGCCGTGCCCGAAGCGGTGTTCTTCGTCGGCGGGCTGCAGCGAAGCGTGCACAGCCACCAAGGTCACGCCAGACGCCAACGCATCCGTCGTGGAATCCAGGAGGCTCGCCAGCAGGCTGACGGCATCGGTCCACCACCACGCCGCGGCCTTCAGCGCGATGAGGCCAATGGCAACGGCCAGCGAAGCACGCGTCGCCTTGCGCATCATCAGCTGCTGCGCGAGGACTTCGGGCGACAACGGGGGGGAAACTGCCATCGGCGTGTGCTCCGTCAGAGGCTGAGGCCAGCGCCCTCAGTCAGACGTTTGGGCGAGAACGGGCATTTGGGGAGTGCCTGCGAAAAGAAGATCTCACAGACTCTCAGGTGGCGCAACCGCGTCGTCATCCGTACCCGTTCGTGCGGCGGCGAGCGCCTCCGCTTCGGGCTTGCGACCGGAATCAGCGGCAGCCTCGACGTGATGCACAAACTCGCGGGTCATGTCACGCAACAGGCCGCGAATGTTCTGTTCGACCCGGCGCCGCTGCTCTTCGGGCAGTTCGGACAGCTCGGCGTCGATCATGGCCGGCAGCAACTCATAACCATGGCGGTCGTACGCGTCGTGCGCGGCGCGCAAGAGCCCTGCCAGCTCACGCTTGCGGCATTCAAGCAGGAATTCGCGCACGCCTTCGTCGACCAGTTCCTGCACCGTCGGCAGTTCGGTCAGGTTCGGCGACGCCGCGGGCTCTGCCAGCAGGTCATCCAGATCAATGCAATGGATCGGGGCTTCGTCGGTCGCCAGTTCACGGGTGAAATGTACTTGGTGCGGCGCGCCGAGATCGATGACAAGCAGTGGCTTCGTCCGGTTTGGCAGCTTGTCCAAGTTCACGGTCGGCTCACGCGCGCCCGTCGCGACCACAAGCGCGTCGAGGCTCGGCAGGATGTTCGCCAGTTCGCTATAGGGCAACCAGTCGTTGACTTTTTCCGGCGGCACCGTGCGGTTGATGTGCAGCACCTTGAACTGCCCCGCCTGCGCCAGCACTGACGACGCCTTGCGGCCGATCTCGCCCATGCCCAGCACGGCGACGGTGTGCTTCTCGTGGTGCGGAAGACGCGGCAGATGCCGACGCGCAGCCTCCATCGCCAAGCCGTGCACGCCACGCGTGTGATGGCGCCAGTGCGTCAGTCGCTGCACTTTGCGCACCGTCCGGCCAACCGCCGTTTGCAGCGCGTTGTGATAGCCCGATGCGTGGCCCGCCTGACGTGCGCCCATCAGCGCGCGGTTCAGCTGACCCGCGATTTCACGCTCGCCGAGAACGAACGACTCCAGACCGACAGCCACCCGCAGAAGGTGCTGTACCGCTGAACGCCCTGTGTACACGTACGGCGCGGGAAGCTGGCGCACATGCGCACCTTCGTTGCCCGAAGCGAGCCAGCGATCGACCATCTGCGCGCGGAGCAGTTCGCCCGCCCAACGCGGCGACTTGGAAGCGACAATCCACTCGACGCGGTTGCACGTTTCCAACACCACGAGGCCTTCCGCGTCGCAGGCTTCGCCCAGCATTCGCGTCAAATCCGCGCGCTGTTCCGCATCCAACAAAAGCCGGTTCCGCCAAGTCGCGGACGCGACGCGAAAATCGCAGCCAGCAACGACCAACGGCACATCCGCATCGCCAGCGATTTGCCGACCCGGCTGGCGTGAAGCGACCCGATGCATCATGTGAACCTCCGAGCGGTCACAGCGTTGCCCTCAGCGTAAAGACGCTCCACGGCCGCGATGCCAGACGCGGCGGAGTCGTTCACGCTGATGCCATCCACATAGTTGCCGGCCAACGTCACGCCGGGCATGGCCCGCTGCAGCGTCGTTCGGGCGTTTGTCATGCGATCGCGGTGGCCCACCCGGTACTGCGGGATGGCGTCGTGCCAGCGGATCACTTGGGTAAAATCGCGCGTCAACGCGTCGCCAGCAGTCTGGGGGAACGCCTGCTCTTGTGCACGTTGAACCAGGGAAAGGAGCTTGTCGTCGGGCAGTTCAGCCGCATCTGGATCACGCGCGCCGCCCAAAAAGCCGCTGTGCAGGTAATGACCGGCGGGCGCTCGCCCCGCGAACACGCTGGATGGGAAGAGGATGCCCAAAGTCCGCAGGCCCTCGCCTGGCGGCACAAGCATGCCAAATCCTTGTGGTGAAACGTGTTTTGGATCTTCGCCGCCGTACTGAACGACCGCCACGCGGCACAGTGAAACGCCGTTCAGCGCCTCGCGCACGCCGTCCAAGGCCGAATCCGCGGGCAAAACTTGCGCGCTCACCCGCGGTGGCGTCGCCAAAATCACGTGCCGCGCGTGCACGACCGAAGTCGCCGTTTCATCCTTGGTCGCGTGGCACTGGAGCGTCCACGTCTTGTCGGCGTTAGCGGCGACCTCCGCCACGACGGTCGCTGTCCGCACGGAATCCGGCGGCAACGCAGCGGCGATGGCAAAAGGCAGCGTGCCCAGACCATTCTTGAAGTTGAACATGCCGCGGCGCTTCGGTTTGGCGTTCGGGTCCTTCGGTTTGCGTTTGCCCAGAAGCGCGCCCATGACGACGCTACCCGCTTCGAATTCCCACTGCCACAGCTGCGGAAACGCATCGCGCGCCCCCAACTGCTCGGCGTCACCGGCGTAAATACCAGACACGAAAGGTGCCACGAGGTACTGGGCCGCTTCAGGTCCCAAGCGCCGTCGGGCAAAGTCCAGCAGCGTGTCGGTCTCGCGCGCATCGCCGAAGACAAACGGTTCGCCCATCATGCGCAGCTTGCCGCCGAGAGTCATGAAGTCGCTGTCTTTTTTGAAGAAATCGCCGGGTCCGCTCGGTAGCTTGCGCGCCAATCGGTTGCGGTAAATGAACCGATCGCCAGGGCCTTGGCCGGAAATGACCTCGTCCTCCAGCTTCAGTTCTTCCACCAATTGCCAGATGGTCGCCGCAGATCCGAGAAAGCTGTTCGGCCCCCATTCAAACAGGTAGCCGTCTTTGTGCTCGCTGCGGATCTTGCCGCCCACGGTGCCGCGCGCTTCGAGCAGCTTCACGGTCAAACCGCGCTTGTGTGCTGCCCACGCTGCCGCCAATCCCGTGATTCCGCCGCCCACGACGGCGACGTCCACCGTGCCTGGACCCGCGGAAGTCATGGGGCCGCCTTGAGCGCCTGCACCGCGGACACAAACGTCTCAACGCCCGCGATCGGCGTCTCCGGAATGCAGCCGTGGCCCAAGTTCGCGATCCAGCCGTGACCCTGCGTCGCCGCATGCATCTCCTGAACGCGCCGCTCGATGTGCGCCGCCGGGGCGAACAGCTCGATCGGATCCAGGTTGCCCTGCACTACCGCGTTCGGATTCAGTTTGCGGACCGCGGAGAATTCCACGCGACCGTCGAGACCCAGCGCGTCCGCGCCGAGCTTCAACGAACTTTCCAGCAGCGGACCGCTGTGACGCGCAAACACGATGATCTTGCCACCGCGCGCTTGAATCGCCTTGACGATACGCTCGGTCGAGGGACGCACGATCTTGTCGTAATCCGCCGCGCGCAGCTCGCTGGCCCAGGTGTCAAAAAGCTGCACCGCGTCCGCGCCGGCGTCCAGCTGCATCGACAGGTAATCGATGACCGCGTCCGCCAGCTTGTCCAGCAGCTTGGTCAGCAGATCCGGCGCCTGCCAGAGCATCGCCTTGATGTGCTCGAACTGGCGACTGCCCTTGCCTTCGATCATGTAGCAAGCCAGCGTGAACGGCGCGCCGGAGAAGCCCAACAGCGCGTGGTTCGGCAGTTCCCCGCGGATCATCCGCAGGGCGTCGCCCACGTAGCCCAAGCGTTCCGCCGTGTTCGTCGTCAGCCGCGCGATGTCAGCCTCGGTGCGCACGACTGGGCCGAGAATCGGACCACCTTCGGGGAATTGGACGTTTTGGCCCATCGCCTCGGGGATCGTCAGGATGTCGCTGAACAGGATCGCCGCGTCCATGCCAAAGCGACGCAGCGGCTGGAGCGTGACTTCCGTCGCGAGCTCCGGCGTGTGCACCATCTCGAGGAACGTGTGGCCCTGACGAACCGCGCGGTACTCCGGCAGATAGCGCCCCGCTTGGCGCATGAGCCACAGGGGAGGACGGTCGACCGGCTGATTGGCCAGCGCGGCCATAAAACGAGAACGACAAGACATTTCGCCAGCCGCCAAAGGCTTAGCAATCAAACCTGAATTCATGATGACTCTCTCACGCAGACACGCCGCAATTCGCGTCGACGGTGGAACTATACCTAGGTTGAAACGGCAAAAGTCACGGCGCTGTCATGGCCGGACGCCTTCCGTAACGCGTTTGTCAGGGCGCGCTAGTCTGGGGCTGGTACTGACACTGGCGGAAACAGACCTTGGCCTGAACAACGCCTTTGTCATCTTTGACTTCCTGACAGCCGTAGCCTTGCGGACACGGACCGGTCGGATCTTCTGAGCACGGGAGGAAACAGAACGGCCCGAACTCGGTGCCCGCGCTGTCCTTGGTCTTGCTGCAGATCGCCGGCTTGCCGTTGCACGCCTTGACGTCCTGATCCTGGTCGTCGCACGGACCGCAGTAAGGCAGCGTCGGGTCTTCGCACAGGCCCGTACCGGGGTTGCAGATCTTGCCAAACGAGCACTCGAAGTTCTTGACGCAGCCCTTAACGACGCACTGGTCGCCCTCGCACTTGAGCGCCGCGTCCTGGCAGTCCGCGTCGATCTGGCAACCGGGCTGGCACTTGTGCAAACCGAGCGCGCAGTGCTGCTTCGCCGGGCATTCCATCGAGTTCAAGCAGCCGCCGGGGATGGAACAGCGCTGCTTGAGGCACTTGGCCTCGGCGTTGAGCGGCGCGCATTCGCTGTCCTGCGTGCACGGCGAGACGCAGTGGCCCAAAGAACACACGGTCGGCGCGTCGACAGGTTGCGGGCAGCTCAGGTCATTCGTGCAGCCCATGACGCAAACGCCGTAGTCCGCGTTGCAGACGAACTGGAACGGACAGTCGGTGTCGAGCTTGCACAAACCCGAACCCGCGGCGCACGAACCGCTTTTGGGTACGCACTGCTTGGACGCGCTGCCGCCGACGGCTTTGCACGTGAACGCCTTGGGGCAACCGGCGTCGCCGACGCACGCTTGGCCGCAGAACGTGCCGCCTTTGTCGTAGGGGATGCAAATCGAGCCGTTCTCGGCGCCGCCGCATTCGGCGTCCTGCGTGCAGGGGTCGCAGACTTCGCGCGACTTTTTGCAGACCTTGGTGCAAGGGTCGCAGTACTCGCCGCTCGCGCACTCGTCAAACGTGTCGCAGGCGTGCTTGTCTTTGGCGCCGACGCACTTGGCCGCCTCGATGTCGCCGTTCTTGATGTCCGTCGCAGCCGCGTCAACCGTCGACGTGACGTCCTGACCCAGACCGACGGTCGCGTCGCCCGTGGTGCTGCTGGTAGAAGTGCCGCCGCAGCCGACGAAAACGGCCGCCAAGAGGATGACAAGTGTGCGCATCGGATCCCCCGTTCTCTGTATGAATCAGCTACTGCCCCAGATGCAAACTGTCGCCTTCATGCAGCGCCAACGCGTAGAGCACGCCGCCGTTGGACACGGCAAACACGCGCCCTCCGCTCACTTGCGGCACAGCGGTGAAGCCCCATTCCAGGATCGAACGAGAAAACGCCACGCCGGTCGCCGCGCGCACGAGGTCAAGCCCCTGCTCTGCCGGCACCAACAGCGTTCCACCGCCCAAGTCCGACCACGCCAAGTAGCCCGACGGGTTGCCCGCCAAGCGGTGCGTCTTCACCAGCTTTCCGCTCTGCACGTCGAGGACGTGCAAGGTACCCGTGGACGCCAGCACGTAGATCTTGTCGCCGTGCACAAGCGGCGGCCCCATGCCCTCGACGTCGTAGTGCCACACTTGATGGCCATCTGCCGCGCG
>CAITYF010000251.1 GCA_903896545.1 uncultured Myxococcales bacterium | reverse complement strand
TGATCGAAACTCACCACCGTGGTGATCCAACGGCACCACCGTGGTGATCGCAACTCACCACCGTGGTGATCCAACGGCACCACCGTGGTGATCAAAACGCACAGATCCTTGTGATCTCCTTTCTGTATCTCTTCTTTGTGGTCGTTTTGTGGCGGCTTCCGCCTGGCTGCAGATCGGCCGGGGCTCCCGCCCCGACGCAGGCCAGGCGAACGACTGCCGTCGTCGCCGTGCGCAAAGCGCCGTGATTACGCAAGCTTGCTGGTGGACTAGTTTTGCCGTGCGGGCAGCGGTTTAGTCCAGCTAGTTTTGGATCAAGGAAAACAACGCGTTAGGGTGCGGGGGGTGAGACGTTTTGACGCGGAAGGCCGCCGTGCTGGGGAGCAAGCTTGCGGCACCGGCGACAAGTGAGCGCGCTGGACACAGCGGCAACGTGGGGACGAGCCCTTGCGCCGTGAAGGAAGGACGGCGGCGCGATGGACGGAGGAAGGCCGGAGGCTGGGTTGGGTCGGGTGGTCGTGTGGGTGGGTGCGCGCGGGGGGCGCGGTGGGGCGGTCAGGCTGGCGCTTGGGGGCGCGTCAGTGCGTCTCGCCGGGCACAAGCATCCAGTCCGGCACTTCCGTGAGCTCAGCGATGCGCTGCAGCATCCGAACGCCAAACGCGCGGTCCCGCGGGATGGCGATGAAGCGCTTTTTGCCCGACGGCAGGTAGATCGTGAGGATGTCGGCCGAGACGCTGCAGCGGACGCTTCGCGACGACAGAATCGACACGACGCGCTGCAACGAAAGGGTCATGCCAGGGCCGACAGTGTTCATGATCGCCCCTTACGCGGCCAAGGTTTGCGCGTGCCACACTTTCGGGGCCGGGGCGGGCTTCTCTTCGGCCTGTTCGTTCGCCGGGCGCAACGCCGGCACGCTGCGGTTGTCACCGGCCTGCAGGCGGAGGAAGTCCAGGAAGAACCGCGACGGGGCCGGGTTCACCAGCTCGACGAGCGACTCATAGGCGTGGAGATGCTCCTGGACAGTGCGCTTGAAGCTGTTGGCAAAGTTGGCCTTGACCTCTTCCTCCGACGAACCGTCGGCGAAGTGGTCGATTTCCAGCGACTGCGCAAACCAGCGGCCACCGTCGTCATACAACAGGACGGTCGTGCCGACGTGGTAGACGAGCGCGCCGTCGGAGCGGCGTTCGACCCGAATGCCGGCCTGAAACGTTGCTTCGTTGTCGTGTGTGCTCATGTGACCTCGTGATGGCGCGGGCGAGCCCGGGCGGCAGGGAGTGTACGCGGGCGGATAGCCCGTGACAACACTCAGCGTAGCAGCTAAACACCGTCATGCAGCGTTTTATTGCAAATTCGCAGGCACGTGAGCACGTCGAGCAGCTAAACGGCAGCTCCCGCAGCAGCCAATTCAGCTAAAGTTGTCGCGGATCTCGCGCACCGCCACCATCACCGCAGCAGCCCCTCCAGCTGCTGCGGAGAGCTATGGCGACGTGCGCATGGTGCCAGAAGAGCTACCCCACCGAGCCTGCGGTGCGCGGGCACAAGTCCAGTTGCCCGGCGTGGATCGCGGCTGGCAAGCCTGCCGGGCCGCCACCTGCTCGAGCTGCTCTGCCAGCTCCTGAGCCAGCTCTGCCAGCAGCTCCGCCAGCTGCTGCGGGAGCTGAGGCAGCAGTTCCAGGACCTGCTATTCCAGCTGCACCGACAGCTGCAGCGAGCGTCACCTACATCGATCGCTTTCCGCTGCCACCGGCTCCGCAGCAGGAGGCCGTGCGGCTTGACCAGGTCAAAGGCCTGCCGGAGTGGCGCGACCCGCTGGGCCGTGCGCCGCAGGACCTGCCGGGCGGACAGGCACCACCTGCGGCAGCAGCTCCGCCAGCAGCTGGGGCAGCTCCTGCAGGTGCTCCGCCGCCAGCCGGTGAGCAGCCTGCAGCAGCTCCTGAGCCGAAGCCTGAGACCGTCGTCGGCGTGAGCTGGGGCGACTTCATCGCCGACGTGGGCAGTAGCGTCTTTCACAAAGATCCGGTGCGGCCGGACCAACGCAAGCTGTTGCGCGCCACGTTCAAGACGGAAATCACGGAGCAAAGCAGCAAGTTGACCGTGCTCACCGTCATCTTTGGGCCGAAGCTTTACAGCAGCGACCTCGGATCGGCCGTGCGCTCCTGGCTCTGGGAGCACAGCATCGGCGTGCTCAAGCGGTGGTTTCACTGGCCGTGGTGGGGCAGCTCCGCGAGCAGCTCCGAGCCAGCTCCTGCAGCAGCTGAGAAGAAGGCGCGGCCAGCTCGCGAGGCCGTGATCGACGTCCAGGCGGAGACCGACGAGCCGGAGACGCCGGCACCGGAAGAGAAGCCAGCTCCTGCCGCAGCTCAACCTGCCCAGGCGCGCAAGCCCGACGAGCCGATCACGGTGACGGCGGAGGAGATCGCGCAGATATGACGTCACCTTACGTGCAAAACATCATCGACTTGCACCCGGGGGTGCATTTCTTCCTCGGCCAAGCGCAGTCTGGCAAGACGACACTCATGCAGTACGTTCTCGACCAGTGGCCGGGGCATTCGCTCGCGGTCGACCGTAACTCGACCAATCCGCCGGCGGCCAAGCATCTGGCGCGGTACGGCACCTGGTGGTCGGAGAAGCTGCCGGACGCGCTGCCGCCGGGCACGTCGGCCGTAGCGTGCGACGAGTGCGCCGAGTACACGAAAGAGATGGACGAACAGGCCAAGCCAGGCGAGCCGGGCCACCTGATCTACCAGCTCGTGCGCCGCGGCCAACACCAGCTCCCGCACGGCGTGACGGCGCTCCTGGGATCGCAGCGGCCGATGGACATCGGGATGGACGCCTGGGGGCAGGCCAAGACGGTGACGATCGGGAAGATCATCGGCGACAGCGACTTGCGGCGCGTGGCGTCATTGCCTGGCGTGTCCAGGGAGATGGTTGCGTGGCTGCCGCACCTGAAGCCGGGTTGGTTCATGGTCTGGCACGAGTCGGGCCGGATTGAGCTGCCGCGCTGCATTCTGGACGGTGGCGCGTGAACCTGCAGCAGCAGCTCGGCCTGCGCATCCAGCGGCGGCGGCAACGCCTGGGCCTGACCGTCACTGAAGTGGCGCGGCGCGCGGGCTACCGGCGGCAGACCGTGGCGCAGCTGGAACGCGGCGAAGGTGGTCGGATTTGCGTACTTGTCGACGTTTTGCAAGTGCTTGAAATGGCGCTGCAAGTGGGCACGCGACCGACGCGCGCAGTACGGGCCGCATAGGGCCTTTGCGCAAGCATTCCGAGAGCCTGCACAACACAGCAAAAACACTGCAAACGTGCGGTTTTGCGACCTTGTCTCGGATCTCAACTGGTGCATCGTGACGTTGCTTGCGGCCGACGTGCGCCGCGCTTTTTACGTAAAGGAGCGGACAATGTTTGACAAGGAAATCGACAGCAAAAGCGGCAACGGCCCCGGCGAAATCAAACTCAACAACGTGCCGAAGACGGACCCGGCGTTTGCGGTTGAGCAGATGCTGCTCCTGATCGGGTTCACCCTGACCAACGCGTCCGCCGACGCCAAAACGTACACGAATGAGGCGGACTGGAAGGGCGTGAAGGTCAAAATCCTGAAGCGCGACAATACGCCGATCGTCAACTCGATCTCGGCAAAGATGTTGGAGAGCTTGGTCCAGCAGATCACGTCCGGCTTCCCGTTCCCCGCGGTGAAGTTTGCCGACATCACGGTGCCTGGCAGCGGCACCGCCGGCGGCGTGAAGCACGTGCAGGTCGCGTTGGTCATCCCGACCCGCCTGGCGCTGGCGCTGCAGCAGTCGACGGACTTTGACCTCTGCTATGACTTGATCGGCGACTGCAGCGTGACGATCCCGGCCCCGACCGACGCCAACCTGACGCTGAGCAATCCGGCGGTGACGCTCATCGCGTCGGGCCACCGGGACCACAACGGCCACGTGAAGCTTGGCAACACCTTGGAATTCAACGAGCACTCGGTCACCCTGGCCAACGACGACATCGTGCCGCTGGGCAACGGTCGCCTCCTGGCGTTGCAGTTGGTTTCCGGCGACAAGACGACCTACCCGGTGGCCAAGTTCACCGGCGTGCAGCTCAAGGTGGACAACGGTCTGCCGATCGTTGACCTGCCGAATCAGTCGCTCCTGGCGCTTTCACTGGCCAACGGCGACTTGCTCGGCTCGGTACCCACCGACAACGCCCGTGAGAACGTGACGCACGCCGTGGGCCTGTTCACGCCGCGGATGGACACGAAGGTCAGCGAGCTGCCCAAGGGTGCCGCCGCGCAAGTGCACTACACCACCATCGCGGCGGAAATTCCGAACGGCAAGTTCCTGTACGGGAGCGTGATCGTCCGCGACCCGCCCGTGAGCGCTGCGCTCGCGGTCATCCCGGCGTTCCGCGCGGCGTGGGACAAGCACGGCGCGAAGAACCTCGGCACCGCCGGTATCGCGTTCCGCCCGACGCTGGACGGTAAGCCGTCGACGACGATGGACATGGCGGGCTCGCTGCCGGTTCACCTGCGTTTGCCTGGCATCGCGGTCGGCAAGTAGTCAACGGATCTGGTGGGCACCTGGCTTCCAGGTGCCCGGTGACTGCACGGGCGAACTTGCGAGGGTGCCATGAGTTTGTTTGGTGAATTGTGGAGCGACGTCAAACATCTTGGGTCGAAGGTCGAAGACGCAGCCGTCTCCGCTGGCAACGCTGCGATCCCCGGCCTCGGCACTGCTGCAGCGGCACTGGCGCACACGGTTTCCGACGCTGTCGACGGCGCGAACGCGTCCGGCGCGGTGGACCTTGCTGCCGGTCTGGCGGGCAGTCTGGCGGGCGGTGGCGGTGGCGGTGGCGGTCCACTGTCGACGCCGCAGGCCAGTGACATCACGCCTGCGGAGTCTCCGAAGTCCGGCTATTCCACCTATACCCCCCCCGCTTCGCTGAATCCACCCGCTGACCCGTTTGACGTCGCGTGGAATGCGCCGCCTCTTCCCATGAACTGGAACAGCGTCGCGGGCGCGGGAAAACTGACGCTTCCTGGTTTGGTGTTTTTCAAGGCTGGGCTGTCGGCTGCGCTTGACGATCCCACCTACAAGCCAGCGCCTCTGAAGTCGGAGGAGCAACTTTACCGTCAATGGGATCTGCGACCTGAAGGGGCGACGCCCCAGTGGTGGCGCGCCATCACGCACGACGTTTGGGAGAATTCCGCGCGCTATCGGGCGGATCTGGTAGCGGCGAACGAACTGTACCAGAAAACCAAAGTGACGGCTGGTGAGCATAACGCCTCGGACTGGGCTGCCGACGCCAACGCGGCGGCGATGGTCGCGACCAAGAAGCGCAAGACCTGGATGATGGTCGGGTACGGCGTGGGCGGCGTGTTGCTGCTCGGTCTGCTGTTCTGGCTGCTCCGCTCCAAAGACAAGGCGTGAGGCGATTATGAGCGGCTCAACTCTTTCCGAAGCGTACGACGCGGTAGCCGACACTGTCGGCTGGACCGTAGACTTCGGCCCGGCGCACTTTGACACCGGGAACCCTGCTGACCAGTGGACTGGCGGCACGAGCTCGACGTGGGACGGCGGCAGCGCTGACGGCCGCAAGGTTTCGATGCCCGCGAAGAAGCGCCCGACCACTGCGGCGGCCGTCGGCAGCAAAGCGCCGGCTCACGCCGCGGACACGGCACCGGCCGACGACAACGCCGCAGCGAAGCGCAAGAAGTACTGGATCGTGGTCGGCGCGGGTGTCGCCGTCCTGTGTGCCGCTGGCCTGGTGTACTGGCTCGCGACCCGGAAGCCGGGAAAGTAGGCAGACTGTGAGCTGGTTTTCGAGCAAAGCTGATCCGCTGGCCAAGCAACCGGCCCCGCCGACGCAAGTCGCCGCGTGGCTGGAGGCGCTGGGCGTTTTGGCCGGGCTGACCGGGCCGATCCGCGAACAGGACTTGTTTCCTGTTGCGGACGCGCTGCAGGCGTCCAGCTCGCTCACCGCGCCTGAAGCGGCGGCAATCGCATCGTGGCTGGGTGGCTACGCCCACAGCTCGAGCTTCTTTTCCAACGCGTTTCAGCTGGGCGACCCGGACGTGTACCTGGACGTTGAGAACCTCGACGACACCACGAACGGGCCAACGCTCGTCATTGCGGACGTGTTGCGGACGCTCGTCGCGGCAAACCCGGCGGCGCACGCCTGGGTGATCGACCGGGCGATGGCGAAGCGCGACCGTAAGGCGCAGCAGTCCGACGCGGACCTGGAACAACACCGCCTCGGCGTGATCAACGCCGAAATCGATCTGGCGACGGATGCAGGCGAGACGGCGCTGCATCTCGCGGACGGCGTCGTGTCGGGGACCAAGTCCCTCATCGACGGGGCGGCGGCGGTGCTGAGCAAACCGTGGATTGTGATCGGCGTGGTGGTGGCCATCGCGCTGGTTTTGGGTGTTCTGTTCCTGGTGCTGCGGTCGCGCCTGGAACGTTTGGTGGCGTAAGCGAAACGGCGGCTACTCGCCGCGAAACGAGAGAGGGCAAAATGGCGATTGACATCAAGACGGGCAAGCCGGTGGAAGACGGACCGAAGAAACACATGACGGTCACGTGGCAGTCGGTCGCGGTCGCGGCCGTGCTGGGCCTGATCCTCGGCGTCGTGTTCGCGGCGTTCGCCGGCAGCCAGAAGAAGCCCTATGCGATGTACGCGGGCCTCTTTGCGGCGGCTGGCGCGCTGACGGCCGTGCTGGTGCAGATTTTGGACGTGAAGGCGCTCAAGACCAAGCAGCTCGCGCCGGACGTGGCCGCGCCGACCAAGGACAGCAAGGCGGCGTAACAGACACCTGCGGGCAACCCGGCGCTCGCGCGCAAGGAGTGAGTCATGGCTTTGAAGTGGAAAGGCAAGCAGGCCATCACGTACGTGGAACAACACGGCGGTTGGCTGCGCGTGGACGGCAAAGGCATGGTCTCGCTCGCGGACGCGAAGAAGGCCGACCCGGAGAAGGTGACCGGCGGCCCGCGGGCCAAGGCGGCGGCGAAGCCCAAGGCGGAGAAGAAGCCGAAGGACAAGAAGCCGGCGAAGCCCAAGGCGGCGAAGAAGCCCAAGGCCAAAAAGCCGCGCAAGGGCAAGGCCCCGGCCGGTGCCAAGGGCGTCGTGGCGAAGATTGCCAAGATCAAGCGTTTGGTGAACTCGCTCTAACGGGCGGGCCTGCAAGGGGGTTGTCGTGCGTCTGGACTGCCGCGAGCCGGAGAGAATCGCAGATGTCGGCGTTCAGCAGTTGCTGAGCGACGGTGCCTCTGCGTGGGTAACGGCCAGCGGTCGCGCCGGGCACAACCGCGCGATGGTCTGGGTTCAGTGGAACAGCGACGTTGACAGCGGCGTGGTCGTGTCCGTTTGGGCAGGCACACGCAGCCCGTTTACGCCGGGACAGGTGGCGTTTGGCCAGGTCGCGAAGGCCAACATCGTCGACGCGACCATGTTTCCGAACGGCGAAGCCAACACCAAGGCGCTGGCGATTCCGGTGACGATCGCGCCAGGCGCTGATCTCGCGGTTGGACTGACCAGCATCTCGTACCACACCGCGAGTGCCTCGCTCTTCCGCATCTGGTGGCAGTCCTGGATTGAGGCGGAGTGATGTTGCGGGACTGGCGGGTCTGGGGCCTGCTGACCGCCGTTTTGCTCGTGCTCTGCGTGCTCATCGCATGGGCCGTGGCCAACGATCGCAAGCTCTGGGCGATGTTCGTCGGCGTGCCCTACTTCAAGCCGGGGAGCGCGTTGTTTCGCGAGCTCTTCACCCGCGCGGCGGCGGCGGCCGAGGTGCCGTCGGAGTGGGCCGAGTCTGAAGCGCTCGCGCAGCTCGTCGCCGCGGAGTCGGGCGGCTGGGTGGGCATTCCCAACTTCACCTGGAACAACCTGTTCGGCAGCAAGTACTCGTCAGCCAAGAACGCCGCGGCGTGGCCCGCGCTTTGGCCTGGACTACGCAAGGGTAACTGGCCCGCGGTCGACAAGTCGGCGGGCTTCACGTCGCGCGCCATCGGCATTGGCCAGCTGCAGCCGGCGAATATCGCCAAGTACTACCCCAGCGGCTACCGCGGCGTCGGCGTGCCTCTTGAAGAGGCCGTCGGCACACTGCGCTACATCGCGGACCGGCACGGCGACCCGGAGGCAGCGTGGACACACCACAAACTGCACGGGAGCTACTGAACGCGCTGCAGCGCTGGCGTTGGGTCGTCGGCGCTGCAGCGCTTGTCCTCATCGGCCTTCTGGTCTGGTGGTGGTGGAAACGGAGAGCGGGCATGGCGATCGTCGACAAAGCGCGAACTTTCATTGGCGTCATCACCGAGTACGGCGGTGCGCCCTACTCGCGCACTCGGGCCGACTGCAGCGAGTACCTGTGGCGTGTCCTGGGCAAGCCGAAGCACCACGCGGGCAAGTGGTGGGGCACCGACGCGATATTCACCGACGCAAAGAAAACCCAAAGCGAATTCGTGGAGATCGACAAGGCCGACGTGCGGCCCGGCGATATGGCCGTGTATCCGAGCCACCGCGACAGCGCTGGCAAGGGTCACCAAGGGCACGTCGCCATCATCACCGACCCGGCGGCGCACAAGATCATCGACTGCAGTCAGAGTCAGAACGGCGTGCACGAGCACGTCGACCTGTTGGCGCACTTCTGGACGAAGCCGGACGCCATCTTCATCCGCTACAAGGGCTGACGGCCCGAGGGCGCAACACTCAGGGGGTTCCCGTGTTTTTCAACTTTGAAGCTCTTGCTGGTCTCGCACCGATTGCGGCGCAAATCATCCACGACGTGCAGGCGGTGCAGGCCGCGAGCGAAGATGCCGCCCTATCCGGCAAGCCGGAGACGCTGGGTGAAGTCCTCCGCGACGTGGTGCAGGAGCTGGCACCGGCCAGCGAGCCGCCGCCGCCGCCGGACCGCGTGCCGATGGGCCCCCAGGACATCCGCGAGCTGGTGACGCAGACTTTGCGCGACGAGCTGCCGCACGTGCTGCGCGACGCGCTGCAGGAGCTGCGTGCGCACCGCGACCCGGCGCCGGAAACGGAGCCGACGGCCGACGAAGTCAAGGACCCGCCGCCGCCGGCGGATTGACTGCCAGCGGAACCGCCCGCACTCAGTTTCGCGGGCTTGGCCGAGCCAGGCTTGGACAGCGATACCTTTCCACTCGCCACGGTAGTCCCCCTGCCGTGGCGGGTGGCCCTACGCACGCGCACCGCCGCAGCGATCTACACGCTGGGCGGCGCGTTTCTGTCGTACGTGCTCAGCCACAAGCTCCACATCGATGTGAGCACGCAGCTCCTGATCCAGTCGGTTAGCGGCACGGTGGGTATCGGTGCCTGGGCGCTGGCGCTCCTGGGGCGGCGGCAGGCTCCGCTGCAGGACGTGAAGCGGCTGCAGAAGATCGCGGCGAAGCAGAGCGGCGGGAAGTAGCGAGCCGTTTACTTGCGCTGCGCTGCGATCGTGAATTGGGCGTCGCAGTTGCTGGCGGTGCCGCCCGTTGGCGTGACAGTCACAGTGTAAGCAGCAGTCCCCGTGCCGGTGCCAGACGCGCCAAGCTGAACGTCGTAAGTGCCGACGCCCGTCATGCTGAGGGAACTGTCCGCCATCGTCTGCGAGCAGGTTACGTGCAGCTTGCACGAGGTGTTGTCGATGGTTCCGTTGCAAGAGATGGTTGGATCGGGCTTGCCATCACTGCCGATGATCTGCCACGTCAGCGTTCCCGTATTCGCGATGCTCACCGTGTCGGAAGTGTCGCCCATTTTCGTCTTGTCGCAGGTGCCAGCGCCACGGGTTTCCGTCAGCGTCCAGGTGCCAGTCGGCGCGCAAGTTTCGGCCGTCGTGCCGCTGGAACTTGTGGTCGTGGCGCACGCGGACAGCGAACTGAGGAGAAGAGCAAGAAACAGAGCGCGCAAATACATGAAATCCCCCAAGACACAAACAGGCGCATGCCGAAATTGGCGCGCACAGACTCTAGCGAGCGGGGGAAGTTTGGATCGTTGGGGGAGGCGTGTAAAGCGCAGCCGTCGCCGACGATAGGGCACAAGCGCGTGCAACAGTGCGAGACGGTCAGCCCTCCGCCGCGCCGGTGAACTTCCTCACCACCGCCGCCTCCGTCCCCAGGCGATCCGCCCACTCCTCGGCCCACACGCGCGCGCACTCGTCGCTGTGGAACCGCGGCACGCGGCCCTTGCGCTCTGCGGCCTCGGCGTAGCGGTACGTGGCGGGGATCAGCTTGCCGCAGGTCATGCACAAGGGACGTCCCTTCGCGGTCACGTGCTGCACGAGCAGCTGCGGCCGGCTGGCGTCGCGGTCGACGAGCTCGACAAATGCGTATCGCGTTTCACTCATGGCAAACCTCCAGCGCGCAAGCGCCACCCGCGCGCGAGCTGCAGCCGCAGCTCGTGCATGGCCAACTTGCCGCGGCTGCGGCGGACGTCACCTGCCCAGGTGAACCATTGCGCCCAGAGCGCGCCAGGGACGTTGGTGCCGTCCCAGTCGTGTTGCCAGAGGCGGCGGCGGTGCGGATCGTCGTGGCGGTCCTGCAGGCGCTCCAGGCGCACGTGCTCGCGGTACACTTCGCGTTCTGGCACGAGGAATTTGATACTCATGGCGTCTCGGTCCCTTTGGCCTGCGTCGCCTCCGCCATCGCCGTCGCCGGACCTGCCGCGCAGTGGTAGATCACCGTGCGCGTGCCGAAGAGCCCAGTTGCCAGCGTGCCCAGCGACGTGGCGCGGTTGGCGCACGCTGCAGGCGTGTCCTGGCACGTGCCCAGGGCAACGCCAGCCGCGACGACACCGACGCCGGCGTCAATCAGGATGTCGACGGCCGAGAGCTTGCTTTTGACCGACGCCACGCCGTTGGGGCACTGGGCGCCAGCCGGATCGCTCAGTGGCGCGAGGCCCCAGAGCATGAAGAGCTGGCGGTCGCTGTGCTCTTCCGGCAGCGCCGTGGCGCGCGTGTTGACGTGGGTGGCGTAGCAGCCCTGCAGCGCGATCGCCGCAAGCACAAGGGTCAGTTTCAGATACTTGAACATCGGTCACTCCTCACTGTCAGAGGCGTCCAGCAACGCGTGCATTTCACGCGTCGACAGGCGCTTGCCGTGGGCCTCCGCCCGCGGTTCTTGGGGCAGCTCGGCCGGGCTCGCGCCGCTGGCCAAAAGCTGCTGTTGTTCGATGAGCAGCGCGACAACCGCCGCCTCGCCGTAGACTTCGATCTGGCGGCGCAGCTCCGCGTGCTTGGCCGCCTTGGCGCGGCGCTCGTCGCGCTCGCTCAGGCCCGGCGCCATGACGTGCTCGAGCACGCCGCGCTGCAGCTCGCGCGCCTTCTTGCGCAGGGGCGCGAGGCGCTCGCTCTTCTTGCGACCGCTGGGTGGGTACGCGAGGCCGTCGGTGCGCACGTCGTCAAAAAGGGCCGTCTGGCTGCGGCGTTTGGCCGGGGCCTCGGTGTGCAGAAAGTAGACGGCCGGGATCCCGTCGTGCGCCTGGGCGGTGGTCGACACGTGGCCGCAGCTCAGGAGCTCCTGCATTTTCCGGTTGACCGTCTCGCGGGCGTACTCGGTCTGCAGCGCAAGGAACGACTGGGCCGCGGTCATGTAGCGGTTGTCTTTGGTCGTGTACCGGGTCAGGTGGTAGAAGAGCTGCTTCGCGGTGCGGCTGCACGAGGGGCACCGCTGCACCGTGACGGCGAAGAGCGGCGCGTTCACGGGCCGACGGCCGGGATAGAGGCGCTGCAGCGGTTCGCTCATCACTCACCGTCCAGCGGCAGGCCCGGCTGCACGTGATCGTCGGTGAGCCAGAAGAGCCGCGAGTCGGTCTGGCCGGGACGAAAGACGAACCAGGCCGCGCCGGCGTTGTCGCTCTGGCCGTCGCCGGTGTAGCTGACGCGCTCCGGCAGGACGTAGACGTGCGGCGGAAATTCGCGGAAGAACTTGGCGCGCGCCGGTGTCTCCAGGAGCGTGATGCGGCAGAGCATGGCGAAGAAGGCGGGCGGGCGCGGCTGGGTCATCAGGTGGCGCGCGAGCTTCAGCGGGAAGTTGGCAAGATACTTGGGATTGGTGATTGCGACGGCGATGTGGGCATCGTGAACACCAAGGTCAAGCTTGAACGCCAGCGCGTCGCCGTGCGCCGTGTAAATGCCCTGCTCGCGCAGCCGGGCCACGGCGCGGAAGTTGATGTCGTTGGCCACCCAGTTCTTGCGATCCGCGCCCGCGACGAGCGACTCCACCACGCGGATGATCGCGCCGTCACCAGCGCACGGCTCCAGGAGACGCGCGGCCGGGTCGCGTAGCAGCAGCTCGAGCTCCTCGTGCACGGCCAGCACGAACCGGAGGATCGGCCAGTCTGGCGTGTAGTAGGCATCGAGCTCGGCGCGCGGGCGCTTGGGCTTGGCAGCGGCGGTCATGGGCGCACCGCCGGGAACGTCACGACACCGTCATGGTCATCGTAGGCCGAGAGCTGGCGCTTCACTTCGTCGATCTTGGCGCGAATCTCCGCCTCAGCCTGAGGAAGCTTGGCCTTGAGCTGTTGCAGCGCGCGGTCAAGCTGCGGATTCACCTGCGGGCCGTAAGGCGACGCGGATTGGTACAGCAGGCCCTCGAACAGGTCGATCGTCGCCCGCAGCGCCTTGCGGCCCTCTGGGTCCTGGCACATCGACGGCACCGCCGCCATGAGCATGTTGAAGATCGCGAGCGGATTCATGCGGCTTCTCCTGCGAAGTACCCGTAACAGGTACGGATCGGCGGCTGCGCACGGGAGCAACGGTTCTGCACAGCGCAGACCGTCAGGTGGCATGCCGGTTTCAGCGCGTTCAAGCGCGCGGTGAGCTGGGTGAACCACGCCGAAGCCGACTCTGCCGGCGGCACGGTCGCAGCGACGGCACGCAGCTCGTCGTCGGTGAACGCGGCTTTGCTGCGGCGGGGCGGGTATGGGCGCGTCATGGCATCACGACGCGGTACAAGTTGCGGTGGCGCACGTAGCCGTTGGAACTGGACGGCAGCTGCAGGATTTGGACGTGGCCGCATTGCGCCAGGCGCTGCAGCGCGCGGAGAACCGTCGTGCGGTCTTTCCCCGGCGTCATCGCGAGGACGGATTCAAACGGCACAAACGAGCGGTCGACGCCGGATAGGCCGTCAATGTCCGCTGCGTTCGCGAGATTCAAGAAGACGAGCTTGGCCCCGCTGTAGCAGCTCGGGCAGGCCATGACGGCGTTGCGGGCCGTGCGCGCGTTCTCGGCGTTGTGGTTGGCCGGGTTCATTGCGGCCCCCGGTGCGTGGGCTGCAGCTTCACCGGCAGAGGCAGCGGCGAGCCTCCCGAGAACCCCTGCTTTTCCACTATGAGTGTGCACCACATCCGGACGATCGGACAGGAAAAAGGAACGTAATTGCCTATA
>CAITYF010000250.1 GCA_903896545.1 uncultured Myxococcales bacterium | reverse complement strand
CAGCAGCGTGCGCGTCAGAAGGTCCAACTCATCGTCTGTCCGCGAAGGATCGTGGTGGAAAAGGAGCGTATTGCGAACCTGTGCCGCATCCGCGTGCGCCAGGGCCGTGTTGTGCGTGCCATGCCCCCAACCGCGCCGCGCTGGACCTTTGCGCCCGGCATATTCGTCATCGGTGTAAGTGGCATCAATACTCAGCAGATCGACGTCCTGGATCAACTGCGTCAGCGTGTTGTCGATGCCTGCCTCGGGGTGTTCCCAGTCGCTGCAGTGGGCGAAGCTGCGACCGTCGTACTCCAAGCGATAGCCGACCGAACCGCCCGGATGGTGCAAGAGCGCGGTCTTGATCGCCACGTCGCCCACATGCAGGGTGTCGCCAGGTTCGAGCGTGTGAAAATTCAACTCCGCCTTGAGCATGTCCATGGAAATGGGGAACGCGGGTTGGTTGAACAATTGCTTCAGGATGTCCAGCACGCCCGTACCGTTGTGCCGTGCCGACCAGATATCAAAACGATTGCCCGCCATCAGAAATGGCGCAAAAAACGGAAAACCCTGCACGTGATCCAAGTGCAGATGCGTCATCAAAATCGTCGCGTGAATGGGCTGTTTGGACATCAGCGAGTCGCCAAAGAGCCGCACGCCGGTGCCGCCATCGATGGCGAATAGCTGGTCTCCACAGCGAACTTCAAGACTGGTTGTGTTGCCACCGTAGCGAACGGTATGCGCGCCCGGTGAGGGAATGCTGCCGCGCACGCCCCAGAACTTGACGGAAAAATCCTTGGAGAGGCCCATCGCGTCCGTCATCCCTGCGCCATTGGACATACGCCCTGTCAGCGGCGCCGTCAGTGTATGCCCTCAACCATGTGCGACTGTACACGCAACCCCACACTTGCGGCAACTTTCAGCGCCAGTTCGCGTCGCACATTCACGGCCTGGTTGTCGCAGTGACGTCGGGAGGCGGTTGCACAGGCGTGGGCAGACCAAGCGCCGGGAGGACCGGAAAACGAAACAGCCGGTCCGCGCCATCGCGCTGCACGACGATCTCCAGCATGTCTGTGGTCTTGAGACGCTCAAAGACGAGGAGCAAGTCACCCGGTGTCGCCAGTTTCTGACCGTTCACCGATCGCACGATGTCGCCGGGCAGGATGCCGTAGCGCAGCACTGTGGGGTCATTGCGAAACACGGAAACCAGCTTGAAGCCGTTGAACTTGTGCTTGGCCAAGAAGGTCGGCTGCAAGGGCACTTCAGAGAGCAGCCAGCCGGGACCGGCAGCGAGGACGCGTTCCAATAGCACGCGGTCGATCGCGCCTTCGGGAATGCGCGCTTTTTGCGGGACGTAAGCGGCAGCACCGCTCGCGCGCGGCTGTTCGGACGCTTCCTCGTTGGCGGCCGACGCGGAAGGCGCACCGTCGCCGGACGGATCGCGCCCCGCTTGCGTCGCACCGCACGCGGTCAAGACGAGCAGAAGGGTCAAGCTGCGTCGCATCACGGCGGGCTTCACTCCGCGGGCGCGACGCCGCAAAAGGACTTGCTCTCGTCGCTGCAGGGCTTCAACACGCCGGTTCCAGTCGGTTCGGCCGGCAACGGGCAAGGGTCAACGCCGCGGCAGACCAAACCTTCGCGGCAATCGCCCGTCGAGGTGCAGGTGTACATACAGAACGTCTGGTTGTTGCCAAAGTCCACGCAAGTCGCTTCCGGCGGGCAGTCACCGGGACGACACTGGGTCTTGGTGCAGTAGCCGCCGTGGGTGGCAAGGTCGCAGGTGAGGCCGGTCGTGGCGCCACATTCACGGTCGGTCGTGCACGTGTCACCGACGACCGGGGTGCACGCACTCGCGCACAGGAGCACAAGCAGAAGGTAGCGGCAAAACAACATCACGGCGTGTTCCCGGTCGTCGGCGGCGCGGCCGGTGCAGTGGTCGGCGTTGCGGCAGCCGGCGGCTCCACACACGGCTTGGCGAGCGCCTCCGAGGTCACTTTGCGCGCCCAGGACGGATTGGCCTTGGCTTGGACCTCGAACGCCTTCAGGTACGCCGTGCCGTCGGCAAAACCAGCGTCGGTGTACAGAGTCGGCACCGCGTTCTGGTTGGCCGCCAGCGCACAGCGAATCTTCGGGTAGGCCGCTGCCAGCTTGGCCGCCAGATCGTCATCCTGCTTGAGCGCAGGCCCACCGGCGTCTGCCACAGCAACCACGGGCTTGGGCTTCTCCTTGCCGCAAGCAGCAAGCACAAAAAGAGCGACGACAAGGAGGGGCAGTTGCTTCATGATTCCGATCGTAGGCGCAAAGGCCAGCGGGCTCAAGGACTATCGACGCTGCAGCGCCGCGCGACCCGGATACACCGCCGAGGCGCCCAGTGCTTCTTCAATACGCAGCAGCTGATTGTACTTGGCCGTGCGTTCACCGCGCGACAGCGAGCCCGTCTTGATCTGCCCGCAGCCCGTCGACACGGCCAGGTCGGCGATCGTCGCGTCCTCAGTTTCACCCGAGCGGTGCGACATCACACAGCGATAGCCAGCGCCGTGCGAAAGGTCGACCGCGTCCAGCGTCTCAGACAGAGTGCCGATCTGGTTGACCTTGATGAGCACCGCATTGGCGATCTTGTCCTGAATGCCGCGCGCGATGCGCTTGGGGTTTGTGACAAAAAGATCATCGCCGACGAGCTGAATCTTGTCACCCGACAGCCGCGTGAGCTCCGCCCAACCCGCCCAGTCGTCTTCCGCCATGCCGTCCTCGATGCTGACGATCGGGTAGTGATTCGGCAGATCGGCGAGGTAAGCCGCAAATTCGTTGGACGTCAGCGAGCGCTTTTCGCTGTGCAGGTCGTAGGTCTTGGTTTCCGCGTTGTAAAACTCGCTCGCCGCGACATCCAATGCAAGCGCGATCTGTTCGCCCGGCTTGTAGCCCGCCGCCGCGATCGCGTCCGTCAAAAGACCGAGCGCGTCGCTGTTCTTGCCCAAGCTCGGCGCAAAACCGCCTTCGTCGCCCACTGTCGTCGGCAAGCCGCGCTTGGACAGGATCTTTTTCAGCGCGTGGAACGTCTCTGCGCCAGCGCGGAGAGCGTCGGCGTAGCGATCAAAACCCAGCGGAACAACCATGAATTCCTGAATGTCGCAACCGCCAGGCGCGTGTGCACCACCGTTGATGAGGTTCATCAGCGGAACCGGAAGCACGCGAGCTTGGGCGCCGCCCAAGTAGCGCCACAACGGCAGACGGTACGCGTCCGCCGCCGCTTTGGCCGCTGCGAGCGACACGCCGAGGATCGCGTTTGCACCGAATTTTGCCTTGTTGTCGGTGCCATCGAGGGCCAGCAAGAGCGCGTCGAGCGCCCGCTGGTCCGCCGCATCTTTGCCGATCAGCGCCGGCGCGATGTCCTTGTTCACGTGACCGACGGCCTGCTGCACGCCTTTGCCCAGAAAGCGCGAACCGCCGTCTCGCAGCTCCAGCGCTTCATGGGTACCCGTCGATGCGCCAGACGGCACAATGGCGCGACCAAAAGCGCCGCCGACCAGAGAAACTTCAACTTCGACCGTGGGATTGCCGCGCGAATCAAGTACTTCACGGGCGTGGATACGGGAAATGGCAGTGGACATAGAACCTCCAGCTCGCCCGCACGGGGCGCGCGAAGGGTAATCGCTGGCGCGGCGGGGGTCAAACAGGGCTTGCGCAGCCGCGGAGGCTCAAGCACAGTACGCCCGCCCGCTGCGGGCCCGAGGGAATCATGCAACGCCAAAAAGTCGCCGTTATCCAGACCCGTTCGACCGAAGACATCGACGCCAACCTCCAAAAAGCCGCGGAGTTGTGCCGCGCCGCTCGCGCCGATGGCGCACGCTTTCTGGCGCTGCCGGAGAACGTCGGCTTCCTGCGCATCGCGACCAAAGAGAACTTCGGCGAGGAGATCCCCGGTGGCAAGATCACCACGTTTTTCCAGAACTTGGCCAAAGAAATCGACGCGGCGATCCTCATCGGCTCGGTGCAGGAAAACGCAGGCGACGGCTACAAGGTGCACAACACCTCAGTGCTCATCGGGCCCGACGGCGCGCTGGTGCAAAAGTACAAGAAAGTTCATCTGTTTGACATCGACATTCCGGGCACTGTCAGCCTGAAAGAGTCGGACTTCATCGTGCCGGGCGGCGACGCCGTGGTCGCTGACCTGTTCGGTACGAAGTGGGGCATGAGCATTTGCTATGACCTGCGGTTCCCGGAGCTGTACCGCAAACTACTCGACAAGGGTGCGGAAGTGTTGCTGATCCCCGCGGCGTTCACGCTGCAAACCGGCAAGGATCACTGGGAAGTGCTGCAGCGCGCCCGCGCGATCGAAAACCAGTGCTACGTGCTCGCGCCCGGTCAGTGGGGCCACCACGGCGGCATTCGCAACTCCTACGGCCACTCGATGATCATCGACCCGTGGGGCCACGTGATCGCGCGTGTGTCGGACGGAGAAGGATTCGCGACGGCGTGGCTGGATCCGGAAAAAGTCGCGAGCGTGCGGCGCAACTTGCCGTGCGGCGAACACCGCCGGATGGGCTGAGCCCGCGGTCCGAACCGCGGCGCTGCAGTCCCCTTGCCGCGCCGTAACCGCCGAAGCCGCGAAAGGGATCGTGACCGCTTGCGGCGGAGACACGCGCAGCGTGGCTCCGGTCCAGACGACGGCGAAGCCGCTCCGGCTGGACTAGTACGGCGCTTCTCAAGTTCGCACCGCATCAAAAACTGGTTGTTGCGCCGTGCTGCAAGCACGCGGCTGCGTGCTGGCGCGGGGTTTGGGGCGGCGCGCCCCATCTTTGGCCAAAAGCCTAGTGCCCGCGCGACGAAAGCTTG
>CAITYF010000249.1 GCA_903896545.1 uncultured Myxococcales bacterium | reverse complement strand
TGCGCAAACGACGTCACGGGTCGGCCCCTCAAGGGCCGACCGCCAGCCCGGTCCGGCCTTTCAGGCCGGATTCGCCCCAAAGATGTCGGCCCATCGCCCGCTACCAATAGCGCAAGAACAGCACGTCCCGCGATACGGAAAGCACCTCACGCAGCGACTTGTGCGCCCGCAGCTGCCAACCAAGGGCGTCGCTCTCCGTCGCGCCGCTGACCGCCACGTCCATCCCCATGTTGTGAAAGTGCTGGCTCGCCCTCCACACGTGGCTTGGATCGCTCACCAGCACAATGCGCTTCCAACCGTTCTTCTTGAGCAGCGCCACCGAGTTCAGCGCATTTTCCCACGTATTCCGAGACGTGTCCTCGGTCAGCATCGCACCGCGCGGCACGCCCATCCGGTGCGCCAAGTGTGCGGCGGCTTGCGCTTGGCTCGGCTGAAAGTAGTCGTCATAGCCGGAAAACAGCAGCATTGGCGCGCGCTTGGCCTTCCACAGCTTTACGGCGTGCTGGGTCCGTGCGGCCAGGGAACCGCCCGGGGTGTCATCCGCCACCAGCCCGCTCCCCAACACAACAATCGCGTCCGCGCGGTCCATCGGCTCATCGCGGTGCCCCCAGTTGTCGAGATAGACCGCCAGTGACAGGACCATCACCGCGCTCAGCGCAATCCCGACGCCAAGAACGCGCTTCCACTTCATTTTTTGGCCCTCGCCTTGCCGCCGCCATTCGGGCTCGCGCGGTTGCCCGCCGGCTTCACGCCTGCGCGGATCTTGGCCAACTCTGTGTCCATCAACGTCGCCATTCGCTCGTAGCCTGCGCGGTTCAAGTGCACGTCGTCCTTTGCGGTCAGCCCGGCTTGCGTCCACACGTTCATGCCGCCCGCGCCGCCCATCGCCGCCTGCGCGTCCCAGTGCGCGCAGCGAAATTCCGTGGCCACCTTGCGTTGCGCCGCAATCACTGCGGGCGTCCGTGGCATCGTCCGCTTGTCCTCGCGCGCCAGCCGATCCGTCGGCCCCACGATGAGGCAGCTCGCATCCGGCGCCGCGGACCGGACTTGCAGCAGCACTTTGCGCCACGTGGATAGATAGGTCTCAATCGGCTCGTTTTCATCCCCGACGTCGTTGGTCCCGTACGCCAGCACCACCAAGTCTGCCTTGCGCCGACTCACCAGACCGCGGAACACGTCCTCGCGCCAATGCAGCAAGATGTCCGCGCGCATACCAGGAATGCCCAGCTGGTCGATCACAATGCCCGACGAGGAGCGTTCCACGACGACGCCGTAGATTGACGCGGGACCATTGCCCGCCGGGCTTAGCCGGATCTCGTGGGGCCCCATCGCGAGGGTAAACGTGTGCACAAGCGCCGAGCCCGCCGCACCGCGGGTTGGCATCTCCTGGATCTTGCCGTCAATGTCCGCGCGCACCGCCCCGCCGTCCGGATTCGCCTGCAGCCAGACCTCCAGCTTGTCGAACTCGCGTCCCAGCGTGTTCTCCGCCGTTGTCCGCACGATCGAAAAGTCCGCTGGGTCCGCGCTCGTGGCGACCAGTCCCATCATGCCCAGCGGCAGCACTCTGCGCTCGCCCTCGGCGCGTTCACGCGTGACGACCCAGCCTTTGGACGCGTCGACCTGCAGGTCTTGCGCGCGCGATCCGGGCGCCCACTTGAACGGAAACACAAAGCCGTGGCCACCTTCACCCAGTTCCGCCGACCACCGCCGCCGCAGTTCACCCGTCCAAATGTCGGCCGCCGTGTGCGACGCGCCCCAAAACAGCACGTGAACGTGGCCTTTCTTCTTGGTTGCGACGCGTTGCCAAGCCTGCGCGAAGCTGTCCAGCGCATGCCAGCTCGGATCGAAGATCGGCGCAGGTGCAATGTCCACCAACGGCGGCGGCGTCTGCGCGCGCCCAGGGGCTGACACGCAGAGTGCGAGGGCGATAAGCAGGCGATGTCGGCGCGAGACAGTCATCGACCGAGAGACTAGCGCGTGATTCCGCTTGCCACAACTGCCGAAGTGTCTTAGACTGCTGCCCCCGCTGGATTTGACCAGCGACCCGCCGGCGCGCGCAAGGCGTACGCCCAACCGAGGATGTCGTCATGAAGAAAGAAGGCCACCCCCGCTACCTCACAGCCAACGTCAAGTGCGGCTGCGGTAACACGTTTGTCACGCGCTCCACCGCGGGCGATCTCCACATCGACATCTGCTCGCAGTGCCACCCGTTCTACACGGGCAAGCAGCGCCTCATCGACACCGGTGGTCGCGTCGATCGCTTCAACAAGCGCTTCGGTCTCGCCGCGAAGTAGGCCAAGGGCCCCGTCCCGTGGACTGCTGGTCAGGGCTCATCCCCGGCCGCTGGCTCCAAGAAAGTTCAGTCCTACAGCGAATTGGCGCGCTTTGCCAGTTCGCTGTAGGCTTTTTTGCCAATCGCCAGCTCCAGCTCCGCCTTGAACACCACGAACCGCGGCAGCGGACTCGGCTCCGTGCGCTTCTGACAGTCCGCGTGCGGGTTCTCCGCCGCCGTCTCTTCGTCGTAGCCCACGATGCCATCCGCGCGCCGAATCGGATACGTCGCGCACTCAAATGGCTTCAGCCCTGGCCAGCCCAGCCCCAGCGCGTCTGACGCCACGTGCAGCGCGCACAGGTGATCCGCGCGCAGGAAGATGCAGCCGTCGACCTCCGCGTTGGCCGCCCGCGGCACTGTCCGCGTCGCCAGCGCCACGCCGCTGGGAAAATCCGGGTGCAGATAGTCGTCGTCCTCAAACCACAGGTCTTCGTTCAGTGCGTATTGCGGCGCCAGAAATGGCCGCAGGTCGTTCGCGTGTTCCAGAATCCGCTGCACTTCCAGCAGGTCCACCCAGATGCCGCCGACGCAGCACGCCGCCTTGCAGTCGCCATCATGGCAATGCTCGCCGTGGCTCAGCGTCAGGAGGTTCGAGGAAACAACGACGCCGTCGACGATGAGGGTTTGGTCCGGCATGCGCTACGCCTTCTGCACGGCGGTTTGCCATGCCGTCTTCAGCCCTGCCACCGCCGCTTCCGGTCCCGGCGCAAAGCGCTTGTTCTCGCGCCAGGAATTCGCCGCGTCGTCCAGCGTCTTGAACCAGCCAATGCCGATGCCCGCCAGCACCGCGGCGCCCAGCGCGGTCGTCTCGACGACATCGGGGCGAACCACGGTCGCTTGCAGCAAGTCCGCCTGAATCTGCATCAACAGATCGTTCGCCGACGCGCCGCCATCCACGCGCAGTTCCACGAGCTTGCGCCCAAGGTCGCGCTCCATCGCTGCCAGTAGGTCGGCGCAACTCAGCGCGATGCCTTCCAGTGTCGCGCGCGCCAAGTGCGCTTTGGTCGTGCCGCGCGTGATGCCGGTGATGACACCGCGCGCGTCCTGGTTCCAGTAGGGCGCACCCAAGCCGGTCAGCGCGGGCACAAAGACGACGCCGCCGGAATCGGGGACGCTCGCCGCGAGCGCTTCAATGTCGCTGGCTTTTTGGATGATGCCCAGGCCGTCGCGCAGCCATTGCACCGCAGCGCCGGCGATGAAGACGCTGCCTTCGAGCGCGTAGAGGAAATCGTCGCCGACCTGCCAAGCGACGGTTGTGAGCAGGCCGTTGCGCGACTCGATGCGGTCCTTGCCGGTCTGCATGAGCAAGAACGCGCCGGTGCCGTACGTGCATTTGGCGCTGCCGGGCGCGAGGCACAATTGGCCGCACAGTGCGCTTTGTTGGTCGCCAGCCATGCCGGCGATCGGGATGCCGTCGGGCAAGCCGGGAACGTTGCGCGTGTGGCCGTAGACAGCCGCGGACGGGCGCACTTCGGGGAGAATCGCCCGCGGAACGCGCAGCAAGTCGCAGAGGTAGTTGCTCCAACTGCGTTCGCTGATGTCGTACAGCATGGTGCGGCTGGCGTTGGATGGGTCGGTGACATGCGCTTGGCCGTCGGTCAACTTGGCGACGAGCCACGTGTCGATGGTGCCAAACGCCAATTCGCCGCGTTCCGCTTGAGCGCGTGCGCCGTCGACGTGGTCCAGGAGCCACGCCGCCTTGGTGCCGGAAAAGTACGCGTCGATCGGCAAACCGGTGCGGCTGCGGACGTCGCCTTCGTGTCCTGCCGCCTTCAGCGCGTCGCAGGCGTCTGCCGTGCGCCGACACTGCCAGACAATCGCGTTGTCGATCGGCAAGAACGTCTGGCGATTCCAAATCACCGTCGTTTCGCGCTGGTTCGTGATGCCGATGCCGGCGATCTGTTCGCCCTTGACGCCCGTCACCTGTAGCACCCGCGCAATCGCGTCCAGCGCCGACTGCCAGATCGCCGCCGGATCATGGCTTACCCAGCCCGGCTGCGGGTAAATTTGCGGAAACTCGACGTTCACCTTGCCGCGCACGTGCAGCGAACGGTCGATGAGCAGCGCGGTCGTGCCAGTCGTCCCTTGGTCGATAGCGAGCAGAAAGTCGGTCATGGAGCCCTCCCGAAGCGTGCGTACGAGTAGCAGAAACTGGCGCGGGCGTCACCTCACGTACGGGCGACTCACGCCGATGGTTGTCACGGCGAGTACGAGGTTTGTCACAACGAAGATGCCGGGAATCGCGATGATGCGCCCGGCGATGGCGTCTCGATTCTGGCGGTGAAAATGCCAGGCGAGGAGGACGGCCAAGGTCGAGATCGCGGGATAGCTCGCGCCTGCGATGAGCCACGCCGTCGCCAAGTGCTGCACGGACGGCGGCGCGTTCACCAGGTCCTGACGGGCGAGCCACGCGAACGCGGTTCCAATGCCAATCGGCAGCCACATCGTGACGCTGGCGACGCTTGCCCAGGCCAGAATCAACCGCATGTTCAGGTCAAACCGTGCGCGCAGAAATGCGGCAGATGGCGACCTTCAGGTACTGACCTTCCGCATGCGCCGGTGCAACGGGGTGATCGGGGCCGGGACCGCGCAATTCAAGCAGCTGCACCGTGCGACCCGCGTTGTGCGCCGCTTGTCCCAGCACGCGCAAGAACTGCGTCACATCGACGAGCCCGGAGCACGAACACGTCACCAGAAACCCGTCCACTGCGACCGCTTGCATGGCCAGCGTGTTGACGTGCGTGTACTTGCGGATCGCCTGTTCGAGCGCGGATGCCTTGGTCGCGAACTTCGGCGGGTCGACGATGACCAGCGACGGCCGCTCGGCTTCGGGCGGCAAGCTCGCGTAGTGACCCAGCACGTGCACGGCGTCGGCGCACTGCGCGTCGAGTCCGAGGCCGTTGTCCGTCGCGTGCTGAATGGCCAGGTCAATCGCGCGCTGCGACGCGTCGACGCACACCACGCGTTTGGCACCGGCGCGCGCCGCGTGCAGGCCAAAACCGCCGACGTGGCTGTAGGTGTCCAAGACGAAGCGCCCCTTGGCCAGTTCCGCCACGCGCGCATGGTTCGGCCGCTGATCGGCGTACATGCCAGTCTTTTGGCCGCCCGGTTCCACGCGCAACTGCAGGCCGTTGTGCCGCACCACGACTTCAGTCGGCACGTCGCCCGACGACGTCGAGTGGCCCGCGACCAGACCTTCGGCCGGGTGCACGTCGTTGGGCACACGAACCAGCACCCACGCGCTGCCGTTGGCGCGCAGCCATTCCACGATCGGCGTCTGCCAGCGCGCCGCACCGGCTGTCGTGATTTGCACAACGGCGCCCGTGCCAAAGCGGTCGATCACGACGCCCGGCAGGCCATCGCCTTCGCTGTTGATGAGGCGATACGCGTCGGTTTCCACCGACGGCAGGCCGAGATCCTTGCGCAACGAGGTCGCGCGCTCTAGCCGCCGTGCGACGATCGTCGGACCGTCGGGCAGCGTCGCGGGTTCCAGGCCATCCATACCCGCTTCCACGAGGCGCACGGCGATCTGGCTCTGCGGGTGGTACGTCCCGTGGCCGAGATAACGCCCGTGTGGGTCAAAAACCGCGCAAGCTTGTCCCGATTCCGCCTGCGTCCCTTCTGGCGCAATGACGTGGCCAATCGCGCCGCTGAAGAGCCACGGATGCCCCGACAGGACCGGCGTCGCCGTTCCGGCGCGCAGCACGATGGTCACAAAACCGGGATAGCGCGGCAGGTGTGCGGGCAGTTCGGTTGCGGTCGGCTGCGGACGCGGGCGGTTCTGCTGTGGGCGACTCTGCCCTGAGCGCTGCTGCGGACCGCGGTCGTTCTGCGGACGGTGGGAGGCGGACTTGTTCTGCGGCGGGCGGGTCATGGCGAACTCAAGCGCAAACGGGCGCGCGCGAAGTGTGCGCGTCTGCGGCGTTTGCGGCAAGCGCGCATGGCGCGGCGTGACGCGAATTTACCGCTGGAGCGCAGACGTTGGCCAACCAATCGTTTCGCCCTTCTGCAGCCGCGTCATCACGCTCTGCGTCCGCGCCGACACGCCAAGGGCGTGATCCTTGCGGAGAAAGACCTGCCAAACGTAGCCAGTGGAACCAATCGACGGTCCCCATTGCGTGGCGGTATTGAGCGGACCGATGTAGACGTAGTCGGAATCGGCGTCCATATTGCTCGCCCAACTATACGTCACGACTGCAATCGGCCTATCCACCTTGATCTTGGCGAGGATTGCTTCGGTCAGCCTCACTGCCTCAGGAAGCCCCTTGTGTGGTGCCACGCCCAGCGCGCCGACGACGGTATCTGACGCGGTCAGCGGGTGTTGTGTCAGCCGTGGCGTCCACCGGTCGTCCGTCACGATGACTTCGCCCGGCGCCGCTTGCAGCCACGTCACGTAGGTCTGCCACGCGGCGAGTTGTTCCGGCTTACCCGCCAACTTGTTGGTGTCGTGGATCAGCGCCAGCACTTGAAACAGCGCGAGAAGGGGAAGCACGCCGCGCAGGAGTCGCATCCGCGGCGTCGCGCTCGGCGCAATGTTACCGATTTCCGTAAGCCCCATCGCCAGTCCCGCGCCCGCCACTGCCGTCGCCGGGAAGTAGCTGTTGGCGTAGGCCACCCCCATGATCAGAAGCTGCGATGGCACCCACGCCGCAATTGCAATGGCCAGCATGCGCCGCGCCCGATCGGCCTCGCCATTTTGCCGCACGAGCACGATCCCCACGACGGTCAACCCGACTGCGATCGCCTCGCGCCCCAACAGACCTCGGCCCAAAAGCGCGATGCCCGCAGGATGAAACGGGAAATCGGAGGCAAACTTGAAGAGCCAGAATTGCGCCCAGACGTCGTTGTGCAGGATCGACGGAAGCAGCGAGGGCGCCGCGCACGTCAGCGTTGCCGCCCCAAAAATCAGCGCCTGTCGCCAGTTGACCGTGAGCCACGCCGCGCCAAGGAATGCGCCGTACATCAGCGCGGACTGCTTGAACGGTATCGCCAGGCCGAAGAACACGCCGGCCAGCACCGCGCCGCGCCACGTCTCGCTGCGAAAGAGCGCGACGAAGCCCAGCAGCAGAAAGGCCAGATACGGCCCGTCGGAGTGCGCCACACCGAGGAAATAGCCAGTAATTTCGTTGCTCAAGAGCGGCCACATCGCGGCGATGAGCGCGACGGGTAGGCTTGCTTTCCAAGCGCGCGCCAACAGGTACGTTGCCAAACAGGCGAGCAACATGCCCGCCACATTCAGCCAGCGCAGCGCCATCAGCGGGTCCGCGCCAGCGCGCACCAGGGCGGCAGCCGCGTGGAACATTCCAGGGCCGTAGGGAAATGGCGAGTAATCCAGCGCGGGCTGCACGTAGAGCGGCTTGCCCTGCAACACGCGGTCGACCATCTGGACCATGCCGGGCTCGACGCACTCGACCGCGTACGGCGTCCGCACGATGTGCCACGTGCCCCAAACGACCGTCGCGCTGACAACGACCGCCGCGAGGGTCGCGAAATGCATGCCCCATCTCAGCCAAAATGTGGACGTGAGCAGCTGCAGCGCGTGGTCAGGCAAGGCGTGCAGCCACGCGAACGAATCGCCGCGGGACAGACGTTCGTTGCCGTTTGAATCTGGTTCGCGTGCTGAGTCCGTCATCGATCCTCCGTCGGGTGCGTCGGAGAAGGCCCGCCGCGCCTGCTTGGTTGCATCGCCGCGGCAATCCGTTGCGCTTGCGTGCGTGTTTAGAGGGTAGCCGCGGAACGGGGCCGCTACAAGTTCTGACGCGCACGATGAAGCGGTTAGGGCATTGCTTGCGGATCGGACGCCGCCGTGGCAAACCGTTTGCAGCCGGTCGTCGTCTGGCCCAGGGTGCGCCGTGAAGTTTGCCGTCGTTTCAGCTGCTTTCGTGCTCACTGCGTGCTCCACCTCGCCCTCGGCAGTTGCGGGTGGCGACACGGACGCTCCTGACATTCTCCTGACACTGGACGTTGGTGTTGCCGACGCGCCGCGCGATAGCGTCGACGCCAAAACCCAAGACGACCTGCCAGCGGCGCCTGACACGGCGGTGCAGGACGCTGTGGGACTCGATGTGGCCGAACCACCTGGTTTGACCGCAGATTTCCGACAGTGGCTCGCTGCACACGGGTATGATGCCGCAGCTCTGGCGCGGGACGATCTGGAAACTGGCAGTTTTGGCGGGCGCGCGTCGCCTACGCAAGCGGTGATCCGCGATCCGGTCATCTTCATCCACGGCAATTCAGACAAGGCGATGGGCACGACGGTGGGACAAACCGGCTGGACGGCGTCGCGGAGCTACTTTTTGCAACACGGCTACTTTGGCGCGGAACTTTACGGCACGACGTGGGGGCCCGCCGACGCGAATCAAGCGGCGCAGCAAACGCATTCGCGCAAGAATGTGATGCACCTGAGGCATTTTGTTGAGGCGGTATTGGCCTACACTGGCGCGACGCAAGTTGACATCGTCGCGCATTCGATGGGCGTCACGCTGGCGCGCAAGGTCATTTTGGGCGGTACGGCGAACGACCCGACGGACGGTGGCGCGTACGACGTGGGCCCGCCGCTGAGCGCGCACATTGACGCGTTCGTCGGCATCGCTGGTGCCAATCGCGGACTGACGTCCTGCTTCATGACCGGGCCGACGACGCCGACGTGTAGCGAGCAAAATGGGCTCTATCCCGGTACGCTCGTGGGCATACAAGTCCAGGGGCAGTCGGCATTTTTGCAAGACTTGGCGGCGCAATCGGGCTACGAGGGCACGTACCGCTACACGATTTGGTCGTCAGTGGATGAGGTCATCGGCTACGCCAATTTGGTCTACGGCCAGCCGACGAGTCGAATTCCGGCGCAGACATCCGAAGTGACCTTCCAGACCGTGCCGTACGGCCATTTTGGCCTGAAGGACTTGACCGTCGAGCAGCAGTTCTCCTTGGTCAAGAACCACCAGACGCCGTGACCATCGCTAACGCGGTCGCATGGTCGAGGGCGCGCGCATCGTCCGTGGTCGCTGCTGAACGGGTCGCGGCTGAGGACGAGGCGGCGGCGTTGGCTTTTGCACCGTCGCGGGCGGCGGGAGCGGCGTGGCCGCTGGCAGCGGGAGGAGCTTTTCGACCTTCATCAGCGCGAGGAAGTCGGCGGTTTGCAGCGTGCCTTTGGCCAGCCCGTCGATGTTCTCTCGCGTCGCCGTTAAGCGCACCGCTGGATGCCCACCGACCGTGTTGAGAATCCGTACGTCGCCTTGCGCCAGCGCTCCGAGCGTCCCAAAACACAGTGCCCACTGGTGCAGCAGTTGATCGTCGTACTGCGTTGCCTCGCTTGCCTCCAGGGTGACCTGCAGCGCGCCATTTTCCTCCACGACGCCGCCTTCCGCGATTGGAACGCCGACTTCCACGAGCGCCCGTTGCGCGCGCATCGGCAGTGGGTCCAGCGCTTTGATCGCCAGCGTCGGCACGACCGGCGCTGTTGGCGGCGTCGCGACAACGATATCCGGCGTAACCACGACCGGCGCGGCGGCCACTGGCGGCGTCGTCGGCGGTTCCTCGCGAGGAGGCACATCGGGAGCCACTTGCTCCGGCGCCGTCTTGTCGTGCACAAAAGTCCGCACCCGCTCACAGCCGAGCAGCATCAGGATCGCGCCGATTTGCAAGAACATCTGCGTGCGCATTTCAGTCTCCAAAGCAGCAGTCGCCCGCTGGATCCGCGTAGCAACAATCCCAGCGGGTTCCCGTCTTGGCGCGTTCGGTCGCGACCTTCACCACGACACCAAAGGTCTTGTCCACGATTTCCGACCCCGCCGATCCCACAACCGGCAGCTTGTCCACCACGATCTTCAGGGTCTTGCCCAGCACCGCCGTACCCTTCAGCATCCGCCCGCGCTCCGCGTTGTACGCGCCGTTCTTGACGTCCTTGTCCACGCCTTCAAACGTCTTCTGCACGTCCTGAATGTCGCTTATCGCCTCTTTCAGCTTCAGCAGTTTGTCTGCCGCCGACCAGCCCTTACTCGCCGTTCCCGGCGGCGCGTGCGCGTCCCACTTGTTCTTCTTCATCGCCTCGTCCAGCACCGCAGCGCCGTGTTCCGCCGCCGCTTTCAGTCCGTCGATTGCGCCTTTGGCCGCCGAGTCGTCCAGCCCGTTGACGAATTCCTTGTGCGCCTTCTCCGCTTCCAGCGCCTTGTCCAATTCCGCTTTGAGCTGTGCTTTCTGCGCCTGCAGTTTGTCCACGTCTGCTTGGCTCGCCGGCGCGCGCGGCTTCGTGGACGGCGGCGGCGTTGGCGGTGGCTGCGTCAGCACTTGTCCCAGCGCCTGTCCGAGCTTTTGCGTGAGCGATTGTGGTTCCGGCGTCGGCGGTGTCGTGGGTGCTGGCGCCGCGCCGTCGAGCGAAACTGTCCAGTCAAACGAGCCGCCTTTCACGTAACGCGCCGTACCCGTGCCGCCGGCTGGTTTGACGGTGCCGGACAAGATCAGCGCGTCCGTCGAGTCCGCGTCCAGCGGCACTTCGTTGTGTTGGTTCACGCCCTGCGCGCGAATGTCCACCACCGTTTTCCCCGTCGTTTTCGCGTGCAGCTGCGCCGTGCCGCCCAACGCGCCGGTCGCACCGTTCCAGGTCCCCGAACACGCGCTCGCCGCCATCGTCACGTGACCGTCGATGCGCGTCGTGCTCGGTCCTGCCTTCAGTTGACCTTCCAGTCGCCCAGCGCCAGTCACAAAACACGTGAAAGTCCCCGCGGCAGGCAGGATCCGCACTTTGAGTTCACCTTGCACCACGGCGCCGAATTGCCCGCGCTTTTGTGTCCAGGTAAACGGGCCGCGCAGGGAAAATGGTTCGTCATTCGCCGACTGCGCGGCTGCGGGCAGGGAAACGAGCACCGTCAACAACACGGCGATCCGGCGCAGTGCCACGCGTTCACGGCACGACCAGTTCTCATTCACAGCGAACCCCGGACGTTCGCTCGCCCAGGCCCCATCAGCCTACACATGCGTCAGTCCACGGTCAGTGTGTGCGCGCGTCCGCAGGTCGTCAAGCAGGCCAAAACGCCGTTGTGCGACGTCTTGCGCGCGGTGACAATGCCGATCATCATCGGCGCCTACACAGGCTGACCTCTTGTGAAAACCGTGCGGGAGTGAATCAGACCTGATGCATCCCGGACCAGGACCGCGAGCGCGCACGTCCGGTGGTGCGCCGCGGTGTCGGCGGCTTTGACGTTGGAATTCCGTCAGCGTGTAGACATCGGCCGTCACGAGCAATGAAAGGGCAAAGAATGCGTCATCTCAAGTGGTTTCTCCTCGGTTTCTTGTGTGCCTGTGGCAGCGCATCGTCTGGCAACGGCGCCGCGTCGACCGACACAGCAAGCGACTCTGCGTCGGTTTCTGACGCAGCCGTTGACGTCGCCGCAGACGCTTCTCCCGTCGTCGACACGAGCGATGTGTCGGTCGCTGCCGACGTGTCCGAGAGTCAGGATCCCGCGATGGCGGCGATTCAGGCGCAAATCGACGCGCTTCAACTGGACAAGGCGCTCAAGAACTGGCGAACGAAGGTGCCCAAGCCCACGCAAGTCGCTTTCACCCCTGGCCGCACGTACACGTGGGTCCTGAAAACGGACAAGGGCGACATGAAGTTGCGTCTGCTTGGCGATCTCGCGCCGATGCACGTGACCAGCACGGTTTACCTCACGCTGATGGGCTTCTACGACACGCTGACGTTTCACCGCATCATCAAGGGCTTCATGGCCCAAGGCGGCGACCCGCTGGGCACCGGCACGGGCGGTCCCAAGTACACCTATGGGCTTGAAATCAGCAGCGCCAGCCACGACTCGCGCGGCGTGCTCAGCATGGCCAACTCGGGCGCCAACAGCGAAGGCAGCCAGTTCTTCATCACGTTTGCGCCGGCGCTTTTCCTGGACGGCAAGTACAGCGTCTTTGGCAAGCTGGCGGAGGGCGACGCCGCGCTCACCGCGATCGAAGCCGGTGGCACGGTGGCAGAAGGCAAGCCGGTCATCGTGACGATTCTTTCGGCGAGCATCGAAGTGAAGTAGCGCGGCGCAACGCGTTGAGCGAAGGGCGCACTCCAGCCTGCCTGAACCGCGGCGTGTCACCGGTGCTGCACGCTCACGGTGCAGTTGAAGAGCGCAACCGGGTGGCCCCACTGATCTCGCTGCTGGACAAACGTCGTCCTGCTTGCACACTCCGACCGAAGTTCGAGATCAAACCGCTTCCATCCACGGCGTGCGACCGGAGGTGCGCGCTCGTGGTCCCAGTCCGAGACGCAACAGGTCTGACCGAAGCAACCTGATGTTTGAAAGAGGTCGGCCTGTTTAGTTCTTGCAGCAGACCACGCCTTGAATGCTCGGCCAAGTCGCCGTCGTGGCGCGGTAGCAACCGCCGCCGGGTCCGGGGCTCGCAGTAATCCGCAGGTTCGTGGCGATGCACGAGCCGGCCGTTGTCGTCGTTCCGCTGGCGCAGCTGGAACCCAGCGCGTTCATCTGGTCGTCGTTGTCGTTCGTGCACGCACCGCAGGCGGTGTTGCCTTCAGACGAGGCATTGAGCGCCCAGCAACCGGCGGCCTGTTTTTGCGCGGCGGTCAGCGCTTTCAGAAGTGCCTGATCCGCGGCGCGGTTGTCACAGACGTGGTAGTTCGCGCTGCACAATGCAGATGCCGACGGGCCACCAGGCAAGCCAGTCCAGTTGCCGCTGCAGGTTGCGATGCCAGGCGAGCTCGCGTACGTCAGCGTGCCGTCGCGCGTGCCGTCGGAACAGCCTTCCGCTTGGCAGGTCGACGAACAGCCATCGCCGCTGACCACGTTTCCGTCGTCGCACGCCTCACCCAATGCCGCCGTGACGACGCCGTCACCGCAGTAACCGGGCGTGCACACGCCGGTCTGGCAGTAGCTGGTGGCCGCGCAAGCTGTGCCGTTGGCCACGTTGGCATGCGCGCAGCCGGTGCCCGCGTTGCAGGTGTCGGTGGTGCAGACGTTCGTGTCGTCGCAGCTCAGCGTCGGCGGTGCACAGACGCCGCCGGCGCAAAGGTCTGGCCCAGTGCACGCGTTGTTGTCGTTGCACGCCGCGGTGTTGGCCGTGTTGGCGCAGCCCGTGAGCGCGTTGCAGGTGTCGGTGGTGCAGACGTTGGTGTCGTTGCAGTTCAGCGCCGCGCCCGCGGTGCACACGCCCGCTTGGCAGCTGTCGTTTACGGTGCAGACGCTGGTGTCCGCGTTGCACGCCGTGGCGTTGGCGACTGGCGTGAAGGCGCACGCGCCCGACGTGCTGTCGCAAGCGTCCGACGTGCACGTGTTGCCGTCATTGCACACGGTCGCCGCGCCCGACTGACAAGCGCCGTTGGTGCACACGTCGCCGACCGTGCAGGCATTGCCGTCCGAGCACGCCGCCGTATTGTTCACGTGCACGCAGCCACTGACCGGGTTGCAGCTGTCGTTGGTGCACGCGTTGCCGTCGTCGCAGTTCAACGCCGCGCCGGCGACGCAGTTCGTGCCCGTGCACAAGTCCGGGTTGGTGCACACCGTGTTGTCGGCGTTGCACGCGCTGCCGGTGTTCTGTGCGACAAACGCGCACGTGCCGGTCGTCCCATCGCAGGTGTTCTTGCGGCAGAATGTGTCGTTCGCGGCGCTGCAGGTCACGACGGTCGCCGGGTTGACGAGGCACTTGTACGGAACGCTCGACTTGTCGCAATAGCTCGTGCCGTTGCACTTGTTGGCGTCCTGCGGGCAGTTGGCGTCGGTCGTACACGTGCAAGTGTTCGTGCCGCTTGTGCAGGAGCCCGCAGCGCAGACGTCGCCGACGGTGCACGGATTGCCGTCATCGCAAGTTGCCGTGTTGTTGGTGTGCGTGCAGCCCGAACCTGGTGTGCAGGCGTCGGTGGTGCACGGGTTGCCGTCGTCGCAGTACGTCGCGACGTTGACCGCAGACCCGCTGCACGCGCCCGCAGCACAGACGTCCGGCGTCGTGCAGGCGTTGTTGTCGTTGCACGGCAGCGCGTTGTTGGCAAACACGCAGCCGGTCGTCGTCGAACACGAATCGCTCGTGCACACGTTGTTGTCGTTGCACGTGATGGCCGCGCCGTTGCAAACGCCCGCTGCACACACGTCGCCGCTGGTGCACGCGTTGGCGTCGTCGCACGCGTTGGTGTTGTTCGTGTGCTGGCAGCCGCTCGCGACAAGGCAGGCGTCGTTGGTGCACGCGTTGCCGTCGTTGCAGATCACTGCGACGTTGATCGGCGTGCCAACGCAGTTGCCGCCCGTGCAGGTGTCGGCCGTTGTGCACGCGTTGCCGTCGTTGCAGCCTAACGTGTTGGCCGTGTAGGTGCAGCCCGTCGCCGCGTTGCAGGCGTCGTTGGTGCAGGTGTTGCCGTCATTGCACGCGATGGCCGTGCCCGCGCAGGCACCGACCGCACACGTGTCGTTCGCCGTGCACGCGTTGCCGTCGTCGCACGCCGCGGTCGTGTTGACGTGGTTGCACAAGCCGGTCGCGCTCACGCAACTGTCGGTCGTGCACGCGTTGCTATCGTTGCAGCTCAGCGCCGGGCCAGGCACGCACGCTGAGCCGCTGCACACGTCGCCCACCGTGCAGCCATTGCCGTCCGAGCACGGCTGCGTGTTCGCCGTGTGCGTGCAGCCCGCGACAGCGTCGCACGCGTCGTTTGTGCACGGGTTGCCGTCGTCGCAGCTCAACCAGGAACCGGCCACGCAGCTGCCCGCCTGGCAAGCGTCGCCCACCGAGCATACGCTGTTGTCCGCGTTGCACGCCGCGCCCGTGTTCTGGGCGACCATGCTGCACAAGCCCGTTGCCGTCGCGCACGTATTCGTCGCGCAGGTCGTGTTCGCGGCGGGATCGCACGTGACGACCGTGGCTGCGTTGACTTTGCAATTGTAGGGCAGGGCGCTGGTGTCGCAGAACAGCGTGCCGTTGCAGGCGTTGCCGTCCTCTTGCGCTGCGCAGTCGGCCGTCTTGGTGCAGCCGCACTGGTTCGCGCCACTGGTGCACGTGCCGGCAGCGCAAATGTCGCCCACCGTGCAGCCGTTGCCGTCGTCGCACGCCGCCGTGTTGTTCACGTGCGTGCAGCCGCTCACCGAGTTGCAAGCGTCGTTCGTGCAGACGTTGTTGTCATTGCAGAACGTCGCCGCGTTGACCGCCGAGCCCACGCACGCGCCTGCTGCGCACGTGTCGTTCTGCGTGCAAGCGTTGTTGTCGTTGCAGGCGAGCACGTTGTTCGTGTGCGTGCAGCCCGTCGCCGCAACGCACGTGTCGTTCGTACACAAGTTGCCGTCGTCGCAGTTCACGCTGGTACCGCTGCACGAGCCCGCCGCGCACACGTCGCCCTGACTGCAGGCATTGCCGTCGTCGCAGGGCAGGGTGTTGTTGGCGAAGACGCACGCGCCGGTGGCGGGGCTGCAGCTGTCCGTGGTGCACGGATTGTTGTCGTTGCACACGGTGGTCACGCCGGGCTTGCACGCGGCGTTCTGGCAGACGTCGCCCACGGTGCACGGGTTCGAGTCTGTGCACGGGCTCACGTTGTTCACGTGCACACAGCCGGTCGTCGCGTTGCAGCTGTCCGTGGTGCACGGATTGCCATCATCGCAATTCAGCGCGGTGCCCGCGGTGCAAATGCCACTTTGGCACGTGTCTGGGTTGGTGCACACGCTGGAGTCGGCGTTGCACGGTCCTGCCTGGTTCTGACTCACGTAACCGCATTTGCCGGTCGCCGTCGCGCACGTGTTCTTGGTGCAAACCGTGTCCGAGCTCGCGTCGCACACGACCACCGTCGGCGGGTTCACTTTGCAGCTGTAGGGCAAGGCGCTTGTGTCGCAGAACAGTGTGCCGTTGCAGAAGTTGCCGTCTTCCTGCGCCGCGCAATCGGCGTTGACCTTGCAGCCGCACTGGTTCGCGCCGCTGGTGCACACGCCCGCCGAGCACACGTCGCCTACCGTGCAACCATTGCCGTCGTCGCAGCTGGTCGTGTTGTTGGTGTGCGTGCAGCCGGTCGACGTGTTGCAGCCCTCGGTCGTGCACGGATTGTTGTCATTGCACGCCGTGACCGGGTTGATGTTCGAGCCCGCGCAGTTGCCGGCGCCGCACACGTCATTCTGCGTGCACGCGT
>CAITYF010000248.1 GCA_903896545.1 uncultured Myxococcales bacterium | reverse complement strand
GGACATTGGTACATGTACGGTTCCATTTCAAGTATCGTTGACTTTTTCTGTGTTTGTGCCCAAACTAACTACGTCAAAGATGCCAGCAACAGTTCTATTGTCAACTTTGCCGACTACCCGTACCGCTCTCGTTCTCGTTCTGCTCGCCGCTGCAGCCACCGCATGTTCGGGTGCGCAGGGCAATTCTGCCAGGGCGGACCGTGATCGCGGCCTTTCCGACGCGCCGATCCGCGGCGATCTGGAAACCGAGCCGATGGTTGGCGATCTCGCGCTCGGCGTCGCCGCCTTTCGCGACGACGAACTGGACGACGCGGATGCCGCGCTCAAGCGCCACCTGAAGAAGAACGCGAAGTCGTCGCTCGCTGTGTATTACTTGGGGCTCAGCGCGATGGAACGCGGCCAAAGTTTGCAGGCGCGCAAGCTCTTCATTCAAGCGTCCGATCTGAATCCGCAGCTGCACGGCGCGCTGTCCAATCTGGGCGTGCTGTATCTGGAGGCAGGCGAGGACATCGCCGCGCTGAAAGTGTTGCAGCAAGCGCGCGAACTGGCGCCGGACGATCCCCGCGTTTTGGCAAACTTGGCCGCGGCGATGCTCAAGCGCGGTTTGTGGACCGAGGCGGTGGAGGCGTACAAGCTGGCGGTGAAGCTGGCACCGGGCCACGGCACGCTGCAGTACGATCTGGCGCTGGCCTACATGGCGCGGCAGGAATGGGAGTTGGCGCTGAACTCGCTGGAGCTCGCGCTGCAAGTACGGCCGCGATTTGCGCTGGCCCACGCGGCGAAAGTGGCGAGCCTCCAAGGTCAGGGTCGGCTGAACTCCGCGCTGGAAGCGGCGAACACGGCGCTGGACGAGTGCGATCCGGTCGCGGACAACTACATCGTGCTGGCGCGCGTGCTGATCGCCAAAGGCGCGGCGAGTGATGCAGAAAAGGCGCTAAACAAGGCGCTGAAGCTGAGTCCCGACAACGCGAACGCGCAACTGGATCTGGCGGAACTGCTCGATGCCCGCGGCGACAAGCCCGACGCGATCGAGTGGTACCAGAAGTTCCTGAAGAACAAGGCGCCGCTGCCCGAAGACACCCGGCGGGTACGCGACCGCTTGCGCGTGCTCAAAGAGCCGGCGGGCGAGTCGTAGGATCCGGACTCAGCGATTCAACTTGGCTTTGGCGCGCGCCAGCTGATCCGCGATAACCTGCGGAATTCGCTTGACGACTTTCTTGCGCAGCCGATACCGAAACGGCGACACGTCCGGAATCGGCGCGTGCGCCGGAATGTGGGTCTGCCGCACGGCTTCCGGCAGGATCGCCAGGTGATCGCGGCGCACGTACAGGAACACGTTGTAGCGATACCACGGCTGCACGGTCAGGTCGTTGGCCACCCGCGGGCGGATGCAGTCAAACAGTTCGTAGCCGTAGGCGGCCATCCGGTCCCGCCACCACGCGTAGGGCTGCTCGTTGACGTGATGCTCACCGCCTTGACCCGGAGGCGCGGCAGAAAACAGCAGCACGTCGCCGTGACGGGTCAGCGTGGCCAGCAAAGTCTCCGCTTCCGTCTGCGGGATGTGCTCGGCCACTTCCAGACACTCGACGAGGTCAAACTTACGCTTCAGCTCAATTGGCTTGGCCAGATCGGTCGGTAGGAAGCGATCCAGCGGCAGACGCAGCGCGGCGCGATCGACGTAATCGCCGTCCACGCCTTGCACGTCCACCACGCCAGCGCTTTGCCAAGCGCCGAGCCAAACGCCTTGACCGCAGCCAAAATCGACCACGCTCTTCGGGTTCAGCCAGTCCTTGACCAACGCGACGATACGCTGCGCGGACGCCTCGTTGGACGTCGTCGTGTAGGCCTGAAATGTTGTCGAGTACTGGTACTGCGTCATCTCGGCAGCGATGATACACTCTGCACGTCCGTTCTGGCGAGGCCCAATGGCACACGTGGTCGCGAAAAAAGGCACACATATCAAGCCATCTGGCCCAGCGATCGCCGTTGGCCCGACGCTTCCGTCCGGCGACGCACGCTTTGTTGCAGTGGCCGGCAACATCGGCGCCGGCAAGTCGACACTGACGGGATTTCTGGAAAAGCGCTTTGCAATCCAGCCATTCTACGAGCCCAACGACTCGAATCCGTACCTGAAAGACTTCTACGCGGACATGAAGCGGTACGCCTTTCACAGCCAAATGTATTTTCTTTCCGCTAAGTTCCGCGCGCACCTCGACCTGGCGCGCCTGATCGCCGCGGAACCGGGCAGCGTCTTCGTCCAGGATCGAACGATCTACGAGGATGCCGAGATCTTCGCGCGGACTTTGCACACCATCGGCGTTTTGAGCGAACGTGATTTCGCTACGTATTCCAGCATGTACACAGCGATTCGCGATACATTGCCGCGACCGGACTTGCTGATCTACCTGCGCTGTTCGCTGCCGGGCATCAAACGGCGGATTCGCGCGCGCGGTCGACCGGAGGAACAGGCGATGAAGCCGCGCTACTTGGCGGCGCTGCATCAGGCGTACGAAGACTGGTTCGCCCGCTACGATCTGGGACCGACGCTCGTGATCGAGACCGAAAAGCTCGACTACTGGGAGAATCTTGTCGATCGCGTGGAGCTGGTCACGGCGCTGGAAGGTGTGCTGAAAGGCCGCGGCGCGTGGGCAGAGCCGGTACTGGGCGAACAGGACGCGCTGGGACGCTGAGCGACTCACGGAGAGCTGAGGCTGCCGCAACCGCGCAAGACCACACACCGCATCCACGCGCTGCACACCTTTAGGCGGCCGCCCCGGTGTCAGACGATCGGTGTTTTAGGTCTTGCCCCGCTCCGCCGTCACCTTCTGCGTCTCGTGGGGGTTCGCGACCGGAATCCGCGGCGAACTCGGCTGCGACGCGGTGATCGCCAAGCTGTTGGGCGGCGGCAAGTTCACCAGCCCGCTGATGTTCGTGTGCTTGGGCGTGTGCGTCAGCGGCGTCACCGATTCCACCATGGAAATCGTTCCTTCTGGTTCGTCCGGCCAGAACGTGTCGCGCACGGCTTCCAGGGCCTTGCGCATGTCCGCCGCGCGCGCGAATCGATCAACTGGCCGCTTGGCCAAGGCGCGTTGCAGTACGGCGTTGAACGCGTCCGTGACCGGCGAAAGCGCGGCCTTGCGGACGTCCGGTACCGGCGCGCGCAGGTGCGACTGCATGATGGCGACCGCGGAAGATTGTCGAAACGGCACGTCGCCCGTCAAACACCTGTAGAGCAGGATGCCAAACGCATAGAGGTCGCTCCGACCGTCCAACTCCGCGGCTTCGCACTGTTCCGGGCTCATGTACGCCGGCGTGCCCAGCGCCATGCCAGTCGTCGTCAGCGACGAGCCGTGCATCCACGCGATGCCAAAGTCCACCAGCTTGACCACCGGTTCGCCGTCGCCAAAGTCCGCGAGAATGATGTTGGACGGCTTCATGTCGCGGTGCACAAGGCCAAGCGCGTGCGCTTCACCCAAACTCCGCAGCACGGGGACCGCCAGGTCAATCGTCTCCGCTTCGGTCAGCCCGCGACCTTGCGCCAGCCGTTCGGTCAGGATTTGCTCCAGCGTCGGCCCCTTGAGCATCTCCATCGCCAGAAAGAACGCGCCACCTGGCGCTTGGCCCACGTCAAACACGCGAATCGTGTTTGGATGTTTCAACGAGGCCGTGACGCGCGCTTCGCGAAAAAAACGGCGAATCGTCGCGTCATCCGGGCCGCCGAAATCGGTCTTCAGCACCTTGATGGCGACTTCTTGCCCAGTCACGACGTGCTCGCCGGAGTAGATCGCGCCGTAGCCGCCGCGGGCAATCTGCGCGGTCAGGCGGTACCGGTCGGCCAGCACGTCGCCGGGGCGAATGATGACCTGCGGGTCGAATTTGACCGCGGGAACGGTGACATGGCCGTCATAGGTGCACTCAGTCGCTTTGCCGCGACTGCCACAGTGGGGACAGAACCGGAGTCCGTCAACCCATTCTGGCTCAAGACTGGCATCTGGACTCATCTGCTGCCTCAACCTGACGCGGCGCGGACTGCGCGCGTCGACCTGCATACAAACCGATCTAAAGGGTACGCCTGTTTGCCGGCTCCCGACAAACTGCGCTTCAAAGTTCTTCACAATTACCGGCAACGTCTACACACCTGAACGCACCGGCCTGCGCGCAAAATGTCACGTTCGCTGCACGGTTTTTGCACCGCCGACGGTTGCAACGCTTCAGGAGATCAGTAGCATCCGCAACCCAACGGCGCACCTCGTTGGTCGCCACAGGATCCGATGAGCTTGCCTCCGCCTCTCAAACCTACACACGTTGAAGTGGTCGGCATCCACCCGCGGTACGCGCGCTTGTTGGTCATTGAGGTCACGCTCGATCAACTGCCAACGCCGGAGTGGATTGGCTTTTTTGAGCAATCCGGCAAGGAACTGCCCTGGATCGAGATGCACCCGCCGCAGGTCGTCGGCCAGAAGATCGTCCTGAACCCGACGGACGAGGACATCGAGCAGGAAGTGGCGCACATTGAGGAGCGCGTGCTGATGGCCAATCAGCGGTGGCTGGCCATGCTCGCCGCGGCGCAGACGCCGACGTCGACGATGGACTCGGACTCGGACCTGTTTTCCGCCGATGTACGAGCGCGCATTGACGCGGCGCGCAAGCGGACACGCTCGATGTCAGAGGCTTTCAGCGTGCAGGGCTTCTGGCGGTCAGACGCGTGGGTGACCGAGGACCTGATGTCGCTGGAAGGGCTGCCGCGCGACTAAACATGCCTGCCAGGACCGCAGATCAACGGCGGCTGTGCGAGGGGGCATGTTTAGGCTGCTAGCTGGGTCGCCAAGCTCGCATCGCTGCGCACTGTCTCGCGGCGACACGCGCTTTTTGACTCCGAGACAAGGCAGGAATGGACATCTGCGGCAGACGCCAGAACAACAGGCTCGATCGGAACCGACGAACCGAATCCACGCTTCGGCAAAGCCCGCAGAGACAAGCTATCGAAAGTGCCTAGGATTCGATGTGCTGAGCGAGAATCGCCGAGCTTGAATGGCTCAGGCCCGACGGCAGGTTGCGGCGAATCGCGGCAATCAGCCCCGCGCGACTCAGCGGCTTCGCGACGTAATCCGTACAGCCCACTTCGAGGCAGTGCTCGCGATCGCCTGCCATCGCATGCGCCGTCAGCGCGACAATCGGCTGGGTGAATCCTTGCGCGCGCAGAAGCCGGGTCGCCTCATAGCCGTCCATTTCGGGCATCTGCATATCCATCAGGACGAGCGCGAACGGTGGCTCCTCGGCGTTCGCCTTGGTCACCAAGTCGATCGCCATTTTGCCGTTGTCCGCCACCGTCACGTCGATGCCGGCGTGCCGCAGGTAGGTCGTGATCAGCAGCTGATTGTCCACGCCATCTTCCGCCAGCAACACCCGCACGCGCGCGCGGAAGCCGTCGCTTTTGATGCGGACTGGATCAATGACGCCGCTGACGAGTTGCTCCACGGCGGGCTCAAGCGGCGACTCGTCGATCACGCCAGGATCAATGCGCAGCGTAAACGTCGAGCCCTGCCCCGCGACGCTCTGCGCGGTCAGGTCGCCCCCCATCAGCGTCGCCAAACGGCGCGAGATCGCGAGGCCGAGCCCCGACCCGCCAAACCGCCGCGTCGTCGACGGATCCGCCTGTGCAAACGGCTGAAAGAGCCTTTCCATTTCTTGGGTTGCAATACCAATGCCGGTATCGCTGACGGCAATACGCAACTCCGGGCGGCCGGTCTCCGCCGCAGTGAACTCCACCGAGACCGTCACCTCGCCCTTCTCGGTGAACTTCACGGCGTTGCCGACCAGATTCAGCAACACCTGCCGCAGCCGCAGCGGATCGACGACGATCCAGGTCGGCACTTCCGTCGGCAAACGCAAGCGCAGCGCCAAACCTTTGCTCGCAGCGCGTGCCTGCATCAGCTCCAGTACGTCCTGCAAAAGCGGCACGAGCGGCGTGCGTTCCGTGGCCAACTGCAAGCGATCTGCCTCGATCCGCGAGAGATCCAGCACGTCGTCAAGCAACCGCAGCAAGTGGTCGCTGTTGCGACGAATCGTGTTCGCGTAAGCGCGGCGCTCGGCATCGGCCAGTTCTGGGTCCTGCATCAGCTCGGCAAAGCCCTGAATGGCCGTCATCGGCGTGCGGATTTCGTGGCTCATGTTGGCCAGAAACTGGCTCTTCGCGCGGTTCGCCGACTCCGCGGTGTCCTTGGCCAGCGACAGAAGTTCGTTGGCATGCGCCAACTGTTCTGTCCGTTGCTGGACGCGGAGTTCCAGCTGATCGCGCGCAGCCGCCAGCTCGCGCTCCGCAGACTTTTGCTCCGTCATGTTGAGCACAAACGCGACGCCGTGCACCTGCTCGCGGTTGAGTCGAACGCCAGCGATCAGCACCGGCACATGCCCACCGTCGCGCCGCACCAGATCCATCTCGCGCAGCTGGAACCGGCCGGTTTCGTCGAGTTCCTTGCTGATCGCGGCCATCTGCCCGGCTTTTACAGCTGAAAGTAGCCACGACATCCGCAGGTCGGTCGTCTGCATGTCGTCACGCGTGTAGCCGATCATCTGCAAGAACGCGTCGTTGGCGTCGGTCCACCGGTCGCCGTCCCAGAAGACAACGCCGATGATGTTGGCCTGCAGCACCGCGTTCAGGTCCTTTTCCAACCGCTTGAGCTCGCGCAAGTCGAGCACGAAGCTCACGCCGATGTTGGCGCCTTCCACGGTCGCGCTGCCACGTAACACCTGAATACGCGAGCCATCCTTGCGGACGTACTCTTTCTCCGAAGGCGCCGCCACACCGCGCTGGCGGATCTCCAGAAGCGTCGAGTTCGTCACCGGGCGCCACTCCGGCGGCGTCAGCTTCTCGTGTTTCAGCAGGCCGGCGTCCAAGTCGCGCCGATCGTAGCCCAACAACGAGAGGTAAGCGTCGTTTGCGTCGACGACCTGCCCCGTGTCATCCCAAAAGCAGATGCCAATCAGGTTGGAATCGACCACACGCCGGTAGCGCGCCGCTGTCTCCCGCAGTTCCTGGGCGATGGTCTTGCGGCGCTCCGTCTCCAACTCAAGTTGCGCTTCGTGTTCCGCCGCCGCGCGCTGCTCCCGGCGGTCCCACGCAACGTACAGACCACTCGCGACGATCGCCGCGAAGGTCTGCCCAGCAAATGCGATGGCGCCGACCGACTGCGGATCGCCATAGCGAGACACGAGGAAGAAGCCGAGCGCGTCGCAAAAGGCCATCAGAATCGTGGCCGTCAGCATCACCGGGACGTCGTGGTAAAGCGACAACAGCGCGAGCGAAACGTACTCGTGGACCTGAACTTGCACCGGTCCACCGCCGGCAATCTGAAACACGAGGTACATCGCGTATTGGCAAACAGCCAGTGAAACGCGGGACTTGCGGTTTCCGGTCGCTCGCGACGTGATCCAACCGCCGATCAGCGCGACAAACGGCGCGAGGACACCGACGACGATCCAGCGCGGCAGCCCCCAGACGATGACGTCATCGGGCCCAGTCGACCATGCCGCGCCGCACGCAACGATCGCCTGCAACGGCATGAGCCAAGCCATCGTCTGATGCACACGCAGCGCGCGCGCGTTCAGACGCCGCTCGTCGACAAGCGCCGCCCGCTCCGTCAAGCGACGCTCGGCTACATCGTCACGAATCGGGGCATCATCGACGCGAACTTCCGTCATGCGGGAAAGATACCAGAGTATGCAAAATGGCGGAAGAATTTCAGTGAAGCGAAGCGAAAGAATCCGTCGTGGGCGCGCGGAGAATCCCGCGAAAAGCGACTAGCACGGCGGCCGCGGCACCACACGGAAATTCTGCAGTCGCGCTAATTGCAGGCGCATGTGGCGGTGAGCGTGTAGTCGCCGCTGTAGCCCGAATAGCCGTCGACGACGAGGTTGAATTTCTGCCCGGCTGTGACGGCAATCGTGGCGGTCGCCTTGCCGGCGGACATCAGCGCGTGCTGGGTGCACGCCGTTGGGACACACGCCTGCGCGCCGTCCAAAATGTAGAGGTCCAAGTAGCCCGTCGACGCGGAGTTGGTGAGTGTGATCGTAGCCTTACCTGTGCAGTCCGCAACGTAGCTATAGGTGAATTCCGGACCACTTTCCTTGCTGAACGTGCCGTCCGCGCACTGCCACGTGTCGATCGCGTTCGTGCTGCCGGGGCCCGCGTTGTTGAAGCCGTCACCGCCACCGCACGCAATCGGGTAGTCGGGTTTGCAGAGGCTCGTCGCTTGGCAAATCGGGTCGCTGCTGCAATCCGAATCGGCGCAGTCAACGGCGCCGTCCGCGTCGTTGTCCTTGCCGTCCGCGCACAGGGTTTCCGTCGCCGCCGCGCAGTCGCACGCCACGTCCAGCGTGTACGTGCCGGTGAAGCCGTTGTAGCCATCGACCGCCAGCGCGTACTTCTGCCCCGCCGTCGCCGCGAACGTCAATTTCGCCTGTGTGCCGGCCATTTGCGCGTGCGCCAGGCAGGCGTTGCCACTACACGTTGCGCCACCGTCCAGCAGGAACAAGTCAAGGTAGCCCACGCCGCCACTCAATTTCTTCACTGTGGCCGTGACGTTGCCCGTGCAGGTCGCGGTGTAGCTGTACGTGTACTCCGCGCCGGTCTCGTTGCTGACCGAGCCGTCTTTGCACTGCCAAGCGTCGACAATCTTGGTGCTGCCGGAGAGCGCATTGCCGTACGCGTCGCTGTCGCCGCACGCAAGCGGGAAGGCGGGCGCACAGACGCACGCGGTCGTCGCGGCGCAGTCAGCGTCGCCGCAGTCAGTCTTGCCGTCGCCGTCGTTGTCCACGCCGTCCGCGCAGGCCGTTTCGACCTTGGCGGCACAACTTGGGCTCTTCGCGCAGTCCGGGTCGGCGCAGTCCGTGCTGCCATCACCGTCGTCGTCTTTGGCGTTGTCACAAATCGTCTCGGCACTGGACACGCACGCTGGGTCGCTCGTGCAATCGCTGTCGGCGCAGTCCGTCTTTCCGTCCGCGTCGTCGTCGATCTTGTTGCCGCACTTGGTTTCCTGCGCCGCGCACGTCGCCTTGATGGTGTACGCACCGCTGAAGCCCTGATAGCCATCGACGACAACGTTGAACGTTTGCCCCTTCTGCACCGTCAGCGTGGCAATCGCCTGATTCGCCGACATTTGCGCGCCGCTCACGCACGCACTGCCGCCACAGACTTTGCCACCGTCCAACACAAATAGGTCGAGGAAGCCGGTTGTTCCGCCCGTCTTCTGCAGGGCGACAGTCAGTTCGCCGTCGCACGACGCAGTCAGGCTGTAGGTGTATTCGCTGCCGGTTTCATTGGCGATCGTGCCGGACGGACAGACGTAGCTCGACACGACATTCGTGCTGCCGGTGCCGCTGTTGGACCAACTGTCCGACGCGCCGACCGCCAACGGGAAGTCCGGCACACAGTGACACGTCGTCGCGCCGACGCAGTCGCTGTCCGCGCAGTCGACCTGACCGTCACCGTCGTTGTCCAAGCCGTCGTCGCAGAGCGTTTCAGGCGTCGGGATGCATGCCAAGTTCTGCGCGCAGTCACTGTCGGCGCAGTCGGTCTTGCCGTCCTTGTCGTTGTCCAACTTGTCGGCGCAGAGCACCTCTGTCGTCGGGTTCACACACGCGGCGTCCTTCGCGCAATCTGGATCGGCGCAGTCGATCTTGCCGTCCTTGTCGTCGTCCACCTGGTTGCCACATGCCGTTTCCAGCGTCGGCGTGCACGCCAAATCTGCCGCACAATCGGCGTCGGCGCAGTCCGTCTTGCCGTCTGCATCATTATCCACCGCGTCGGCACATGCGGTTTCCTTACCGGCCGTGCAGCCGCACGCGACCTTGAGCGCAAAGCTGCCCGAAAACTGCGCGTAACCGTCGACGACGACCCAGAATTGCTGGCCTTTTTTCGCCTTGACGACAACCTGCGCCGCTTTGCCGCTCATCAAGCCGTGGGCGAGGCACGTCGTCGGCGCGCACGGCTGACTGCCATCCAGCACGAACAAGTCGAGGAATCCGCCAGCAGTCGAAGTCTTCTGCAACGCGATCGTGACGTCGCCATCGCATTCGGCGGTCAAGGCTTGGACGAACTCGGCGCCAGTCTCGTTGTTCGCCGATCCGTCAGTGCACGTGTACCCGGCGATCTTCTGCGTTGAGCCTGTGTCGTTGTTCTTGCCCGTCGTCGCGCTGCCACACGTCAGCGGTGCGCCTGTAGCCAAACAGCCTGCTGCGGCGCACGTCGCGTTGGACTTGCAGTCCGGATCGTCGCAATCGATGAAGCCATCCGTGTCGTTGTCTTTCTTGTCGTCGCAAATCGTCTCGACGCTGCCAGGACATTGCTTGCCACACAGTTGTCCGACCGCCGCCGTGCAGACGTCGTCCCAGGTGGTGTTGCAGCAAAACGCGTCGGACTTGCAGATCGCGTCCACGCACGCGTCGCAGCCCGCAGTCAGCTTGGCGCCTTGCGTGCACAGGTCGTGCGCGCAGCCAATCGCACACGCGGCGTCGCCGGCGCAATCCGCGTCGTTGCAGTCCACGTAGCCGTCCTTGTCGTTGTCAACCTTGTCGGCGCACAGCGTCTCTTTGCTCGCGATGCAAGCCAGATTCAGCGCGCAGTCGCTGTCGGCGCAGTCCGTCTTGCCGTCCTTGTCGTTGTCGACCGCGTCGCCGCAGTTCGTCTCGCCCATCGGCGCGCAGGGCGGGCTCGCCGCGCAGTCGTTGTCCGCGCAGTCCGTCGCGCCGTCCTTGTCGTTGTCGATACCGTCTCCGCACACCGTTTCCGACGCCACGCCCGTGCACGCCGTGTCCGCGACGCAGTCGCTGTCCGCGCAGTCGGTCTTGCCGTCCACGTCTTCATCGACGCCATCTTTGCAGTTCAACTCGTGCAACGGCTTCACACACGACGCTGACGACGCGCAGTCGTTGTCCGCGCAATCAATGGCGCCGTCCTTGTCGTTGTCGACTTTGTCCGTGCAGTTCGTTTCATGCGGCGGCACGATGCAGCCCGCGAGACCAGCACAATCGCCATCGTCGCAGTCCGTCGCGCCGTCGCCATCGTCGTCCTTCTGGTTGTCGCAGACCGTCTCCTTGGGCAAGTTCTGGCACGCCGCGTCGGAAGCGCAGTCGTTGTCCGCGCAGTCCGTCAAGCCATCGCCGTCGTCGTCCTGTTTGTTGGCGCACGCGACTTCCGGTCCACCCGTGCACGTGTTCGCGCCGCCAACGCAGGCGCCGTCCGCGCAACTATCGGCGCTCGTGCACTTGTTGCCATCGTCGCATGCAGCCGTGTTCGGCGCGTGACTGCAGCCCGCTTTCGGATCGCAGGTGTCGTCGGTGCAGACGTTTTGGTCATCGCAGTTCTTGGGCGTGCCTTTGCACTGTCCGGCAAAGCAGGTGCCTTTGCCCTCCACGCACAGGTCGCCCGCGCCACTACACACCGTACCGTCAGTCAGCAATGCCACGAAGCACTTGCCCAGGTTCGGATTACACGCCGGCTTGTGGCACTCGGGCACGTCGATCTTGCCCACGCAGTCGTCTGCGGTCTTGCACGCCACGCCGCTCGCGTCGCCGAGAACTTCCACGACGAGCGCGTCCGCGCCGGCGTCGAGACCGGTCGCGTCAGCTTTTGTTCCCGTGTCGCCGCCCTTGATGTCCTGCAAGAAGCCGCCGACGTCGACGCCGCCCACGTCGTCGACCAACTGGTCGCTGGTCTCCGTGTTCGGGCTGCTGCACGCGGTGAAGAGGGCGACGGTTCCGACAAGACGCCAAAAGCGCGAAAAGTTCATGAGAAGACTCCGGCAGAGCAGACCGCGGAAAATGGCCAACGAGGACAAGCACGAGCGCGGCCGTGTCGGTCGCGATGTGGCAAGAACGTAGCACGTTTGCGGACTTCACGCCTAGCGCGGCGCAAGAAACTCAGTGCTCGGCAGCGAATTTGACGACCGCTCGACGGTCACCGGCGTCGAACTCGACCTGCAACGCGCGACCCGCGCCGGTGACGTACTGATCCAACTCGGCAACGCGCAACATCCAGCGCACTTCGCAGCCGTCATCGCAGCTGCCGGGCGTATCGGCGCCGTAGAGCGCTTTGACGAATGCCGCAGGTAAGTTCGCGCGCGCCTGAATTACGCCTTCGTTGACGTGCAGCCCAACGGCCGTGACACGGCCGCCTTCCGCGGGCAGCAGAAACGCCGTCCATTGCCCACGTTCCGCCGGCAACAGCACCATCCGCGCGCCCTTGAACGACCAGACGCCCAACAGCCAGTCCAACGCGCGCAGGCGCGGCAGAATGGCGAGGATCTTGAGCTCCGGCGTCGCCGGCGCGGGAACGTCCAGCTTCATCTCCGCGGTCTGACCACGCGAAACGATGAGACGCTGTTCGCGCCCCATGCCAACGTCAAAGACCACCGTCGCGTCGTGCTGTGAAGCGTTGCGGATCGTCACCAGCGCGGGCGTAGGCGCATCCGGGTTCGTCTTGTGCTGGGTCGCGAGTCGCCCCTGAAAGTCCGCAAACGCCTCGGTGCGTCGACGCAGGATCTCATCGACCATTGCCACGTACTGGGAAGTGAGCGCCGTCGCCGGCAGCGCCTGCCAAATGCGTGAAATCACTTCAAGCGGCACTTCCGCGTCCGCCGCACGACGGTCCAGCAGCAGCTCGCGCTCAACTGGGCGCACCGCGACGACGCGCGAGACGTTGTCCGCGTTGCATTCGAAGTGGTACTCGAGGACGGGGCCGTTGAGCTTCTTCGTCACGGCGCCGTGGGGAATGCACGCCACCGTCGCCTGCGCGACCACCTGCTGGCCTGCCTGCAACACCCGCCGCAGCCGTTGCCCGGGCAGGTCAACCTCCAGCGACACCGGACGCGACGCCGGATTGCGCAGGGTGTAGCGGTAGCTGTACTCGCGCGGCGTCAGGAACTTGCTGCCCGTCGCGTGCTGTTCCTCGACGTCCTTGGCGACCGCGTCCGCGTCAAACTTTGGACCACGTTCGTCTTCCACTGTGGAGACCACAACGCCTTCGACGCTCACCCATTCCGCCGTCGTGTCCGCCACGCGCTTGTCCAGCGCCGCCATCACCCGCGCATCGGCTTCTGGACGCAGCGCGAGGTGCGCCAACAGCGCGTTCACCGAGCCGTCCTTCAGCGCCACGTCTACGTCCGTCAGCGCCGCCACCGCGGGTTCCTTGGACTTGCGCTTCTTCTCGGCCGCTTCCGCCTTCTTTCGCTCGGCTTCCTGCCGCTTGGCTTCGGCCTCCAGGCGCTTCTTCTCCGCCTCCTGCCGTTTCTTTTCCGCGGCGATCGCTGCCTTGGCCTCTTTCTCCGCACGCGCCGCCGCCGCACGGTCAACGACGACCGGCACAGGTGCCGCGGCTTCCACCACTGTCGGCTTGGCGCCGCTCTCCTTGGCTTTGCGATCCGCTTCTTCCCTCGCTTTCCGATCCGCCTCGTCCTTGGCCTTCCGATCGGCGTCGTCCTTCGCTTTCCGATCCGCCTCCTCCTTGGCCTTCTTCTCGCTTTCTTCCTTGGCTTTGCGCTCGCGCTCCAACGCCTCCGCACGCGCCTTGTCGTTGTCCAGCGACTTTGCCTTTTCCTGGGCGAATTCCCCGGCTTTTTTGGCTTCCTTGTCCGCCTGCTCCGCCTCGTGCTTCAACCGTTCCGCGTTTTCTGTCGCCACGCGTACTTTTTCGCCGGCATCCGTTACCGCCTTGAAATTCGCCGGCGTCGGCGCTTCCGCGAGCACTTTCGCCTTCTCCGAGGCTTCAGCCACCAGCTTCTTGCGGTCTTTCTCCGCCGACTCCGCGGCCGCATGCGCCTTCTCGGCAGCCTTTTCAGCCGCACGCGCCTTGTCCGCCGCATCGCTCGCGGCGCGCTGCTTCTCTTTCTCCGCCTGCTCTTTCTCGCGCTTTTGGCGCTCGACTTCGGCGGCGGCCGTCTTCTTTTTTTCCTTCTCAGCGTTCTCAGCGTACTCGCGCAACTGGTCTTCCTTCTCCTGTGCCAGTTTCGCCGCTTTCTTCGCTGCCTCTTTGGCCGCCGACAACTCCGCCTGCAAGCGCGCCGCTTCGTTGCGGTACTTCGGCTCTTCCTTGGCCGATTCTTTGGCCGCCGGGCCCGACGTTTCCTTCTCCTTGGCGGGCGGCGACGCGGCCGCTTCCGCCGCCACCGAGGTGCGGATGCAGCGCGCTTGCCACTCGTACTCGTCGATCGTGCCGCCACTCTTGCGCGGCGCACCGTCAAACTTGTTCTCATGCACGTCGGCCAGCAGGTCGCAGCCCTTCTGCGCTGCCGCGACGGTTAGCTGCTTCTCGGCCAGCGTACGGACAAACTTCTCCGGCGAGCGTTTCGTGCGCAACGTGCCCAACGTTTGGCTGCCGGACGGCACTTCCTTCATGGAGGAAACGACAAGCACTTCCGCGCCCGTCGGCAGCGGCGTGATTCGTTCCACGCCTGCTTCGCGCTCAAACTGCACGCCGCCGCACGCGGCAAGCAGCGCACTACACAGGAGGAAGGCACCGCGCTGTTTGGCCAAGTTATGAAGAGTACGCCGCATCGTCTGTCCCATCAGGCAAGTTCCAAACGTCGAGGATAGGCCGCGCGTGGGCATCGTGGCAACCCGTCATCCCCGCCTCACGCGACCGCTTCCCGCGCATTTCGGCGTCGCGGCCGCTCGAACCAGACTCGACGCATGTGGGTTACGCCTGCGGAAGCGCTTCACCCAGGCCACTGAACTTTCGACGGAATCCGCGACCCCGGCCAAGTTCAACGGTGAATTCGGCGCTGACGCCTTCGCCCGGCGAGGAGCGTCAACCACGTCGCGGCGAGAAGCAGAGGCACGCCCAAAGAGCCGCGATTCCGACCGCTTTGGCAAGTGTTCGCAGCGGCTTCTGGCGGCGCGACGGTCGGCTCCACATCGAGCTGATACGCGACCAACGGCCACAATTTGCCACAGAGCAGCCCGGTCCGGCTCGTGTCCGCACAGGTCAACGGCGTCAGGTCCGACCGATGGTGCAGAGCTGTGAAGTGCGCGCCCGCGTCGGTAGACAGCCCGACCGTCATCCCGTCCAGCAGCTCGTCCGCACACGCGTAAAGCCCCGTGTCGAGCCACTTCAGGCAGGACGTGGTCATGTCATTGAGGTGCGTGAACTTCAGATCCGCAGTGCTCGCGCGCCACATACCCGGCTGCGGATTGGTCGCGCCGACCGCCACCTGTTTGCCATCTGGCGACAGCGCAAAGCCAAAAAGCTTGCCTTTGGGCGACTGAAACGCCAGCTGCCACGTTTGCCCACCGTCCTGCGAGCGCCAGATCTGGTCCGGGTTGAAGCTGCGCCGCACACGAAGCCACACCGTGTCCGGCTCGTGCGGGTCGACCGCGCCGATGTACGTGCCCAGGACTTGCGTCTGATCCGCAGGCAGGGGCACGCCTGCGGCGTCTGTCATCGTCGGGTGAAACGGCAGTTCCGCCCAGGTCAGACCACCGTCGTCGCTGCGCAACAGCACGTGCTGGTCGTGATCCGGTCCTGATCGCGCGCTCACGTAAATGCGCGACAGCCGCGACGGCGCGAATTCCAGCGTCAGTCCTTGCGCGAAGTTGGGCAGCGCCTCGCTCAGCGGAGACCACGTCGCGCCGTTGTCGTGCGTCACGGTCAGTTGGTGGTGCACGACGTCCGCCGCCTGATTCAGAACAATCGCGTGCTTGGGATCCTGCGGATCGACGATCAAATCGATCGCGGCGAGACGCCCCAGATACTCGGGATTGGCGATCTTCTGCCAGCCGCAGCCCCGGTCTGGACTCAACGACAAACCTTGCGACGTCGCGGCCAGAATGTTGCCGTTCGCCAAGATGCCGATGAACGGGTCTTCCTGACCGTCGTAGCCCACCGCGACTTCGCAGATCCAGTGCCACGTCGCGCCGGTGTCGTCGCTCTGCAGAAAGCCGTACGTTGTCTGAACGATGAGGTGCGCAGGATCGTTTGGGTTGCGTACCAGCTGCGCCGCGGCCGGGTAGCGACCGTTCGCCAGCGCGGGCAGCGACGAAACGACGAGCAAACAGACGAGCAGTCGCCTCAGCACGAAGACCTCCAGCGACGGAACGGCACCCGGCTAAGGCTTGGCCGCGTGCTTGTGCGATTTCCAGGAGTGCTCTTTGTGCTTGTCCGGCGCCTGAACGAGGCCGCGCACGTCGCACTGGTGGTGCACATCTTCCGGCTGGAAGCCAAAGCGATTCGTCTTCAGGAGTTCGGCCACGCAGATCGTCAGCTCCCCGTTGCGCGCGCCGTCCACTTCCGCGCGAACCGCGTCGATCTGGCCAACCGTGTTGACCGAGAAATGCACCTGAATGGGCGCGCCATTGGCGAAACGCACCGAGCACGCTTGCATGTCGACAGTCCGCGCGTGGCAGAGCGCGTCCAACTGCTTGCGATTCACCGGCTCCAACGCGGAACCGCCCGTTGGCGTCGCATCACGCGGCGCACCCACCGCGCCACCGACGTGAACGACGTTCTCGGTCGGCCGCAGGTTGCCCGCGCGCGCTTCGCGCATCACACCGTGCAGGTGCTCACCGAGTTGCGAAGCGTTGGGCATCGCGGGGGAACCCGCAGTCGCCGTGCCGTCAGGCGTAAGCGTCGTCACGGCAGCCAGCGTGGTGTCGGTCTCTGCGACGGCGGCTTGCTTGCCCATGTACCACCACACGCCAAAGCCAACCCCAGCGGCGGCGGCGAGCGCGAGCACGATCAGGCCGATCGTGGATCCCCAACTTCGCGTGGCGGCCTGTTTGAACATGACGCTGAATTCACGAAGCATCTCGGCGTCGCGGGAGCGTTGCGGCACCGCGCGGCGCGTGCTGCCGGTGTCCGCAAGGGCCGCTGCCGATCCTTGAAAGAAGGAATCTGCCGCGCCAGAAGCCGGACGACGCTGCGACGGGGCAAGATTGGCCGTGACGATCCCGTTCGGACCTTGGCGCAGTTCCACGGCGCTACGGCAGCGTGGACACAGCACCGGCACCGGCGCTTCCAGCGGACCGAGCGCAAAGATCGGAACAGGAATAGGGGCTTGGCAACTTGGGCAAGAGACTTGCATGAGCACGCGCTCCGGGTCAAAAGAGAGTCAGTAGGGCCAGAATAGCACTTTCCACGCCAAACGTAGATGTTGCTCGGCGACGACGTCCGTGGGCATTTGCCCGTCGACGGCGATCGCCGCGCGCGGATCTGGCACATTCATGGCTGTCGTCAATAATTGCACCGAGATCCCCGGTTGCTGATTGCCGTCCACGCTGACTGCAGCAGCACTGCTGCCCAAGCCAAGCGCGGTCCACGATGCGACGATAATAGCCCAAGTCGCGTCTTTTGTGTGTGCGAATGCGCGCCACGCGCTCGTCGGGGTTTTCGACGTGCCGCTTAGCCAATTCGATGGCGTTGCCCCAACGCCGTCCGTTGGCCCGGCAAGCAGCGCGACACGCCACACCTTTAGATGCAGCGCGACGCTCGCCGCTTCGCTCGCGCCTTCTCCGTGGCCGGCAATCAGAATGTCAGACCAGATCGGCGAACTGCCGGCGTAGAACTTGCCCCAGTTCTCACCGGGACGGTCCTTGTCCAGCGAAGTCAGCGTTTTCACGAGGCGCGTTTGCAAGCAATCCGCTGTCGTCACGGTGATTTTGCTCGTGCGATCCTGGCCGTCCAAGATCTCCTGTCGTGCCAGATCCAAGCAGGTGCCATCGCCCGCACACGCCGTTTGCGCGGCGACTGTGACGGACGGGACGAGCACGCGATGGCCTTGCTGGGCGATTGCGACCGCAAGCGTCATGTAGTCCGAAGGCTGCTGAGCCGAGTCTGGGAGAAACACCACGAGTTTCCCCGAGGACGGAGCATCGGGCGAGAACGCAAACACAGCGGCAGTCGACGTCGCCGACTCCGCCAGAGTGCCCAGATTCACGCCGGGAACCGCGCTGTCCGTTGCGTCGGCGTTCTTCGAATCCGCGGTGGTAGCGTCGGCCGCAGAGGCCACATCTTGGGCGTTATTCGTGAAGCCGCTGTCCGACTCCGCCAAACTTCCGCTCGTTCCCGGCGTCGGCACCGGATTGACCAAGCAGCCAGGCAGCAGCAGCGCGCTCGCCAAGAGCAACAGCAACCACCGCGTCCTGTCTGGTCTCCGCATCCGCATCGGTCTACGCCCTCCAGTGAAAGGGTGCCCGATTTGCCGCGTTCGTGCAATTCTGTGAAGAACCCGTTCCGCCGAGCGCTACTGCCCTTCCCGGTCGGCGACCGCTTCCGCCACGCGATCGGCCAGCGCCATGATCGTCAGGTACGGATTGATCTCCAGCGCCGTGGGGAAAAGCGACGCATCGGCGACGTACAGCCAATCGTGCCCGTGCACCTGCCCCAGCGGCGTCGTCACCGAGTCTGCCTTGCTCACGCCCATCCGGCAGCCGCCCATCAGGTGCGCCGCCGACACGCTGATCGTGCCGGGCTTGAAGAGCTCTGTGCGAATCCGCGTGTTCAGGTCGGCATTCTCCGTCCGCTCAATCAGCGTCGGCCGTGCGGAAGGCGCATGAACCGCGCTCGCCCCCGCCGCAAAGAAGATTTCCGCCGCGGCGCGCGTCCCCCGCACCATCGCCTCAATCGTCTTGGGCATGAGCTTGTACTGAATGACCGGCTTGCCGTCCTGATCGATCGTCACACGCTGATCGGGCAGCGCATCGTCGCACGCCAGCACAAGGATCATCTGTAGGCGGTCGTACGCGGCCATCAGGCGCTCGTGGTCGGGACCAAAACCTGTGAGGTTCTTGGCCGTGATGAAGGGCATGTACATGCAGCTTTCCAGCACGTAACGCTCGGTCTCCACGCGTTCTTCCCACACATAGCTCTTGGGAAATCCGACAAAATTCGTGATCGGCTTGTCGTGTTCGCCCGCCAGAATGTGCGCGGGGTGGCAAGTCCAGAAGCGGCCGATCGCCGGCAAGTCGGCCACGAGTCCCGATCGCATCAGCAGCGTGGGCGTGTAGATCGCACCCGCGGCCATGACAACCGTGTGCGCGTGCACGACGTACTTCCCCGCGGGCCAGTCGCTGACGCTGCCGTGCGTGTGCGGTCCGCCGTCGACGACCACGTCCAGGATGCCACCCCGTCCACCCGTTCGCAGCGCCGTGACTTCGGCGTGCGTCACAACTTCCACGCCCTGCTTCATTGCTGCCGGAATCTGGACTTGCGCCGTGCCCTGCTTCGCGCCGTTGGGACAGCCGAGATTGCACAAGCTCGACCCTTTGCAGCCGCGAATGTTGATGGGGAACTGGCGGGCGTGATAGCCAAGCTTCTCGCAGCCCTTCTTGAAAAGCTGGTTGTTCTCGTTGATCAACGATTCTTCGATGAAGGTCGCGCCATTCTGCGCGGCGTATTTCTCGGTGCGTTTGACAAGGTCGTCGTAGTCCAAGCCGGGTAGCTTCCAGCCGGTGATGACGCGTTCGGGCGGCGTCATCGAAGTGCCCGTGTAAACCAGCGTCGAACCGCCCAGACCTTCGGCGTACGCCAACGTGACGGTGCTGTCCTCTGTGGGATGCGCGCCGCCAAAGGCGTAGTGAAGTGCAGCGGATTCCAGTTCCGCGCCGGTCAGTTGCTTCGGGTCGATCCGCCCACCTTTCTCCAACACGATGACGCGCTTGCCAGCCGCGACCAGTGGTGCCAAGACGGACGCAACTGCGCCGCCGCTTGCGCCGGATCCGATGATCACGACGTCTGTGTGAATCGCTCGGTCCATTTTACTGCCCCCGCTTCTGCGCTTGAGCGGCGTTCCAGGCGTCCCAGCCGCCCACGTTCGGACGATACCCCAGCTTCTCCTGCACCGCCGGATCGCCGTACCAGCCGAGGAACAGCAGCGTGCGCAGCCCCCACAAGCCAAGCCGCAACTTGGTCACTGGGCAATCTTGCAGCCAATTCAACACCTTCAAGCGCTGTTCGGGGCGCAGGCTGCCCATCGTGCGCAAGGTCGTGAAGAGCGGCAGCCACCAGAGAATCCGCACGAAGAGCTGAAGTTGCCTTTGCAATTCAGGGGGCTCCTGCGCCAGCCGTTCGTCGACGCGGGCGAGCACAGGCGCGAGTTCCGCCAGCGTCAGCCGCGCCGTCGCAGGGATGAAGGTCGCCAGCACCGGCTGAATCTGCCGGGCGAGCGGCCCCAACACTTCCTGATTGCTCATCTTCACCCCTCCCATCCGCAAACGAGGATCGCCCGCCGATTCCTGATTGGCCATCGCGGTTTGTCATGCGGATGTCACGCGCCGAGGCGTTTTGACCCTTGCGCGCGCGCGGCAAAAGCCGTACACCCCCGCGGCGATTTTGCGGTCCGTCCGAGGGTATCATGCTGACAGTTGCTAACGTTTCCAAGACATATTCAGGCAAAAAGCTGTTTATCGACGTGACGACCTCGTTCGCGCCGGGGAATCGCTACGGCCTGAGCGGTCCGAACGGCGCGGGCAAGTCGACGTTCATGAAGATTCTGGAAGGCGCGCTGGAACCGGATGACGGCAGCGTTTCACGTCCGCGGAAAACCGCGTATTTGAAGCAGGATCAGTCGGCCTACAACGAACACACCGTCCTCGACACCGTGATGATGGGCAACGCCGTGCTGTGGGAAGCGATGGTGGAGCGCAACAAGATCTACGAGTCGGGCGACGAGAGCGACGAAGCGGGCATGCGTCTGGCGGAACTGGAAGGCGTCGTCGCCGAAGAGAACGGCTATATGGCCGAGAGCGAAGCCGAAGAACTGCTGCAAGGTCTTGGTATTCCAGGCGAGCTGCACCAAACGCTGATGTCGGAGATGTCGGGCGGCAACAAGGTGCGGGCGCTCTTGGCACAGGCGCTGTTTGGCGCGCCAGATTGCCTGCTGCTCGACGAACCGACGAACTCGCTGGATCTGGACACGATCGAGTGGCTCGAGGAATTCCTCTACAGTTACGGTGGCGTGCTCGTCGTCATCTCCCACGATCGCCGCTTCCTGAACGACGTCTGTACGCACATTGCGGACATCGATTTTGAGACCATCATCACGTACCCGGGCAACTACGACGACATGGTACGCGCCAAAGCCGCCGTACGCGAACGGCAGCTGATGCAGAACCAAGCGCGGGAAAAGAAGATTTCTGACCTGAAGGACTTCATCGCCAAGTTCAGCGCCGGTACGCGCGCCACGCAGGTGCAGTCGCGCAAGAAGATGGTCGAGAAGTTGGCGCCGGCGGACGTGAAGCGGTCGAACATCGCGCGGCCGTTCATTCGCTTTGAGATCGGCCGCGAGTCGGGCAAGCACGTGGTCGATGTCGAGCATGTGACCAAGGATTGGGGCGAAGGCCCGCTGTACACCGATTTCCGCAGTCACGTGAACCGCGGCGACCGCATCGGCATCATCGGCAAAGACGGCATGGGCAAGACCACGCTGCTGAAGCTGCTGACGGGCGAGTACAAGGTCGACGGCAAAGGCAAGATCGAGTGGGGCCACGAAACCAACGTGGGCTATTTGCCACAAGAGCACGAGGACACGATTGAGCCGGGCAAGACGATTGATCGCTGGCTGCACGACTACAAGCCGCAGGCGGATCTGGAAGAGATTCGCGGGCTGTTGGGTCGCATGCTCTTCCGCGGCGATGATGGCTTGAAACAGACCAAGACGCTTTCCGGCGGCGAGCGCGTGCGCATGCTGTTCTGCAAGCTCATGCTCCTGAAGCACAACGTGCTGGTGCTCGACGAGCCGACGAATCACCTGGACTTGGAAGGCTGCTCGGCGCTGGCGGAGGGGCTGGCGGAGTACAAGGGCACGCTGTTTGTCGCGACCCACGACCGTAACTTGCTGAGCGAAGCGTGCACGCGCATTTGGCGGATTCGCGACGGCGAGATCTTGGATTTCCAGGGCAGCTATGATGAGTTTGTGGAGCGGTACGGGCACTGAGGTCGGCGACCACTGGCAAAAAGGCGAGGTTCCGGCTTACGCCGGGGGGACCTCCCAGCCAAAAATCGACCTCCCCGCCGAAACGCCCGCCGTCACGCGGACGTGATCCACCAAAGCGGTCCCGCAGCTCGCGCTGCGCCGCCCAACCTTCGGCACTCCCGCGGGGTCCTTGTGTCCCGCTAAGCGCCCGGCCTGGTTTCTGTGGGCTACCCCGCTCCCCCCGGCGCGCGCCGAGGCTCCCGAAGAGCATCGCGCCCGACACGCGCGACAACTGGTATTCGCAGATT
>CAITYF010000247.1 GCA_903896545.1 uncultured Myxococcales bacterium | reverse complement strand
CGTGCGCGCGGCCCTGCGCCAACGCGGCTTCGCGACGCGCCGCGACCAGTTGCTGCGTGGCCTCGGCGTAAGCGTTTTCGGCGCGCGCCAACGATACCCGCGCCTCCTGTGCGATCAGCCGCTTCGCACCGCCCTCTCGACCCGCGCCCAAGCCCACGCTCGTCGCTTCGATTTCGCCGCCAGAGCGCACGCCCTGCTCGCGGTGCTGGAGCCCGCTACCCAGTGCGCTAAGTAGTCGATCCTGAATAAATCGTATCAATTTGATTAGTAATTACTTGTAATTGTACGGTGGGCACATAGTTTCCCAGAAGCCCGCCGCAACTGGCGGGAAATCTGGGAAAACGATGAAGCCGAAACCAAACGTCCATCAAGCGCAGCGGGAAATGTTTCGAGTGGAATTGGAGCAACTGGTGGATGGCGGGCATCCGCTGGTGAAGCTGGGCCGGCAGATCGACTGGGCCGGGTTCGAGGAGCGGCTGGGGGCGACGTACGCGGCGGCGAACGGGGCACCGGGGCGGAGCACGCGGCTAATGGTCGCGTTGCACTATCTGAAATACCAGCACGACCTGAGCGACGAGGCGGTGGTGCAGCACTGGGTGGAGAACCCCTACTGGCAACACTTCAGTGGTGAGCAGTTCTTCCAGCATGAACTGCCGATTGATCCGTCGAGCATGACGCGGTGGCGGCAGCGGCTCGGAGAGGCCGGAGCGGAAGCGATGTTGAAAGAGACCATTGAAACCGGACTGCGGATGAAGGCGATCAAGCCGACAGAATTGCAACGGGTGAATGTCGACACGACGGTGCAGACGAAGGCGGTGCGTTTTCCGACGGATGCGCGGTTGTACAACCGCGCGCGGGAGCGCTTGGTAAAAACGGCGCGGGACTGTGGGCTGAAGATCAAGCAAAGCTACGAGCGGATTGGGCCGCAGCTACTGATGCGGCAAAGTCGCTACGCCCACGCCCGGCAGATGAACCGAGCCCGGGCTTGCACGCGCAAACTGCGGACCAACCTGGGCCGGGTGATCCGCGAAATCCTCCGGCAACAACCGGCACCGACTGGCCGGCTCCAACGACTGATGATGACGGCCCAGCGCATCCACGCCCAGCAGCGCACCGCTCCCAACAAAGTCTACAGCGTGCATGAACCGGAAATCTGCTGTATCGCCAAGGGCAAGGCCGGCAAGAAGTACGAGTTTGGCAACAAGGCGAGTGTCGCGACGACCAGCCGCGGCGGCTGGCTGCTCGGCGCCCTCAGCCGGCCGGACAATCCCTACGATGGGCACACGCTTGACGCTCAGCTCACGCAAGTCCGCCGGCTCATCGGACAAAAGATCCAAGAAGCGCACGTTGACATGGGTTACCGCGGTCACGGTTACACCGGCCCCGAGACGGTGCATGTCGATAAGCGCCGCCGTGGCTCGACCCCCCAAACGCCTCTGGCGTTGGATGAAACGCCGCGCCGCGGTCGAACCGACCATCGGCCACCTCAAGACCGAACACCGCCTCGAACGTAACCGGCTCAAAGGGACCGTCGGCGACGCCATCAACGCCATCCTCAGCGCCGCTGCCATGAACTTCCAGAAGCTCCAAAGCTTCTTTTGGCACTTTTGGTCACGCCTTACAGCGCTGCTCTTTTCCCATCTCTGGAGCACCTCGTCTGCACTCGCTGCGTAAATGGCCTTTTTCAGGACCGACTAGTGTAGAGACGGAGCGGGCGCCAATCAGCCGCCGGAGCGTGCGCCGCTGGCGGTGCTCTTCGTGGGCTTGTCGATTTTCGCGATGACGGTCGCTTGGGCAAGGAAGGAGGGGTCGATTTCGAGGCCCATGCCGGGAGTCGTGGGCACGCGGAGGTCGCCGTTGACGATTTTGAAATCGGGCGTGAACCACGACGGCGATTTTTGCGGGGCGCGCCACGGGTATTCCATGAACGGCGTGGCGTTCT
>CAITYF010000246.1 GCA_903896545.1 uncultured Myxococcales bacterium | reverse complement strand
TGGAGCGAGGACGGCGCGCGCGAAATGGCCATGCTGCGCGCGGACTTGTGCAACGGCGAGTGGTCGCGCCGCAGCCGCGCGCTGCTCACGGCTTGATCATGGGGGCGCGAGGTCAGACCCCGGATTTGGAACCGCGCCCGAGTCGGCGATCTCGGCGCCAAGGGACGCGAGCTCCGCGATCGTGTGAATGTCGCCGTCGCGTTGGACGACCACGGCACAGACGCGTTCAGAGCCGGCCAGATGCTGGAGCGCGTGGACGTGATGCGCGTCCGCGTCAGCGAGGCGTTGCAGATCCTGTGCCGATTCAAGGACTTCATTGGCCGCATCGGCTGCACGTTCCGGCGACAAACCGGCGGCCTGCAGCGCGCGCACAACTTCTGGAACTTGCGTGGCATCCGGCGGCGGCTGCGCGGCAACCAGAACGCGATTCACGACAAAACCCGCGAACGGCATCGCTTGTTCGGTCAACTCCGCGTGCAAGTGCCGCGCTTCCCGCAGACAGGTCTCCCCCGGCGCGGTCACGATCAGGAAGCGGGTGTCCGGCGCACGCAACATGCGGTCGGTCGCCTGCGTGCGGTCGCGCAACTTGGGCAACACGTCCTGAAACGCCGCGAAGAACTGGGCGATGTCCGGCAGCGCGTCCTGGCCAAAGAGCCGACCAAGCACAGACATCGCCATCGAATTGCCGGCGCCCAGAATCGAGAAGCCGCGTTTTTCGCCCGGCAACGGAATTTTGGAAAACCACTTGAGGACGCGGTCGTTGATGAAGCTCGACAACGTGTTGGACGCGTGCAGCAGGTCGATCGCGTTGTGCATCGGCGGCGTGTCGAGCACCATCAGGTCAAACTGACCGCGTTCGCGCAACGTGTAGATCAGCTCCAGCGCAAAGTACTCCGGCGAAGCCGCCAAAGTCGGCAGAAAGGCGCGATACACGCGGTTTTGCACCACACGCTGACGATTGGCTGCGTCGCCGAGGAGTCGATCCACCATTTGTTCAGCCGCGACCGAGGCGTCCAACATCATCGCGTGCAGCGACCCGCCCGGCGGCAGCGGTTGCGGCAGTTGGTCGGCCAAACGCGGCAGGACTTCCAGCGGCGTGTTCGGCAAGTGCGGTGGGGCGCCGTCCTGACCCGGCTTCAGTCCGAGGGCTTGCAACAGCCGCTGTGCGGGGTCGATCGTCAGCACGAGCACGCGACGTCCGGCCATCGCGGCCTGCAGTGCGAGCGCCGCCGAAGTCGTTGTCTTCCCGACGCCACCGGAACCGCACGCGACGATGAGACGCGCTTTACGCAGCACGTCGCCGATGGGCAGGTGGGAGATCGGGTGCACGGGCTTCATGCCACCCCTTTGCGTAGGTCGTGCGCCAGTTCATCGATCGCCTGGAGGTTCAGCTCGCGCTCAAAGCGCCAGGGCAGGGTGAGCAACCGACCCGGCGGCAGCGTTTCCCGCAAGCGGCGGGCGGCTGAAAGCGCCTTGGCGCGACGGTTGGCGATGCGTTCGGCGGTGAGCTGCCACGGATCCAGCAGGTCGGGCTGCGTGTCGGCGGCGCGATCCAGAGCGTCAAGGACGTCCGCGTCGTGCGAGCGTGGCATCACAGCGTTCAGGACTACGGCAGCCGCTTCGACGCCGTGACGCTCCAGCAGCGTCGCGCGCAGTTCAAGTGTCTCGACGACTGGCATGTCTTCGGGCAGCGTCACCAGCGTCAGGCCCGTCCGTGCCGGATCGCGCAGAAGCGCGCGCATGCCGTCAGCGTAGGTGACCAGTGGGCCGGTACGGAAAACGCCGGAGAGCATGTTGGGAATCGCGTACATGCCCGCAACAAATCCCGATGTAGGCAGATCGCAAATCACCAAATTCCAGTGGTGATCGCCTTGCGGGCCGTGCTCTTCCACCGTCGTCCAGAGTTGATACAGAAAGAGCGCTGGGCGCACGGCAGGTGAGGCGCGGAAGAAGCCTTCCACCGCCTTGTTGCGCAACGCGAGATGCACGAGCGCAGGCACCTTCAACTGGCGAATCGCAAAATACCGCAGCGAATCCATGGCCGTCAGGCTTTGGGCCCAGATGTGCGGCGCGACTTGACGTGGTTCCGGACCGATGGCGTGCGTCCCGAAGAGCGGCGCAACGCGTGAAACAGACTCGAATTCGACCAGGAGAACTTTCTTGCCTTGAGCGGCGGCCGCACGCGCCAGAATCGCCGCGACGGTCGATTTGCCCACGCCGCCCTTGCCGGTGACGAGGAGCAACTCACGACGCAACAGCGCCTCGACGTTTTTGTCGGGGTCTTCAGTTGGCGTCAAAGGCAGGGTGGAGGTCGTCATCGAACCCCCAGCATAGCTGCAAAAGCAGTTCGTGCAATCGTCTGGTCGGAGGGAATTCGTCGCGGAGCGTGCAGTCGACCAGAATCACAGTTCGTCAGACGCCGGAATCAGCCAGCACGCGGCGTGTGCGTGGTGCAAGAGCGGCAAATCCCAGCGGCTGTCGCCCAGCGCCAGATCTGGCCGTGGTCGGCCTTGAGCCAGAAGCGCTGCCGGCTTGCCGAAACCGACCGGAATGGGTTCGACGAACGTGGGGGCTGGCGTCAGCGTGCATTCCAGACCAATGACGTCGGCACCTGAGAGACCAAAAAGTTCGAGTCCCAACTGCACTGCTGGCAACGGCGACGCTGAGATCACGACCAGATTCACGCCACGCGCCATCGCTTCTTGCAGCGCGGCGATCAGCCAGGTCCGCGGCTTGACGCGCGTGGCGAACAGTTCTTTCAGCCTCGCGCGCGCCAGCAGAGGATCGACACTTGCCAGCAACTGCGCCGAAAAACGGCAGCCGTCCGCGTACGAATGGTCCATCAGCGTGACGTACTGCTCCAAGCTGACGACACCGGCCTGCCACGGATCGTGCGGCGCAATCGCTGCGGCGTGGACCACTTCATCGCCCACGTCGCCCGCCCAGAGCGTGTTGTCTGCGTCAGCGGCGATCCACGCACCCGCGGGTAGCTTGGCAATGGCAGCAAGGACTTGTGCGCGAGCCGCGCGGGGCGGTTGCGGCAGTGCTTCAATCTCTGGCACGGGAACCTCAGGTGAAACGGACACCGATGCTGCCACGAGATCGCCTTGCTGTCAGGAGAACTTCGCCACACTTTCATGGAGCGTTGGGGAACAATCGGTTACTATCTGCGTGTTGTTCAGCAGCACGCGAAGGCAACTGTGGAGGAACATGGCAGAAGGACCGATGAGTGTAGGCGGCCAGGCGATTCTGGAAGGTGTCATGATGCGCTCACCGCACTCGCTGGCGATCGCATTACGGCGGCATACCGGCGAGATCGTGGTCAAAGAAGACGCGTGGCACTCGATTTGGGAACGCGCCAAGTTCTTGCGCAAGCCGTTCCTGCGCGGCGCTGTCGTGCTCTTTGAGTCGATGCACAACGGCGTGAAGGCGCTGACGTTTTCCGCCAATGAGGCTGCGAAATTTGCCGAGGACGAGAACGGCAAGCCGATCGTCGCGGAGGAATCCAAAGCGTCGGAGTGGGCGATCGTCGGTACGATTCTGGCGTCGGTTGCCTTTGGCTTCACGCTTTTTGCCGCGCTGCCGCACTTCCTGACCTGGGCGATGGGCGTCACGACGGGCTCGGCGGGCCTCGCGTCGGGCAAGGACTTCAGCTTTCAGGTTGTCGATGGGCTCATCAAGATCAGCTTTCTGATCGGCTATTTGGCGCTGATTTCACGCATGAAGGACATTCAGCGCGTGTTCCAGTACCACGGCGCGGAGCACAAGAGCATTTTCTGCTACGAGGACGGCAAGGAGCTGACGGTTGAAAATGCCCGCAAGTACACGACTTTGCATCCGCGTTGTGGGACGAGCTTTTTGCTCATTACGTTCGTCGTCTCGATCCTGCTGTTTTCAGCGGTCATGCCGTTCTTGCCGGAGATTTCCAGCGTCAAGGCGCTCAATCAGCTGGCGTACGTCTGCATCAAGTTGCCCTTGATGTTCCCCGTCGCGGGCATTGCGTACGAGGCGACGCGACTCTCGGCGAAGTTCCCCAACAATCCGATTGTGAAAGCGTTTACGTGGCCCGGGCTGATGCTTCAGCACATCACGACGCGCGAGCCGGATGATCAGCAGTTGGAGATCGCGCTGGCCGCGCTGCAAATGACGTTGTGGCGCGAGGCGCACGTGCAGTCCGGTGCCTCGCAGCAGGGCGACCAGGCGGAAACGGAACCGGTTGTGTACGGTGACTTCGGCGATTTTGCGACGCGGTTGGGGCCGGTCGCGCCCGTTCAGGTTGCAGCGTAGGCCATCCTGAAGCACCATCTTGGCCCCCGCGCGCACCTGCGCAACCAGCGGGTGACGACCTTGAGGCCCGATGTACGAGCGTTTTGAAAGTTTGATTGCCCGCTATGACGAGCTTGGCGACGCGTTGGCGACCAATGAAATCGCCATGGACCCAGAACGATCCCTGAAGCTGCTGCGTGAACGCGCGTCGCTGGAGGAGACGGTCAACGCGTATCGGCTGTGGAAGAGCCTCGAAGCACAAGTCGCTGAAGTGACGACGATGCTGCACGACGAGAGCGACGCCGACCTCCGCGCGATGGCGCGCGAAGAGCTGAACGATCTGAAGCAGAAGTTCGACGCGGCCGATGCGGCGATGCGGGACCTGATGATTCCGCGCGATCCGCGGGATGCATCGAACGTGGTCGTGGAAATTCGCGCGGGTACGGGCGGCGAGGAAGCGGCGCTTTTTGCAGCCGACCTGCTGCGGCTGTACACGCGCTACGCGGAGAAGAAGGGCTTCAAGGTCGAGCTGATGTCCGAGTCCGAGGCCAGTCAGGGCGGGTTGAAGGAAGTCGTGATTCACGTGACCGGCTTTGGCGCGTGGTCGATCTTCAAGCACGAGTCGGGCACGCACCGGGTGCAGCGCATCCCCACGACCGAGTCGCAGGGGCGGATTCACACATCGGCGGTGACGGTTGCCGTGCTGCCAGAAGTCGAAGAGACGGAACTTGAAATTCGCGAACCGGATCTGCGGATCGACACCTATCGCGCGGGTGGCGCGGGTGGTCAGCACGTGAACAAGACGGACTCCGCGGTCCGCATCACGCACTTGCCCACGGGGTTCGTCGTGCAGTGTCAGGATGAACGCAGCCAGCACAAGAACAAAGCCAAAGCGATGATGCAGCTGCGCTCCAAGCTGTACGATTTCATGCAGCAGGAACGCGCAAAGACCGAAGCTGCGTCGCGCAAGGATCAGGTCGGTTCAGGTGATCGCTCCGAGCGCATTCGCACCTACAACTTCCCGCAGAATCGCCTGACTGACCATCGGATCGGCCTGACTGTGCACTCGTTGGACCTGTGCATGGAAGGCGACTTTGATCAGGTGGTCCAGGCGCAGCAGGCGGCTGAACGAGCCCGGCTTTTGGCGCAGGAAACGCCGAACTAGACAACACGACCTTGGTCCAACACCAAACTCTGTGGCTCAAGCCTGTGGCCCTCTCGGACTGGGACCACGAGCGTGCACCTCCGGTGGCACGCCGTGGATGGAAGCGGTTCGATCTCGAACTTCGGTCGGAGTGTGTAGAACGGCTGAACCTTAGGGGCGCGCCGCATTCAGCACGGACGCGATCACCAGGAGCGCGGTCTCCGCGTCCGCTTGCGCTTCCTGACAGAGCAAGTCCCCGGAACTGACCTGCATGGCGAGCGAAGCGGCCTTGCGCAGCCGGTTCAGCTGCATGGCCACGCGTTCCGCGAGATGCTCGACCCGCTCTGCGCGTGCGAGGTGTTGGTCGGGCGTCGGCATCAACATCGGCGTCGGGCTCCACAGCGGTCGCAGGTCCCAACGCAGGTGCGCGGACCATCCAGTCGTTGCGCTCGCTGCCACGCGTTCAGAGACACTCGTAGCGCCCAAATAGTAGCCGGTCTGATCAGACACGCCGCTGTGCACGCCGAACACGAAGTTGGTCGGCAGCAGACCGCGGAGCCGCGAAGGTGGCGCGTAGACGCGCGGCGGCGGCGTGTGGGATAGCACCCCCAGCGCGTGTTCGATCTGCGCTGTCGGCGCTTCGGGTAGCGAACATGGCTCGGCGAGCGCGTGACGCGGCATCAGAACCCACAGCAACAACAGTCCAGCGACGCGTTTCATCATCCCATCCTTCGCAAGCCAGAAATCGGCCGTGCGAAGGAAATGCAAACGTCATGCCAGACGTCGCGCTTTAATTTGTCGAGCGAAAATAAAGGGTTGCGCGACGTCGTCTCGGTCTCGCTTGTCGTCCTGAGACCGGTCGCGAGACCAGAAGTGAGACCGCTGAAGCGGCTACTTCGCCGGACAGCCGGGTAGCGGCGGCGTCGTGCGGCACAGCGGATGAAGTTGATCGAGCGGATCGCCGACGCTTTTGGTCACCGTCACATGACGCTCGACCCACGCCGTTCCGTTGCGACCGTCGCGGACGACGATCCACAGGGTGAGCGGCACTGGCTGGCCGTCGGCGTTCAGATCGGGCGCGGTGAAGACATTCTCCGGATACTCGTCGTACGAGCGATCCTTGGCCCAGGCGCCGCCGGTGGTGAACCATGAAAACAGAAGGGTTTCGTAGACGGGCGGCGCGGCAGGATCGGTCGACTTGCCGACGTATTCCTTTGCGGCGCCCGGCCACAGCGGCAGCATCTCAAACGAATCGCCGGGATGCACCGTAATCGTGACGTCCTCAGGCCAAGCGACCAGCCCCGTGTATTTGGCGTCAACCTTGTACGTGTGCGTGTCGCCCTGCATCGTGCCGAGCACTTCCAGCGCGCCGCTGCTCAGCGGCCAGTGGACCGAGATCCCGCTGATGCTGGGATTCTGATCGGGGCACGCGCCATCGGACTTCTTGCTCACCTTGGCCGCCACGCGATCGCACTCGGTGTCGTACGTCCGATCATCGCAGCCACAGACTTGCTTGGTGTCGCACGCGTCGGCCTTGCTGCAGTTCTTGTCGGTGGCTGCGTCGAATGCGGCGCAGGTCGTCGGCGTCGCCGCATTCACAGTCAAGCGCTTGAAGCCCTGGATGCATTTTCCGCGGTCGGTGCACGGCGCGGAAAAGGCCGTGTGAATGTCCGGGCACTTGCCGCCAAAAAGGTCGGATTGAGCGACCTGAAAGAGGATGTAACTGTCAGGCAGCGCGGCACTGGCGAGCGGATTCCCGCCTCCAGCCGCGGGTTTGCACGCGTCGGCACTGCTGGAGCCGCCGGAGGACGGCATTTGCAGGCCGAGCTTGGTAAACACCGCAGGTGCCTGCGCGAGCGACGCGAACACGTCCGCGATTCCGACCTGCGCCGTCGCGTCGGTGCTGAGCGGCACCATGAGCGAATCATCGATGCAGCTGTACGCGCCGTCTTTGGTCCAGGTGTAGGGGCAATACGCCCACGCGTAGCACAACGTGGCGCCCGTCTGCTCACCCGCGGTGAGTACCGTCATTGTCGTTTCGGTGGTCATGGTGATCGCCGCCGGCTCGGCGCGAATCCCCAGAATACGGACTTTGTCTGGCACAATCAGCGAAGGCGGGTCGTAGGTTGCGCCGCACGCAGCGAGCAGTGCGAGGAGGGGCAAGAACGAACGAACAAGTTGCTGACGGTTCATCATGTGGGTCCACAGCATCGGCGTCACCGCGGCGGGGGGAATTCTACTTCAAACGAGAAGCGATCGCGAAATGGTTTGCCGTCCCGAGTGCCGCCCGAAAACGGACAGCGCTTCATGGCTGCGATGGCGGCGTCGTCAAACGGCTCGCCAGCGCCGCGCAGCACGCGCACTTTGTCGACTGTGCCGTCGCCCAGCACTTCCAGAAACAGCTTGACTACCACGGTGCGACCGCCGACTTCGGCGCCATCTGGCCACCCGACGACGCACTTGGACTTGGGCACCGCGCGGACGACCTTGATCTCACGTGCAGGATCCCCGCCGCCGCTGCCATCGTCGTCGCCGCCGGCTGCCGCTGCTTCCACTTTGGGCACAAAACGCTGCCGCGTGTTCTTCTCGTTCGGATCCACGTTCGGATCGCCCAACGTGTCGTCCTTGCCGGAGTTGACGGCGACGCCCGATCCGTCACTTGCGCCGTACGTTTTGGACAACACCAAAGGCGCTGGTTCTGCTGGTTTTTCCGCCGCCTGCGGCTTGGGCGCGTCGCTCTTCGGCTTGGTCGACGGCTTGGCAGCCTGCTCCTGCGGCTCATCCGGCGCCTTCGCCGCGGGTTCGAGCTTGGGCGGCTCGATCTTCGGCGGTTCTGGCATCTTCTTCTTCGGCAGCACGATCTGCTGTTGCACCGCGCGCACCAACTTCTTGGGATCCGGCGGCGGCAACGTATGCGACGTCTGGAGCGTCGAGGCCCAATACGCCAGCATGCCGTGCAGCAGCAGCGAGATCGCAGTGCCAATGGCCAAGTCGCGATTCACGGCGCTTCGATGTCCTGTTCCTTGGTGTTCACGGCGACGTGCTCCACGCCCTGCAGGCGCACCGCATCGATCGTCCGCACAACGGTTCCGTGCATGACGCGGCGATCCGCGCTCACGACCGCTTCCACGCCCGGCGTCTCTGCGACCGCGGCTTTCACACGCTCCGCCAGCGCTGCTTCATTGACCGCGTCGCCGTTCACAAAAAGCGCGTTATCCTTGGTGATCACGATGCTCAGCGGCTTCTGCGGCTCTTTCTGCGCGCTCGCCGCCTTGGGCAGATCGACCTCAATCACCGGTTTTTTCATCTTTTCGGTCACCTCTTCGTTGGTGAGCATAAAAATAATGAGCAAAACCAGCATGATGTCGACCAACGGCGTGACGTTGATGTCGGCGATCACGTCGTCGTCATTTCCGACTTTTCCAGCCATCGCAGCCTCCTACGCGCCCGTTTTGGTCGTCTTCAAGTGCGCCAACAGGATCGACGCCAGCGCGTCGGTGTTGGCTTGGCGCTTCTTGACGATCGTGCGGAACTGGTTGTAGGCAACGACTGCCGGAATCGCGACAAAGAGGCCGATCGCGGTCGCGACCAGCGCCTCCGAGATGCTGCCCATGATCATCGCTTGGCGGCTTGCGCCGGTCTGTCCGACTTGCGCTTTCAGGTCGGAAAAAGCGCCCAAAATGCCGATGACGGTGCCCAAAAGGCCGATAAACGGCGAGTTCGCGCCGACGGAGCTCAAGAAGTTGAGGAAGGTCTCGTAGCGCTGTTTCTCAACCGCCTGCTTGCCGGCCATGATCTCCGCCACGGCTTCAGGACCACGCTGCATCTCGCGCACGCCAGCGAGCACGACCTGAGCCTCCATGCCTTTGTAACCAATCAGCAACTCCTCGGTCGCCTTTTGGCCTTGCGTCAGACTCGCCAGAACCTTGGGCTGGAGCTCCGCAACCGGCACGCGGTTTTGCCAGAGGAAGAGCATGCGGGCGATCGTCACCGCCACCGACGCAACGCCGAGAACGAGTAGCAGAACGAGCACCCACACGACGCCGATTTCATGAAACAAATTAGAAAGTTGCTGAGTCATTGGAGTTCTGCCTCACGGGTTTTGCTGCGCGTCGGGTCGGTCCATCTCGTCGGGCTTTTCCCGCCGCGCCGGTAGCCGTTGATCGGCGTCCAGCAAAGATTCACCCACCGCGATCGGTTTTCGCCGCCGCCGCACCCCTGTTGGATGCACCGGAAGCGGATCGGATGCGCGGTGTTTGTGGTTGCGTCTGACCGCGTTCCCGCGTCATCGGCCAAGCCAGTTGGCTCCGGAGCGATTCTGCAGCGGCAAAAGGCGTCACCGACCGCGAACGACGCCGCAAAATGGTGACAGCCGCGCCGACTTTATGCAAGCTCAAGCTGGGGATGGCGCGTGTGGGACTCTACCCAAGGCGTCATGGGGCAGCGCAACTCGTGGCATTTGCGACGAGATGGACGAGACAGGATGGCGACGAAGCAACAGACGCAATCCGCAGGCGACCCGTCCTGTGCGCCACCACTGGCGGCTTCGGCTGAACCAGTGACGCCCGAAGTGCCGTGGACCGGCGACCCGCTTGAGGCCCCGATCACCATCGAAGGCGTGCCGCCGGTTGACGAGTTGATCGCCACGATGCGGAGCTACCTGCCCGACGTCGAACAAGAAATCGTCCGCCGCGCCTACGCATTTGCCGCGCGATCGCACGATGGTCAGGTACGCAAAAGCGGCGAAGCCTACTTCGGCCATCCAGTCGACGTGGCGTTTCTTCTGACGCGTCTGCGCTTGGATTCTGCCAGTATCTGTGCCGGTTTGCTGCACGATGTTGTGGAAGACACAACGGTTTCTGTTGACGAGATCGGGCGACGCTTCTCCCGTGAGATCGCCGAGATCGTCGACGGCGTGACCAAGCTCGACAAGATCAAGTTCAGCAGCCGCGAGCAGAAACAGGCAGAGAACTTCCGCAAAATGCTCGTGGCGATGTCCAAGGACATCCGCGTGCTGCTCATCAAGCTCGCTGATCGCCTGCACAACATGCGCACGCTCGAGCACATGAAACCGGACGCGCAACGGCGTATCGCCCAGGAAACACTGGAGATTTACGCGCCCTTGGCGAATCGTCTCGGCGTGGGCTGGATGAAGGGCCAGCTGGAAGATCTCTGTTTTCGCCACCTGCACACGGACGATTTTGAGAAGCTGAACCAGGAAGTCGGTCGGCGGCAGTCGGAGCGGCAAGCGTACGTTGCTGAAGTTGTGGACATTCTGCGCAATATCATGACCGAGGAAGGGCTGCAGCACGCGTCGGTCTACGGCCGCCCGAAGCACCTCTACGGCATTTGGCGCAAGATGCAGCAGAGCAAGTTGCCTTACGATCAAATTTACGACGCGCAGGGTTTTCGCATCCTCGTCGACGACGTGCGCGAGTGCTATCAGGCGCTCGGCGCTATCCACACGCACTTCAAGCCGATTCCGGGGCGCTTCAAGGACTACATCGCGCTGCCCAAGCCGAATCGCTACCAGTCGCTGCATACGTCGGTGATTGGACCTGGCGCGGAACGCATTGAAGTGCAGATTCGCACAGCGCAAATGCACCGGCAGGCTGAGGAAGGCGTCGCGGCGCACTGGAAGTACAAAGAGCGCGGCGATTCCCTGAAGGTGCGCGACGAAGAGCGCTTTGCGTGGCTCAAGCAGCTGCTGGAAGTGCACGTTGGCGTCAAGGACACGGACGAGTTTCTGGATTCGATGAAGATCGACCTGTTCTCCGACGAAGTGTACACGTTTACACCGCGAGGGGATTTGAAGGTGCTGCCCCGCGGCAGTACCCCGGTTGATTTTGCGTACGCTGTACACTCGGCGATCGGTGACCACATCGTCGGCGCGCGTGTCGACGGGCACATGGTCACGTTGCGGCATCAGCTGCGCAATGGCGCGATCGTCGAGATCCTGACGCGTACCGACGCCCATCCGTCGTCGGACTGGCTCGAATTCGTCGTGACCGCCCGCGCGAAGACGCGCATTCGCAACTACGTGCACGCGGAACAGCGGCAGCGCGCGTTGGAAGTCGGCGCGGACCTGCTGGAAAAGGCGTTTCGCCGGGTCAAGTACAGCATCGCGCGGGCTCAGGCGCACGAGCGTTACGGCAAGATGTTGGCGCACTTCCGCATCGCGGTGTGGGAAGAGTTGGTTGTGGCCGTGGGCTATGGCCGCGTGGATGCGACCGACGTCGTGGCGAACTTGCTGCCGGATCTCACGCCGGAAGAACACAAAGAAGAGCCGAAGCCGGCCAAGCGGCCGCGCAAGACGGACGGCGGCGGCCCTGCGATCACGGTATCGGGCTTTGACGACGTCATGGTGCGGATGGGCAATTGCTGCGCGCCGGTGCCTGGCGAACCCATCGTCGGCGTTGTGACCCGCGGTCGAGGTATCACCGTTCACCGCCGCGGCTGCCATTTCGTGCTGGACGCAGACCCGATGCGGCGGCTCGAGTGCGAGTGGAATTCCGAGTCCAAGACCGGCACGACCGTCGGCGTGCGCGTGTACTCGGAAAACGAGACTGGCCTGCTCGCTGCGATGTCTGCGAAGTTCACCGAGGCTGGCGTGAGCATCCTGAGCGCGAACTGCCGGGTCATTGACGGCCACCGCGCGCTCAATGACTTTGAGGTCGTCGTTCACAATCTAGCGCAATTGCAAGGTATTCTTGCCTCGCTGGGGCGGCTGCGCGGCGTCACGCGGGTGGAGCGGGTGCGCTCGTAAGCGCTACTTCGGCGGAACCGGTTGGCCGAACCGCGACGCGTTTCGCGGCAGCCGCTTGTACACCGGCGAGCCAAAACTCTTCTCGATCTGCTCGCGATCCCAGCGCAGCACAGCGGCACGCAGCAGACCATCGCGCCACTCCTGTCGTTGCCGCTCGGCCATCTGCTGGCAGGCAGTCGCATTGAGTCGCGCCATGATGGCGGGGTCCGCTTTGCCCGACCGCGTCGGCTCGCGCGCGGCAAGGAGCGCGATCGAGTAGCCCCACACGGTCTCAATCGGCGCGGAAACGTCGCCCAGACGCGCAGTTTCGGCCCATGCGGAGACACGCGGCTCGCCGGGACGGAAATTGCCGCTGCCGAAGCCTTCCTCGCCTTGGTGGTAGAAGTCGTAGCGTCGCAGCTGTAGGCGCACCTCGCGGCCAGATAGCTCGGCAACCGCGGCTTCAAACGCGTCGGTTCGCGCGCCCTTAACCGGGGACGCGTCGACCGTGACGTCGGTCACGTCCGCCGCCGCACCGAGCGCGGGCAGGGCGCTCCACCGCGTCTTCAGCGCGGCCGATAGCTTCTCCATCGTCGGCAACGTCGCTTGGCGACACGCTGCCAGATCGCTCGGCGGGCACTGGGTCGGATCCGGACAGCACTGCATTTGCGCGTCCCAGATCGCAAATTTGCGCGGATGCTTGTAGCGCGAGAGTTGCTGCAGGTAGAGCAGCTTCACCTCGCCCGGATCCGCCGCGCACGTCGGTTCACCGCGCCAGACGTTGGCAGCAAATCGCTCTGCGGCTTGCCACGGGCGCTCGTCGGGCTTGGGGCTCTCTTTCAGGACCAACATTTCACGAACGGCCAGCAGATCCTCGGCAGCGAGCACGATGGCTTGAAGCGCGGCATCCTCGGTGCTCAACGTGGGTGGCAGGCGTGAAAGGCGATCGCGGACGTGTGAGAGGTGCAACTCGAACTGGTCGATTTTGCCCAACACAGGATCCGGATCAGCCTCCGCCGCTGGCGTTGTCGCGGCCCGCGTGGCGGCAATCGGAATCACGGGCGATTCTGACTTGCCGCACCCTGCAAGTACGAAAACAACGGCTAGACCAGCGTACTTCAACGCTTGGCCATCAGCGTCACGAGAATGGCCTTCTGGATGTGCAGGCGATTCTCGGCTTCGTCAAAGATGATCGACCGCGGGCCATCGCACACTTCAGCGCTGACCTCTTCACCGCGGTGGGCGGGCAGGCAATGCATGAAGAGACATCCTGGCCCCGTGCGGCCGTTGTCTGCGCGTTGCATCATGGACTCGTCGACGATGAAGCCGTCAAAGTCACGCACGCGCTTGTCGTGTTCTTCTTCCTGGCCCATCGATGCCCAGACGTCCGTGTAGATGCAATCCGCGCCGCGCACGCCGTTGATGACGTCGTCGGTGATCACGATCTTGGAGCCGGTTTCGCGACCGAGTTCTTCACAACGCGCGACGATCTTCGGATCCGGCCAGTAGCCCTTGGGCGCCACGATCGTGACGTTCATGCCGGTCGCAGCACCGACGTCGAGCAGCGAATGCGCCATGTTGTTGCCGTCGCCGACGTAGCACAGCGTTTTGCCGCGCAGCACGCTGGGATCGTAGGTGCCCTTGGGGCTCCAGTGCTCGATCAGCGTCTGCGCGTCACACATCGTCTGACACGGGTGTTCAAGGTCCGAGAGCCCGTTGATGATGGGCACGGTCGCGAACTTTGCCAGTTCTTCAACGATCTCGTGTCCGTACACGCGCGCCATGATGCCGTTGCAATAGCGGCTGATGACCTGCGCGGTGTCCGCGATCGTCTCACCGCGGCCAATCTGGATGTCGGCCGAGCTCAGAAACAGCGCATGCCCGCCGAGTTGGTACATACCGACTTCAAACGACACACGGGTACGCGTCGACTTCTTTTGGAAGATCATCGCCAGCGTCTGGCCAGCGAGGGTTTGCCGGTAGTTTTCCGGATGCAGCTTGATGTCGTTGGCGAGCAACAGGCAATCGCGCACCTGCGCCGGCGAGAAATCCGTGACGGACAGAAAATGGCGGGGCATGGTGGGCTCCAAGTCAGCCAATCGCGGCGACGGCGGGAGTTTAGCCGTTTGCGGCCCGCGCGTCATGTGGTGGGCTCGCAGGACCGGCGCCTAAGGAACGATCCGCGTCCCCGATTTTCCCGAGGCCATCCGACCCAGGTGGGTCACGTCGCCGATGATCGCCGGATGCCCAGTCGCGCGCGAAAACTGCATTGCGGCCTGAACTTTGGGCCCCATCGAACCCGCGGGAAATTGTCCTTCGGCCGCAAACTGCTCGGCCTGCGCGATCGTCATCTGCTCGATCTTGCGCTCCGTCGCCTTGCCAAAATCCAGGGCCACGCGCTCGACGGCCGTCACGATCAGGAGCGCTGACGCACCGAGTACTTGTCCCAACAGCGCCGCCGTCCGATCCTTGTCGATCACCGCTTCCACGCCGACCGTCTTGCCGCCCACCGCGCGCACCACAGGCACGCCGCCTCCGCCCCCCGCGATCACCACGTCCATCCGCGAGATCATCGCGTCGACCGCTTCCACATTCACAATACCCGTCGGCGTCGGCGAGGCGACGACCTTTCGCCAGCCGCGACCTGCGTCTTCCACCATTTGCCACTTTTGCTTGCGCTTGAGTTCGGCCGCGCGGTGGCTGACAAAAAACGGCCCGATCGGCTTGGTTGGCTTGGCGAACGCCGCGTCCTTCGGATCGACCTCGACCAGCGTCAGAACGGTGCCGATTCGCAACGCGTGGCTTTGGTTGTAGAGCGCCAACTCCAGAAGGTAGCCCATCGTGCCCTGAGTCGACGCCACACACGCGTCAAGCGGCACGATCGGCAAGCGCGTCGACGCTTCCTCGCTGCGAATCAGCTCCTGGCCGACCTGAGGGCCATTCCCATGAACGCACAGCACGCGGAAACCGCGACGCACCAGATTGTGGATGGCCTTGGCCGCCTGTTCCGCGCGTTTGAGCTGTTGGGCGAAGCTGCCGTCATCATGCGGCTGCAAAAGCGCATTGCCGCCAAATGCGACGACCACGAGCGGTCGACCGGAGCCGAATTGCCGCATCGGCGCTCCCTATGCCCGGTAGGGCTAGAACTTGTGCGGGAGCTCGCCGGAAGCGCGCGAAGGCTCGCCGGTGAAGACGCCGCTCTGGCGAACGGGCGACGAACCGAGGTTCGGGACCGGCTGACTCTGCGAAAGCGCAGCGGCGATCGGCGCGGAACCCATTGCGATCGGACGCGGGGCAGGCGCCGGACGAGCCGGAGCGGCGCGATCGTCCTTCGGGGTCGTCATCTGGCATGCGCCGTCAAAGAACACGCCCTTGTCGATGTGCAGCGCCGGCGACGCGATGTTGCCCCGGAGCGACGCCGGAGCGTGCAGCTCAACGCCGTCGTTGGCCGTCACGTTTCCGGTAACGTTGCCGTAGATCTGGACGGTGCCCACGCGGATTTCCGCCTGGACCTGCGCGCCTTCGCCGATGATGAGATGGCCGTCGGTGAGGATCTCGCCGGTGAAACGGCCGTCGATCCGCACGCTGCCTTCGAACGTCAGTTTGCCTTGAAAATCGCTGCCTTTCCCCAACAGCGCGTTCAGTTCGTTTGCCATGGTTGCCTCGTTGTAGATCACAAATGCGGTTGACGTTCGGGTTCGCGGGCTTCGGTCTCGGACGCGAGCGCGGTCCGCCAAGTCTAGGTCAAAAGGTCGCCGCTGACCATACCTGAAATGCGGATCAGCGCTGCGGACGCGACGTTTGCGGCTTGCTGAGGCGTAACTTCCACACGTTCACGACGGCCTCGCGCACGATGCGCCCGTCCATTTTCGACTCGCCGCGTGTGCGATCCGGGAATTGGATCGGCACTTCGCCGACCGTGAAGCCAGCGGCGACGGTGCGCCAGGTCAGCTCGATCTGAAACACGTAGCCGTTGCTCAGGATCTGCTCCAAGGGCAACGCTTCCAGCACCTTGCGGTGGAAGCACTTGAAGCCGCCGGTCAGATCCTTGTACGGCAAGCCCAAAATGACCCGCGCGTAGGTATTGCCGCCCATCGAGATCGCGCGGCGCCGCCAGTCCCAATCCTGCGTGCCGCCGCCGGGGATGTAGCGCGAGCCCAGGACCAGATCGAACTTCTCCGCTTTCTTCAGAAATTCCGGCAAGAAACGCGGCTGGTGGGAGAAGTCGCAGTCCATCTCGAAGACCAACTCGTAATCGCGCGCCAGCGCCCACTGGAAGCCGGCGATGTAAGCGCGACCCAGTCCCTGCTTTCCCGCGCGGTGCAGGACGTGGACCTGGCTGTTCTTGCTGGCGAGTTCGTCCGCCAATTGCCCTGTGCCGTCCGGGCTGTTGTCGTCGATCACGAGGATTTCGACGTGCGGCACCTCCGCAAAGATCGCATCGACCAGCAGAGGTAGGTTCTCCCGCTCGTTGTAAGTGGGCACGCAGATGAGGGTTTTTGGTTGCTTCACGGGGTCACAAGCCTTGTCTTGGGTCGTCGGTTAGTAATGCTCGCTGTAGAATGAGTCGAGCAAATCCTGATACTTGCGCGTCACTTCCTTGCGCCGCATCTTCAAGGACGGCGTCAGATCGCCATCTTCCACGGTCAGATCGCGCTCCAGAATGGCGAACTTCTTGATGGTTTCGTAACTGGCCAGGGTTCGGTTCTTGTCAGAAATGATGCCGTCGATGAGCTTGTAGACCTCACCATTTTGCGTCAGTTCTGCCGTCGTCGCGTAGCGAATTCCCCGTTGATCAGCCCACTTGCAAATCGCGTCTTCCTCCAGCGTCACCAACGCGGACAGGAACTTGCGGTTGTCGCCGTAGACCATCACCTGACTCACAAACGGCGCGTTCTTCACGTGCGCTTCGATGTTCTGCGGCGCGACGTTCTTGCCACCCGCGGTCACGATGATGTCCTTCTTGCGGTCGGTGATGCGGAGGAAGCCGTCCGTGTCGATCTCGCCCACGTCGCCCGTGTGCAACCAGCCGTCGGTCAACGCTTCTGCGGTCGCCTCCGGGTTGCGCCAGTAGCCGTGCATCACGTTGCGTCCCTTGATCAGCACTTCGCCGTCCTCGGCGATCCGCAATTGGACACCGGGAATTGGAATGCCGACAGTGCCGAACTTGAAGTGATCCAAGCGGTTCACCGTGGCCGCGGCGCAGTTCTCGGTCATGCCGTAGCCTTCCAGGATCAGGAGCCCAACCGCATGGAAAAACTCGGAAAGCTCGCGAGAAAGCGGCGCCGCGCCGGAGATGAATCCGCGAACGCGCCCGCCGAAGGCGGCGTGAATTTTGGTAAACACAAGACGGTTTGCGATCTCGTAGCGCACTTTCAGGACGCCCGTCGGTTCCTTGCCGCGCTGCCGCAACTGCGAGACTTCTCGCCCGATCCCGACGGCCCATTCAAAGATCTTCTTCTTGACCGGACCGCCCGCTTCGACGCCGGCCATGATCTTCGCGTGCGCCTTCTCAAAGATGCGCGGCACCGCGGGCATCACGGTCGGCTGCGCCTCAGCCATGTCCTGCAAAACCGTGGCGATCGACCGCGGAATCAGCATTTCGCAGCGCACGTTGACGCACACGACATAGACCAATTTCGCGAAGACGTGCGCCAGCGGTAGGAACAGCAGAAGACCATCGTTGTCGTGGACATCCAGCGAGGTTTCGCACGCCTGGGTCTCGAACACGAAGGTGTCGTGGGTCAGGACAACGCCCTTGGGACGGCCCGTCGTGCCAGACGTGTACACGATCGTGGCCGGCTGTTCCGGTTGGATCTGATCGCGGCGATCGGCCAGCAGCCCTTCGCCGATCTTGCGGCCCAGATCAGCCAGCTGATCCAACGACAGAATCCACGGGTCGTCCGGCGCGACCACTTCATCCAAGCGCACGCGCAGGCGCCCTTGCGCGTCGGGCCTCTCCAGCGCCGCGACGTCTTGAATGTAGATGACTTTTTCCAACTTCGGGAGCGCTGCGCGGTGCAGCACGAGCTTCTCCAACTGCGCGGGATCTTCGACGAACACGAAGCGCGCTTCGCTGTTGTCGAGTACGAACTGCGCTTCTTCGGCCATCGCGGACGGATACACGGGCACCGTGACGCCGCCGGCCATCAGGATGCCCATGTCGGCAAAGAGCCATTCGCGGCGCGTCACAGCGATCAAGCCCACGCGATCGCCGATTTCCAAGCCAAGGGCACACAAGCCGCGCGCCCAGATACCGGAAGTGTCACGCCACGCAGCAAAAGTCGTCGGTTGCCACGTGTCGCCGATCTTGCTGCGCAGGATTTGCTTGCCGGGACCGACCTGAACCGAGCGCTCAAAGAGGTCCACCAGCGTGCGAATCCCTTCCGTGCGCGGCGCTTCTGTTCCCTTGTTCGCTGCGTTATGACTGGAATTGCCGACCACAACAGCCTCTCGTTGCGCGGCAAATGCGTCGCCCCGCAACGTGCAAGTGTCCGCCGGACGGGGCATGAAGCGCAAGGGGAGGGCGCGCAGTTGGCAATTCGACCGGGCAAGCCAAGGAATCCGATGGTGCGTTGCGGTGCGCCCTTGCCGGTTGGGCTGGAGCCCCTTACACTCAACCAGATCCTGGTGCCGAGTTGCGCCTTCTGGAGCCTTCGCGTTGACGATGGAATTGGCCAAAACCCGCAGTGCGTTCGCCGTGTTCGCGCGCGGCGTCTCCGTGAATCTCCCGTGGTCTCCGCGTGGTAGTTGGCTTTTTGGCGTGGCACTCGGCGCGCTCGCGATCGTGGGTTGCTCCAGTCCCGGTGCCCGTGCTGAGGGCTTTGATGACGTCAGTGACGAGGATCGTCTAACCGTCGACGTCGCCACCAACCGGCAAATGCAGATCGGCTATCAGATCCAGTCGGTCTCCGTGTCGGACAACGCGCTCGATCTGTGTTTTGAGATGTGCAACCGCTCGTCGGAGAGCTGCCATCTTGCGAACAGCGTGTGCAACATCGCCAAACGGTACCCGAAGGTCGCCGCGCTCTCGGCGCGCTGCGATGTCACGCGCGAACGTTGCCGCTCGCATCGCACCAAGGTGCCGCGCCAGTGCCCCTGCGAGCAATAGCCGCAACCGACGCACCGCGCCCGCGAGAACTACTTCCACATTGTGTTGAATCGCCTGCGGCCAAAACCGCCTGTGGATGCTACTTGTCCAGCGTCGGGCGTGCGACCGCTGTCCGGTGCGCCAAAGCCTGCACGAGCGCGGACGGGGCACCCACTTCCACCAGACGACCGCGACCACCGTACGGACTGCCCGTAGCCATGCCCAGACCGAGCACCGCGGTGACCAGAAGCGTCGTCGCGGTGAGCGTGATCGCCTTGCGCTGGTCCCAGTATTCCGCCAAGGACTGTGTAATCTCCAGATCGCAGCCCACCGCGTAGCGACCAATTGCCGTCGCCGCCGCAGCGACGAGCACGGCGCCAAAGACGGGGCCGGACACCAGCAAGTCGGGTTCGCGGATCACCGTCATCCAGAATTCCGCGTCCGGGACGCGGTGGGCCATCGCGCTCTGCACGACGTCGAGGATGCGGAAGAGCGTCGAAAGGAAGAAGAGGGTGAATACGAGTCGCTTCATGCCCGATACGTACGGATGGTGGATCTCGGCGCTCGGTGTTGTCGCGACCAGCGTTAGACGCGCCGCGGAAAACGTGAACTGCACCAGGATGAGGTCGGCAAAAAGCCCAGAGAACAGCGCGACGTGCTGCGCGTGAGGGCCAACCAACTCTTCGCGGGCGAACATGGCAGTTACGCGCCACGCCCACCACATCGCGGTGGTCATCAGCACCCACGAGCTCGGCAACGTCAGGCCGATGGTCCGCGCGGTCAGCGAGACCGGCGCCGCAACTTGGCGAGCGAAGGCGTCCGAGTCGGCGCGGGCGGGCGTGTGCTCCGCAGCAACACGAATGGCGTCAGAGGTTGTTGCCGGATTTTGTACCGGACTTGGTCGGTCCCAATGCATGTTTTCCTCTCCGTCGAGCGATCAGACGTCCCACAAGCGTGTGGAGAAATACCGTTCACCGATGTCACAAAGCATGGTCACGACCACGCCTTTTTCACCGCGCTGGCTTAGATCTTTGGCAACGCGCACCGCGTTCGCGACGCAGACGCCGGAGCTCTGCCCAGCAAAAAGTCCGGACTTTGCGAGACGTTGGCTGACCTGCCACGCCTTTTCGTCGTCGACGTCCCACGTGCGATTGGCGAGCGTCGTATCGTAGATTTCCGGCACGTGGTCGCCTGGCGAGCCGAGCGGCTTCAGGCCTTCCACGCCGGGAAACGCGTCGGGGATCAACAGTTCGATCGCGACCTTCGGGTTCAGTTGCCGCAAGCGTCGCCCAATGCCGGTAATCGTGCCGCCGGTGCCGACGCCAAATACGAAGTGCGTCACGCGGCCTTCGGTCTGGTGCCAGATCTCGTTCGCCGTCGTGTCAAAATGCGCGCGCCAGTTGCCGTCGTTCGAATACTGGTCGCAGTAGAAGTACCGATCCGGGCTGGCAGCGACGATGCGCCGCACCGACCGAATCGCCTCGTCATACCCGTCGTGCGCCGACGTGTGGGTGATCTTCGCGCCGTGCGCGGTCAGCCGTTTCAGTCGTTCTTTGGACGCGTTGTCCGGAATCACGATTTCGACATCGTAACCGAGCGCGCCGCCGATGAGCGCGTAGGCGATGCCGGCATTGCCGCTCGAACTGTCGATGATGGTCTTGTCGCGCGTCAGCCGACCGTCCGCGATGGCCTCCGCCAACATGCGCAGCACGGGGCGATCCTTCAACGAGCCGCCCGGATTGAAGTATTCAACCTTGGCGTACAGCTCGACACCGGGATGTTCCGCGGCAAAGGCGTCGATTTGCACGAGCGGGGTATTGCCAATCAGGCGCAACGCGGGGACGCGATCCAGCAGCGGCGCGACGACAGCCGACGGTTCAAGACGCACGTCCGGAATCCGGCGGAAAATGCTACTGGTGAAGGCCGACGAGGGCATCTGACGGAATCCTCGAAACCGGGGGCGGGGCCAACCTGCACGGGGGCGCGCAGGCAAGTTGGCGGGTAGCTTCGACGCCGCTAGGTGGCGTGTCAACCGTGACGCTCAGCAGTTATGTGAAGGTGTAAACGTGTTCACGGGCGACGGCTGGGGTGTCGCGGCTCCAGAGGGCTTCTCAGGCGTTTGCGCCGCCTCCCGGTCGTGGTAGCGTGACGCCAGAGGGTTTGATGGCCAAGCGACGCACAACTCAGCCACCTCGGCCGCCCGTTCCGTCGACCGACGATGACGCTGGACAGTTGGGGCAGCGTTTGGCGGCCGACCGCGCGCAGCAAATGGGCGCGGATGTGACTGACCGCTACGCTGCGATCGGTGCCCGGTGGCTCTCTGACCCGCTGCCGACCCGCTTGGATAGCGCGCTTATCGATCGCCTCGCCGCACAGGGCTTTCGCCGCGAGAGCCTGGCCGAAGTGCGCGTCCACCGTGGGTCCCGCGCGCAAGCCGCTGCTGACGCTTTGGATGCGCGGGCCTTTGCCATCGGTGACGCCGACGTGTTTTTCGCCCCCGGTCAGTACGATCCGACGACGCCGGAAGGTCGCGCCGTGATCGCCCACGAACTCGCGCACGTTGCGCCACCCAACGCACCGCAGACGCAGTCGGGTTCGATGCCGATCCTGAACGAACGCCGGCGTCGCGATGATGCGAGCGATGGTGAGGCCGCCGAGCGCGTTGCGCGTGAAGCCGAAGCGCGTGTGTTCGCGCAGGAATCGCAATTCAGCCTGCCAGAACTCGCGGCTTCGCCACAGGCGCCGCCCCCTGCAACGCCGAAGCCGCCCCGTCAGCGCATGGACCCGAACGTGCTGGAAAACAAAGTCATGGCGATTCTGGAGCGAATGCAACGGACCGACGGCGAACGTTCTGGGCGGTTGTAGACAGTCCGACCTCTGTCCAACACCAAGCTCTGTGGGTCAAGCCTGTTGCCCTCTCGGACTGGACCGCGAGCGTGCACCTCCGGTGGCACGCCGCGGTTCGGGCAGGTTTGATCTCCAATCTTGGCCGGCATGTCTAGTCGTGTTGTTCCGCCAGCTCGGAAAGGTCCGCCGCGTCCTGACGATCCGGCCAGCGCTCCGTCTCATACGCGCGGAAATGCTCGTCCAGCGACCGCATCTCTGCAAAAAGCCCACTGCCGGTTTTGGTCGCCGCCGCGTTTGTCAGCACAGTCTCCGCTCCGGCGCGGTTGATGTGGATGATCTTGCGAAAACGTTCGTTCCAAAAACTGTTTTCAGCTTCCGGTCGCGCCGCGCGCGCCATTTCCTCGTACAGCCGCGCGATCGGCTGAAACGCGTGAACGGCCAGCACCACGCCATGCAGCGGCCGCGGATCCGGGCGCACAGGCGACGGGTACAGCGGCGACCAGGCGTTGTGCAGGAGCGGATCCAGACGAAAAGCGGCGTTGATCTTGTTGTGCTGAAACTCGTGCAACACCGCTTCGGTCATCGTCATTTGCTGGGGGTGTAGCGTCAAGTAGATGAGGCCGACTGCCTCCTGGAAGCTCGCCGAGAGGTGCTTGTGGTCGTCATAACCCACTGGCACAAAAAGCCGCATGCACAGGCGCAGCTCCTCACCGACGAGCGGCATGTGGGCGTCGATATCCGCGATGGCGTGGCGCAACGAATGGAGCCACTCCGACGCAGCGTGTTGGCCGAGGTCCAGCTGATTGCCGTTCTTGTCCGGATGCGCTTCGAAGTTCGACAGCGGGTTGTTGTCGGTCAATGCGAGGAAGACGCCGGGCACGATCATCAGATACGGATGCTCAACGTCGGCGGGCATGCCGAATTCATGCTTGTGATCCAGCCATTTTCCGTCCGGACGCAGGGGCAGCGATTGGGTCTGCATGCCCTCGTGCAGCGTGAGCGAGTGGGGCCGAAACGTCAGCGCTGTCACGACTTCATGCGGTCGCAAGGCAAGGTTCGCGGTGGGCGACCGGAGCTCCGGAAAACGTCCGTCCGGGTCGCGCCCTACGGTGACTCCGCTCGCCGGTACTTCGCCGAGCGTCGCCAATTCGAGCAGCACGAGGACACACAACTCGCGCAGCCAGCGGTTCAGCAGCACGGTGTCAGGTACGCCGGCGAGTTGGTGTTGGATGCACTCCACGAGCACAGACACGGTCGGCTGCCGGACGACGTGCAGCGCCTTGCGCGGATCGCGTGAAGAAGCGGCCCGCAGCGCCTGACACGTGCGGTCGTAAAGGGCGCGATTGTGATGGGCCACGGCCGCCAGCGGGACGCGCGCCAGATCGTGCAGCACGCGCTGCCAATATGCGTTCAAGACGCGGCGCAACGTACGCGTGTCGCCCTGCGGCACGGTCAGGTCGGGCAAATCCAAGCCTGCGAGCGCGTTCTGTTGTGTTGCAATGGCCGCCATCAGCGCCTCCTGACGCGACTCTACCAGCAGAGCGGCGGGTCGCAAACGCGGTTTGTCACAACTTCGCCAAACCGGCGGCTGTTTCCTCCCCTTGCATTGCGCCGGTGGCCTCGTTACGGTGCGGAACGGGAACAAAACTGAAGCTCGGAGTTTGCGGATCTGCGGAATTCATATTCAGTGAGTGGACGGGGTGCACGTGCGGCGAGCTTTGAGGCTGATTGTCAGGTTTTGCACAGTGGCGAGCGTGGGACTGCTTGCCAGCGCGCCCGCGTGGTGTGCTGAGCCCGATCTCAACCCGATCGCCAGCATGAACAGCTGCGCATGCACACGTGGTCCCGACGGATTTTGCCACCGCTGGCTGAGAACCGACCTCAGCTGGCAACTGTACGCGCCAGGCACAACGACGAAAGGTCTCAGCAACGACAACCTCGAACACGCGATCATCGAGGCTTTTGCGAGTTGGCAGAGCTTGTCGTGCGGCTTTTGCGCCGCCACGGGCACGCTGCCGTCGTTGCCTCATGACGTGACGGACGTCGCTTTGGCGCGGCCACATGGTGACACGGGGTGTGTCGCGGCACGGTGTGATGCGAACCCGCTCGGCCTGAATTTTTCGTTTGGCGGTGAGAGCACGGCTGCGCTCCTGGCCTCGGACTGTTGGAAATCCGCGTCACCGGAGGCGTGCGACGGCGCGGCACAAAACACCGCGCAGATCGCATTCTTGCGCACGGATGCGGGTTGGCCGCTCTCCAAGCTTGCGGTCAGCACAACGTTTCTGACGACCGCCCACGACGGTCACATCATCGACGCGGACATCCTCCTGCGCGATACCACCGGCGTCTTCTGCTACAGCACGTGCAAGATCGCGCAGTGGGACGTCCGCGCCGCTTTGATCGTGGAATTGGGCCACGCGATCGGTCTGGGTGCGGCGGCGCTGAGCGAACCGCCAACGGCGACGATTCCGACGGCGGGCGAGGACACCAAGCTCCCGACCTATGCCCCGCCGGATTTGGTTACCTGCGCGTGTCTTTCTTATCGCTTTTCGACCAACCCGGACATGTGCGTTGCGCCGGACACGTCGACGAGCTGCGACGCCGGCCCGCTCAAGCCGCTGCCACACGCCAGTCACCGCTTGATGTGGCCGCTGGCGCTGGGACCCGTGCTCGTTCTTTTGCTGGTACGACGGGTACGTCAGCGAAAGGGGACGAGCTCGGCCGCGCCCCAGCGTCTTGCGTAGGCTTCACTGACGCCCGGACAACGGTCAAACGCCAGGCAGTCGCGGCAGGTCTCCGGAAAACAACCGAGTTCCGCTTCGATGTGCGCGATCGGGTAGAGGCGATCGCCGCTGATGTCGTCCAAATAGTGCGTTTCGCCAAAGCCTGAGCGTCCCATATTGCGGGCGCGCGGATCGGCGATCGCGCAGAGGGGGAAGGATTCGAGGTGCCAGGTCAGGTTGATGGCCTCGCAGGCATCGACAAAGGCGCGGACAACTTCTTGCACGTCCAGGTAGCGCAGGTCGATGCCGTCCCAACCGCCGCCGCGGCCAACCGTTGTCGGGAAGCACACCTTCAATTCGATTTCATGGCCCCAGCGGGCCACCGTCCACGTCAGATAGTCCAGCAAGTGCGCGTGGTTCAGCTTGGTCAGCACGAGGTTGAGCATGACGGGCACGCCGGCGCCCACCAACGCGTCGATCCCCGCGATGATCTCGCGGTGGCCTTTGGCCGTGACGCCGCTGATTTCCTCTGAGACTTCCGAGATGTGGCTGTGCAGCGAGATGATCGCGCGCTGTAAGCCTTCTTCCACAGCGCGATCCGCAAAGCCGACCTGCGCAAACGTGCGGCCGTTGCTGTTGATGTCCCAGATCATTCCGCGTTCGCCCAGGCGCTGGATGACGGCCCAAAATGCCGGATGACTGGTCGGCTCGCCCCCGGTCACGACGACGCGCTTCATACCCTGCGCAGCGAGCCAGTCCACGCGCTTCAGCAAGTCGTCCTGCGGCGTGAGCCAAGCCTCCGGGCGACCGGAATTGCTGCACATCGGGCAGTGGTTGTTGCACGCCTCGCCCAAGCGGAATAGCGCGATGCTGCGAGGTGTTACAGGCAACACCGGCGCTGTGCGGCGGCGCATGAGGCGAAGGCGTTCTGGGTGCGCAGGCAATGTCATCGCGTCAAGCATGCCGGACGTGCGGCGGAGTCGCCAGTCCAAATCCAATCTGCTACAGTTCCGTGCGTTCACTGCAACGACGAGGCATCATGGCGACCCTGCAAGAAACCCTCCTGACCACGAGCAACCGACCGTCCTTGGTGCGCGATTGCGCCCGACTCGTCGACGAAGAAGTCGGCAAGAAAGGCGGCCTCTCCGGCTTGGCTATCAAAGGCGCGTTCGCCACGGTGAAGGCGGTCAAGCCTGGCTTCATCGAAGGCGTGATCAGCGCGCTCTTGGACGAATGGGTCGGCAAGTTGGAAGGTCACTTTGGTCGTTGGACAGACGGCGGCAAGGTCGGCAGCTTTGGCGCGGCCTGCACGAAGGACGCTGGCGGCGTGGCCGAGAAGCTGTTGGAAGTGACTGACGGGAAAGCCAAAAAGGCGGATCCAAAGCTCGCCACGATCTACAACAAACTCCGTCCGAACGCGAAAGAACACGTGGTGAGCGCCGTGCCAGGACTTGGGCGGGTAGTGGACAAGTACCTGTAGCGGTTACGGTTCGTCTGGCAGCATCGCGCCGGGCGGCAGGCACAGGGCGATTTCTTCAGCAAATACGTCGCGCATCCGCCGCTGCGTCGGTCCGCCTTGCTGGCAATCGGCGCCTGGATGGTGGCGCGCGCTTTCGTAGTCAACCTGAATCGCGCCGTCGGAGCGCAGAATCGGGTAGGTGGCGCAGTCAAACGGCTTCAAACCCGGAAACGGCAGCCCTTGCGCCTCTGAGGCCATCTGCAGCGAACACTTGTGGTCAGCCCGCACGAAGACGCAGCCTTGGCGCCCGGAACCATCGGCGCGCGGCGCAACCGCAGTCGGTAGGCCAATGCCGCTGGGAAAATCGGCGGTTTCCAGCGTTTCATCGCCAAACCAGCGGTCTTCGTCGTCGGCGTAGGCGGTCGCCATAAAAGGGCGAACCTGCGTTGCGTTGTCGAGAATCCGCTGCACGTGGCGCAAGTCGACCCAAATGCCGTTGACGCAGCAAGCGCCTCGGCAGCCGTCCAAGGTGCAACGCTCGCCGCGGGCGGTGCGCCAGAGGGAGGGATCGGGGCGTGCGGTTCCGCTGCTCATGGCGCGAGTGTGCAGCCATCGGCTGGCCGTGCAAAGCGGGGGATTCGGCTTGCAACCGCAGCGCAAAACCGGTACTCCGACTGAGGACCTCCAGCGGTCTTCGATATCTCGCGGGGAAGAAGATGCGTCATCTGGCAATGTTGCTGTCTTTCTTGCTCTTTGTCGCATGCGGCGGCGCGGTAGCCCCGAACAACGGCGGTGAAGCGGACGCGGGGCAGGACAGCGCCGGTGACGTCGCGGTCGCAGACGGCGGTGATCTCGGCGACGGCAAAAGCGATGCAACCGCCGTCGAAGTTGCCGCGCAAGACGCCGACACAACCGATGCAACCGACACGACGGACGATATCGACGCCGCCGCTGACGCGCTGACGGACGTCCAGGACGACGCTGAAATCTTAGAGGATGCAGTGGAGGACGCTGCCTCGGACGCGCTGACGCCCGATGTAGAAACCGACAGCGAAACCGATGCGGGTAAGCTGGACCTGCCCTTGCTGCCCGACGTGCCCGTTCTTGATGTGCCGGTGCTTCCAGACGCGGACCTGCCAGATGTGCCGCCGGACGTCCCGCCCGACGTGGCCGTGTTGGATGTGCCGGAGTTGGACGCGCCGCTTGTCGATGTGCCGGAGGTGCCCGATGTGCCCGATAGCGCGGATGTGCCGGATGTGGCCGTTCTGCCGGATATCCCTGAGCTGACTGATGTCGTGGATGTAGTTGACATCCTTGACGTGGTGGACCTGCCGGACCTCCCGCCTGACGATGTGGCCGTTGCGGACTTGGGACCAGAGGATCTGGGACCGCCAGACACAGGCCCGACAGATTCTGGCCCTCCAGACTCCGGACCGACCGATTCGGGACCGACGGACACCGGTCCCGACGATCTCGCTGTTGCCGACTTGGGCGTTGACGACACTGGCCCCGACGTTCTCGACACTGGGACCGATACGACGGACGGCGACGTGACCGACGACGTGGGCCCAGACGCGGACGACGCCGATGCGGCGGATACCGGCCCCGCGTGCATCCCGACCCTCAATCCGACGGAGATTTGCGACGGAATCGACAACAACTGCAACGGCGTCACCGACGAGAACGCGTGCGACGACGGCAATTCGTGCACCGCCGATGAGTGCACGGTATTCGGCTGCAGCTACACCGTCGCCAACGGACCGTGCAGTGACGGCAGCGCGTGCACCGCGAGCGACCTTTGCGTCGGCGGCACCTGCATTTCTGGAACTGCGAAGGTGTGCACCAAGGCTGCGCAGTGCAACACGCCAGGATGTGACCCCATCTCCGGCAACTGCATCGACATTCCGGTGACCGGCAAGGTGCCGTGCGTGGACACCGACCCGTGCACCACATCGGAATACTGCATCGCCGGCGTCTGTACCGGACTTTTCAAGACGGAGTGCAACGACAACAACCCGTGCACGGATGACAGCTGCGAGTCCACCGGCGGCTGCAACTATCTCTTCAACACGATCCCTTGCAATGACAACAACAACTGCACCAAACCGGACGCGTGCTCCAACGGCGGCTGCATTTCCGGGCCGCTGTTCTACTGCGACGACAAGAACATCTGCACGACCGACTCGTGCAATGCGAACGGGAGCTGCGACTTTGTCGCCGTGCCCGACACGACGCTGTGCAACGCAGACAGCAACGAATGCACCGTGGGCGACAAATGCAAGGCGGGCACCTGCACAGCAGGAGCGCTCAAGCTCTGCAATGACGGCAACGTGTGCACGTACGACATCTGCAACAAGTGGAGCGGCTCGTGCGAGTCGTTGAGCAACTCCGGCACGTGCGATCCTTTCGCCTCGCCGGCCATCGCGTGCACCAACCCGACCGACAAGTGCGTCAACAAGTTGTGCTACGCCACGTGCGACGCGACGCACCCGTGCACCAACGGCGGCACATGCACAGGTGGCATGTGCACGTTGGTTTGCGACGACGGCGATCTGTGCACGACCAACGACGCGTGTTCGACCATGGCGACCTGCATCGGCGCGGTCAACACCTGCGACGATGGCTTGGTGTGCACGACCGACAGCTGCGACAAGGCAACCGGCAAGTGTGCAAACGTCAACGTGGTTGGCGCGGCGTGCGACGACGGCAACGCGTGCACGAGCGGCGACGCGTGCAACACCTATGCGATCTGCGTGTCCGGCACCGGCAACGCGTGTGACGACGGCAATGCGTGCACGACGGACGCGTGCGTCAGCAAGGCGTGCACGCACACAGCGTTGACAGGCACCTGCAACGACAACTCGGTTTGCACCACGGGCGAAACGTGCGCCACGGGCACGTGCGCCTCGCCTGGCATTCAGCAGGTCACCACCTTGGCTGGATCGGCGACGGCGGGCAGCAAAGATGGCAAAGGCAGCATCGCGCAGTTCAGCGGGCCGCGCGGCATGGCTGTCGACGCCAACGCCGCGATCTGGGTCGCGGACACGGGCAACGCGCTCCTGCGCAAAGTCGCGCTGGACGGAACAGTCACCACGGTTGCGTGTACGTTTGCCGACGGCCCGAACACCTTCGCGACGCCGCAAAGCCTCGCGATTGCCGCCGACGGCACGGCTTGGATCGCCGACACTGGCAACCACCGGATCCGCAAACGCACGACAGACGGGACCGTCACCACGTTCGCGGGCAGTGGCACCGCGGGCTTCGCCGACGGCAAGGGCAGTGCCGCACAGTTCAGTTCGCCTTACGGCGTCATCATCGGCCCCGGCGGCTGGCTCTTCGTGGCGGACCGCGGCAACAACCGCATCCGCCGGATTTCACCGGACGGCAACGTCACGACGCTCGCAGGCACCGGCACCGCTGGTTCGACCAATGGCGTGGGCACTTCCGCCACATTTAGCCTGCCGAGCGCGATCATCGCCGGCGCTGGCGGCAACTTCTACGTCGCCGACGCAGGTTCCAGCCTCATCCGCGTCGTGACGCCCGCGGGCGTGGTTTCCGCTGGCGCGGGCAGCGTCGCTGGCTTCCTGGACGGCGGCCTGGCGAGCGCCAAGTTCAACAACCCGACTGCGCTCGCCAGCGCCGCGATCGGCATCGCGGTCGCCGACACAGGCAACAACCGCATCCGCGCCATCGGCGGGACCGTCGCCACCGTGCTGGGCAGCACGGCGGGCTTCCTCGACGGCGGCTCGGACGTCGCGAAATTCTCTGGCATGCAGGGCTTGGTCCTGCTCAGCAACGGCAACCTGGTCATCGCAGACACGGTCAACAACCGGATACGCCTCGTCACGATGTCCAGCATGGGCTGCGACGACGGCTCCGCGTGCACAACGGACGTCTGCGACCCGATCAAGGGCTGCGTGTTCACGGTAGCCGCGGATGGTACGGCCTGCGGCGACGGTGACGCGTGTTCAACGGGAGACGCGTGTACGACGGGCGCGTGCAAGGGCGTCGCCAAGAACTGCGACGACGGCAACGCCTGCACCGACGACGTCTGCGATCCCAACAGCGCGGTTTGCGGACACAACAACACCGGGCTCGCGTGCAGTGACGGGAACGCATGCACTTTGGGTGAGACGTGCGTCGCCGGCACCTGCACCGCCGAGCCTGGCTCAGTCACGACGCTCGCGGGGCAACAGCTGGTCGGCAGCGCGGACGGCTTGGGCAGCGCCGCGAGCTTCAGCGGCCCACGGCAAATGTGGAGCGACGGCAAAGGCGGCGTGTACGTCGCGGACACGGGCAACAACAAGATCCGCGAAGTCGCGGCGGACGGCACGGTCTCCACAATCGCCGGCAGCGGGACCAGCGGATCCAGCGACGGCGCCGCGCTCACGGCGACGTTCAAGGCCGCACAAGGCGTGACGGTCAGCGGCAGCACCGTGTGGGTAGCCGACACAGGTAACCACAAGTTGCGGACGATCAGCGGCGGCTTGGTCGCCTCACCGATCGGCACGGGCATCGCCGGCTTCAAGGACGGCGCAGGCTTGGTCGCGCAATTCAACGGACCGCAGGGCATCGCCGCGGACACCAACGGCAATCTGTTCGTCGCGGACACCCTCAACCACCGTATCCGCAAGGTCAAGCCGGACGGAACGGTTAGTACCTTGGCCGGTACCGGCGTCGCGGGCTTCAAGGACGGCGCGAACACGATCGCGCAGTTTTCGTCGCCCACCGGCATCGTCGTCGACGCCTTCCACAACGTGTGGGTCGCAGACATGAACAACTACCGCATCCGCAAGGTCACGCCGGACGGCGTCGTCAGCACGTTCGCTGGCAGCGGCACGTTCGGGCAGGGTGACGGCACCGGCGCGGCTGCGACCTTCTATCTGCCCGGCCAGCTCGCCTTGGACGGTGCGGGCAACTTGTGGACCGTTGACCACGGCTACCACCGGGTACGCAAGATCACGCCCGCAGGCGTCGTCAGCACGCCGATGAGCGCGGTTGGCAGCGGCTTCAAAGACGGTGTGGCCACGGCAGCGCAGTTCAACACCCCGTGGGGCATCTGGGCGCTCAGCGACGGCACGATCCTGATCGGCGACACGAGCAACAACCGCATCCGCAAGCACGCACCCACCGCGGTGGTCTGCGGCGATGGGAACGACTGCACGACGGACACGTGCGCGCCCGCGACGGGTGTTTGCGGCAGCGTCAGCGTGTCCAACGGCACGTCCTGCCAAGGCGGCGACCCGTGCGCGACGAGCAAGACGTGCCAGTCGGGCGCGTGCAGCGGCGGCACGGCCAAGACGTGCAGCGATGCCAACGTTTGCACCGTCGACGCGTGTGACAGCGCCAGTGGCGCGTGTACGTGGAGCTGGTCGACCAGCTGCCAATCGGTACGGCGCGTGTTTGTCTCCAGCGGCACGTTCACAGGGGCGTTGAGCGGACTCAACGGAGCCGACACCCAGTGCCAGAGCGCCGCCAATGCAAAGACCCTCGGCGGCACGTGGAAGGCGTGGCTGAGCGACGCGACGGGGAATCCGGCATCGCGCTTCGATCAGGCGTCGTCTCCGTATTGGCTGCTCGATCGGACACCGATTGCCGACAACTGGAGTGACTTGACCGACGGATCGCTCGCGGCGCCCATCAACCTCGACGAGACGGGCAAGACGCCCGCCGCCGCCGCGACGAGCACGAACTGTTTCACGAACCCGATCCGTGTCTTTACCAACACGAACAAGGACGGCACGGCGTTCTCGACTTTGGCCGCAGACACGTGCAATGGCTGGACCACGAACAGCAGCAACCTGGCCGCGTACCACCAGATGGACGGCTACGCGGACGGCACGAACAACCAGTGGACGGAAGGCTGCGCCAACGATTACTGCAACAATGTCAGTCACCTTTATTGCTTTGAGCAGGTCGACGCGTACGTTCTGAAGACCAGCGGCTTTCACACCAACGGCAAGTACTTTGTGACCAACGCGACCTACACCGGCGACTTCAACGCCGCGGGCGGCTTCTGCACGGCGCTACTTGGCCAAACCGCGTACGTGGCCAGCACGTCAGCGTTCCTGCCCGACACCGAGCCGTACACGGTCTGGAACGGCAACAGCACCGTGAGCAGTACCACCTTGAACTGCTCGCTCTACACCAGCGCCCTGGCTAGCCAAGCCGGCGTCGGCGTGCAAGGCGGCAGCACGGCGTGCAGCGTGAAGCGCTCCGTCGTCTGCAGCACCGACCCGAACGACTGCAGCGGTGGCTCCGCGAACTGCAGCCTCTGGGATTGATGACCATGATTCTGCTCCAAAATGCTGAAGTGTACGCGCCCCAACACCTTGGACGGCGCGATGTTCTCGTGGCGGGCGGCAAGATCACCGCGATCGCCGCGCATCTCGATCCGCCGCCGTCGTCGTGGCGGGTTGAAGTGGTCGATTTGCAAGGACGCGCGCTGATTCCCGGCCTGATTGACGCCCACACGCACCTTGCAGGTGGCGGCGGCGAGGCAGGTGCAGCGACGCGCGTGCCATCGGTTCAGCTCACGCACCTGACGCTGGCCGGCGTCACGACGGCGATTGGCTTGCTGGGGACGGACGCGCGCACCCGGTCGATCGCGGAACTGCTCGCGTGCGCGCGCGGGCTCAGTGAACTGGGCTTCAACGCGCTTTGCTACACGGGTTCCTACGAGGTGCCGACGACGACGCTCACCGGCAGCGTGCGCGGTGACATCGTGCACATCGACCGCATCGTCGCGTGCGGTGAAGTCGCGCTTTCCGATCACCGCTCCTCGCAGCCGACTTTTGACGAGCTGATCAAGCTCGCCGCAGAGTGCCACGTGGCGGGCATGATGACGGGGAAAGCGGGGCTCCTGCACCTGCACATGGGCGACGGCAAACGCGGATTGTCACTGGTGAACCGCGCGCTCGACGAGACTGAATTGCCGCCGCGGACGTTTCACCCCACCCACGTGAACCGGCAGAAGTGGCTGTGGCAGGACGCGAAGGCGCTGGCGCGGCGCGGCTGCACGGTGGACGCGACCGCGTTTCCAGCGGACGACGAGTCGCTTTCGGCGGGGCAGGCGATGGCCGATTGGCTCGACAGTGATTTGCCGCGGGACCGTCTCACTGTGAGCTCCGACGGCGGTGGGTGTCTGCCGACTTTTGACGGTGACGGCGTGCTTTTGCACATGGACGTCGGCCGGAGTGCGGCGATTCTGGAAGAAATTCGCGGGTTGTGTGCCGCCGGGCGACGGCTCGAAGATTTGCTGCCCTTTGTCACCAGCAACGTCGCCAAGCTCTTTCGCCTCGCGCAGAAAGGTCGTATCGCGGTCGGCGCCGATGCAGACCTCGTCGTGCTCTCGGAGGCGTTGCAAGTCGTCGATGTTCTGGTCGGCGGACAGTGGTTCGTACGCGAACAATCTGCAGTGCGCCGCGGTCTTTTTGAACACTCCGAAACAAGATGAGACAGCGCGAGACGTTTCTGAGACAAAATTGAGACAATGTGAGACAGTCGCGCTCGGCGCAATTCGAACGAAAATGCGCTATTGTGACGAAATGAAGCGTGCCAGTGCGCGAATTTGAAAATCCTTAGAAAGTTGGCACGCCACGTGCACTGGTTCCCACTCGATGGCGCGTGCCCCACCGTGCGCCATCAACCGGTCGTGCCACAGCTCCCCGTTCGAGCGTGCGCGATCTCGCGCTGCGTGCCCCGATCACGCGGCGGAGTGACCTGCCCCACACGGTCGCTCTGCGGTGAAACGCCGGCCAGTCCCACACTGGCCGGCGTTTCATCGGTGCGGTTCTCCCGAACATTCCACTGCGTCACCCGTTTGTCGTTTGTTGTCGATCGCCACTTGCGGCACGCTCGCGACTTCTTCAGGAGTTGCCGTGCCACCTTCGCCCGACGCAGACGCGCTTTCTCAAGCCGAACAGGATGCCGCCGCGTTGCGCGCTTTGGGCTACGCGCAGGAGTTGCGCCGCAGTTTTGGCGCGTTTGGCAATTTTGCCCTGTCTTTCTCCATTATTTCCGTCCTTACCGGCGCTGTTACGCTCTACGGTCACGGCTTGCTCAACGGCGGTCCGCTCGTCATGTCGCTGGGTTGGTGGCTGGTGACGCTGGGAACGCTGCCCGTCGCGCTGAGTCTGGCGCAACTGGCATCGAGCTTTCCCACCGCCGGCGCGCTGTACCACTGGGCGACGCTGCTGGGCGGTCCCGGCTGGGGCTTTGCGACCGCGTGGTTGAACACGATTGGGCAATTCGCGATCACGGCGGGTATTGACTTCGGCTTGGCAGAATTCCTGACATCCATGCTCGGTCTTCCCGACGATCGCGGCACGAAGCTGCAAGTTTGCGCGGTGCTGCTGCTCGCCCACGGCGCCCTGAATCACCTCGGCGTGCGTGTCGTCAACGTTCTCAATTGGCTCTCTGCTTGGGTCCACTTGCTGGGCGTCCTTGCCATCGTCGTGGCGCTGGCCGTGCTTGCGCCGCACAAGCCCTTGGGATTCCTGCTGACGCACTGGACGCAGGACGCGCGCGGCTACGGCTGGGGCTTTGCGATCGGCCTGCTGCAGGCGCAATGGACCTACACCGGCTACGACGCGAGCGCGCACGTCACAGAAGAGACCGTCGATCCGTCGCGCAACGCCCCGCGTGGCATCGTCCTGGCTGTGCTGGTGAGCGCGATTGCCGGTAGCTTGCTGCTGTGCGCTGTGACCCTCGCCATTGGCGACGCGGAAGCCACGCGCAAGGCGGCAAACCCGTTCATCTTCATCTTGCAGACCAGCTTGGGTGACGCGCTCGGCGGTGCCTTGATCTGGATCGCGATGGCGGCGATGTGGTTTTGCGGACTTGGCTCCGTCACGTCCAACTCGCGCATGCTCTTCGCTTTTGCCCGCGACGGTGGCGTGCCATTTTCGACATCGATCGCCCGCGTGTCGCCGCGCTTCCAGAGCCCACATGTGGCGATCTGGCTGAGCGTGGGCATGGCTTTCGTTGTCGCGCTCTGGGCCGACGCCTACGCGGCGATGGTGGCGCTATCGACGATTGCGCTTTACGCCTCCTACGGCTTGCCGATCTGGCTGGGCTGGCGCGCGAGGCGCGACGGTCGCTGGCATCGCCGTGGCCCGTGGGATCTCGGTCGGTGGTCGCCCGCAGTGAACGTGGCGGCGATGCTCTGGGTCGTTGGTGTGCTCATCCTTTTTGTGCTGCCGCCCAATCAACTCGCTGGCTACGCGTTTGCCGGCTGCTGCCTCTGGCTCACGATCTACTGGTTCGCGTTTCGGCGCGGGCATTTTCACCCGCCGATCCTCGACACGTCGCGCTGACCCTACCGCCCCACGCACCTTTCGCGCTACACTCGCGCGTGTCGGCGCTCTTCCGACGCCAAGGTGCCATGTCTGCTCACGCCACCATCCTTCGTGAAGTCCGCAGTGCGGATCCTGACGTCTGCGCGCGTGGCCTGCGCCGTGTGACGCAAATTCTCGCGACCGACTCCGTTCACGGCAGGCGGCCGCACGATTGGCAAGTCCACCGGGATGGGCTTTTGGAGCTGGAGCCGCGCTTTCTGGAACTGGCGCACTCGACCGACGACGTGCTGCGCGAGTTGACCGCGGACTTGCTCGGTGCCTGGCTGGGCGATGCGGCGCTGGCAGCGCTTCTGATTCTGGCGCGCGACGACGAGAAGCGGGTGCGTGCCTCGGCTGTTGGCGCGCTGGAGTCCTGGCCCGATAGCAACGAGGCCAAAGAGGCCGTGCTCGACGCCGCGCAGGCAAAAAGTTGGGAAATCCGCATGCGTGCGGTGCGTGCGCTCCACGGTTTTGAAGGCCCGGAAGTCGTTGACGCCCTCTTTTCCGGCCTCATCGACGACGACAGCTACGTGCGCCAAGGTTCCGCCGACAGCCTCGCGCGCAAGCCGCTGCCGGAATTCCACGCACGGTTGAAACGACTCGCCGATTATCCCGCGCCGCACATGCTCGACGCCGCGATGGACCTCTTCGGCACGATTGGCACGGCCGAGGACGCGGCGTTTCTCGCCAAAACGGGTTCGTGGCTTAACTTGTCCCAGCCCAGTTTTGTCCGCGCGTGGGCACGCAAGGCGGCCAAGCGCATCCGCGAACGTCTGGCAGCGCGCTGAACAAAAAGGCATTGCATGGAACACCTGCTCATCGGTTTGCGCGACTGGCTCACCGCATTTGACGGCCTCACCATCTACAGCGTCTGCTTTGGCGTGCTCCTCCTCTGCGGTTTTGGCCTGCCGGTGCCCGAGGACATCACGCTGCTGATCTGCGGCTACCTGACCTACCGGCCCATGCCGGACGGTACACCGCGTCCGCACGTGCACATCATCGCTTCACTGCTGATTGGCCTGGCTGGCGTGCTGATCGGCGATTCCACGATGTTCATGCTGGGCCGCCGTTTTGGCGAGCGCCTGCGCAATGTCCGGCCGTTTTCGTACATTCTGGGCCACGGGCGCTTGGAGCAAACCGAGGAGTTCCTGAAGAGCCACGGGCCAAAAGTGCTGTTCACCGCCCGATTTACGCCTGGACTGCGGTCGGTCGTCTTCTTTTCAAGCGGCGTCCTGGAAATCCCGTTTCGCACCTTTCTCTTCTACGACGGTCTTGCCGCGCTCCTGAGCGTTCCAGCCTTGGTCGCGTCGTCCTGGTACTGGGGCGCCGAGTTCGACAACGTGCTTGAAAAAGCCCGGCGCGCGGAGAATGGCGTGCTAATTTCGCTGTTATCGATTGGCGCGTTGTTGCTGGCGCGCTGGGCGTGGAAACGCCGCAAGAAGGCGCAGGAAGCCGCGTAACGCTGGCTACTTCAAACGTTCCGGATACGCCGCGAGCGCCGCCCGCAGCACTTCACACGCGCGCACGAGCTTGGGCACTTCCAACACGTACGCCGCGCGCACCTGGTTCTTGCCCAGCCCCGGCGTTGCGTAGAAGCCGTCAGCCGGCGCGAACATCACGGTTTCGCCGTCCAACTGGAACTGTTCCAGGAGCCAAATGCAGAACTTCTCGGCGTCGGGAACGGGCAACTCGACGATGAGGTAGAACGCGCCCGCTGGCGTCTCCGCGCGCACGCCCGGAATGGCGCAAAGTCCAGCCACCAAAGCGTCGCGTCGGCGCTTGTAGTCGGCGATGTGCGCGTCCGTCTCCGACTGCGGCGTGTCCAAGGCGGCCAGCGCGGCGAACTGATCAATGACCGGCGGCGAGAGCCGCGTCTGCGCGAACTTCAGCGCGGCTGCGTAAATTTCCGCGTTCCGCGTGACCAAGCAGCCGACGCGCGCGCCGCAAGCGGAGTAGCGCTTGGAGACGGAGTCGATCAGGATTGCGTTGGATTCCAAGCCGGCTTGCCAAAGCACCGAAGGTGCGCGACCGCTGCCGTCGTAGACAAAATCGCGGTAGACCTCGTCGCTGACGAGGAAGACGCCGGCGTCACGGCAGACCTCGCCGATTGCGCGGAGGTTCTCTGCGCCGAGCACCGCGCCCGTTGGGTTGCCGGGGCTCGAAATGATGAGCGCGCGGGTCTTGGGACCAATCGCGGCACGGACTTGGTCGGCGCTGAGGGCAAAGCCGTCTGTCGCGGAAGTCGTGATCGCGCGCGTTTGGACGCCGAGAATCTGGGCGAAGCCTTTGTAGTTCGGGTAGTACGGCTCGGCGACAAGGATTTCATCGCCTACGTCGCACGTGGCAGCGATCGCGAACTGCAGGGCTTCCGAGCCACCGACCGTCACCAGCACCTGCGACGGCTGCACCGCTGCAATGGCCGAAGGCTGTGTCAGGCTGTTGTAATACTTGGCCAAAGCCGTGCGATACGGCGCGCTACCCTCGGACGCACCGTAGGCCAGCACCTTGTCGTCAAAGTGCTTGTAGGCATCGAGCATCCGCGGCGGCGTCGGAATATCCGGCTGGCCAATGTTCAGATGAAACACCCGCATTCCGCGGGCCTTGGCGGCATCCGCGTACGGCGAGAGACGACGAATCGGTGAGGCTTGCGCGTTCGTGCCGCGAAGCGAGGGGTGAAGGGCCATGACGCGCACCAGCTTTCCGGACGGGGGGCCGGGAGCCCTAGCGTGCCTCAGGTGACGGTTTGGGGCAACCCCACGCGGGTCTCACTCCCTGCGTTGGCGGTCCAGACTCTGCAGAAACGCCACGAGATCACGGCGGAGATCAAAATGCAGACTGACCATCGCAATCGCCCGATCGCCATCGTGAACGGTGCCCCACAGCGTTGTCGCCGTGTAGAGCGGCCGCAACAGACTCGGATGTTTGGCGCCGCGAAACTGCAGCGTGCGGCCATCCTGCGTCTCAAACGCGAACTGGTAGTCGACGCGCCGCGGACGAATCCAGCGCATGCGCAACGTGCCGCGAATCGGCGCGTGGTCGGAAAGACGGTCAAAACTGGCCGTGCCGGTCATCTCGGCCTCGACCTCGTGCACGATGCCTTTGGGCCGCGGCAAGTTCACACTGACAGCGACTTCACATGTGCGGACATCGTCCGGTGTTTCAACGAGGAAGTAGCTGCCGCGCAGGGTTTCTGTGTAGAGAAGGCTCATGGATGGGGGAGTCTCATGGCTGGCTGCCCGCTGGCGCGGACGGCGGGGAAGATTGATCGCGGACGTAGCGCACTGCGCGCTCCAAACGGGCCTCATCGAGCGGACCCTGATAGGGCCGATTGCCGATGAAAATCGCGGGTTCATCCCGCATGTCGAGTTCCTGCCGGGCTTGCCAGACCTGACGCAGCGCTGTCTGCGTCGGCTCCAATGCTACCGTTTTTTTCAAGGTCGCAGGATCGAGTTTGCATTTCTTAGCAGCCGCCAAAATCGTCGGCCAGTCATCGGGTTTGTCAGCGTTGAAGAGCGCTTCGGCCAGCTCCAGTCCCTTGCCCAGCTGCGTCGCCGCGAGGATCGCCGCGCCCGAAGGCGTGAGGCCCGGCTCAGCGCCATGCGGGATGACCGCCAGCGTCAGGCGAATCGCCAGGTCCTTCGACGTCACCAGCCGCCGCAGCATGTAGAACGCCGCGCGCGAGTGCGGGCTGCGAAAGTCGACAAAAAGCGCGACGGGCTGACCGGTCTTGCCGTTGGCAGGCGCGACGTCGGAGGGGTTCGAGGTCTCCGCCGCCGCCAGATCCAGATCGACATCTTGCAAGTACCGCCCACCGGCCACCAACGCCGCATAGCTGGTCGCGGGCTTGGCTGACAGCGCTTTCCACTCCGCGCGCAGGTCGTCCAGCGCGGCGTGGAGGGCATCATCGCCCGCCAGACCCAGCCAGCGCCGACCGTTCACGAAAATCGCGCCAGGTACGGCATCCGTGCGCCGCGCCAAGTCCGCAGAAAGCTGTAGCCACGCCGTCGCCGCGGGCGCGTCCGCGTTCTTGCGCACAACCGCGGCATCCAGCCCCAACGTCGCCGAGTGCGTCGCCAAATCGGCAGCGGTCGCCACTTTTTGCGCCAGATCCCGCAGGAGCAACGCCGCCTTGGGCGGTGCAGCCAGCGCCGCCGCCGCCAGCCACAGCGCCGCGGGCAAGGTCCCTTTCTGCCAAGCACCGCGTGTGTCGGGCAGCAGCAACTTCGCGACCACGCGGATGTCGGCGCGCCCCGCCTTGGCTTCCTCGGCTTGCAATTGCAGCAGCCGCGCCAACTCACCCAACTGCCCCGTCCGCGCCGGATCTACGAACAGCACAATCGTCAGCGGTGCGTTCGCTTGGCCAAAAGTCAGGTCGTTTTCGGTCACCGTCACCTGCCAACGGTCAGCGAGCATGCCGGATGGCTGCGCCGACTTTGCCAACGCCCGCGCCTTACGCACCGCATCGAGCGCGGGGACGAAGTCGGCGTCCTTCGCCACCAGCGCCAAGCGCTCAAAATCCGCCGATGGCGGCAGCGCGCCAGCCAGCCGCCGTGCGCGCTGAATCGCCCGCTGAAGCACCGCAACCTGTGGCACGCCGCCAAGGCCCGCGCCGTTAACCAGCGCGGACGGCGTCGAGCGAATCCCCAGCGCCAGCGCCGACTGTTGCTCCATCACGACCTGCGACTGCAGTTTCGCGTCGGTGCGCGCTCCATCGAACAAGGCTAGATCCAGCTGCGCGGCCGCCGCGGCCCGCTGAATCGCGGCTTCATCGGGCTTGGCTTCCTGAAAGAGCGCGTCCAAAAAGGCTCCCTCTTTTCCCTGCGCGCGCGCTGCCACCGCTGCGACTGCTGCCGTCATGGCGAGCGGATGCGCCGACAGCGGCAGGTGCTGAATGACCAGCGTCGCGCCAGAATACGGGTCAGTTGCTTGCCGGTAACGCGGCCAGGCTTGACGCGAGTACGGACATTCCAGATCGACAAAGACTCGCACCGTCACGCGGACTAGCGTTGGCACCTTGCGTGCCATGATCGCCCACGCGTTGCCCGGTAGAAGCAGGGTAGTCAGCAGGAGCAGGGCAAGCAAACGCGACTTCATTCCCCCTCCTCAGTGCGTCGCCAACAGGCGGCGAATCGCGGGTCGCAACGTGTCTGCAGAAATGCCATTGCTCGGCTGGAACAGGTGGCCGTCCAGAAACACCGTCGGCGTCGCTTTCACTCCCGCCGCCTCACCTTGCGCGCGTTGCGCCTGAACCGCGTTCGTCCACTGGTGCTGCGTCAGCGCCTTCTTCAGCGCCTTCTCCTGCAGCCCGGCTTCCTTTGCCGCTTGCACGAGCGTCTGATCATCGAGCCTGTCGACGCGCTTGGCCAGCGCTTCCACAAATGGCCAGAATTTGCCCTGATTCCGCGCTTCCTGACCCGCTTCGGCGAGCTGTTCGGCCAGTGGATGCACGGTTGTCTGCGGAAAATCGAGCCACGCGATCTTCAGGCGACCGGGCAGTTCCTGGTCCAACTTGCGCAGGTGCGGCCAGAGACGCGCGCTGAATGGACACTGGAAATCAGCGAAAACGACCACTTCCAGTGGCGCGCTCGGTAGGCCTTGCATCGCCGCGTGCGTCAGGTCGAACGTGTGCGGCTCCGGTGCCAGCGCGTCCAGCAGCTTGCCGTTGGCGGTCAGCGTCTTGTAGATCGCCGCGCTGGCAACGCCCGTCTTTTGCAGCGCCGCAGCTTTTTCCGCTTGTTGCGCAATGGCCGCCGTAATGGTCGCCTCGGTCAGCGCGTTCACGCGTACGCCGTTCACGTACAGCGCGGCAAAACCGCCGATGCCCAGCGCTGCAGCCTGCTCGATATCCGCATCGACGCGCCCCTTGCCGCTATGCACGGCGAGCGACGCGTTGAAGCGCCCGGCGTCCAGCCCAACTTGTGTGCTGAGCGCCAGAATCGACGCTTGCGTGAGCGGCTGCGGCGCATCGACAAACTTCTGCAGGAGGGCGGCAAATCGATCCTGCTCGCGCGCCGCTTCCAAGGCTTCCGCCACGACCTGCGCAAGTGGGTGAACGGGGCGCGGCAAGTGCTTCACGACGACTCGGACTTGCGGCGTTGGCAGATGCAGGAGCCACGGCAGGAGCGTTGCCGATTCCTGCGCAAACAGGTCGAGAAACAGCACGACGGTCACGGGTGCGTCCGTCGCGCCGAACTGCGGGTCGTCCGCGCGCACGACGACCCGCCAAACTGTGTTGTCACTGTCCGTGGGGGCTGCGGGCAAAAGCAGGGCGCGCTGACCGCCGAAGTTGCCCTCCAGCGGTGCCGAGCGAACCTGCGCGTCGGCAACGCCGCTCGCGGCACGTTTTTGAGTCACGACGGGGACGGGCTGCGCTGGTGCCGGCTCGGCCCCCTCGACGTACTTTGCATACGCGGCCGCCAGTCCCGGCGCGTTCTGCGCGACCCGGGCGTGCACGAGCTTGCTCGGTTCTGCGCCTGCATTGTGCAGGATCGTCGTGGCGTCGATCTCCTTTTGCACGGCCGCGATTAGCTCGTTCTGGGTCTTCTGTCCGACCAGCAGCGTGCCGTTAACGAGGAAACTCGGTGTTCCCGTCACGCCCAGCGCGTGTCCAATCGCTGCGTCGCGCGCCACACGGCTCAGTGTCCCAGCGCTGTCCAGCGCCGCGAGGAACGCCTTGGGATCCAGCCCCGCCTCCACCGACCACGCGATCAACGCGTCGCGCGACGCCGCAACGTCAGGCTTCAGCCACTTCGTCCAAAATGCCGCAAACGCGTTCTGCTGCGCTGCTGCCACGGCCCCACGCGCCAGAATCAGGCCGTTCGCGTGCATGTCCAGGGGGAAATGCAGCACGCGAATCTGAAGTTGCTGCGGGAACTGCGTCGCCAACGCGCTCAAGATCGCGCCGTCGTTGCGGCTATACGGGCATTCCCAGTCGACAAAAGCCAGAAGTTCGACTGGCGCGTCGTGGGGGCCAAATCCGGGTGTTTCCAAGGCTTGGGACACCGGTGGCGCCGCTTGAGGACGGCACGCCACGTTCGCAACCAACACCGTCAACACGAGCGCGAACCGCAGAGGGCGGCGCAGCAGAAGCGGTTGGCGAATGCGTGGAAGCGGCATCGTGGTTCCGGTGAAGCGCCGTCGAGTCACCGACTCGCTGCGACGGCAGAGCGCTGCGGTCCCAGCAGGCCGCCGGGACGTGAGGCGTGAGCGTACGGTCGCGTTTGTCGTGTGGTCAAGGCGCAGGAACCGGTCGTGAGGCTTCGGTGCGGGATCGTCACAGAAGACCATAGTTCACAGTCATCACGCCGGATCTTCGTCGCCACGCAGTTTACGCCACGTCGCGACGCGATCGGCGATCCGCGCCTCGGCGCCGTTGCGGGTCGGCTGAAACAGGTGGCGCCCCTGAAGGGCTTCCGGCAGGTAATGCTCCGCCACCCAGCCGCCTTGCGCGTGCGGATCCTGATAGTCACTCCCCCAGCCGAGCTTTTTGCCCACCGAAGACGACGGATTGCGCAGCGCGTTGGGCACGGGCAGGCTACCGGTCTGTTCGACGAGCGCGAGTGCCGCAGCCAGACCGTGGTAGCTCGCCTTGGACTTGGGCGCACACGCCAAATACGTCGTCGCGTGCGCCAGCGCGATGCGCGACTCCGGCAACCCGACCATCTCGTGCGTCTGCGCGGCGGCAACGGCCAAGGGCAGGGCATTCGGGTCCGCGTTCGAGACGTCCTCAGATGCAAAGATAACCAAGCGCCGCGCGATGAAGCGGCCGTCTTCACCCGCTGCGAGCAGCCGCGCCAGCCAGTAGAGCGCCGCATCCGGATCCGAACCGCGCATGGACTTGATAAACGCCGAGATGACTTGAAAGTGCTGGTCGCCGTCACGGTCGTGCCGCGGACCCTGAGCCAGCGGAGCGCGTTCCAGCGACGTCGCGTCCAGATGCGGCAGTACCCGCGGGTCGCGTGCCGCCTCCGCCAGAACCAAATCCGCCACCGCCTCCAACGCGTTCAATGCACGCCGCGCGTCCCCGTCCGCTGCCTGAGCCAGCCGCGCCAGCACGTCGTCGTCCGCCGTTAGCCCGCTGCCTTGAAAACCGCGCGCGTCGTTCAGTGCGCGCTGCAGCAGCGTCACGAGATCCGATTTGGCAATCGGTTCGAGCGTCAGCAACTGACACCGGCTCAAAAGCGCGGCGTTGAGCGCGAACCCCGGATTCTCCGTCGTCGCGCCAATCAGCGTCACCGTCCCCGCTTCCACGTGCGGCAGAAGCGCGTCCTGCTGCCCCTTCCCCCAGCGGTGGATCTCGTCGACGAACAGCACCGTCCGCTCGCCCCTGCGCTGCGCATCGGCCGCTTGAGCAACGACGTCGCGGAGCGTCTGCACGCCGTCCAGCACCGCGGAGATTGGCGCAAATCGCGCGTGAATCTGCCGCGCGACGAGGCGTGCCAACGTGGTCTTGCCGGTCCCAGGCGGTCCCCAAAGAATGAGCGACGGCAGCCGGTCGTTCTCCAGCGCCTTGCGCAGAAATCCTTGCGGGCCGAGCCAGTGCGGCTGTCCGACCAACTCGTCGAGAGTCCGCGGACGCATGCGCTCGGCCAAGGGCGCCCGCGCAGATGCCCCGGCGTCAAACAAGTCCGGCGTTGATGCGGAAGAGGACTTTTTCAACGGTTCGCTTACGCCCGCGCGCGCCAGCCGTGCTTGATGGTCAGCACTGGGCAGCGGGCATTCTTGATCACGTGTTCCGCGACGCTGCCCAGCAGCGTGTTGCGGACGGTGTCGCGGCCCATCGACGGGAGCACGATGAGGTCCGCGTTCTGCCTGTCGGCGTACAGCATCACGCCTGAACCCGGCTTGTTGTCTTCCACCAGTTGCCACCGCGCTGGAACGCGCTGCACGGTGTGCGCGATGTCCGAGAGACGCGCCTTCAACTTGGCGCGAATCTGGTAGCGCAGATCCTTGGGAAGCAGAATTTCGCCTTCCGGCGTGCGCAGAATCTGCTCCTTGATTGGCTCGATCACGTGCACGACGTCGACGACGCCGCCCATCTCCGCTGCAAAATCCTCGGCGGCGGCCAGGCTCTCCGGCGGAACACCTTCAAGATCGACCGGATGCACGACGCGGCGGAAGTCCGTCCACGTCTCTGGCCGCTGGCCGCAGCGCTCGTTGACGGTGAGGACAGGAATGTCGGTATCGCGGATCACGCGGGCGACTGTCGAACCGAGTACGCGACCGGTGAATTCGTGTTGTCCTTGGGTCGGGATGACGCAGAGGTCGGCTTTGAGTTCGTTCAACACGTCGACGGTGATGTCAAAGAAGCTGCCGACCCGCGTCAGAATTTCAGCGTCCACGCCCAGCGCCTTGAGCGCCGCCTGCGCGCCCAGCAGCGACGGCATCGCGCGGTCGAGGTCCGCCTGATCGATCATCGTTCGCAGCTTCGCCGCCTCGCCTTCCAGATAGAACAGCTCGCTCGAACCGCGCACAGCGTGGAAAAGGACGACTTGGGAGGAGAACGTTGAGGCGATGCGAGCGACCGGCGCATAGGCTTCCTTGGTCACTTCTGCGAGGTCGGTCAAGAGTACAATGCGTTCAAACATCCGGTTTTTCCCCCGCGGCTCGAACCCGCGCAAACGAGTGTAGCGGGCCGCGGCAGCTTTGCAAAGGTTGACAGATAAGCCCCTTCCGGCTACCAAGCAACTCGTCCAGCGCAAGGCGGGCCCGCGATGGGCCTGCACGCTTGACGTGATCTCGCAGGTCAGTGCGCGACTTCGTTGGTTGCGGCTCCTGTCGTTCTGACCATAACCTATTGGAGTTCCTCATGTTCCAGCGCGTTCTTTTTGCTTGCGTCTCCGTCTTTGCCGTCTGCGCCATCAGCGGTTGTCACCACGAGCAGGTGAAGGAAGAAGCTGCCCCGGCTCCGGCTCCGGCCCCCGCGCCCGCCCCGGCGCCCGCCGCCGCCCCGGCTCCCGCTCCTGCTCCTGCCCCCGCGCCGGCTCCTGGCACGTGCGCGACGGACGCGGACTGCAACGGCAAGGGTCGTTGCATGCACGGTGCGTGCCGCTAGGCTCTTCGTTTCGCGATTCTTGTCGCGGTGTGTGAATGTTCGTCGGCCGTCGCGTGTTGCTCCGTTGTGGGCGGTACGCGACGGTCGGCGGTCCATACCGCGCGTCACGAGCCCATTGCGCCGAGAGCCTTGCGCCCGCGGCCCGATCTGCTTTCGTGACGACGACTGAATCCTCGCGATTCAGGTTCAGCCGGCATTCCCGGCGGAGGTCTGACATGTCTTTCCCACGCTTCCATCGTCTTGCTCCTCTTTCCAGTGCCGTGGCGCTTGCCCTCGCCGCCGTGGCCGTGCTGGTCAGCGGCTGCGGTCCGGCCTATCCCAACTGCGAGACGGACACGCATTGCAAGGCCAAGGGCGAATACTGCGTCGACAGCAAGTGCGCGCAGTGCCGACTCGATAGCCACTGCCCTGGCGCGGGGACCGACATTTGCGTTTCGTGTGTCGCGGGTGCCTGTGGCCGCAAGGCCGATTGCTGCACCAACAAGCTCGACTGCGGCAGCGGCAAGCAGTGCCTGAACAACAAGTGCGCGGCGGAATGCAGCGCCGACGTCCAGTGCCCGGCTGGCCACAAGTGCATGGCAGGCAGTTGCATTTTGCCCGACACCTCGGTCGACGGCGCCTCCTGCCTCAGCGACAAGGACTGCAAGGGCGGCACCTGCGTGAAGGGCAAGTGCTCCAGCGGCGGCGCAGGTCAGGTCGACTGCTCCAAGCTCGATCCGGCGCTGTTTGACTTCAATGAGTACACGCTCTCGTCCAATGCTCAGAACATCGTCAGCGCGTCGGCCAAGTGCCTGAAGGAGCGCAACATCTCCACGGTCACAATCGAGGGCCACTGCGACGAGCGCGGCACGGACGCGTACAACATGGAGCTCGGCAACCGCCGCGCCAAGGCCGTCCGCGAGTACCTGAAGACGGTCGCGCCGAAGGTCACCGCCAAGACGATCTCGTACGGCAAGACCAAGCCGGTCTGCAACGAAGACAACGAGTCGTGCTGGGGCCAGAACCGCCGGGCGGAATTCCGCGCTAAGGGCAAGTAGGCTGCGTGTACAAGTTCGCTCCGCTCTTTCTTCTGGTTCTGACCGGCTGCATCGCGACGACGACTGAAGTCGATCGCGTTTCGCAGCGCGTGAGCGAACTGGAGCGGGTCAATTCCACGGTGATGGCAGAAGCGAGCGCGGAAACCAAACGCTTGCAGAATCTGGCCGCGCAAGTGGAAGAAGCAACCAACCAACTCCGCGAAACACTGGCCAAAGCGGGTGCGCGCATCGCGGAAAGCGATCGGGCGCTGCAGCGTGTACGCGGTGACCTCGAAGTGATCGTGCATCGGCTGGACGCGTTGGAGCGGATCGGGTCGTCGAATCAGCAGTCGGTGACGGAAATCCGTGGGCGGCTCAATCAGCTGATTGCGGACCTGCGCGACCGCGCGGGCATCGCCATTTTGGCACTGCCGACGGACTTGCCGCCTGACGCGGACGGTTTTGTCAAAGCGGCGGACAAGGCGCTGGCGGATGGCGACGTGCGGTTGGCCGCGGCGCTGGCGTCGGAATGCCAGAAGCGCTACCCGGCGAGCGAGGCGTGGGCCCAGTGTGGACTCGTTGTCGGCCGGATCGCCGTGCAGGAACAGCGCTACGTGGACGCGCTTAAGCAGTTTCAAGCGGTGCATGATGGTCTCAGCGGAAAGCCGACCGTGGCGGTGGCGCAGTCGCTCGTGGAAGTGTCCAAGGTGCTGGAGCTGACGGGCAAGTGCCAAAAGGCCGTGCAAGTGTGGAACTACATGAGCACGGAAATGCCGAAAGTGCCGCAGGCCAAGTTGGCGAAGAACGAAATCGCGGCGATTGGCAAGCGGTGCAAGGAAGGGGCGGGCGTCTCAGACAAGTCGGCCGGACCGGCGAAACCGGAAGACGCGCCCGCGGTTGAACCGCCCAAGGCCGCGACAGCGACGGAATTGCCTGAGGCAGCCTCGCCGACGGCCAAAGACGCCAAGAAGGCGCCGGAACCTGCCAAGCCCGCGGCACCGCCGACCAAGCCCGCAGTCGTTCCTCCGAAGCCAGCTGCTGCGGCACCGGTGGCGCCTGCGAAGCCGGCTGTGCCCCCGGCAAAACCAGCCACGCCGGCCAAGCCCGTGGCACCTGCGAAACCTGCCGCCAAGTAAAACGCACAACGCCTCGACGCGCGGCCAGGCTGCGCGCGGGCCGTCGGGACTCGTCATGCGCACATCTGCAGCCATTGCCGTGACTCCGCTGCACTACGTCGGTCCGTGGCGGGCGATCGTTGTCGGTGGGGGCCACGCAGGCTGCGAAGCGGCGTTGGCGCTGGCACGCGGCGGCATCGCGACGCTCCTTCTGACGCAAAATGTCGATCGCATCGCCTGGATGAGCTGCAATCCGGCGATCGGCGGTATTGGCAAGTCGCATCTGGTTGCAGAAATCGACGCGCTGGGTGGTGAGATGGCGCGCGCGGCTGACAAGTCGGGCGTGCACTACAAAGTTTTGAACAGCTCCAAGGGGCCGGCGGTGCGTGCGCTGCGGGCGCAGTGCGACAAGTTGGCGTATGCCACGGCCATGCGGCGCACGCTGGAGCAAACGCCGAATCTGGCGATCAAGCAGGCTGATGTGCGGCGTCTCTGGTTGCAGGATGGGCGGCTGGCGGGTGTGGAAACGGCAGCGGGGCTGCAGTTCTCGGCGGAAGTGGTCATTTTGACGGCGGGCACGTTCATCGGCGCGGTCTGCCATACGGGCGAAGCGCAGATTGAAGGCGGTCGCGCAGGCGATACGGCGACTTTGGGGCTGGGCGACCAGCTGCGAGCGCTGGGCGTGCGGACGATGCGCCACAAGACCGGGACCTGTCCTCGGCTGGACGGGCGAACGATTGACTGGAGCCGCGTGCAGCCCGACCCAGGTCTGGAGCCGCCGCCGCCGATGGCGCGCAACGGGGAAGGTGCGATTCTGCCGCAGATGCCGTGCCACGTGACGCACAGCAACGCGGCGACGCACGCCGTGATCCGCGAGAATGTGCACCGTTCGCCGCTTTTTGGCGGCGTCATCGAAGGCGTGGGCCCGCGTTATTGCCCGTCGATTGAAGACAAGGTCATCCGCTTTCCGCAGCACGAGACGCACTACATTTTCCTGGAACGCGAGGGCTGGCAAACCGACGAGATCTACGTCAACGGGCTGTCGACAAGCCTGCCCGCGGACGTGCAGATCGCCATGGTGCGCTCGCTGCCTGGGTTGGAACAGGCTGAAATTGTGCGCTTTGGCTACGCGGTGGAGTATGACGCCATCGACGCCCGGCAATTGGGCCGCGACTTGATGCTGCCGGCGCTGCCGGGGCTGTATTTTGCCGGTCAGGTCAATGGCACGTCGGGCTACGAGGAGGCGGCGGGACAGGGCCTTGTGGCGGGCATTCAAGGTCTGCTGCGGTTGCGCGGTGAGCCGCCGATTGCGCTTTCCCGCACCGAGAGCTACCTCGGCGTGATGGTGGACGACCTCGTGTCGCGCGGTGCCGATGAGCCCTACCGGATGTTCACCTCGCGCGCGGAGCATCGTCTGGTCCTGCGAACGAGCAACGCCGATCTGCGACTGACGGAACTAGGCCGCGCGCTGGGGATCGTCGATGATGCGGCCTGGCTCGCCTTGCAGCAGCGCCGTGCGCGTTTGGAGGCGCTTGTTGCGATCCTGCACGCAACCGTCGTCAAGCCCGATCGCGAAATTGTGCCGCTTGTCGAGTCCTGGGGCGGCGGCACGATGGTGCAGCCGACGACGTTGGGACAGCTTTTGTGTCGTCCGGAAGTTGCGCTGTCGCACCTGGCCCGCTTCCTGCCACCGAGCATCGCGCTGAGTGATTTTGACGCCGACGATCAGGAAGAAGTCACCACGCAAGTGCGCTACGCTGGTTACGTCGAGCGTGAAAAATTGCGGTAGGTGAAGGCGCAGAAGCTGGAAGCGCAGCGTTTTGTAGATGGTTTCGACTTCGCGGAAATCTCCGGTCTTTCGCGCGAGGCGCTTGCCGCGCTCCAACGGGCACGTCCGGAGACGTTGGCGCAAGCGGCGCGCGTGCCGGGGGTGACGCCCGCGTCCGTACAGGTCCTCAGCTACTGGCTGGCGGGGCCGCGGCGTCAGCGGGCCGCTGCGCGGTCAGTTGCCCGCTTGCCAAACGAAAGTTGATCAGGTACTTCCGCCGCAGTCGTTGCTGCACGTTTGGTGCAGCGATCGCCATCACATCAGGAGAGTTCACATGAGCCTGTTTGCCAAGTCCCTGTCGCTCCGCTTCGGCGCAGTTGCGATGTCTTTTGCCGTTCTGGCGGCTGGTTGCGAGAAGAAAGAAGCTGTTCCTGCCGCGTCTGCGCCAGAAACGCCGCCTGCCGCTGCGGCAGAAGCGCCGAAGCCTGCCGAGGCCCCCAAGCCCGCCGAAGCGCCCAAGCCCGCTGAGGCAGCTCCTGCAGCTGCCCCCGTCGCGGCTGCGCCCGCTGATCCGAACCAGAACCCGGCGTTGCACGATCCGTCCAAGGCGACGGAGAAGGCGCCCGACCTGTTCAAGGTCAAGTTCAAGACGACCAAGGGTGACATCGTCATCGAAGTGAAGAAGGAATGGTCCCCGCTGGGTGCCGATCGCTTCTACAACCTCGTGAAGATGGGCTATTTCAAGGACATCGCGTTCTTCCGCGTCGTTCCCGGCTTCATGGCGCAATTTGGCATTCACGGCGATCCGACGGTCAATCAGGTGTGGAAAGACCTGGGCATCCCGGACGAGCCGGTCAAGCAGTCCAACAAGCGCGGTTTCCTGACGTTTGCGAAGAAGGGGCTGCCGAATTCGCGTTCCGTGCAGTTCTTCCTGAATCTGGTGGACAACCCGAATCTGGACGGCATGGGCTTTGCGCCGTTTGGCCAGATCGTGCAGGGGCAGGACGTGCTGGACAAGATCAACGGCGAGTACGGCGAAGGCGCGCCACGCGGCCGCGGTCCGGATCAGGGGCGCGTGCAGTCGATCGGCAACACGTACTTGAAGAGCGACTTCCCGAACCTGGACTACATCGTCTCGGCGGAAGTCGAGAAGTAGAATGCGGGGCTTTCGCGCTGCCGGCTTGCTCAGTGTAGCGGTCGGCTGCGCGTCGCCCACGACGGAAGTCGTCTGGGCTCAGCCGCAGTACGCGGCGGTGGTCGCGCTGTACCAATCGTGCACTGGCGACCCATCGCTCGCGCTTGCGGTCTTGGAGCAGCCTCGGCTTACCCACTTTGTGGAAAATACCCGCCAGCCGATCGCGCAGCCGCAGGGCGGATGCGCCGGTCTGGAAGCGGAGCGCGGCGTCGTCGTCACGCAAGACACCGGGTGTTCGCCCGCGTGCAGCGCCAACGATGCCGTGTCCTGCCGCGGCCCCTACAAAATCGTCCAGCATTGCGGGCGATTTGACGGCCTCTGCGCGCTTGTCGCAGGTGAGGCAACTTGCATCGACAAACCGGGCAGCACATCGACGAACGACGCGGCCGTCTGCCCCGCCACGCCGTCGACGCCGACGTGCAGGGACAACGACCGCCTGGAAATCTGCGCGGCCTATGGCCGTGAATGCCCGATCTGGCTCGCCGACAGCGGTTGTTCGGGCGGGCACTGTCTTCTAGGAAGCGCGTGTACGCCGGGCAAGTTCCTCGACGGCCTTGCCTGTGACGGCAACGCGCTGCGCGTGTGCGTGGCCGGTCGCATTGAAAACGTCGACTGCATCGCGCTAGGCTTCACTGGTTGTGACCCGTTCACGCGGGGCTGCAGCCCTAACCCCCTGTTGGCACCATGAAAAAGCTCTTGATTCTGGCGTTGCTCGTCTCATCGTTCGCGTTGGCCAAGGGGAAGGCGCCGCCGCCGCCGCCGTCGGTGCGGCCGTTTGTCGCTGCGGACCTGGTGTGGTCGCCCCGCGGCCCGGCTGCACTGGGGCCAGATTCAGGTCCGGCGATCGAGCACGTGCTGACGGTCCCACCGGACCTGACCCCGGAGTGCCAAGCGGGCGACCTGACGCTGGCGTTTGACCACGTCGAGATTCAGATCAAGTGTGGCGGGACGCAACACAAGGCCGTGGCCCGCCTCGTTACGGGGCCAACGCCGTTTGCCGTGGACCGCGTGCCGACCGCCGACGCGACACAGAAGGCCGTCGAGGCTGTCCTGCAGGCGCGCTTGGACGCGCACGCTTCGACGATCCCGCTGCACCATCCGACGTCGCAAGCCAAGCCGGTCGGCAACCTGCCACCGACGGCGTTGCAGCATTGGCAGCACGCCGCGGACGCGTTGCTGGCCGATGACTTGTCGGCAGCGATCACCGCGACAGATCTCGGCATTGCGGCGGGTCCGGAGTCGTTGACGCCGGCGAACCGGCTGGACGCGGCGATCCTTGCGGCGTCTCTCGGACGTCTGGATCGCGTGAAGGCGTGGTTGAATGACGCAAAGAAGTCCGCACCAGAGGATCCAGACGGCATGGCCGCGCGGGCGCTGCTTGGCAAAAGCGCCGAGGCGCTGAAGGTGGCCGAGCGCTGTGTGGCGCCTGAGGGGCGGCCGTCCTGCGATGTGCTGCCGCTCCTGCGCGTGCTCGTTGCCCAGCGGGCGTGGCGCGAGGCGGGGCACCTGCTGGAGGTGCGGATCGAGCACCGCGACCAGTCGGTCGATGACGTGCGCCTGGCACTCGGTGTCGCGGATCTCGCCGAGGATCCGACCGCGACGTTGAAATGGGCCTTGTCGTTGACGCGTCTGCGCCGGGAAGATCCGGTTGGTTGGCAGGCCGCCGCGCGCGTGCATCAGGCCCACGGTCGGCTGCTCGAAGCCTTGCAGTTGCTGCTGATCGCGCCAGACGCGGCGTCCAAACAGGTCGAATCGTTGGAATTGGTCGTGCAACTGCTGGACGCACTTGTGGACCCACTTTCGCCACAGCGCGTAGACCCTGTAGGCCGAGATGGGCTGAACCGGCTGATCGCTGGGGCAACGTCCGTCGCTGGGCGCCTTGCACAAGCTGTGCTCGCTGGCTGGCAGGGGGATCCGTTGGTCGCGCAGAAATTGGCGGCCTTGCCGGACTCAGGTACCCAACCGGTCCTGATGGCGCTGCGCGCGCTCGCGCTCGTCGACGCGCGTTCACCAGACGCCGCGACGCTCGTTGCGCAAGCGGTTCAGGTGGCGCCGAAACAACCGCGCGTTGCGGAAGCGGCGCTCGAATGGGCCGTTGTGCAGGGCAAGCAGGAAGCCGATGCGCTGACCGCGTACGAGACAGCCGAGCGGGTCACGTCGGCGCCTGATGCCGACTTTCGTGTGCGGCGAACCCGGACGGCCGCGCAGTTGCGCGCATGGGGCTTGAAGACGCCGCAGCGTTGGCCCGCGTGGTGAGTGCTGCCGTCCGCTGGGCGCTCGCGCTCGTAGCCCTCGGCGTGGCGTGGGTCTGGCTCCAAGCGCCGCAGCTCGCGCTCCTGCCTGGTGACGAGCCGCTGTACCTGCTCGACGCCCAACGGCTGCTCGACGGCGGCGCCCTCTATCACGACGTCTTCTTGGCACACCCGCCCGCGCGCGTCTGGCAAGCTGCACTCGTTCTGGCCACCGGCGCGCCCATCGCGTGGGCCAAGGTCTGGTCGCCGCTTGCGACGCTGGCTTCCGCCGCGCTGCTTTTTCGCCTGATCGCCAAAGACGGCAAGCCAGGCCTCGGCATTCTGGCCGCTTTCCTGTTTCTGCTCTCCAACGTGGTGCTCGTACACGGCGCGCTGTTCGTTGGCGTCGAACAGGCTTCCGCCATCGCGACCTTGGCCACCGTCCTCGCGCTGTCGGGGCACTGGCTGCTGGCCGGATTGACGCTGTCGCTGGCTTCGCAATGGGCGCTGCACGTCGCGCTTTTGGCGCTGCCGCTTGCGGTCTGGGCCTGGCGCGCGGGCGCAATGCGACGCCTGATGCTCGGCCTCGCGCTGGGCCTTCTGCCGTTGCTGCTCGAACTCCTCTGGTTCGGCGAGCCGATGATCGATCAAGTGTTCGCCTACCACCTCCGCAAGGTGACGCACATGGCCGCGCAAAAAGTGCCCGACCGCGTCTGGCCGTTCGTGACCTGGCAGGCACCGTTGCTGGTTCTGGCGGCGATCGGTGCGTGGCGCGGGTCGCAGTTGGCGCGCGCGTTGGGGCTCTCCGGCTTTGCAGTGCTCGCGCTGGTGCTGCTCTGGCCGCGGCTGCAGGCCTACTACTTCTTGCTGCCGATGCCGTGGCTGGCGGCGGCGGCGACGTTGGCGTTTGACGTCGCGAATCTACAGCGTCAGCCGTTTCACCTCCGCATCGTCGCGCTGCTGATCGTGCTGGGACTGGTGCGACCAGGCGTGGAGAGCGCTCTGGCGCGGCGGACGTCGGCGATCGCGGCGAAGACCGAGATGATTCAGCTTGCCGCGCAAGTGCAAACGCTGGCGGGCGGCAAGCCGCTGTGGGGCGACGGCGCGCTGGTGCCGTTGCTGTCGTTGCGCACGGGATTGCCCGTCGCGCTGGGCGACACAGACGTCAACGCCCAGCGGTTCCAGTCCGGCGTCACGCCACCCGTGGCGCATCTCGCCGCGGTTCTGGCGCAGAAGCCGTTGATCGTGCTGGTGCCGCGGCATGGCATCGACCTTGTCCCGGAAATTCACGATCAGATCCTGCGCGACTGCGATGTCGTCGGCCAGTTCAACGCGCCCTCTGCAAACTTCGCCGGGTTGTTGCTTCGCCCCCGTTGAATTGCTCAGCGCCGCTCGGCTACGCTCTCGACCCCAAAACACGTGGGATTGGACGTTGGTCATGGAACATCCGCAAGTCGGCATCATCATGGGCAGCCAGAGCGATTGGGAGACGATGCGCCACGCGTCGGAAATCCTGACTGAACTGGGCGTTGCACACGAGTGTCGCGTGGTTTCTGCACACCGCACCCCGGACCTGCTATTTGACTACGCGGAATCGGCGGCTGGTCGCGGCATTCAAGTCATCATCGCAGGCGCAGGAGGCGCGGCGCACTTGCCCGGCATGACCGCTGCCAAGACGCTGTTGCCGGTGCTTGGGGTTCCCGTTCAGTCCAAGGCGCTCAACGGCCTCGATTCGCTGCTGTCCATCGTGCAGATGCCCAAAGGCGTCCCCGTGGCGACGTTGGCGATCGGCGTGGCTGGAGCGGCCAACGCGGGGCTTCTGGCTGCACAGATTCTGGCCGTCAACGACGCCGCGCTGCGGGTTCGCCTGCAGACGCGCCGCGACGAGGAAGAACGCAAGGTGCGGGAGACGGAGCTGTGAAAACTCCCGTATTTGCGCCCGGTCAGACGCTCGGTATTCTGGGTGGCGGCCAACTTGGCAAGATGATCGCGATTGAAGCGCGGCGCATGGGCTACCGCGTCAAAGTGCTGGATCCCGACACGGCGTGTCCGGCTGCCGAAGTGGCGGACGTGGTGCAGGGGGAGTGGAGTGATCCCGCCGCGGCGCTGGAGCTTGCGCTGGCGTCCGACGTCGTGACGCTGGAAACGGAGCACGTGCCGTTTGCGGTGCTCGCCGAAGTGGAACGCGTGCGGACGTTGCGGCCGTCAGCCCAAGTCCTGCGGACGATTCAGGACCGCTACAATCAACGGCATTTCCTGCACCGCCATGACCTGCCGCAGACGCGATGGGCCAACATCGAGTCGCTTGGTCAGCTGCAAGTTGCCCTCGGCGAGATCGGTCTGCCGGCGATTCTGAAGCGCCGCACGGGCGGCTACGACGGTCGCGCGCAGGTGCGGTTGTATGCAGCGGACGAAGCAGAATCGGCGTGGCGGGCACTGGGCGAATCGCCTTGCATTCTGGAAGCTTTTGTCGACTTCACGGCGGAGCTTTCCGTTGTCCTGGCTCGGTCAGCCCAAGGCGAAATTCGCTTCTTTGCGACCGCCGAGAACGTGCACAAGAACGGGATTCTGCACACCACAGTGGCGCCTGCGCGGTTTTCTCCGGGGATCCGCACGTGGGCCGAGGATCTGGCAACGCGCGCGGCGGTGGCGCTTGAGCTTGTCGGCGTGCTGACGGTCGAGTTCTTCCTGACGCGCGACGACAGGCTGCTGATCAATGAAATGGCGCCACGCGTGCACAACAGCGGCCACGTGACGCTCGGCGCGTGCGTGACCTCCCAGTTCGAGCAGCAGCTGCGCGCCGTGTGCGGGCTACCGCTGGGCTCGCAACACCAGCACGCGCCCGCCGCAATGGTGAACTTGCTGGGCGATCTGTGGGCCAACGGCGAGCCCAATTTCCTCGCGGTGCTGGCAGAACCGCGCGCGCACCTGCACCTGTACGGCAAAAGGACCGCGCGGGCGGGGCGGAAGATGGGCCACATCACCGTGTTGTCGGACGACACTGACGAGGCGCTGTCGGTGGCAGAGCGGTTGCACGCGCAGCTGGCGGAACGCGCGAAGTAGGCGGGACCGATCGCGCGGGGCGGCTAAATACCGCAGGCCTTCTGGCAGGTCGCCAGATCGGCAAAGATGGCGCCGCACTGGTTGCCGCAGCCGCAGCCGCTGGCGTACACGCAGCTTGTGCCGTCGAACACGATGCCCAGAACCATGTCGCACGCGCCGAAACTGCTCGGATTGACCGTTGTGCATGTCAGCGGCGGCGTTGTGCACGTCCCCGGTTTGTCGGCGATCAAGCACATCGCGCCACACGGGCACGCGTTGACACTGGTGCAGGTGCCCGCGGCGCAGTCGCTGTCGTTCCAGCATTGGCCTTTGCCCAGAAGAACCTTGCTTTTGCAGACGTCTGGACCATGCACGCAGGACTCGCCGACCGCGCAAGACGCGCCGTTGGCGCAGCAGCCGCCGGGCTTCACGTTGTCCACGCACTTGCCGAGCTTGTCGGCCACGATGCACATCGCGCCGCACGGGCAGACGCTCGCGCCGTCGCACGTCCCGACCTTGCAGTCCGCGTCGCTCCAGCAGCTGCCGTCCGGGATGACCGCGGGTTTGCAGACCTGATCGCCCACGCACACTTCGTCGCTCAAGCAGCCGCCCTTGTCGCCGCCGCAGCACGAGCCCGCGTTGTCGCTGCACTTGCCGAAGATGTAGCTGAAGCTGCAGTCCGCGGTGCACGGACAAACTTTCGGGTTCTCGCATTTGCCGCTGGCGCAGTCGGCGTCGTTCCAGCACGAACCGGTGGCCGGCACGGGGACGCACAACTTGCCCGGGATGCACAGCGTGCCCTTGGGGCACTCGCTGTCGCTTTGGCAGCAGCCGTTGTTGAAGACGTCTGGCGCGGTGTCTGCAGGCGGCATTTCCAGCACGAAGGAATCAAAGCCCGTGTCGAATGCAACGTCCGTCTGCGCCGTGTCCGCGACGTCTGGCGTTGTGTCCACGAGTGGCAATTCGTTGCCGATCGCGTCTGTCACGGCGTCCGGCCCGGCGTCAACCGCGTCCGTGCCGGCAACGTCGCTGCCGACATCCGCCGTTGCGTCCGTGCCGTTGCCGCCGTCGCTGCTGGTCGTCGTGCCGCACGCGCTGACAAGACCGGTAACGAGGAAGGAGACCAACAAAAGTAGACGCATGACACCCTCCAGAAGCAACCGCGATCAAGGTAGGAGCAATCCGCACTTGCGGCAAGCGCACCGCAGCCCGTAGGCTCCGCACGCGAGGTGACTGTGACGGACGACGAACGGGAACAAGCGAGTGAAGCGGCCGCGCGCGCCGTCGTGGCGGCGTTGAAGGCTGCGGGATGCACGGTCGCAGTGGCGGAATCGTGCACCGGCGGGCTGATCGGTCATTTGTTGACGGAAGCGCCGGGTGCGAGTCGGGTCTTCCTCGGTGCGGCGGTTGTTTACGCCAACGCGGCCAAGTCGGCGGTCTTGCACGTTGACCCCGACCTGATCGCTGCGCACGGTGCCGTCAGTGAGCCCGTTGCGCTGGCGATGGCGCAAGGCGCGCGGCTGCAATTCGCTGCCGACCTTGCGATCGCGACTTCGGGCATCGCCGGTCCCGACGGTGGTACGCCTGAAAAGCCCGTCGGAACGCTGTGCCTTGGATTTGCCAGTCGCGACGCTGCCTTTGCCTGGACTCTGCACTTCGCGGATCTGTCTCGCCACGGGTTCAAGCACGCTGCGGCCACCGCGGCGCTCGTGGCGCTGGGCGATCGGCTCGCGTCGCCCTGAAATCACAAGACGTCTCCCGTTTGGGTGGCGTCGTCAGCGACTGTGGCCGTCACGTCGTCGGCAGCGTCGCTCGTGACGGCATCGGCTGGATTCACCGGCACGTCCGCTTTCGCCGCGTCGGGCCAGTCGAACGTGTCCCAGATCGCCACATCGGTACCCGCCTGCATGTCCGTCTGTTCGATACTACTCACGTCTTTCGAGGTCCCTCCGGTGCCCCCCGCTGCGTCTTCGGCGTTGTCAAAAGTCGCCGACGTCGAAGTTCCCGGCGTTGGCACCGGATTCACAAGGCAACCCGGCATCGTGACAGCCAGAAGCGCCAAAAGCAGCAAAAACGGCGATGGGGTAGGGCGGAAACGACGCTGCATAATCACCTCACAGAGAGCAGACCCGAACTGGCCGAGGCGCACCCGGACCAGTTCGGGTCGGTCCAGACTCACGCTGATCAGTAGCAAACAGCGTGCCATCTCTGAGGGTAAACGCAACCTGCTGAATGCGCGTGATTTCGTCAGTTCTGACGACGATTCGATTTGCGGCTGTATGTTGAGATATCCTACATGCTGTGGCAATCTACCACACCGTGGCGTACGCCGCAGGAGTCCGCGATGCTCGACTGGCTGAACCGACACCCTGAACGGCTGACGCAACTCGCGACGCACGTCTGGACTGCGCGTTGGCCGGGCGAGCCGCACGCGACGCTGATTGGCAAGGATGCGCGACCGGACGACGCACACGCGCTCGACCGCGAATGGCAGGCGCTGCTGACGGTGCCTTCCGATCGGCTGCCGGATCCGGTGCGCTTGGCGTGTGATGCGTCCGGCAAGGCGCGCACGCTGTGGCTGCGTCTGCGCACGGGGCAGCCGCTCGATCAGGCCCTGAAATCTGACCCAGCGCCTGCGTTCCTGGCGATCGCCCACCAGACGGTGCGCGCCCTGGCCGCCGTGCACGCGACTGGGCTGGTCCACGGCGATCTGCACCCCGGCAACTTGCTGGTCGATCCGGCTGGTCGCGTCACGCTGCTGGATCTCGGTCTGGCAGGCGAGCCTGGCCACACGTCTGTGGGCTGTGGACATCCGCTTTTTGCAGCGCCTGACCGCCTGGCTGGCCAGCCGATGGACCCGCGCGACGACATTTTTTCCCTCGCGATGACGCTCTGGCTCGCGCGCGGCTGGGATCCGCCGTACCGCGATTATCCGGCGATCCGGCCGGTTCCGGGAACGCAACCGCAAGTGCCGACGCATCTCGGTGACGAACAGCCGCTCGCGCGTCTTCTGGCAGGCTGGCTTGCGGTCGATCGGGAGCACCGACCGGCGAACGCGGAGCACGCGCTGCGGCAGTTGGCCGATCTGGCTGGCATCGATGCGGCCGCAGAGATTGCGGGATTGGTTGCGGACCTGCGCGCGTTGACGGGGCGACCGTACCTGTGGTCACCGCACCTGCATGTTCCCGAAGTCGGCAAGCACGCGCACCTGTGGCTCGTCGGACCGCGCGGCAGTGGGCGGACTTCGCTGCTCACGCGGCTTGCTGCGGACGCGCGCACGCGTGGCCAACAAGTGGTGGAAATCGACGGAAGCGTGCTGCCCAACCTGACCGCGCGCCTGGTGCACATTCGCCAGCCTGCTGAATTTGCCGGCATGGCGGACCCTCTTGGACAGGAGACGGCGCGTTGGCGCCTGCTGTGGCTGGCGCTGCGGCGTGAGAGTGCCGCGGATGCGCTACTGCTCGTGGACGATGTTGAGCGTTTGCCGCCGCCTGCGAGGCTGGCGCTGGAGCAGGCGGAGCTCGCCCCGATTGTGCTGGCAAGTGACGACGCCCCCGAAGGCGCACCGCGCTGGATGCTGCCTGCCGCAGCCGGCGCTGAAGTCGCGACAGCGCTCGCGCGTGCCTGTGGTGGCTGGGAATGGGACGCTGCGCTCGCGCACGCGTTGGCCGCAGGCGTCGGCGCGGAACGTGCGCTGATTTGGCCGCTTGCCGCCTCGTTGATTGAGTACAACATGGCGGTGCCGACGGCGGGGCGGCTGGAGCTCGCCGCGAATGTGAACGCCCAGCAGGCGATTGCGCAGGTGGTGCCCAAGCTGCGGCGGCTCAACGTGCCGTCGCCGCGGACCTGGCAGTTGTGGGCGGAGCTCGCCGTGCAACCGCCGCACGCCGTGCTGCCGACGCAGGCGCTGGCGACTATCCCCAACGAAGATGCAGTGCTCCTCCGGCGCCTCACGAACGGTCTGGCGCTCGCGTCGACGACGGTTCGGACGTTCCTGCGCAGTCAGTTGCCGGGTCCGGTGTTGGCACAGGCTGCGTTGAAGGTCAGCCAGCGCACGGAAGACCCCGATCTGCGCGTGCAATTGCTGCTGGACGCGATGACGTGGGGCGCCCAGGTGCAGCTGGACGGCGAAGCGGTGGCGTCTGCGATCGCCGCGCGCGTGCAACGCGGTGAGGCGGTGGAGTCAGCGGCGATGGCCGACGCGTGGCTGAAACAGGCGCCCCCAGAGCATTCCGCGACGATTCGCATTACAGCGCTCCAGCTGCGCGCGCTGACGCTGGCTGGCGCCGACGCCTTGACGGGCAAAATTGCGGGGCTCAGCGAGGCCGTCCGCGCTGCGCCGGAGGTGCGACTGGCGCTGGCGGAAGCGGCGTTTCGCCGTGGCGATTATCCGGCGTGTCGCGACGTCGCCCTGCTCGTTGTGGAAGACCCGCGACCGGAATTCCGTGCCGCCGGACAACTGTGGCTGGCATTTGCCGCTACCTGGCAAGGGGATCGGGCCGCTGCAGCAGAAGCCGTCGCAACGGGCGAAGCAGCGGCGACGCCCGAAACTGCACCATTCTTTGCCTACTTGGCAGCGCTCGGACGCTACTACGGCGGAGATCTTGCCGCTGCCGTCACTCAATTCGAGGCACTCTGGCACGACACGCGCTTGGCGGAGTCGGCGATTCACGCGGCGTCGGCGACGGGGCTTGGCTTGTGTGCGCAGCGCCGCGGCGATCTGCCGCAAGCGCGCACGTGGTATGAGACGGCGCGTCAGGCTGCCGAGCGCACGGGCGACCGCCTGCGCGCGCTGAACATGGCGATGAACGTCGCGACCTTGGATCACGAGCAAGGCGATCTGGGCCGTGCGCTCGTGGCGTACGACCACATCGTGTCGGCAGGGCGGCGCGCGACCAACGCTGGCGCACTTGCGCGGGCGTTGGGCAATCGCGGTAATCTGCTCTCGCAGCTTGGACAGGACGAGCGCGCGCGCAAAGATCTGGACGAGGCGCTCGCCTACTATCAAACGCAGCGCAACGGCTATCTGGCGGGCAACGTGCTCTGTGTCCTGGCGGAGCTTGCACGGCGGGCGGGCCAATGGCACACGGCGGAACGCAATCTGGCGAGAGCGGAGTCGGACCTGCGCCATGCCAACGCTGTCGCGGAGCTGCAGGAAATCGAGCTTGAACGCGGCGAGTTGCTGCGGATCTCAGGGCGCATCGCGCAGGCGCGGGCGTGCGCGGAAGCCGTGAGCGCGGAGGCTGAAGTTCTGGAGTCGGCAGAACTCCGCGCGCGCGCAGCGTGGCTGCTCGGACGGCTGTCGCTGGATCGGGTCGACGGCACGCGCACGCTTTGGGGCCAAACCGCCCAGCTGCTGCAGGAAGCGCTGCAACGCGTACCGGAAAGCAAGCCTTTGTTGCGGATCGGACTGATGGCGGATCTGGCGCGTGCGCTGGCGTGGCAAGGCGACTGGACCGGCGCGGTGGCGCTGGCCCGCGATGGCTTGGCGCGTTTTGATGCCATCGCCGCAACGCTCACGGCGCACGACGGCCAGCTTTTTGCCCACGGCAGCGCGCACGGCGCGACCCACCTCCTGCTCTCGGTGCTCAGTCAACTGCCCGACGCCGGTAACGCGTCGTCGCCGCTGCCTGCGCCGCACGCGCTCGCGCCGATTCTGGCGATTAACCGGCGCATGGGCGCGGAACAAGAGTTGCAGCCGCTTCTGGAAATCGTCATGGATTCCGCGGTGCTGTTGACCGGCGCCGAGCGCGGCTTTCTGCTGTTGGACCACGACGATGCGCTCAATGTCATGGTGGCGCGCAACCTCGACCGCGAGAATCTGCGCAAGGCGTCGCTCAAGTTGAGCTGGGGCATCGCGCGGCAGGTTTTCCAAGCAGGTGAGCGTATCCTGACGACCGACGCGCTACAGGACGAGCGCTTTCGCACCCAGGCGAGCGTTCACCACGGCAGTTTGCGGTCCATCCTGTGCGTGCCAATGGCGTGGCAAGGCAAATCGATTGGTGCGTTGTACGTGGACAACCGGTTCACCGCCGGTGCGTTTTCACCCGAACACGCGTCGCTGCTTGAAGCGCTGGCGGATCAGGCGTCGATCGCCGTGGAACACGCGCGGGTCGTCGCGGGCGAGCGGCAGGCGCAAGAGAAGCTTCGCCAAACCCAGGCCGAAGTGCAAAGTCTGGCTGAACGTCTCCGTGAAGAACTGGACCAGACGGAACACGCGTTGGACGACGCCCGCGCCGAGTTGGTCGCGCAACGCCTGGACGTCCAGCGGCGCAGCGACTACAGCCAGATTCGCGGTGAAAGTCCGGCGCTGCTGCGACTTTTTGGCCTGATGGATCGTGTGCGCGATCACGATTTTCCGGTGCTCGTGTGCGGCGAGTCGGGCACGGGCAAAGAGCTGGTGGCGCGCGCGATTCACTTCACCGGACGCCGCAAGCGCGGGCCGTTTCTGGCGATCAATTGCGCGGCGCTGCCTTCCACGCTGCTCGAATCGGAGCTTTTTGGCCACGTGCGCGGTGCATTCACCGGCGCGGTGCTCGACCGCAAGGGCCTCTTTGAGAGCGCCGACGGTGGCACGCTGTTTCTGGACGAGATCGGCGAGATGCCGTTGGAAATGCAGCCGAAGTTGCTGCGTGTTCTGCAGACCGGGGAGCTTCAGCGCGTCGGTGACACGCGGACGCGCAAAGTCGACGTGCGGCTCGTAGCCGCGACGCATCGAAACCTGCCGGAAATGGCCGAGGCGGGGCAGTTCCGTCAGGATCTCTTGTTCCGGCTGCGCGTCGTGGAGCTGCAAATTCCGCCGTTGCGGCAACGTCTGGACGACTTGCCTCTCCTCGTCGAATACTTCATGAGTGAGAATCGCAAGGCGGGGATCGGCCAGGTGGAACGCTTGACGCCGGCAGCGCTGCGGCGGCTGCGCGAATTTTCGTGGCCAGGCAACGTGCGGCAGCTGGAGACGGTGCTGAAGAGCGCGGGGCTGTTCGCGTCGGGCGACGTCATCGACGTGGCCGATCTGGAGCCACTCTTGACGCGCGACAAACCGGCAGAGGCGACGTCGGGTAGGCCGGAAGGCTGGTGGAAGACTGCGCCGCTCGATGAGATCATCCGCCGCGCCGTGGCAGAACGCGTCGAGATTTTGGGTGGCAACAAGCGTCGCGCGGCGGAAAGCTTGGGCATCGACAGGACGACGTTGTACGCACGTCTCCGTACAACCGAGTCCGAACCGTGACCAGCGGGTGGCCTGAGCCGCTGCAGTTTGGCCCGTGGCTGCTTGAACGGCGCCTTGCTGTGAGTGCGATGAGCGAAGTCTGGCTGGGTCAGCGCTTGGGCGACACGCAGACCTGCGCGGTCAAACGCGTGCTGCCGATTCACCGCGGCGATGCGACGATTCTCGCGCTGTTTCGCCACGAAGCCGACGTGATGCGCATGCTGGATGACATCCGCGTCCCGCGCCTGCTGGACGAAGGCGAGGTTCGTGGCGTGCCGTGGCTGTCCATGCCGTACTACCCGGGCGCGTCGTTGCAGGCGCTTTCGGCCGAGGTGCAGGAGGCGGGCAACGCAGCGCGCTGGCTGGCAGGCGAAGTGGCGCTCGCGCTGGCGGCGGTGCACGCAGCGGGGCAGGTCCACGCGGACGTCGCGCCGGACAACGTGCTGATTTGCACCGACGGGCGCGTGTTGTTGCTGGATCTTGGCATCGCAGTGCCGCGCGGCTGTCGCGCGCCGGTGCGCCGTGGGAAGGCGCAGTACGCGTCACCGGAACAGATCGGCGGCGAGCCATTGACCGAGCAGACGGACCTGTACGCACTGGGCAAGATTCTGCTTGCGTTGGGTTTGGACGACGCGCCGACTGCTTACGATGCCGCCGCACTCGCGCAATGGCTTCACGCCGAAGTGCCCGATCCTGTCGCGGCGAAGGCGCAGCTGGCGTGCCTTGTTTCCGCTGTGAAGACAACCGTCACTCCATCGCCGTGGGAGGCGGCTGAACTGCGCGGTGAAGTGGTGACGGATCCGGTTGCGGATGAAGGCGCAACGCAGACGCGTTGACGACACACTCCGACCGAAGTTCGAGATCAAACCGCTTCCATCCCCGGCGTGCCACCGGAGGTGCACGCTCGTGGTCCCAGTCCGAGAGAGCAACAGGCTTGACCCACCGAGCTTGGTGTTGGACAAGGGGCGTCGGGTTTAGACGCCCATCACCCCGATTTCGTGCCGGATCAGCTCGCGCGTTTCCGTTGGCGGCGGGCTGATGTGCAACGCACCCTCGTGCCAGCGCAGAAAAATCAAGCGCTCCAATGGCTCGTCAAATTCGAACTCGACCTGCGTGACGCCTGCGGGCGTTGCCTGTTCCACACGAACGCGCAAGTGCGGCACCTCGATGACGTCCCCGGCGTGAGGCATGCGCGCCGGGTCCATGATGAGTTGCTCGGGTTGCGTGGAGAGCAGTGGCGCGCCCAAGCAGGGCTCGGTTTGGAACGGCTTACACTTTGTCGGCAGTTGCGCTTCCAGACGAATGCGGTTGGGCGCGGTACGCGTCACCGCGACGTCGAACTCAGACACCGCCAACGTGTTGAACTGACGCGGCAGCGCCAGATCAGCGGACGCCATCATCGCGGGCAGGTAGAAGCTCAGCACCGGGTCGGGCGCTGCGAGCAAGACGACGTGTTTGCCCCCCACCTTCGCCAGAGCTTCGGAGCGTGAAAGGTTGTCAACACCGGGCGCCACGAGCGCGACGCCGACGCTCAGGAGCAGCACGACAAGCGGTGACCACACCAAGTGGATGCCGACGAGCGTCCCGCGCCCCCAACGCGCCGATCGCAAGCCGGGCTGTGATTTCAGAAAGTTGGCGAGCCCAAGCAGCAACATGGCCACGAACGCCGCGGAAACCAGACTCGGAGCGAGCAGCGTGCGCTGCGATGCCCAAGTGGAAGCAGGCGGAACCAGCGCGAGCAGCGCACCCACGGCGAGAGGCGGCCAGATACGGCGGTCGCGCGGATCCAGAGGCAGGAGGCGCAGGCCGCGCACCACGAGCCAGATGCAAACGGCGCTGAGGATGGCGACGATCCACGTTGCGGTCGGTGAGACGACCGCGAGTTCCACGGGCATGCTGGCAATGAGCGCGCCTGCGAGTGACGGAATGCGGTGCACTGCCTGACCCAAGTAGCGCAGCGGTTCCGCGCCGGGATCGAGGTACGCGCCGGAAGCGGCTGCGCCATAGCCGTGCGCTTTGTAGTAAGTAGCCCAGACGGTGAGCACGAGGCCGAGCGGGGCGAGATGCAGCAGCGTCGTGAAGAGCGGCTTGGTGCGCTTCCCGATGGCCACGGCGACCCAGATGGCAGCTACGCCAAGCGCCGTTTCGCCACCGCAGAGCCCCACGCCAAACAGCAGAGGCGCGGCGATTTTGCCGGGCAGCCAGTCTTCATCCTCCGCGCGCAGCCAAGCCCAGAAACCGAGCATCGCCGGCACCATGGACACCCACGCGTTGCGGTTGGAGAGCCACCAAGTGGCCGTCCAATGCGATTCATCGACGGCGTACAGAAGCGTGGCCAAAGTCGCCGTGCGCGGGGCAAGCAGCCGTCGGAAAATGGCCGCCGACGCGGCGATTCCGGCGGCTTGCCAGAGCAGACTGTGGACGTGCTGCAGCCACGCGTGAGGTCCCAGCACCGTTTCGTCGAAGATGTGCGTGAGTGACGAAAGCGGGCGAAAGAACTGCAAGCGCAGGTCCGGCAGGGTCCACCAGCCATACCCGAATTGCGTACGCGCCATCACGTCGGCTTTGACGCCGTTGCCAAACGTGAAGAGCGTGAACGCGTCCGGATGATGGATCGGGATGCGACCGAGGATCGCCGCGCGGTGGATCCAGTCGTCCAGCATCCACCCCGACAAGACGGTGGGCAGGCACAGCAGCGTTGCGAACAGGATGCCGTTGCGCACAGGCCGCGCTTGGCTCCAGGTCAAAAAACGCTGTAGCCGCTCGCCCCGTTCCGCCATCGTGTCCTACGCGCCTTTCTCCTCGCCGACGTCGCGCTCGGTGAAGTGTTCGAAGCTCATGACCTTCTCGCCGTCGCCCAGGTTGATCAGCCTGACGCCTTGCGTGTTGCGACCGATGACGCGGATCTCCGACGCCAGGATACGCAACAACGTGCCGCCGTCGGTCACGAGAATGACTTCACCGTCGGGCTCAATTGCGCGAACACCGACCACTTTGCCGTTGCGCGCCGTGGTCTTGATCGAGATGACGCCGCGTCCGCCACGGTTCTGCATGCGGTACGCGTGCGGCGGTGTCGCCTTTCCGTAGCCGTTTTCGCAAACCGTCAGGAGCGCGAGGCCCTTGTAGCCGGTCTCGCCCTCGGTCTCTTCGGTTTCCGGCGCTTCCGTTTCCGGCGTTTCCTCGTCCACCACTTCCTGACCTGTGCCCGGCACGACCGCCAGACTCACGACGGAATCCTTGCCCGACAGCAGAATGCCGCGCACGCCGCGTGTCGCCCGACCCATCGGTCGCACATCCGTGGAATGGAAGTGAATCGACATGCCGTCGCGGGTGCCCAGCACCACGTTGTCGCTGTCGTGCAGGACCTTGGCGTCGATCAGGTCGTCGCCCTCGTCCAGCACAATCGCGATGATGCCGGTCGACCGGATTTTCGCGTACTGCATCAAATCCGTTTTCTTGACCGTACCGAACTTCGTCGCCAAAAGCATGTACGCGTCTTCCACGAATTCGCGGATCGGCACGACAGCCTTGACGTCTTCCTTCGCTTCCACCGGAATCAGGTTGACGATCGGCTTGCCTCGCGTACTCGCGGCGCCTGCCGGAACTTCGTAGACCTTCAAACCGTAGACTTTGCCCAAGGACGTGAAGATCAGCAGGTCCTGGTGCGCGCTGGCGACAAACAGGTCGATGACGAAGTCTTCTTCCTTGGTCGACATGCCCGACTTACCGCGACCGCCGCGACGTTGGGCGCGGTAGGCGGAAAGCGGCGTGCGCTTGATGTAGCCGGTGCGGGAAATCGTGACGACCATGTCCTCGTCGGCGATCAGGTCTTCCATCGACAGCGACGCGTGGTCTTCGACGATGTCCGTGCGGCGCGCGTCACCGTATTCGTCGCGAATGGCGATGAGCTCGCCCGTGATCACGCCCATCAGCACGTCGTCGCTTTCCAGCACCGACTTCAGCCACGCGATCTGCTTCATCAACTCGTCGAACTCGGCGCGGATCTTGTCGCGTTCCAGGCCCGTGAGGCGCTGCAACCGCATGTCCAGAATCGCTTGCGCCTGCAATTCGCTCAGACCAAACCGCAGCACCAAACGCTCGCGCGCGGTGACCGGATCCGGGCTGGAGCGAATCAGCTCGATGACCTCGTCCAAGTGGTCGAGCGCGATCAGCAAACCCTGCAAAATGTGGGCGCGCGCTTCCGCCTGCTTCAACAGGTACAAGCAGCGACGCGTCACCACTTCGCGGCGGTGATCGATGAAGTGCTCCAGCATTTCCTTCAGCGTCAGCACCTGCGGCTGGCCAGCCACAATCGCCAAGTTGATGATGCCAAAGCCCGACTGAAGCGCCGTTTGCACATACAGATGATTCAGCACCACCTGGGCAATCGCGTCGCGCTTGAGCTCAATCACCATGCGCATGCCGGTGCGGTCCGACTCGTCGCGCAGGTCGCTGATGCCCTCAATCTTCTTGTCGCGAACAAGCTCCGCGATGTGCTCGATGAGCCGCGCCTTGTTCACCTGGTACGGCAGTTCGTCGACGATGATCGCCTCGCGTCCGCCTTTTTTCTCGGTCTCGATGTGCGTCTTGGCGCGCACTTTGAGCTTGCCGCGACCGGTCGCGTACGCGTCGACAATGCCTTGCTTGCCGTAAATCGTGCCGCCGGTCGGAAAATCCGGACCTTGCACGTGGACCATGAGTCCGCGCACGTCGATGAACGGGTCCTCGATCAGCGCGATGGTCGCGTTGATGATTTCCACCAGGTTGTGCGGCGGAATGTTCGTCGCCATACCAACCGCGATACCGCCCGAACCGTTCACCAGCAGGTTCGGCACGCGCGTCGGCAGCACCGTCGGCTCGTGGTCGTGGCCGTCATAGTTCGGCTGGAAGTCGACCGTTTCCTTGTCCAGATCCGCAAGCAGCTCGTGGGCGAGCTTGCTCATGCGCACTTCGGTGTAACGCATCGCGGCCGCAGGATCGCCGTCGACGGAGCCGAAGTTACCCTGACCATCGACAAGCAGGTAGCGCAGCGCAAAAGGCTGAGCCATGCGGACGATCGTGTCGTACACCGACTGATCGCCGTGCGGGTGGTACTTGCCGATGCAATCGCCGACGACGCGCGCCGACTTCTTGTAGGCCAAATTCCAATTGTTCTTCAACTCGTACATCGTGAAGAGCACGCGGCGATGCACGGGCTTCAAGCCGTCGCGCACGTCCGGGAGCGCGCGGCCGACGATCACGCTCATGGCGTAATCGACGTACGACGAGCGCATCTCGTCTTCGATGTTGATGCCGGCGATGTGGCCGGCGTTGTTGTCGCCGCCACCGTTCCCGTCGCCGGGCGGCGGGGTCAGTTCGTCGATGCTGTCAGGAGTGTCGCTGTTGGCCATGTATGGACTCCGGGGCTGCCGGCTGAAGGGGGCCGCACTGTACGCTGAATCGCTTCAAACGTCAACGCCGTCGGCCCCGCGGTGCGCGACATAACCTCTTGAAAAGACAAAATTCGCTCGTGCCTCGGAGCGTCGTCGGCGGACGATCGCGCAGCCTTCCCGTCGCGTCTCGCTTGTGCAGGTGACAAACCGGTGTGAACGGTTGACCGAGACCCCGTGCAACCTTACACTCTAGGCCCCTTTTCGCGGGTGCCTTACTCTTGCCCGCCGGTCGTGAGACGTCATGAAAATCGCAGTCATTGGTTCGGGTTATGTTGGTCTTGTCGCCGGCGCGTGCTTTGCCCACAGCGGCAATCAAGTCACGTGCGTGGACGTCGACGTCAAGAAGATTGAGGGCCTGCGCAACGGTATCATCCCGATCTTCGAGCCGGGCTTGGATGAACTGGTTCTGAACAATGTCGCGGCCGGTCGTCTGCACTTCACGACGTCGACTGCGGAAGGCGTCGCGGGTGCCGCTGCGGTGTTCATCGCCGTGGGTACGCCGCCGCAGGAAGATGGTTCCGCCGACCTCTCGCGCGTGCTGCAAGTGGCGCGGGCGATTGCGGACGGGCTGACCGACTACGCGGTTGTCGTGACCAAGTCGACTGTTCCGATTGGCACGAACGCGAAGGTTCACGCGATCCTCAGCGCCCACGCGAAAGTGCAGTTTGACGTCGCTTCCAACCCGGAATTCCTGAAGGAAGGCGCGGCGCTGGACGACTTCCTCAAGCCGGATCGCGTGGTCATCGGTACGGCGACGGATCGCGCCCGCGGCGTGCTGCACGACTTGTATTTGCCGTTCGTTGAGCGTCCGGAGCAGATCATTTTCATGGACATTCGCTCCGCGGAAATGACCAAGTACGCGGCCAATGCGATGCTGGCGACCCGCATCTCGTTCATGAACGAAGTCGCGAATCTGTGCGAGAAAGTCGGTGCGGACGTCACGGAAGTGAAGCGTGGCATCGGCACCGACAGCCGGATCGGCATGGCGTTCCTGAACGCGGGTATTGGCTACGGCGGCTCGTGCTTCCCCAAGGACGTCAAGGCGTTGATGATGACCGGTCGACAGAACGGCTTCGCGATGGAGATTCTGTCGGCGGTGGAGTCGGTCAACGACCAGCAGAAATCGGTGCTCGCGCGCAAGGTGCAGGAGCATTTTGGCGCGGATCTGGCGGGCAAGCGCATTGCGCTTCTGGGTCTCGCGTTCAAGCCGGACACCGACGACATGCGTGAAGCGCCGGCGCTCGTCATTGCCCGCACCCTGACGCGCGACGGTGCTGTGCTGGTCGGTTACGACCCGGTCGCGACGGAAACGGCGCGCGTGGAGTTGGGCGACCTCATCACGTACGCGGCGAGCTGGCAGGACGCGGTCAAGGACGCCGACGCGATTCTGCTCGTGACCGAATGGACGGAATTGCGCGGTCTGGCGCCCAAGGATCTGGCTGCGGCGACGGCTTCCCGCCTCGTTTTCGACGGTCGCAACGCCTTTGATCCACCGGCGATGCGCGCTGCGGGTTTTGCCTACCACGCGATGGGTCGCCCGCTCGCGTAAGCGCTGCTATGCCGCTGGCGGCGGATTCTGTAGATCAAAGCGGGCGCCAACCGCCCAGCTATCGAGTTCGCCCGCGTCAGCCGCGACAAAAAAGCGCTCGATCCAGTCGAACATCGCTTCGGTGGTATGTGCGCGCATGGCGCGTTCGCGGAGCAGCGAACCGAACTCCATGCCCTTTGTCATGCGCGCGAGCACCTGCTTGAGTCGGCCCGGAATGGCATGCGCCGGGATGCGCTCGGCGGCCATCTCCGCAAAAGCCCGCAGGACGCGCAGCCGTTCGGCGCCGTCAACCGTGCGCTGCGGTTTGCCCTGAATCAGGTCATCAATTTGCCCAAAAATCCAAGGGTTCATGATCGCCGCGCGGCCGATCATGACGCCCGCCACGCCTGGCATGCGCATTCGCCAAATGGCTTCTTCCGCCGTGGTGACGTCGCCGGAGCCCACGACCGGCACTTTCACGTTCGCCGCGACGTCTGAAACGACGCCCCAATCGGCCAAACCCGTGTAGAGCTGCAAGCGTGTGCGACCGTGGACGCAAATCATCTGCGCGCCGGCGGCTTCGCACATCTTGGCGACTTGCACGGCGTTGATGGAGTCGTTGCCCCAGCCACTGCGAATTTTGACCGTGACGGGGACCTTGACCGCGTTCACTGTCTTTTCAACCAGCCGCGCGAGGGTGTCACACTGGCGCATCAACTCGGCGCCGCCGCCCCGTTTGACGACCTTGGGGGCAGGGCAGCCGCAGTTGATGTCGACGATTTGCGCGCCGCCTTCCTCTGCGATTTGCGCCGCGCTGGCCATGCGGTCGACTTCGCCGCCGAAGATCTGCACGGAAAGCGGTCGTTCAACGGATGCGTCAAAGGCGAGGCGCGCCGCGGACTTCATGTTGGCGCGCGTGAGCCCTTCAATCGAGATGAATTCGGTGACGTACAAGCCAACCGTGTCCGTCGACGCCAGGCCGCACATGCGGCGAAACGCGCTGTCGGTGACGCCAGACATGGGCGCGAGGACGAACGGGCGCTCGATGTGCACGGGGCCTATCGAGAACGGGCGGATGTCGGTGTGTGGTCCTGGTCCTACGCCAAGCGCGGCGGAGGAAGAAGGCGTGAGTTCAGGAGCGTTGGCCATCGGGCGAGCACAGTGCAGCGCGTCTTGCCGCGCGGGGGCAGTAGCCTAGCAGAACTGGCGGAAAACGTCGCCGCTTTCAGCGGGTGAACCTCGTCGGCTGCATGACCTGACTGTCCGGGCGTACGAACGTGACCTTGTCCATGTCCGCGAGGTTCTGCGTGTCTTCCAGCTTGACGTCCCAGTCGTCGATGGCGGCCTGCACCTTCATCAGCGCGGGACGCGACTCCGGCGATTCCGCGACGGCTTGCGCTTGGGCTTTGCCCTTGTTTCCGGCAAGAATCGTCGTCAAACGCTGATTTGCCATACGCAATTGCCGCACGCCTGCGATGGCGATCTGCTCTTGAAAACGCAGCGCGACAGGGCTGGACGCCTTCAGCAGCTTCTCAAATACGTCGCGCGTCAGCTCCAACGCGACGACGTGCTCTTCCGCGACCACGGACGCTGAGCGCGGCGAGCGATCCACAAGGGCCAACTGGCCAACGATTTGTCCTGCGCGCAGGGTCGCGAGAATCTTGTCGCCGTCTTCCGTCCGCTTGGTCACGTTGACCGCACCGAGCGCCAGCAGAAAGCAGGACTGGCCGACCGTTCCCTCGCGGCACAGCACATCGCCCTTGGCGTAGCTCCGCGCCGGTGCTGCGGAGGCCAACAGCTTCAATTCATTGGAAGGATAATCAGCCAAGGCCGGTAGGGCGCGCAGGTCGATTTGCTCAGCCATCTCGTTCTCCTTGCGTGCTCTCGGTTAGTCGCCTGTCAGCCGCGCCCAAATGCGCGAGAGGAGTGACGGCGTTTCGGCGGGTTCAGCAACCGCCTTACCCTGTGCGGTCACGGGAGCGGCCTTGAACACGCCGCTGGACTTCGGGTTGAGCAAAATGTCGATCTGCTTGTTGATCTGACGCAACCGGCGCGTCACGTCGTTGATGACGGCGCTGATGATGGCGGCGCTTGCTGACGGTGAGACTTGACGCAGTTGCAGCAACCCGGCGCGATTCAACTCGTAGACCGTCGTTTCACTCACAGCGGTGACTGTGCAAGCACGCGGGGCAGGGTCCAGGACCGCCATTTCACCGACAACTTCGCCGGCGCTGATCGAGCCCACGGTGGCCCGCATTCCGCTGGAATCTTCCAGATCCACGCGCAGGTGCCCGGCGGACACGATCACCATGGTGTCGCCGCGGTCCCCTTGCTGAAAAACCGTTTCACCGGCGCCAAATTGCCGCACTTTCAAGACGGCGATCACGGCGTCACACGCCGTGTCGTCAAACTCCCTGAAAAGCGGAATGCGCCGCAAAATCGCGCGATTGTGTTCCGACATCGCCTCTCCCACACTGTGAACTGACGCTCGATTCGATTCGCGCTGCGGCCGTTCCCGAACCATCCGCAGCAGTTCTGCGATGCTACCACGGAATATCCGTCGCGCCAGTGCATCCAAGCAACATCCGCGCGAACGCCCCTGATGTACGCCTCGCGGCGCGCGGATTCTTGTGCATCCACTTGCGCCCCGCCCCATGCAGCTTCATCCTGTAGGTATGAGCGTGCGCGTGCCGTCAGCCCTGCCGATTCTCTTCCGCGCGGTGCTGGCGATTGCCTCGGTGTACGGTTGCAGCAAGGACGTGCTGAACTGTGAAACAGGCTTGTGCCCGTCGGGGTTTGCCTGCAATCCCGGTTCGGGGCAGTGCGAAGAGCTCGCGACGACCGTGACGTCGACATCGGGCCTTCTGGGACGCTTGTCGGCGGTTCGGATGGCGGACGGCCAGCTCGGCGTGGCGGCGTTCAATTCGGAGCGCAAGAGCTTGATGTGGATGCGGGAGTCGCAGGGCGACTGGCAGCCCAGTTTTCTGGCTGGACCTGCGGCGACCGCGCAGGAGGCGCCGGCTGGTCATACCTCGGCGGCCGTAGCTGATGGCGATGGCGGCGTGCATCTGGCTTGGCGACGCGCGGGCGATTCAACGCTGTGGTATGCCGTTCAGGGGCCCAACGGCTGGCAGCGCGAGGAAGTTCCTGTGGCCGTGCCGGGAACGGTCGGCGCGGCCTTGGCAATTGGCATCTGGCAAGGACACCCCGTGCTGGCTTGGCGCGCGCTGGACATTCAGAACGTGCGGGTCGCGCGCAAGATGAGCGAAGGTTGGACGCTGGAGACGCTGCCGCAGCCGACGGCGCTACCGGGCGACCCGACGGCGGCGGTCGACCTTGGTCGCTCACTCGCGCTCGTGGTCACGCCAAGTGGTCCGGCGATTGCGGCGTACGAGGCGAACCGCGGCGACCTGGTTCTGGCGACCCGCGCAGCTGACGCCTGGAACGTGACGCGTTTGGCGGGACTTGACCCGAAGACTGGTGCCGATCAGGGCGACTTGGGCATGCCCGTCGCTGCGGCGCTCGGTCCCGCGGGCGATCTTGTGCTGGCGTACCGCGACCGTGTGCATGACCGCGTGCTGTTGGCCCGGGCGAAGTCTGGCGTGTTCGCTCAGGAACTGGTCATGGACGGCCAACGTGAGGACCCCGTACACAAGACGACGCGCTCCGACTTGCTCGGCTCGGTGCTTTCCGTCGTCGTCTTGCCTACTGGGCTCGCCGTCGTCGCTGCACAAGATGCGTCCACGATGCGTGTCCGCGTCGCTGCCGAACGTCCTGCTGGTGGATTTGTTTCGTACGACGTCCCCGGCACCCTGCAGGTCTGGCCAACGCTTGTCACGCAGCCCGATGCCACCGCCGCCTGTCTGTGGTTGGACTTGGCCAACGCCGCGCGTCCTGGCTCTGGTCGTCTGCAACGGTGGAACGTCCCGCGGGGTGGGCAATGACCCTTCACGTGCGGCCCCATCGCTCGCTCGCAGCGCTGACTCTGCTGCTGGCCGCCTGCACGGGGCAGCCGCAGCCGTTGGAGAAGCCGCTCGCTCCGGAACTGGCCTTGCCCGGTGGTCTGCGCGTGGTGCTGCTCGACGCAGACCTGCCGGCTGTGGCCGACACGGTCCGTTTGGCCGTGGGCAAGACGCTGGACGTGAAGGTGCCCGACTGGCCGCTGCCCACCGCCGCGAACGGGCAGTATTCCGGTTTTACCACCGCTGCGCCTTTGGATGCGCTCGCGCTCACTTGGTCAACTCCACAGCACCTGCGCCTGACCGCGACGTTGGGCAAAATGGCGGGCGGGTTCTCGTTGGTCCAGACGGGGCAAGCGGGCTGCGGTCTGACGTGGCAGGTCGACGGCGGCAGCGTGCAGTTGGAAGCCGAAGTCGTTCGACAGTCTGACGCAAGTCTGGCGGTGCAACTGTCGGGCGCGCCCGTGGCGACTTGGGAAGGTGCAAGCGTCAGCGATGCGTCAGCTTGCCTGGCGAAACTGCCGCCCGCCGATGCCTCCTCGCCCGGCGACGCGATTCTCGCCGAAGTGACGCAGCAGCTTGCGAAGCGATTGTCAGCAGCATTCCTGCCGACGGTGTCGCGGGTCTTCGCGGCGTCCCTGGAGCAATCGGGCCGCTTGGCGACCGTGGGTTCGGTCGATCCCGCCGTGGAAACGCGGTTTGCCTTGAAGTACGTGGAGGATGCCGCTCACGTCGCGCTGCACAGCGGGGCGTCGGCACAGGCGAGTCTGGCCGTGTCTGTCGACGCGGATCGGCATCCGTGCGCGGTCGACGTGCCCTTGCCAGTCGCGGTGGCTTCTCCGTTGGCGCAGCGCTCGCCGCCCTCTGGCCAAGCCTTTCTGCGTCGCGCCTTGGTCATCGATCAGGCGCTCGTGCAGCGTCTGGCGTGGTTGGCTGCACGAGCGGGCGCGCTCTGTGCCCAGACCCATCACAACCTGACGACGAACCTCGCGCCCGGGTGGGCAGCGGACCTGCTGCCGCAAGTGGACGAGTGGATCGAAGGACCGCCGAGCAGCGCGCGATTTTGGCCGGGGAGCAGTCCAACGACGCGGCTTGTCGACACGCCGGCTGGTGCGGCCGTCGAGTGGACGATGGACGACGGGCAGTTGGAGATTATCGCACACGTTGCCGACACAGAAATGACGGTCCTGACCGTGACGGGCGGCTTCCGGGCAACGCTGCTGCCACGCCTTCAGGGCACGCACGCACTCGCTTTTGACCTCGTGTCGGTGGAGCGGCTCTCCACGCACCAGTCGAGTCCGCTGCTGGGCGATCTGGCGACGCCTGCGTCTGAAGCCGCGCTGAGCACGCTTTGCGAAGCGGCGCTGCAGGGAATCTTTGCCAACCAAGCGGTGTTGCCGTTGCTGGCGCTGACGCCAGGACCGCTGCCGCCGGGCACCGTTCTTACGGGCGTGGATCGCACCGGCGACGCGCTTTGGCTCTGGCTGGAAGGCGGCCAGACGCCGTGACGGTGCCATCAGGGTTTGCGCTTGCGCCAGCGAGTTGTTAGAACACGCGCGCCACACCGGGCGGACGGACGTTCGACCGAGGAGAGAGAGACCGCGATGATGAGCCCGATTGTGAAGACCTTGCGCGTTTTGTTGCCGATTTTGTCGCTCGTGTTGCCCGCGATTCCCGCACACGCAGCGGCGAGCACCAAGCGGACTGTGCTGCAATTTGAGAGCACGCTGCGCGATGAAGATCAAAAGCCGGTTTCGGGCATTTTCCTGATGCAGTTTGACCTGCACAAGCCCAAGCAGAAGAACGTGTTTTGGAAGGAAAAGCATTGGGTCGCGATCGATAACGGTCACTACACGATTCAATTGGGGCACACGACGGCGCTGCCCAAGGGCTTGGACCCGAAGACGGCGGTGATGGCGGTGAGTATCGCGGGCGTCGGTCAGGTGTTGGAAGAGCCGCTTGCCGGTGGCGCGGCGCTGGCCGAAGTCGATGATCACGGCGCAGCAACGGGCGGCGCTGCTGGCGGCAAGAGGATCGTGCCGTACGCGGAAAAGTCCGGATTTGCCTACGAAGCTGAACGCGCGAGCGTCGCGGATCGCATCGGCAACCTGACAGCGAAGATGCTGCAAGACGCGTTGGACGCGTTGGACAAGCGCAAAGCCAAAGTGAAGCCGTCCAAGAATACGCACATGCTGACTTCGATCGGTGGCGCGGGCGGTACGCCGTTTGAAGCGATTTGTCCGGCGGGCATGGTCGTCGTCGGCATTCGCGGCGGCTCAGGCATTTACATCGACAACTTTCAGGTTGTGTGCGCGCCGCTGGAATAGCGTCACGCAGCGCCAGAAACGGGACGTCGCGATGGCCCACGTTTTCAAGTACACAGGCCCGTCGCTCTGCGTCGACGCTTTGGTCGAACGCGCGTTGCCCGATGGCAGCCGCGCGATCCTGCTGATCGAGCGTCGCTTTCCGCCTCACGGCTGGGCGATTCCGGGCGGCTTCGTTGACGCCGGCGAATCGGCTGAGACGGCCGTCTTGCGTGAATTGCTGGAAGAAACAGGTTTGGTCGGCACGATTCGCTACCAAATGCACACCTATTCCGATCCGCAGCGCGATCCGCGTCGGCAAACGGCGTCCGTGGCTTTTGCCGTGGAAGCGACGGGCGATCCGCAGGCGGGAGACGACGCTGGTCGCGCTGCCTTCTGGCCATTGGACGCACTTCCGCCGCTGGCGTTTGATCACGGCGCGATTGTGGCAGATTATGCCAGCGGGCGATTTGCGCCTGCCGCTGCGATCCCCCCGACCGCACGAGCCTCGTAAGTCAGGACGCCGGATGTCAGTGCGCGCAACGTCTTGGGTGCTTGTTCTCGCCGCTGCGTGCCTGAGTGCGTGCGCGACCGGCCCGGATGTGGACGGCGTGTGGCACGCGGAGGCGCCGGCTGTGGGCGCGAATAACGGGCTGCTGTTCAGCAAGATGCAGCCAAAGACGCCACTCGGTGTGGAACTTGTGGTCGGGTCGTATGGCCCCGATGTCGCCGGTTTGATGCGCTACTATCGGACGGGGCTTTTTGACCTTGCGCGGTCCCCGCTGCCGCAACGTGCGGAATGCGAATGCGCGTTCCTGCACTCGGCGAAAGTCGATTCGACCGGTCGCGTGACGTTTCTGCTGAACGCCTGCGTGCCCGGAACGTCGGAGGCCGCGCCGCTGGCGCTGCGGGGCGAGCTGAACCTGCTGGATGACGGGCGGCTTGTCGGGACGGTGACCGTGGATGCGCCGGATCAGCCCAATGCGACGGTGCAGCTGAGCTTCGTGCGTGTGGCGACGACGGCAACCAGCGATCCGGTGATTCTGGACTGTCAGCACCCCGCGACGCTGGCGGACGGCAATACTGCGAGCGGCCTATGACGCAGCATCGGCGCTGGACAGTCGCTGCGTTGCTGATGGCGCTCGCGCTGACGGCGTGGCCAGCGGCGGCGCAGCCAGTTGGCGACTTGACGACGTTGCAGCCGGGCGACGTTCCGGACGAACGCAAGACCGAGCGCGTCGTCGCGATCCTGCCCGTCCGGAGCCACGACGTTGCGGTGGGCGACTTGTTCGCGCCCGATGCGCCGCGACAAACAGACTGGTCGCCGGCCCTGGAACAGCAACTGCTGACGATTCTGCGCGCGACGCCCATGGTGCGCGTGCTGACGCCCGATCAGGTGCGCCAGACGCTGTTGGAGGACCCGACGTTGCAGCCGCTGCAGCAACTCGCACAGCAGCGCTATCGCCTCGGGTTGGAGGAGTATCTGAACCTCTCGACCGACGTGGCGACGCGGACCTTGCAGAGCGCGGTTGAACTGGGACGCAGCGGCTTCCAGGATGTGATTGACCCCAAGCCGCTCGCCGACGCGCAAGTGATGCTGGGGGTGTGTCTTCTGGATCGGCGAGAGCCGGCGCAGGCGCACATCGCGCTGCGCGAAGCTTTTGCGGTGCAGCCCGAACGGCGTTTTCGCCCGAATTTCTTCGCGCAGGCGGTGAACGTTGAATTGACCAAAGCGTTTGTCGATTGGCGAGAGACTTCAGACTCCACGCGCCCGTACGGTGACCATCGACGCCTGCGTGCGCTGGCGGACCGGTTGGGTGTAGACGGTTTGGTCTACGCGACGGTGCGGCCCACGCCCGACGGTCCAGAGGTGGCGCTCGCGATTTTTGACGCACGTCGGCGTGTCGTGGACAGCGAACTGCGCGTGCAACTGCGCGAGAGTGCGGCGAAGGTGGACGCGTTTCTATCCCGCTGGCTGGCGTGCGTGCCCGTGGTGGAGTCGGAGCCGGACCCGTCGACGATTCGCCGTGACAACGGCGTGCGCTTCGACATGAGTGGCGGCTACGCGCTCTACCTGAGGCAACCGACCCGGCAGAACTTCCACAGCATCGGTTTTTCCCTCGGCGTTGCACACGAGTTCCGCAACGGCATTGAGTGGTTTGGTCGCGCGAACATGTACACGAGCCTGTCCGACCCGTACCGCGACGTCCTGCACGCGTTCAACTCGGTGCGCCTGATCGGTGGTCTGGGCTTCACGTTTCGGCGCGGGCCGCTGCGGCTCTATGCGCGCCCCGGTTTGGACGCGCACCTGCTGGGCGACTTCGTGGCGACGACGGACCCGAACTGCAAGTTCTTCGGTACGGACCACCCGTTGTGTGACAAGACGTCCGTGGCGGATCTGCAGCAGCGCTTGCTCTTTGGCCTGAACCTGTCGGTCGGCGCGTCGGTGCACATTGGTCGCAACTTCTTCGTGCAGGTGCAGGGTTCGAGTTCGCTGTACTTCCTCCCTCTTGGCGGCACGGAGAAGCTGAACTACCCGACAGGTGGCGACGTGGGCTTGGGGTATTCGTTCTGACGACTCGACCTGCAGGATCGCGCGAGGCGTCGGCTTGCGCGGGCCCATCTCCCGACTTCGCTGCCTCGTCTGGGCGAGTCCGGTCGCAAGCGCCCGGACCGGGCTGGCGGTCGGCCCGAAAGGCCGACCCGTGACCCATTTGGCGCGCCAAAT
>CAITYF010000245.1 GCA_903896545.1 uncultured Myxococcales bacterium | reverse complement strand
GTCTTCAAGCGACGCAAACGCCGACGACGGCGGTGAAGCAGGTGATCGACGACTCGAAGTCGCAGCAGGGCGGCGCTTCGGATTCGCTGTCGACCGGCAAGCTGTCGTCGACCGCGGTGAAGCACGACTACATTCCGCAGTTGAACGTCAGCGATTTTGAATTCCTGCGGGCGATCGGCGCGAGCATCGAGTTCAAAGCGGATCCGACGGGCAAGAAGGACGTGCAGTTCATCAAGCCCGACGCGAACGCGACGCCGGTGTCCAAGCTGTCCTGGGAACGTCCGCAGCAAGGCGACAAGACGGGCGGACTTGTGCTGGCGGCGCAGCTGCGGTTGTCGACGGTGCAGCAGTATTCGGCAGTGGAAGTGCGGAGTTGGGATTTCAAGACCAAGAAGAACATCGTCGCATCGGTGAAGTCCTCGACCTACGCGTTTTCAGGCGAGTCGGGCGGCGATGCGGCGGGCAAGGCGCTGTATGGGAGCGCGTCGTCCGGTCGCAAGTACGTCGTGGTTGACCAACCGGTCAACTCGAAGGAAGAGGCGCAGGCTTTGGCTCAGGCTCTCTTTGATCAGTTCAGCATGGACTTTCTGACCGGTGAGCTGACGGTGCAGGGCGACCCCAAACTTCTGCCCGGAAAGACTGTGGAACTCGTTGGTTTTGGCAAAGCGTACACAGGCGTCTACCTCATCACGTCCGCGACCCACGTCTATCGCCCCACAGAAGGCTATCGCACCACGATCAGCGTCAGCAGGAACGCCAAGGGCGCCTGAGTTTCTGACCGATCGGTCAAGCGTGGCGTCCCCCCAAACGCGCGATCATCAGTCGTGGGTTGGTGGTTGAAAGTCATGTAAATGCGAGGTCTTGCCATGGCGCGGCATGACCCGAACGTCCTGGTTCACTGGCAGAATTTCTGTAGCAGCGGGTTGCTCGTTGACAGCCCGCCTACACCGCGGCGATGCTCACAGGCGCGGCGGAGGTGTACGTGCAGCCCAGCGACCTCGACCAGGAAGAACTGCTGATGACGCTTGGCGACGTGCTGACCCAAGTGGCGGCCGGGCACACCGACGGACATCGCTGCCCGATCTGCGAAAACGCTGAGCTTTCCTGCACCGAAGCGCATGGCGAAGTCACCGTGACGTGTGCCGCGTGCCGCCTCGATTTCCACGGCTGGTTGGGTTGACATGGCGCGCAGCTTTCTCGGCAAAGGTATCGCTTTTCCCCTGCGCATCAACGCGTTCGGCGGCATGTCCATGGCCGACGGCGCGGAGAACATCGAGCAGGGTATCCGCTCGATTCTGGGCACGGCCGTGGGTGAGCGCGTGATGCGTCCGCTTTTTGGCTGCCGGATCCACGACTACGTGTTTCACCCGAATTCGCCTACCACCGCTGGCTTTGTTGCGTTCTATGTGCGCGAGGCGCTGGAAAAATGGGAGCCGCGCATCCGCGATGTCGAGGTGAACGCCGCGCCCGACGATACGCACGCGTCGCAACTCAACGTCACGATTCGCTACAAGATTATTGCGACCAATGAAGATCGCAACCTCGTCTATCCGTTCTACCTGCGCCGCGAGCAAGACCTGTAACAGGCCGGAGTCCCGATGATCCCGAGTCCGAACCTCGACGACCGCACATTTGACGACATTGTCCAGGAGGCAATCCGCCTCATCCCCCAATATTGCCCGGAATGGACCAATCACAATCCGTCCGATCCTGGCATCGCGCTGGTGGAACTGTTCGCGTGGATGACGGAAATGACGCTGTACCGGCTCAACCGCGTGCCGGAGAAGAACTACTTGGCGTTTCTGGAGTTGATGGGCGTGACGCTGACGCCGCCCCAGCCCGCGCGTACGGTGCTGCAATTCGCGATTCACCCCAAGGCGGATCGCGTCGTCGTTCCCGTTGGCACGCGCGTGGCGACGAAGCCGGGGCAGGACGGCAGTTCGGTGACGTTTGAGACCGAGCATGAGATTGTTGTGACGAACAACGAATTGCTGAAGTGCCTCAGCCAGCACCACGACGTCTTTTCCGACAACACCGCGCTGCTGGGGCGCAAACGCGATGGTTCGCAGGGGCAGCCCGCGGGCGTGCCGATCTGGGCGGGCGTGCGCGCGCTGGAGCGGTATCTTTACGTGTCGGATTCGCGGCTTGCGGCGTTCAACGAGGCATCGATTCTGACGTTGCGGACAACGGCACCTGCGGACACGCAAACGCCGCTTTGCCGGATGCTCGAGTGGGAGTACTTCGACGGTGAACGGTGGCGTGAACTCCAGCAGCCGTCCATCGACACGGACCCCGATCAAATCGCGCTGATTGGCCCCGTGGTGCCGCCGGGCGTGACGACGGTGGGCGATCAGGAAGGGCTCTGGCTGCGCGGCAAGCTGGCGGAAGTGCCCTTGAGCGCAGCGCAGACGGCGTGTGACATCGTGCGCATGCGGTTGGAGCTGACTGGCGAGGGCGAGCCGGCGGAGTTGGCCTATTGCGTGCTGGATGCGGGGACCCAGTTTCGCCTGGATTTGGACCGCCACGTGCAGCCGTTTGGCAAGGAGCCCGCGCAGGATTTTGCCCTGTACCTGCTCTGCGACCGCGTACTCGGACACGTCGACGCGGAGGTGCGCATCGACGTGGAGTTGGCCGATCCGTCCGTAGTGGAAGCGCCGCAAGCGAGCAAGGAACTCGTCATCGCGTGGGAATATTGGAACGGCAAGCGCTGGAAGTTGCTGGGCAAGTCGGGCATAGGCGAGTTTGACGAAGAAGACGCAGGCTTCGATTTTCGCGATGAGACGCGCTGCCTGACGAATTCGGGGCCCGTGGCGTTCCGTCGCCCCAAGGACATGCGGGCGTTGGATTTTGCAGGCAAAGAGGGCGCATGGGTGCGCGCGCGTATCGAGCGCGGCGACTACGGTGTGCGCGGCACGTACGAACTGGAGAACGATCGGTGGCTCTGGAAGAACCCGCGGCCGCTGCGTCCGCCCACCTTGAAGAGCTTGTCGCTGCGTTTTGCCGAGCAGGAACACGCGTTTGACAAGGTCCTGGCCTACAACGATTTTGTGTACACGGACCTGACCGCCCAAGCGGCCGAGCCGCTCAAGCCGTTTGTTGCGTTTACACCGATTAGCGAAGAGAGCCCGACGCTGTACCTCGGCTTTCGCGACCCGTTTTCCAACGAACGGCACTTGCTGTGGATGGATCTCGCAGAGGGCGAGGGCAACGGTCGCAGCCTACGCGCGGGCGCCGGGAGCACGGCGCGACACCTGGCGCAGTCCAACGCGGAGCAGCTCATCGCGTGGGAGTTCTGGAATGGCCGCGAGTGGGCGGCGCTCAACGTCCGCGACCAGACGTGGGGCTTCGCGCAGTCGGGCTTTGTCGAGTTTGTGGGGCCCAAAGACCACCGCGCAACCAAGCGTTACGGTGAGAACCTGTATTGGTTGCGTGCGCGTTTGGAATTCGGCGGTTACGACGAACTGCCGCTTTTGCGCGACGTGGTGCTCAACGCGGCGACGGCGTCCAACCTGACGACGTTTGGCGAAGCTTCTCTGGGCTCGTCGAGCGGCACACCCAACCAGAGCTTCCGTTTTGTCCGCGGCCCCGTGCTGCCCGGCGAAGAAATCTGGGTGCGCGAGCGCGAGCGGCCTACCGGGGCGGATCTGGAAGCGTTAAAGGCGGCGTTTGGCGATGGCGCGCTGGTCGACGACGGTCAGGGCGAAGGTGTGCTCGTGCGCTGGCAGCCCGTTGAGAGTCTCTACGAGTCCGGTCCGAGCGCGCGGCATTACGTCAAGGACATCGTGACCAACGAAGTGCGCTTTGGCGATGGCCTGCACGGGCTCGTGCCACCCAAGGGCGACCGCAACATCTTGTGCAAGCGCTATCAGGTAGGCGGCGGCGAGGAAGGCAACGTGCCAGCCGGCAGTCTGACTGTTCTCCTGCAAGCGGTGCCCTACGTGGAAGGCGTCCGCAACCTGCACGCCGCGTCGGGCGGTTGCAATCTGGAGACGGTGGAACAGGCCAAGCGGCGCGGTCCGCACAGCTTGAAGGCGCGTGGCCGCGCGGTGACGGCGGAGGACTTTGAGTGGCTCGCGCTGGAAGCGTCCAATTCGGTGGCGCGCGTGTGTGCGCTGCCGACTCCGGAGCGCGAGGGCGAAGTGACCGTCGTCGTCGTGCCCAAGGTCGCGGAGAATCACCCCGATTTTCTGGAGAAGCCGATTCCGTCGACCGAGCTGCTGCGCCGCGTGCGTCATCACTTGGCCGATCGCAAGCTGTTGTCGACGGTGCTCAACGTGCGGCGTCCGACTTTTCGCGAACTGTCCGTGCAGGTCGACATCATCGTGCTGCAATCGGCCGGTTCGGAGCGCGTCAAACGCGAGATTCAGCGGCGTGTGCGCTGGTTCCTGCACCCGTTGAAGGGCGGTCGCGACGGCAAAGGTTGGCCGTTTGGCCGTCCCGTCTACCGCGTCGATCTGTACCACGTGATTGAAGACGTGCCCGGCGTGGATTTTGTTGACCGCGTGCGGCTCCTGGATGAGTCGTCGAAGCTGGAAGTGGAGCAGTACAAAGTGGCGCCAGGCGAGCTGGTGCATTGCGTGCGCGTGGACGTGGTGGAAAAGTCGCATGAGCGCATTGTGTAAGGGGTAATCGGGGCGATGGTCGATTCTGGCAACATGCGCGGGGCGCGACAGACGGAACGGCGAAGCCGCAAGGTGATCGTGCCGGAACTGACTGGCATGCGCCTGCGTGACGCACAGATCGTCAGTGTCCAAGCGGGTTTTGCGACGGCCGATGGCCAGCCGAACGTGCAAGTGCGGTACGTTGAGGCCTACGCGGACGATTTTCAGGTCGTTGCGCAAGTGCCGTTGCGTGGCCAGTTGGTGGACAGTGCCGCGCCGATCGAGCTGCAGGTCGCGCGCAAGAGTTGGACGCGGTTCCTGCCGCAGCTCTACTCGATGGCGAACGAGGAAAACGCGCTCCTGCAGCAGTTCCTCTGGATGTTTCAGCAGATTCACGACAAGACGGCGCACACGATCGACCGCGTGCCCGAACTGCTGCGCCCGCTCTCGACCGATGCGCACTATCTGCCGTGGCTGGCGTCGTGGCTCGCGCTGCACCTGGAAACCGATTGGAGTGAGACGCAAAAGCGCCAATGGCTGCGCGTTGCTCCGGCGCTCTACAACCAGCGCGGGACCAAGCATTCGTTGGCGACGCTCTTGCGCATGTACCTCGGATTTGACGCGGAGATTCGCGAGAACGTGTGGCCGTTTGAGCCGTTTCGCGTGGGCGTCGCGTCAGAAATCGGCGTGTCGTCGACGATCCTGCCGCCGCTGAACCTGGCGCACTGCTTTGTGGTGCACCTGCCCGTGCCGGTCGGCCACTTCACGAACGAGCAGATCGTGCGAATCCACCGGGTGATTCTGGCGGAGAAGCCGGCGCACACGATGTATTACCTGACCTTTGCCGAAGCCGAAGCGGAGGACGACGCCACGCCGTTCCTGACCATTGGCGACGACGCGCCGAGTGCTGAGAGCTAACCTGACGTAGTTTGCGAGGATAGGATGGCCGAGATTACCGACAAGAACTTTAAGCGCTTGAACTTTTTCCGCGGCTTTCGCACGTCGGAGACGGATTGGAACCAAGGCGAGCGGTACCACGTCGAGAAGCGCAAATTGCACAACAAGATGCTGCACGGTCCCGGCGTTGTGCCGCACGCGCTGGGCGGCTTCAAGGTGTCGGCGCGCGGACGCGGTGAGTTGGCCGTGGAGATTCAGTCGGGCTACGCGATTGACGGGCAGGGCAACGACATCTTCTTGTGGGAACCGGAAATCAAGCAGCTGAACCCGGTGGACTTCAAGTTGCCGACGACGGTGTACTTGGTGGCGCGCTACATCGAGGAGCTGACGGACTTCATCAGCTACAAAGAGAACCTCGACTTCAAGGGACACCGTCGCGTGAGCGAAACGGCGAAGGTCGAGTGGACGGTGGCCGAGCCGAACGTGGAGACGGAAGTTGAACTCTGCCGCATCGCGCTGAGCAAAGACGTACGACGGCTGACGGCGGCGAAGTCGTCGCTGACGCCGGGCGTGGATGAGATTGACACGCGCTTTGCGCCGACGGCGGGCATTGCAGGAAGTTTTCTGGCGCCAAACCAGCTGTGGACATTCCTGGAGACGATTCGCAAGTCCAAACAGGTGTACGCGTACCTGTTTCACCAATTGCAGATTCTGCCCGCGGCGGACGTGCTGCACAGCCTCATCACGCTGGAAATGCTGCTGCACGCGCAGGCGGTCGACCTGCACAATGTGTTTGACCTGCAGTCGATCGTGCTGGGGCACCAGTGGACGCTGGTCGAGAGCATCGAGGCGAACCAGCCAGCGATCTCCAGCCAGCGCGACTTTGCGAACTACAAAAAGCACGTGGAAATCGCGGTGAAGCGCTACGACGAGCGGATCTTCACGCCGGAGTTTCTGACTGAACTGCTGAGCTACCAAAATGAGTGCTTGAAGTTCATGAGCGCGCTTTTTGCCAAGAATCTCGACACGGGGCCGAAGGTCGTGGAGCGGTCGACGGACACCAACGCGGTCGTCGAGAGCATCAAGGTGCGGTCGTCGGCGTTCACGGATCAGCTGTCGATCGAGGGCTTGGACCTGGTGCTGATCGACACGCTCGATCCGCTGGACGCGGAAAGCGAGCGCAGCCACGCGTGGAAGGTCAGCGGCGAGCGCGACAAGTACCGCACGCGGCAAAAGCTGAAGTACCCCGATGGCGCGGTCGTGGAAGATGCGGGCGTGGCTTTTGAAGGCGGTCAGCTGGAATTTGAGATGCGCAACATCGAGCCGGGCAAGGACCTGTACGTCATTTGGCGCACCGACTACGTGCACGGCGATTGGGAAGCGGAAGTGGAAGGCAACGACCGCCGCCTCAAGAACGCCGTCTGCGCGGGAAGCGACCGGAAATTCCGCTGGCGCAACTGGGTCTACGTGGTGCCCGCCGAGCACGTGCGCGAAGTGGCGATGCGCTTCAAGTGGAAGCCGGTGACGGCGGATCGCGACTTGAACGTCTTCAAGATGTGGGCGTACCAGCCGGCGCGTCGCGGATAGCCCCGCAATCTTGCCACGGATGGCTTCCAGTGCCATTCTCGGCGCAACTGCGCGCGGGGTTCCGCGCAAAGGCAGAGTCGTGATCGCAAACTTGATTGTCGACTTCTTTCGCAACCTTGGCCAACAGCGCATCGATGGCGTTGTGAACACGGCCAACGCCAAGAAGATGGGCGCGATCGCCAAAGCGAAGACCGAAGCTGCCAAGAAGTTCAACGCTGCCGTGGACGCGCCAGTCAAGGCGGCCAAGGGCGCCGTCAAGACCGACGGCATGAAGAAAGTGGATCCGAAGAAGGAGGGCGACGTGGGTTGGTTCAGCCGCAAGAAGCCCGAGCCGGAGCAGCAGGGGCAGGCGTACGCCGAGCAGGATCGCACCGTGGCGATCGACGTCAGCCAGTTCAACCGCGGCACGTTTCAGCCGTGCGTGGGCTGGGTGGTGGTGCGCAGTGGCGAGCTGAGTGGCCGCGATTTCCGCCTCGTCGATGGCAAGAACACGATTGGAACGGCGGCGGATTGTGACGTCGTGCTCACCGATCCGTACTTGTCGTCCAAGCAGTGCGTGATTCGCTATGAAAACGGTACTTTTACGCTGGTGGACTTGGATTCTACCAACGGCACGTTCCTGAACGACTCGCGCGTGTCCAAAGAAGACATGATCGACAACGACACGATTCGCGTCGGCCGGACCGAGCTGAAGTTCAAGGCGCTCGAATAGCCCAAGTTTCCCCGGAGGTAGTCGATGGCCCTGATTCGCAACGGCTTTGCCCGCACGCTTGCGGCGTTCGCGCTGTTTTCCATGGCGTTGCCCGCGTCGGCCGCAGAGAGTCGCGTCGCGCTGGATCGCGTCGAGGTTGAGGCCAAGGAGAACTTCCTGCGGCTGCACGTCGACGTGTTGGACAGCAAAGGTGCGCCGGTATCGAGCCTGACCGCGGGCGACATTGAGATTCTGGCCAACGGCAAGCCGCTGAAACTGACCGACGTGGAGATTCAGACGGCGGAACAGGCGCAGGAGCCGGTCGCCATCGTGATCCTGCTGAACGCGTCGCGCGGTTACCAAATCCAGGGCGCGGGCGAAGAGCACGGGACATTCCAACAGGCCAAGGAAGGCGCCGCGCAGTTTATTCAGCGCTTGAAGGGCAACGACATGGTGGCCGTCGTCGTGTACCGCGAGTCGGTGCCGCATGAGGTCGTGTACTCGTTCGCGTCGGACTTCACGCAGGCCAAAGAAGCGGTGTTGAACTACAACGTGCCGGCGGCGGACCTCAATCCAGAGACGAATCAGGGCCAAGCGGCGCGCGAGCGGAGCCTGTTGCCGGAATTTCAGGGTTCCGTGAAGAAGGTCTTGGATTTCTTCAACGACAACCTCGCGTCCAACGCGAAGTTGGCGACGGCGCACCGGCGTTTTTTGGTCATCATGACCGACGCCAAGGATCGCGAGACGCGCAAGGACAAACTGCAGCCGAAACTGAAGAAGATGGTCGAGGAGAAGATCGAGGAGAACGGGATTCGCATCTTCACGATCGGCTATTCGCCCGATGACGAGCAGTATTTGTCGCTGTTGCAGGACATTTCCAACGTGTCGGGTGGCGCGTACACGTATGTCGCGAACAAGGACGGTCTGGGGCAGATTCCGTCGGTTTTTGACGCCATCGCGACGCGCATCAAGAAGCAGTACATCATCAAGGCGAAGTGGACAGAGCTGCCGGACTGGGGCGATCCGGTCAAGGGCAAGGACGAGGCGAACTACAACATCGGCCTGAAGGTCAAGATGAAGGACGGCGCCGAAGCGGAGGCGACGTTCAACGACGTGAAGCTGCCGCTGCCGAGTCTGAACTGGCTGAAGTACCTGAAGATCGCCGGAATCGCGCTGGGCGCGCTGCTGGGCATCGGTCTCATCGTCGGGTTCATCGTGTTTCTGATCCGACGCAAAAAAGCGGCGCCCGTGCAGACCGAGACCAAGCCGCAGTACGATGGTCCGTCGCGCGGCAAGCTCGTGGTGCTGGCGGGGCCGCTGGCAGGCGAGACATTCCCGCTGATAGACGATGTGACGACGATCGGCTCGATGAAGGGCAATACGATCGTGATTTCAGATGGATCGGTGTCGCGTCGCCACGCGGCGATCAAGATCGACCAGATGCGGTACGAGGTCGCGGACATGAATTCGACCAACGGCGTGCTGGTCAACGGTCAGCGGATCCACAAGGTGTTCATGAAGGACGGCGACCGCGTGCAGATTGGGACGACGGAGTTGCAGTTTAATTTGAAGTAAACAGAACGATCGGGCGCATTTGTTGGGCGCGTCCCCGCTTACGCGGGGACCGGGTCGCCAATCGCTAACGTCGGACGTTGGCGACCGAGCCCGGATGCTAAAGATCTATCACATGGCCGCGAGACAGCTTGTCCGCCTGGACCGTCGGCGGTTCAAACCGCCGCCTCAGAGTGGGAAGTCGGCTGAAGCCGACTCACAAGTGCTTGACATTGACGACTTCTGCCGCATCCGGAGCCGGTTTCAACCGGCTTACTCGTCTCAGACGGCGGCTTGAGCCGCCGTCGTCGGGGCGTGCCAAACCCATCATGATCCCAGTTGATTTGGAGATGTGATGAATCATCAGGCACGGATGCCGGTCTCGGCGCTGGCGCGTTGGGCCCCTCGCGCGGCTTCGTCGAAGAGGGTGCTGTTGTGGGATGAGCGGCGCAGCAGTTCAGGCGGCGCCGGAGGGCGCGCTGCGGCGGCTGCTAGACCGTTGCCGCGTCCAGTTCGCCCTGCAGCGAGCGGCTTTCTTCGGGTTCGTCGGGTTCGTCCAGTTCGGGGCGCACCACTGTGCGTTGCACGACGGCGGCGAGCAGCCAGCCTGCAACGAGATCCAGAAAGACGTGCTCTTTGGTCGTCAGCGTGGAAAGCGAGATGGCAAACGCCCAAAACAGCCACCACTTGCTGTGCTTGCGGATGTTCCAGCCGAGGAGCGCCGAAAGCGCGCAGTGCAGGCTGGGCAGCGTGTTTCCCGGTCCGTCGAGCATGTAAAAGTCGCGATACATGCCCGCGAGCCATTCCGGCTGCACAAAGGTGATGTCCGGGTGCGGCACGTGCGCGCAGAAAAAGAAGTAGGCAACGTATGACGAGAGGTTGCACACCAACACGCCGACCCAAGCGCGCGTGAACAGCGTTGGCCGCACGACGATCGCGCCGCCGACGAAGAGCCCGTAGTAGCTCCAGTAGACCAGCCCAGAGAGCGGCCAAAACGGGATGTAGTTGTCGATCGGCAGGGAGAAATCGTAGCACGGCCTGAAGGTCTCATTGACCTCCTTGTACGAGTACGAGAGGAAAAAGCCGGTCAGCGTAACGAGCACAAGACGAAACAGCGCCTTGGCGACGAGCCAGGACCACCAGCGATTCAACCGTTCCAGCGTAGTTTCAGGCGACTGCTGCACGACTCGGCCTTGGCCCAAACGGGCGCGGGCGCTATTGTCCAATTGTCATGGTTATGTTGCAAGTGTGAGAGGCAAGCGTTGCACCGTCAGTTCGCCGTGCACCCGTCCAACTCCTTCTTGCACTTGGTCTGCAGGCACGCGTTGCACGCGGCATCGCCCTGCATGCATGCCGGGCAGTTGGGAATCACGCAGCCAAAGAACGCGATGAACGCGTCCGCGCTCGTTTTGCTGGCGTCGTGCAGGCACGTGATCGTGCACGAGCCCTTGTCGTCGCCGCTCGCGAAGGTCTTTTTGCATGCGTCCGTGCACGTCTGGACGCCCATGCACTTGCCGGTGCCGCTGGGCGTTGCACAGATTTCCAACTTGCCGAGGCACTTGGATTGATCCGTGGTTCCGGCAAAACACGCGTTCATATCGCTCAGTTGGCCTTGTGCCTGCACGCTGCCGAGCGCGATGCAGTCGCCCGTGCAGGTCGTCCCGCTCGCGGGGCAGTTGGCGATGCACTTGTCGATGGCTGCGCACGAACCCGTTCCCGTCGCGCCGCCCGTCGCGCACACGCTGTACTCTTTCTGGCACTGCGTGAACGCGTCGATGCCGCCGGCGGTCTTTGCAGCGCAGTCGGTGTAGCCTTTCAGCTGCGACTTGGCGATCGCCGACAACCCAGTGTAGCACTTGGACATGCAGGTGAAGTGCCCTTTGGGGCCGGCCTTGTCGCACGCCTCAAAGCACGTCAACGCCGAGTTGCAGGTGTTGCCGCCTGGCAGGTTGTCCTCAAAGCAGTTCATCAACAGCGTGCCGCACTGCGAGCCCGTGCATTCGTTCATGCACTGCGTGGTGATTTTGCCTTTGCACAGGCCGTTTTGGCACTTGTTGGCGACGCACTGCGAGAGCGCGTCGATCTTGGCCAACGTGTCGGCGCTTGCACCGGAGGCGCAGGTCAAACCGCACGGGCTGGGGCTGGCGATGCACGCCTCTTCAACGCAGGCACCGACCTGGGTGCACGTGAGGCCGGTCGTGGACAAGTCGGTGGTGGCGACGTCGGGCGCGACGTCAGTGGACGTGTCGTTCGTCGTCGCGTCGTCGGAGGTGTCTGAACTCAGCGCGTCGCCGGACGCGTCGTCGGTCGCAACGCAGGTGAACCCGTCGTCGCCCGACACGCACTTGTAGCCGACCTCGCACATGCAGCCGCCGACGGTTTGTGTGGTGCCGCCGGTCGTCGCGTCGTCCGAACAAGCAGTGAATAGACCGCTACACCAAAGGGCGAGGGCGAAAGCGAGAGCGCGCATGGAAACCTCAAGGCGGAAATGACAAACGCAGCGTAGGCAAGATGCGAAACGGGCGCAAGATAGCGCAGCTGCAGCTACAAAGGCCAACTCAGCGTGCTGCCAAAAAGCGTGACCAGAGCCAGGACGACGGGCGTCATGACCAGAAAGACCGTCCACGTCACGCCCATCACATCGCGGGCTTTCAGCCCCAGCATGCCCAACACGGGCAGCATCCAAAAAGGCTGCACGAGGTTGGCCAACGCTTCGCCGAGGTCGTACACGGCCACCGTCCAGCCCACGTGCACGTGCAGGCGGTGCGCAGCGGCGAGCACGTACGGCGCTTCAATCACCCATTTGGACCCGCCCGACGGCACGAAGATGCCCAGCAGCGCCGAATAGGCCGCCACGAGCGGAGGAAAAGTCGTCTGCGTCGCCACGCGCGTGAACAGGTCGGCGATGCGCTCGTTCAGCTTCGTATCGACAATCAGCGCAGCGATGCCGCCGTACAGCGGAAACTGCAGCAGCAAGCCCCAGACCGACGGCGTCGCGCGGGCAAAAGCGCGCGCCAGACGCGCCGGCGTACGGTGGAGCGCGAAGCCCAAGGTCAGGAGCGCCAGGTTCACCAGATTCAGCGTAATCGCGGCCGCGATGTGCTCGGCATTCCATAGCGCCACGAAGATGTAGCCCGCGCCCAGCACGACCACGATCGCGGAAAGCCACCAGCGGTGCTCCAGCCACTCACCGGGATGCTGCGGCTCATCGCGGGTGTCGTCGACCGGTTCGTGCAAGTCCACGCCGAGATCCGCGGCAGTGCGCGCGTGTGCGCCCACTGGCGTAATCGCCGCGATCAGAAGGGCCACCACAACGATCTCGATCGCGACTGAAGCAAACGACTGCCACAAGAAAATGGTGTGTTCCAGACCGATCAAACCACCTTTGATCAACTCCGCGCCCGTGGCGTCCTTCCCCGCGGCGATCGTGCGAATTGCCGGCGGCAAAAGCCCCGGCGTGGCCATCTGTAGCGCCGCGGAACCCGAAAGTCCTTGTGCCCACACGGTGCCAAGGCCCAACAAAGTCGTCGCGGCGAGCGTGCGGTAGTCGACGTTTTTAACTTGCCGCGCCAAAGCCCGTGCGAGCACGGCGGCAAAAATGAGGCCAAAGCCCCAGTTGAACCAGCTGGAGACCATCGAAGCAACAGCGCAGAGCACCGTGGCTTGGCGCGGCGACTTGGGCAGGCGCGCGAGGCCCTCGATGAAGCGCTGCACAGGGGCGGCAGTCGCGACGACGGTGCCGCCGATGACGATCATGGCCATTTGGAGGGTGAACGGAACGAGGGACCAGACGCCATCGCCCCAGGACTTGACGACGGCTTGCGGCCCCGCGCCGGTGGAGAACGCGGCGAGAACGACGAGGACCGTGCCGACGAGGGCGAAGACGAAGGCGTCGGGGAGCCAGCGCTCGGCGAGCGCGGTCATGCGGAGGGCGAGGCGGTTGAGGGTGTTGGGGCGGAGGGATTCAGGTGTCATGGGTGGAAGTCGAAGCTCCTCGTGCAATTGCCACGTTCAGTCAACGGGACAATGAAACTGGTGGTCGAACACCTGGCAACCTGGAGTGTGACAGAAGCAGTCGCAGAGGTCGGTGCAACCGGCGGGAACGGCGATGCAGGTTCGCGACGGGCCCTCCGGGCCGATATCGCCGACGCCGCTCGTCCCGGCTGTGACACAGTATTCGGCGGGCTGGCAAGTCGCCCCGCCGCACGCAAATGGCTGGGCGTCTTCAAGGCTGTCGGGCACATCGGTCACGTCGCCGTCTGAACTCGACAACGCATCGCTCGCCGCCTTTGATGCGTTGCCGCCGGAACAGCCGAACGCGAGCGTAAACACGAGGGCGATTGATGATGGCAGTCTGAAGCGGTCGGAATGGCAGGCCTGAGGAATCGCGATTGTCATCCTGCCTCCGAGAGGTGCGGGAATCCGCAGTGATTCCATTGGACCACGTTAGGTTTGTCGCGTCCAGCGCGATGGCGCTACGGGTGCGGCCTGACCAGAACCGCGCGCGAAGCGCGGAAGGGTAATCGACGATTCGCGCGAAGCGCGGACCGGTGATCCAAGATTCGCGCGAAGCGCGCACAGGTAACGGCCGAGATCTCCGTGCAGTCCGGCGCGGGACAAGCCCGCGCCCTACGTCGGCGTGAACCAAGATCAGCGGCCAAGACCGCGTCTTCCCAGACCTGTTCCCCCGCAAACCCGCCCGACCTACATCCCGACCGAGGCGCGGTACCGATCCCGCGCAGCGGGCGCATCGGGGCCCCGCACGCCGAGTCGGCGATCCCCGCCCTCCAACTCCAGGTCCAGCGCGAAAGCTTCCAAGGAGGCGCCATGGCGCCGATCACTGCCCCCCCGCGCCCCTGCGATGCCCGACCCGGAAGGGGGAGCGCGAGGGGGAAACCCTGGAGGGTGTTGAAAAACCTGCAACACCTTTGAAACACGGATCGACACCAAAATCCAACGTAGTATCATAACGTTGGAGGTGAGCGATGGGACAAAAAGGCATCCGACGGGCGACGAAGTC
>CAITYF010000244.1 GCA_903896545.1 uncultured Myxococcales bacterium | reverse complement strand
TGTGCAACGGCGAGTGGTCGCGCCGCAGCCGCGCGCTGCTCACGGCTTGATCATGGGGGCGCGAGGTCAGACCCCGGATTTGGAACCGCGCCCACCCGCGCGTGTCCGACTACCGAGATCGGTCGTAGGTTGCCGCCAGCTCGCGCAGCCGGTAGGCCAGTTGTTCGCTCAGCGCGCCGGGCGGCAGACGCCACGCCCAGTTGCCTTCCGTCACGCCCGGAACGTTCATGCGCGCTTCCGAGTCGAGGCCCAGCAGGTCCTGCGCCGGAACAACGGCTGTGTGCGCGACCGAGGCGAAAGCCGTTTCGACCAGACGCGCAGCGATCGTCGAGTCGTCCACTGGTCCGAGATAGCGCTGCACTTTGCCGTGCTGGTCGGCCGATGCGCGCCACCAGCCCAGCGTCGTGTCGTTGTCATGCGTGCCCGTGTAGACGACGCTGTCGGTCTCGTGGTGGTGCGGCAAGAACGGGTTCTTCGCGTTGTCGCCGAAGGCAAACTGCAGCACCTTCATGCCCGGCAGACCGGACTTCACGCGGAGGTTCACCACCGCGTCATCGACAACGCCCAGGTCCTCCGCAATGAGCGGCAGCTCGCCCAGCTCGCGGCGCAGCGCGGTGAACAGCGGCAGACCAGGCCCACGCTGCCACGCGCCATACGTCGCGTCGGGCGCGTCCTGCGGGATCGCCCAATACGCCGCAAAACCGCGGAAGTGATCGATTCGTACGGCATCGACGTGCACCAGCGTCCGCCGCAGCCGCGCCGCCCACCAGCGATAGCGGTCGCGCGCCATGGCCGTCCAGTCGTACAGCGGATTGCCCCAGAACTGACCCTTTTCAGCGAAGTAGTCCGGCGGCACGCCCGCGACCTTCTTGGGCTGACCGTTCGCGTCCAGCTGGAACAAGTGCGGTTGGCACCACGTGTCGACGCTGTCGCCATCCACGTAAATCGGTACGTCGCCGATGATGCGGATGCCGCGGTGTTGCGCGTGGTCGCGCACCCACTGCCACTGCCGATCAAAGAGGTACTGAAGCGCCACGTAGCGCTGCACGTCGTCGGTCAGCTCGTCCAGAGCACGTTCGATCGCCGCTGGTTCGCGCGTCCGCAACGGCTGCGGCCAATGCCACCACGCGGTGTGGCCATGTTGCGCGCGGATCGCCTGAAAAAGCCCGGCGTCCACGGCCCACTGCTGCTGGTGATAATACTGCACGTACCCGGGACGCAGCGGGTGCTGCCGGTCGTGGACGAGTCGGTCCGCGGCCAAGCGCAGCAGCGGCTCCTTGAATGCTTGCGAGGCAGCAAAATCTGCGCGGTCCTCTGGAAGGGGCGGTGCGACGATTTCTTCTTTGCGTAGCAAGCCGTCCGCGACAAGCCCCGATAACGCGATGAGCGCAGCGTTGCCCGAAAGCGCCGAGGGACTCGCGTAGGGCGAGTGCGCCGCGCCGGGCGGAACGAGCGGCAGAATCTGCCACACCGAGAAGCCCGCGGACGCCAGCCAGTCCAGAAGCGCCGGCACGCCGCCGAGATCGCCCGCGCCATGCGGACCCGGCAACGAAGTCGGGTGAAGGAGCACGCCCGCGGCGCGCGGAAACAGCGGATTGGCCATCTTCTACTCACTCCGACCGAGGTTCGAGATCCTCAGTCCGCTCCACGTTGTGCCACGAAGCGCCCCGGTCGCGGTCCCAGTCCGCAACAGTTCATCACGTCTACTCCGGCATACGCCGCGCCATCGGCACGCGCCGACCGCCGCCAAAAGCTTTGCGGGTCACGCGCAGCACGGGCGCAGCCTGGCGACGCTTGTATTCGTTGCGCTCGACCAGCCGCACGACGCGCTCCACGGTCGGTTGGTCAAAGCCGTCGGCGACGATCGCGGCCACCGACCAGCGCTCGACCACGTGGCGGTGCAAAATCGCGTCCAAAATTGGGTAGGGCGGCAGCGAGTCCTCGTCCTTTTGATCCGGTGCCAACTCCGCCGACGGCGGCTTGGTCAACGTGTCTTCCGGAATGACTTCGCGCTCAGCGTTGTAGGTCCGCGCGACGTCGTACACCAAGGTCTTGGGGACGTCGCCGATCACGGCCAAACCACCGTTCATGTCGCCGTAGAGCGTGCAATAGCCGACGGCAAGCTCGCTCTTGTTGCCCGTGGTCAGCAGCAACGCACCGGTCTTGTTGGAAAGCGCCATCAGCACGGTTCCGCGGGCACGCGCTTGCAGGTTCTGGTCGGTGATGTCCGCCGGCGCGTTGCCGTACTGGGCAAGTTCCTCGCGCAGCGCCTCGTGAAACGCGGCGTAAGGCTGCGAAATCGGGACAATCGGACAGCGAATACCGAGGTTGCTGGCCAGCGCGAGCGCGTCCGTCACCGAACCTGGACTGCTATACGGTCCTGGCATGGCAACGCCAGAAACCTGATCCGCACCCAGCGCCTCGACCGCCAGAGCCGCGGTCAAAGCCGAATCGATGCCGCCGGAGAGACCGAGCACGACGCGTTTGAACCCACACTTGTTGACATAATCGCGCAGACCCAAAACGAGCGCAGCGCGCACGTCATTGGCCACAGGCGTAGAAAACGACGAAGGAATTTGCGCTGGATTCGGCAGCCTTGGCGCAACAGCCAACGGCAAAATCAGACGCAGGTCTGCTTCCACAAAAGCCGGCGCTGACGCGATTATCGCGCCATGACCGTCGACAGCAAAGGAACGCCCGTCAAACACCAGCGAATCGTTGCCGCCCACCAGATTGCAGTACGCCACCGGGACGCCATGGCGCAGCGCGATGCCACGTACGAGTTCCACGCGTCGCAGCGGCTTGCCGATGTCAAAAGGCGAAGCCGAGAGATTCAAAATGCAGTCCGCGCCGCGATCGACCAGTTCTGCAACGGGATCAACTGGATAGCGCGGTTGACCGTTGTCGTCGTGGTGCCAAATATCCTCGCAAATCGTGATGCCCACGCGCCGTCCGGCGAGCTTCAGAACCAGCGCCTCGGTGCCGGGCTGGAAGTAGCGATCCTCGTCAAAGACGTCGTACGTCGGCAGAAGCCGCTTGCGAATCGTCGCCAGAAGTTGACCGTTTTGCAGCACAAGCGCGGCGTTGATGGCCGGACGTCCGGGCTGGTCGTTTTGCAAAGCGACGCCGACGACCAACGTCAGACCGCGCGAGGCTTCAGCCAAAGCGGCGACAGCGTCCGAACCTGCGCGCAGCACTTCGGGACGTTCGAGCAGGTCAAACGGCGGATAACCGGTAACGGCGAGTTCAGGCGTGACGACAACTTCGTCGCCATCGGAACGCGCGCGTTCACAAGCCGCAGCGATGCGCGCCAAGTTGCCGGTGAAGTCGACGATGGTTGTATTGAGCTGGGCGAGGCGTAAGCGCATGGGGGCGTGAAGTTACCATCGTCGGCGGTTGTGGCCAAGCGCCGTGTTCGAGCGGTTGGGTACCCTGCTCCTTTGGTTCGTTTCGTAGTTTACATAATACTTATTATCAGACGTCATCATACAACGAAGTCAGGGTCGCCTTCGTCCCCGCCCGTGACCATCTTGAACACCGGATCTTGCAAACTGACACCCATCGCGCGATCCTCGCAGCACCCAGTGAGGTCTACCATGCGCCTGATCCCATGTGCCACAGCGATCCTCCTGCTCAGCAACATCGCCTCAGCCGACGTGCCGCCACCGCCGCGCGGACCTGTGTTCCAGCTGGACGGCAACGCGCTCGTTCTGCCGGAGTCCATCGTGTTTGAGTCTGGCAATGACAAGCTCAAGCCCGCAAGCGATGCCGCGCTCAAACACGTGGTGGCGTACCTGACGGACAAGACGTACATCTCGCTGCTGCGCGTTGAGAACCATTCCGACAATGCCGGTGACGCAAAGCTTGCCCAGTCGCTCAGCGAGCGTCGCGCGTTGGCGATTACGCGCTGGCTCGTGGCGCACGGAATTTCCTGCCAGCGTCTGATTCCGGTTGGCTTCGGCGCGTCCAAGCCGATCGCCAGCAACGCGACGCCAGACGGTCAAGCAGCCAATCGCCGCAGCACTTTTGTCAACGCCATGTTGCGAGGCCGCGCGATCGGCGGCATGCCCGTCGACGGCGGCGGTGTCGTAGCTGGCGATCCCTGCAAGTGAATCGCGTCCGCCAGTCGCCGTGAGTCTTCACGCGCGGTACACTCGACGCTTCCTTGGTGGACCACCCGATGTCGTTCCTGTTGCCTCAGACCCACGTCCTGCCGACGCCACGCGCGTTGCATGGCCACTTGCCGGAGCTCCAACTGGAGCTTGGCGGAGCGCTTCTCGACGTCTCCCTGCGTGGTTTTTCCTGGGGTCGTCCGCTCGGTGAAGGTCCGGTTTTTGTGCTTTCCGGCGGCATCACGGCCGACGCGCTGCCTCTCGGCGATGGTCAGAAGCTTGGCTGGTGGCAGGCGCTCGATGCCTGCGGTTTTTTGCAACCCGATCGCGACACCATTTTGGCTCCCGGAACCCTTGGAAACGTCAGCGATTGGCCAGCATTGCGCGCGTTGGACGGCACAGACGCCGCCGATTTGCCGCACTTGACGCCATTTGACTTGGCGGAAGCCGCAGAGGCCTGGATGCGGCAAAACAACTGTCCGCAAGGCGTGACGTGGGTTGGCGCAAGCGTGGGCGGACTCGTCGGTTTGGCGCTGGCTGTGCGCTTCCCCAAACGGATTTCACGTCTGATAACGATCTCTGCTGGACATCAACCCGATGGCTGGGGTACGGGCGTGCGCCACGTGCAGCGCGAAATTGTGCGCGACGCGCTGCGTACGGTGTGGCTGAACAACAAGCAGCGACGCGCGGGCATTGGCTTGGCGATGAAGCGGGCGCGGCAACTCGGCATGCTGAGCTACCGCGGGCGCGACGAACTGAACACGCGTTTCGGTCGTCTGGAACCCGGCAAGGCGCTTCCACCGATCGCCAGCTATCTGGAACACAACGGCCAGAAGTTTGCCAACCGCTTTTCTCCCCAGCGCTTTTTGCTCCTGAGCGACGCGATTGACCGGTTTCACCTCGCGCCCCGTGCCGCCCTGCCCGCGCTTTTTGAGCGCCTGAAGTGCGCTGTGACGGTCGTCGGCGTGCCGTCGGACCTGCTCTTCCCGTTTGCACTGCAGCGCGAACTGCACAACCTGCTCATCGCCGCGGGCGTCCATGCGCAGCTCCTGACGCTCGATTCGGCATTCGGCCACGACGCGTTTTTGGCAGATCAGGTGCGGCTTGCGCAGCTGCTGTTGAACAACCCGGTGACGCGCGAAGACTGAACCTGTTGCCTTTTTCTCCCGCCCTATCGCGTCGAGGTTCCCATGCCCCAGCAACTCCGCACTGTCCGCCTCGGCTTCATTGGCTTGGGCGTCGTTGGACAAGGCGTGCTTGAGCTACTGGCGCGGCAAAACGCCGACCTTGCCCAGCGTTTTGGCATCGCGCTTTTGCCCGTCGCGGCGTGCGTGCGCGATCCAAACCGGGGGCGCGGGCTGCACGCGGCAGGGATCGCGATGGAAACGGATCCGCTGCTTCTCGTGGCGCGACCTGACGTCGACATCGTCGTGGAACTCGCTGGTGGGCTGGCGATGTGGCCGGCCATTGAAGCGGCGCTGCGGGCGAAGAAGCCCGTGGTGACGGCAAATAAGGCCCTGATTGCACAGAAGTTGGGCGAACTTGTCGCGCTGTCGCAGGAGACGGGAACGCCTGTGCACTGTGAAGGCGCGGTGGCCGCGGCGCTGCCGATTCTGCGGTCCTTGGGCCGACGCGTGGACCGCATCACGCAGGTTCAAGCGATCTTGAATGGCACGAGCAATTTTGTCCTCACGCGGATGGAGCAAGATGAAATGCCGCTGGAGAAAGCGGTGGCCTTGGCGCAGTCCAAAGGTTTCGCGGAAGCGGATCCTTCGGCGGACATCGACGGGCACGACGCTGCGGCGAAGTTGTCGATTCTGGCGCACCGCGCGCTGGGTATTTGGAGCAAGCCTGGAGCCTTTCCGGTGCGCGGGATCCGTGAACTGACGCCCGCGGATTTTGATCTGGCCGAGGCGATGGGCCACAGAATTCGCCACATCGCGCACGCGGACGAGCTGCCGGATGGTTCTGCAGAATTGGCAGTGGAGCCGATGCTTTTGCCGCACTGGCACCTGTTGGCGGGCGTTGAGGAGGAGTACAACGCCGTTTACCTGACCTGCGAATCCGCGGGCGACCTGAGCTTTTTTGGCAAAGGCGCTGGCGGATTGCCCACGGCGACGGCGGTCGTCGGCGATCTCGTCGACGTTGCGCTGGGCACGCCGACGTGGTGGCCGACGCCAAATGGTCAGCCTTTGGCCAACCCGGCCCTGCGGCAACGGCGTCATTACGTGCGGATCCACGGGAATCGCCAGCTGGTGGCGCGACGCATCGAGGATCGCCTCCGCAAGTCTGGGTTTTCGGTTCAGGACCGCGCGACGGTGCTCTCAGCTGGCGAATCAATGGACCTTGGATTCATTGTGGGACCATCGCAAGCGGCACCGCTGCACGAGGTCGCCGCGCAGCTGACGGAACTGGAGAAAGTGACCTCGGTGCTTGTGCTGTCGCTCAGCGAGTAGCATCGCCAGGCTGCGCGTCACCATTTGCTTCGCCCCCACCGCCAGTGCTATCGTGAGGCCCGTCCGAGCGCCCTGCCCGCGTCCGCGCGCTGCGTGTTGGCCCCCCTTTGACGAGGAAAAACTCCCATGAATCATCGGCTGTTTTCTTGGATCGCGCTGTTGAGCACTGGCGCGTTGGTTGCAACCGGCTGTGGCAGCACGACTGAATCCCACCCGGATGAAGACGCCGTGGCAGACATCGCGTCGGGCAACGATGCGGTGAATACCGGTGACGCTGTGACGCCGACTGACGTCCTCGCTGGTGACGACACGGCAGCAACGGTGCCTACGACCTTCAAGCCCGCCTGCAAAGCTGACGCGGACTGCGGCGACGGCAACTGCATCGCCGGCGTCTGCGTGCTCAAGCCCACCGAAGTGGGCAACTTGACCGACCCCGCGAACGACTACGAGCCGTCGACCGAAAAGCTGGAAACCGGCTGCGTGGACGTGCCGCTGGCGGAACAAATCAAGGGCCTCCCGGACATCAAGACCGTCACCGCTTGGGGCCGCGTCGACCGCTTCGGCGGCGGCGATATCACCAGCAACGTGGAAGTGGACGTCTTCAAGATCGAAGACTTTCACCCCGAAGTGTGCGCCGGGATCGCCGACAGCGATGCGCGTGACGCGTGCTTCAACGACGAGAGCAAAGTAGGCAAGCCGCTCGCGCACACGATTTCGTTGGATGCCGATCAAGCAGCGGTGGACGCGAAGATCGACGTGCAGTCCGCCAAGAAGGCCAAAGACGTCTGCGTGACACACTTCGACTGCCCGAACGGTTACGAGTGCCAGAAGTCCAAGGCGGACGCGTCCAAGGTGTGCAACAAGGCGCACGGCGTCTTCGCGCTGGAAGGCGTTCCGACCAACACGCGTTTGGTGTTCCGCGTGCGCAAACACGATCCGAGCGCGGATTGGCATGACAGCTACTATTGGGACATCGTGCTGTTCTCGGACCACCTCGACCCGAAGGGCGCTGGCCACCAGCCGACGAAGTACATCGGTCAGGACACCTACCACGTGAATCCGACGATCGTGGGTCAGGGACAGTGGCAGTTGGTGCCGACGACGTTGGGCCTGGGCGATATTCAGGATGGCAACGGCGTTGTCGGCGGTCGTATTCGCGATTGCGGCAACCTGAAGCGCGGCGGTTTCCCGATTCACGACGCCAAAGTGGGCATGGGCATTCCGCCGTCTGGCCTCGCTTTCTTCAACGACAACGAAGACGACACCGTGCCGATCAAGAACAAGCAGTCGACCGATACGCTGGGGCGCTTCGCCGCTGTTGACCTGCCGCCCGGCGCGAATCGCGTTTCGGCGTCGGTGATGGTGGGCGCGGAGACCATCAAGCTGGGCGGTCAGGACGTGTTTGTCGTGCCGGGTTCGTTGATGATTGTCTCGCTGCCGGGCCGCATTCCGGTGTTGACGAAGTAGGTTGGACAAAGCCCAAGGCTATTGCAACTGCCCGTACTTGTGAGGAGATCTGCCATGCGTGTGCTGTTTGTGCTGTCTGTGGCCGCCCTGCTCACGTCGGCCTGTCAATCGCCGCCGCAAACCGTCGAGCGTCCCAAGCGCGTCCCGACGCCGGGCACTGCGACGCTGCCCCCCGTGCCCAATCTGAACCCGCCGCAAGCGCCGGAGCGCTATCCCGACGGCGCGTGGTCGGTGCGCGGGCTTGTGGCGGCGGACAAGGCCAAGCTTGCGGTGCTCGATCCCGTGACCCATGCGCCGACGAGCCTGCAATTGCGTGGCACCGTGGCGTCCTTGCACCCTTGCCCGCTGACAGAAAAAGTCTGCCGCCCTGCGCCGTATCTGGAGCTGAGCGACAACAAGACCGGTCAGGGACGTCGCCTGCTGGTGGCTGGTGAGCGCGACCTGGACGCGCGGCATTTTTCTGTGGGGACGGAAGTGACAGTGACCGGCCACTTTGCCACAGCGAGCGCGGACGGCACCTACTTTGCGCCAGACGGCTTGCTGCTTCTGGATCCGCTGCCCCCGCCAGCTGACGCTGATGCAAGTTCCAAGCCTGAAACCAAGTAGCCTGCCGCGGCTGCTCGCCATCCTGGCGTGCGCGCTGTGGCCCATGCTGGCGCAGGCGCAAGCGATTGACCGCGGGCGTGAGGCCGACGTCCTGCGGCTGTTGCTGCCGTACGTGGATGACGGTCCGGTGGGAGACGCTGGCAAGTTGACGCGCATCGCCATCCGCGCGGACGCGATTGACCTCGATATCGTGGACGCTGAGGGGCGAACCGGCTCGCTCACGTTGTCCCCTCGGCCTCAAGGTGACGTGGCGCCGGGCTCCAAGTCGTTTCGCATCCTCGCACCGCTCGCGCCGACACCGGGGCTCGTCCACGGTCAGGAACTCCTGCGCGCGGCGATCTCAACCAACGACGACGGCTCCTTCTTTGCCCATTCGACGACCCTGCCCACGCGGGCACAGGCGCCTCCCCTCGAATCCGCGGCATTGCGGCAGGTCGTGGACGGCGTTGGCCACGCGCTCTGGGTCCTCCTTCTGTGTCTGCTGCTTCTGCACGCTTTGCGCCACCGCTCGCCGCTGAAGTGGCTTTTCTGGCTGACGTTTGCCGCGCTCGCCGCGATGGTCCGCCGGCAGGTGCCGTTCGTCCCGCTCCACGCGAACGGGCACGGCTTGGAGGAAATCCTCGTCGCGATCGGCGATCCCGATTCACGTAGCGCGACGCAGCGCTTTGTCATCCAGTACGGCGCGACCTGGCTGACACCGTTGCGCGTATTGACGTCGCTTTTGGGAGAAAACCACGACCAACTCGGCGTCGTTTCGTCGGCGCTTGGCGGCCTCGCTGCGGCATTTGGGACCGCAGCGGCTTGGCGTCTATCGCGGCAATGGCTGTGGACGGCGCTGGCTGCGGCGCTGTTGGTCTTTGTGCCCGTCTCGGCGCGCGTGGGTCACAGTGAGTCGACGTTCGTCGTGGCGCAACTCCTCGTCGCGCTCGCCCTCTGGCTGTCCACGCATCCGACGCGTTGGCCCGTGGCGCTGTCCGCGGTGCTGGCGCTGTTGGCTCTGGGGCATCCAATCGGCATCGGTCTGGCGTTGGGCGTCTACCTCCTCACGTTGGCGCTGACCGTCGAAGACCCGCAGTGGCCAGGTCTCCGCAAGGCGCTGCTCTTGCCGCCACTGTTTCTGGTCGCGGCGATCGCAACCGAACTCCTCTCCACCCACGCGGGCGTCGCCGATCGCCTCACGTACGCCTCGCAATTCCACATTCCCATCCCCACGTTGCCGCACGAGTATTGGCTGTGGCTGCAGGTGGGCTACGCGCCTCGTGTCGCTGTGCTCGCCAGTCTGGCTGGGCTCTGGTCGGTGGGACGTGTGTTCCTGGGTCGCGGTCGCTGGGGCGTGCTTGCGACGGCGTCGTTGGGCGTTCTCCTCATTGCGGTGAGCGGCCTCCTGGTGACGGCGTGCGTGACTGACGGTTTGCGTTATCAAGCGCCCTTCGCGCCCGTCCTCGCCGTGCTTCTGGCGCGCGCCGGGCAAGGGCTTTCCGCCACGATCCAGACTCGGCTGCTGGCCATCGTGCTCTGGTGGGGCATCGTTTTCGGTCTGACGGACTTGAAGGCAGGACGGCAACTCGACGCGCAGGGCGAATCGTACGTACAGCTGCGGCAACATCTCGACGGCATGACTGGGGAGGTTTGGCTGGCCGCGCCGGATCGCGCCGCAGGTCACGAACGTGTCGTCGTGCAAATGCCGGCGGGCCGCGTGAGTCGCGACGGTGTGACGCTGCGTACATTGCTCGCCGCGGATGTGACTGCCGCCTGCCAACGAGGCTCGGCGTTGCCCAAACAGGCCTTTGTGTGGCTGGACCACGCCTGTGGCGGTCAAGTTCCTGCGGGGGCTCCCCCTCCATGCGCGGCACTTGAACCATTGGCGGGCGAGACAGTTCACGCGTCACACGTCCGGTTACTCCCCTCGCCGAACGCGGAAGGCATGCGCGGCGAGTTCAACCTCTACCCTCACGACGGGGTCGATTTGCGCCTGGCGAGGTTGCGATGCCCGTAGCCAGTGGCGCAGCCGCGCGAGAACGGTTGATCCCGAACTTCAGTGAGCGTGTACTCCCCTTCTTCTCCTTGAGCCGCCGATGATCACCCTACCCGCGCCCGATTCACTCCTCGAAGACCTCGTGACACCCGTGCCTCTGGGCGACGGGCGCTTTTCTGTCACGTTTCCGGACGGCTGGCAGCAAGGCCGCGGCGCGTTTGGCGGGCTCGTGCTCGCGGCTCTGGTGCGCGTGGTGGAGGCCGTGGCGGAGCCCGGACGCACGTTGCGGTCGCTCACGGCAGAGATTTGCGGTCCGGTGCAACCCGGCGAAGCGATCCTGCAAACGGAGATTCTGCGTGCAGGGAGCGCGGTCTCGACCATCGCCGCGCGGTTGCTGCAGGCCGGCGAAGTCCAAGCGCATGTCGTCGGCGTCCTGGGCAAGCAACGCGCGACGGACTGCGATGAGGTTCACCTGACCGTTCCAAAGCAGACGCATTGGAAGGACCTCCCGTTGGTGCCCGTCGGTCCGCCGTTCGGCCCGGATTTTGGCAAGTTCTACGAATTTCGCAGCACAGGCGCGGTGCCGTTTCTCGGCATCTCCGATCGCAAAGACACGAGCGGCTGGATTCGTCCCCGACACGCCAACGTGCGCGACGCCGCTTGGGTCGTTGCGTGCGCGGACGCTTGGTGGCCGGCACTGTTTACGCAAGTCGCCGTTCCCCGGCCAATGGCGACGGTTGCGTTTACCTTGCAACTGTTGTGTGACACAACGACGCTCCCCGACGCGCCGTTGCAGTTCTTTGGCCGAACGCTGGTGGTCAACGACGGCTACGTGGTGGAACACCGCGAGCTGTGGAGCGAAGACGGTCGGCTGGTGGCGCTCAACGAACAAACGATTGCGGTGATCAAATGAAGCGATTTCCCCTGTTTTTTGGACTTGTCGCGGCGTGTGCGCTCGCGGCGTGTGGGCAAACGGCGGCGACGCCCAGCGCAGACGATGCTCAAGCGGACACGCAAGCTGCGGACGTCGCCGAGGATGTGACAGCGACGACGAACTATCTCGCGCTTCGGCCGCTTTCCGTCGCCGCGGACAGGCGCATCGTCGACGACTTGAACCGTGAAGTGATCCTGCGCGGGACCAACATCACGTCGCTCGGTGAATACTGGCAAGGCGATCCCGACCACAAGCCGACGCAGGAATTGACCGAGGCGGATTGGCAAGAAATGGCGGCGCAGGGATTCTCGGCGAACCGGCTGGTCGTGCATTGGTCAAAACTGGAGCCGACGCGCGGGACGATGGATGAAGCGTACGTGCAGCGCATCGACGACTACGTCAAAGCGGCAGCGGCGCACGGCATGTACACGGTCATCGACATGCATCAGGACGCGTACTCGTCGTTCATCTTCACGACCTTGCCGGGCGATTGCACAGGCACGAACCACGCTGCCAAGGGCTGGGACGGCGCGCCGAAATGGGCGACGCTGACGGACGGCTTGAGTACCTGCATCACCGGCGACCGCAACTCGTCGCCCGCCGTCGTCGCCGCGTGGAACCATTTCTACGACAACAGCGACGGGATTCGCGACCGGTTCGTTGCCACTTGGGGCGCGCTTGCAGCGCACTTTGCGGGGCGTCCGGAAGTCGCGGGCTACAACTTCTTGAACGAACCTGAAGTGTCGCGACCGGGTGGCGAACTGGGGCCGTTGTACAACCAGCTCGTGGCGGACGTCGCCAAGGCTGTGCGTGCAGCGGAGGCGAAGGCGGCGTTCGGCCACTTGCTGATTATCGAGCCAGCGTTTGCGGCGGGCAACCCGGCATTTGGTCTCGTGGTGCCGGATCCGGCGAGCGTGAACATGGACGTCCAGAACGTCGTCGCGGGGCCGCACAATTACGCGGAGGCGATCGGCAACGGCTTGAACCTGTCGATCGAGGACATGAATCAGCTCTATCTGGGCGCGGCAAACAGCATCGGCGTGCCCATGTGGATCGGCGAGCACGGCTTCTGGGGTACCGACGACGCCACGCTCGCGCGGCTGGACCGCTACGCGGCGGATGAAGACAAGCTCGTGATGGGCGGCGCGTGGTGGCAGTGGCGGCAGCCTTGCGGCGATCCACACAGCGTGCCGATTGGCGGCTACAAGGCGACGGGCGAGACGAACCAGCAAATCCACCTGCACGGGCTGTCCTGCCCAGGCGACAAGGACTTGGGACCGACCGAGAAGTTCCTGCGGGTCCTGCGGCGTGCAGTCCCGCGGGCCGCGCCAGGGCGAATCCAGACTTTGACCAGCGACTGGAAGACCGGTGCGTTCAGCCTGAAGGCGCAGGACGCGACGCTCGGCGCGGAGTTGGTGCTGTGGGTGCCCACGCTGGTCGGTTCGTTTCAGGTGACGACCACCGGGCTGAAGGACGTGGTTGCGCACGAGGTAACCGGCGGTCGCTGGGTTACCGGCACAGTGGCGGCATCGCTGTACGACATTGAAATTGCCGGAAAGTAGCGACGTTGCTCAATTCGCTGCAGCTGCACCTGGCTTGTAGAAAACCGGCAGGTAGCGTGCCAGCTCCTCTCGCTCTGCTGTCGCACACGACTGTTGCGGCACGGTAGCGCACGGCAGGTCGATGCGTTGGACTTTCGGCGCGAAACCGGCATTGGTGAAGAGCTTTTCAATTTCCGCAGGCGATGTGCGGCACGTGCAGTCCATGTGGTGGATAAAGCGCCCGCCGGGACGCAGGATTCTCAGGAACTTGTGCAGATACTGCACGTCCATTTCGCGCGGCGGGCCGACGTAGAAACAGAGGCTATCGATCATCAAGATGACGTCGACGCTTCCTTCGGGCACGTCGTCCAAGCCCGTTTCGCGCTGACCGCGCACCAGTCGCGTCTCGATCGGCGCGGCGCCCGGTCGAGGCGGACCGCTCAACTGCGCCAACGCGCGCGGGTCCACGTCTGTGCCGTAGACGAGCCCGGTCGCTCCAAGAGCCAGCGCCGCCCGCGTCGTGAACCAGCCACCGCCGGTGCCAATGTCAGCCAGCCGCGTGCCAGGCTTGAGGTCCAGACGCGCCAAGATCGCTTCGTGCATCGCGTCCACCGCCGCGAGGTCAGGTTGTCCCTGTGTCGGCGGACACGCGCGCGGCTTCGGCGGCTTTTGGCAACCGACGAGCGCCAACACGACGGCCATCAGAGTGATTCTCGCGTGCGCTTGCATGGGGCCCTGACGACACAACGGCGTCGCTTGGCAAGAATGCGCCAAACTCGCGCGACGCGCAAAGCACCGATTCCGTGCTTGCGCCACCCTGCCGCGCGCGTTACAACTTGTCACCGGGGAGGGACTGAAAATGTCGAGAAGCCACTGGTATTTTTCTCTTCTCGCGCTGCCCTGCCTCTGGCTCGCGGCGTGTTCCAACCCTGCGACGACGGATTCCGAGGAGGATCCGTTCATTGAAGACCCGTATGGCAGCGATGTAGCGACATCGGGCGGGACCGACGGCGTCATCCAGCTCAAGATTTTGACACCGGAAAGCGCCAAGACTGCGCCGGAGACGATCGGAATTCCGGCGATTTCGGGCGTGACGAAGATCTCCGGTTCCATCGTCGTTCCCGATGGCGTCACGCTGGTGCCAGGGGGCGTAACAGCGCAGTTCAGCCCGCACGTCGTCGCGGGGTGTACGGTGTCCGATGCGGCGTTCGAATGTGATGTCGACACGACCGTGCACGTGAACGGCGTCGCGGATATTGCGTGCAATGAAATCGTGACGATGCGCGTGGTGGCTCAGGGCAAGCGCGGCGGCAAGGTTGTCGAGGGGAAGGCGCAGGCGTTTGTGGAGGTGGACAATTGCCTGCCGGCGATCACGATTGACGCGCCGCCGAGCCCGGGACCGACGGCGAAATGGGGGGTCACCGCGACCGTCAGCGACGCCCGACTCGTTGGCGCCGAAATGACCGTGACCGACCAAAATGGCAAAAACCTTCTGTCCAAACCTCTGGTCAAAGGGCCGAACGATTCCAGCACGACCTGGACTGCGAACTATTTCTACGATCCAAACGATCTCAACGAGATGTCGTACCTGCGCGTGACCGTGACGGCGAGCGATCAGAGCAACCCAGAATACACAGTGGAGCGTCTGGTGGCGCGTCTGCCGACCGAAGGGTTCGGCTTTGGCATCGGCGACGTCTTCATGACCGACAAGGCCATCTATGAGAATCGCCCGTTCGGCATTATCAACGACATCGCCGTGGCGACCCGTGACAACGCGCCAACGGGATTTGCGAGCTTCTACGGCGGGCCGAAGCCGACCGAGCTCGGTACGGTCGACAACCTCGCTGACGTCGTCATTGCCGCGGAAGACGGCATCTACGTGCGTCCCGGATACCCGTACAATGACACGAATGGCAACCCGGTGGACAAATACGGCCAAGCTCTGGACGGCGACGCGCAGACCTACGTGCATGCGCTCGCTTTCCAGACCTTTTTCTGGCCGAACCCGATGGCCGAGGGCTACTTCATCGACTTGAGCGGTACGGGCGATGGCCTGCGCGGACCGCGAGGCGTCAAGGACAAAGTCGCGCGGATGGATCGCGTCTTCCTCCGCGATCTGGATGGTGATGGCGACCTGGACATTGTGTCGGTTGGAGCGCTGCCACCCGACCCGTTGACTGGCAAGCTCTTTACGGGTGTCTGGGCGATCCTCAACCAGACCAGGCACCGCAAGATGTTGGTTGCCTTGCCGGACCATTCGTTTGTCGAAAAGACCGTCGTGGTGCGCACCTTCAAGAGGCTGGCCAAAATTCAGCTCGTAAGCGACGCCACGCCCGCCCCGGCGGCGATGGCGGACCTGAACGGCGACGGCGTGGATGATTTGATCCTCGGCATTCACAACCCCGAAGCCAATATTGACGAGAGGGGCCTGATGGTCATGACGGTGAACCCAAAGCCGACGTGCACGACCAAAGACGGTCAGGTCGTGTCTTGCGAGGTCTACGAGGATGAGGCAGCTACCGCCGACATCTTTCCATCCGGGTACATCCATGCCTTGAACATAGGCGTCACCAACATTACGTCGATCACCACCGGCGACTTCTTCGCTGGTGGCGGCACCGACGTGTGCGTGGGCGAAGCGAAGCGACCGATCGTCTCCTGTTACCGGAATTCGCAGATGGATGGCACGTTGGAACAAGCGGTCGACTCAGTACAGCTCGTCGGCGAGGGCGATTCGGAACAAATTCTCGCCGTCGAGTACACGGCAAAAAACGGCAGCGACGGGACAGATTTGCTGGTTTCCCCCGCGTTCGGTTCGCTGCGTTGGCTGAAAGGCGACCACGCGGGCGGGTTCACCTACGCGGACGAGGGGCAGCCCGGACATCGCTTGATTGCCAAGCTCGCAGCAAGCCATTTCGTGGTTGCGCCAGTAGGTGAGGGCGGCTCGCAGCAGGTTCTGGCATCCGTCATGAAACGGGAAGTGCAGGAGATTCCGCTGGATCCGGACGACGATTCGCACGTCCGCATGTGCTACCGCGGTTGGGTCCCTGGCTTGGCAGCGAAGGCATTGACCGTTGGCCGCATCGACGCGGACGACGCGCTGGACCTGATCGTGGCGGACGAACGAGGCGTGCAGATTTCACTCGCCGAAACCGTCGCGGGCAAGGCCAACGGCAACTTTCTGGCTCCGAACGCGTACCACCTGTGCGGGGAGAAAGTAAGCAAAATCAGCCGCGGTTTGTCGCCCATCCGGCTGGCGCGCGTAGGCAAGTTTGCGCCGGGCAAGCAACACCAGTTGCTGATGTTCGGCCCGCAGACCAATTCTGTGCAGGCCGGCGCAAACGGCAATTACATGGATGAATTAGGGGCGATCTTCGGTCCGCTGCACGTGTGGCCGTTCGAGGTCTTCGCCAACGCGGACAACGGGCTCAATCCAACGCCGCGGCGCGGTGAGTTTTCGCCGTTTCACGCCAAGTATGCAGCCAGCGCCGGTCTCGCAGACGGCTTTGGCGAGCTCGGCGTCGCCACCGCCGCCAAGTTGGGCGACTTGAATGGCGACGGGGTGGACGAACTCGTCGTCGTGCGGGATCTTGGCTACTCCGCGGGCGGGGGCAAACCTGGCAAGACCTGTGACTGCACGTTCAGTGAATTGCACGAAGTAGACAGTTGGTTCGGGGAAAGCAGTGCGCCCACGGCGGCCAGTGATCCGAACAAGTGCTGCATCAATTACCTGCCCACCGATCCCGCATTCACGCCACTTGTGGGCTTTGGCGGCGGCGCGCCGTTGCATCGCGCCAGCGCGTTGGTCTTCTCGTCCAGCGCGTCCGGACCGCTCGGCATGGGCAAGCAGTGCGTCGGCGGGAAGCCGCTTCAGGCGGGTGATGGCGTCTGCACGTTTGGCGCAAGCTTCGGGTTCGCTGGGGGCATCAATCCCGTTGCTGTGGCGTTGGCGGACGTCGATGGCGACAAGGACCTCGACATCATCACTGGCATGAATACGCAGGGGAAGAACTGCTACCCACCGGGCAGTGTTCCCACGTCCGCGACACTCCTGCAAGCACGCGTCCGCGCCTTTGAGAACGTCGGCAACCTGAAGTTTGCGCCGACGTTCGTCACGAACTTGCCCGCCTTTAACGTCGGGCTCGACACGATTCAGGTGCACAACTGTATGGTGCCCACGGAGGTGGCCGAATACCCGGTTTCGTACCGCGTCATGGCGGATGGCCTCGTGGACATCCTGACGGGGCCGTGGGCCAATCCGCTGACCGGCCTGCTCGATGCGGCGACGATCTTTGGCCTAAGTTCCACGTACGGTCAGGCGGCGGTCATGCCGCACGTGAGCGGCTTTGCCTACGGTCCAGTCAAGCTCTACCCGTTCGGTTCCAACGGTGGGCAACCGGCCGTGGGCGACTTCAACGAGGACGGGCTGCAGGATTTTGCCGTCCTCGCCGATGAAGGACACGCCATCGTGGTGATGGTTGGCAACTTCGTCGACGCGCCCCACAAAGAGGCGAGCTTCTTCCAGCAGTGGGCGCTCGTCATTGCGCCGAAGGACGGTCCGCAGCAGCCCATCGCAGTTTCCGTCGGCGTCGGTGATTTCAACCACGATGGGCATCAGGACCTGATTACCCTACGCGGCTCGCCTGCCTGGCAAATTGAGGTCTGGTTGGGCTCAGGCACAGGGTCGTTCTCCAGGGTCGGCGGGCGCTTCGTTCCGCCAGATTCCACGGGCGTTCAGGTGGCCGATATCGACGGCGACGGGTGCGACGACCTCGTGGTGACTTCCGCGTTGACCACGACGGTGCTCCACAACGAAGGTTCGATCTCCGGCAGCTGCCCCGGCGGAAGCTTGTGGTCCCATTTCCTGCTGCCAAAGGAATGAGCGGCGGAAGTCCTGCAAACGCGCACAGGTACGGACGACTTACTTGAACCTGACGTCACAAGCAGCAAAATCACCCACGTCGATTCAGCCACTGAGCCAAGGAACTCTGCGATGCTTGATAACATGGAAATCCTCGACGTCCCCGCGCAGCCCACAGCCGCCATCCACCTGACGATCCCGCGCGACGAGATCCGCCACGTCATGGGACCGGCTATCTCAGAGGTCTACGGCGCGCTCGCGGCACAAGGCGTCAGGCCCGCGGGACCGTGGCTTTCGCACCATTTTCGCATGTTGCCGGACGTCTTTGACTTCGCCGTGTCCGTGCCGGTCGCCACGGCCGTAACGCCTGTCGGGCGCGTGCAGCCGAGTGAACTCCCGGCGTGCAAGGTCGCGCGCACGACGTATCGCGGTCCGTACGAAGGTCTCGGCGACGCGTGGGGCAAGTTCCGCGCGCAGATCGCCGCCCAAGGTTTGGAATCAGCGCCGGGACTGTGGGAGGTCTACGCTGTGGGTCCGGATCGCAGCCAGAATCCGGCGGATTGGGAAACGCAGCTGAATCAAATTCTGGTCGGTTAGCCCCTCTTCTCGTCAGCTATCGCCACCGCGACCGCCTTCTGGCAAGCTCCTCGCCGCTTGGGCCGTCCCGCGCCCGGTCAGGAACCCACCATGTCGCAGCAATTTCCCAGCGTCGATCCCGATGGTCTGCTTGAGTACTCCGTCGTCTTCACCGACCGTTCGCTCAACCACATGTCGAAGGTCTTCCAGGGCGTCATGCGCGACATCTCCGCGACGTTGCGCGACGTCTACGCGGCGGACGCGATCGCCATCGTGCCCGGCGGCGGCAGCTGCGGGATGGAAGCCGTTGCGCGCCAGCTCGCCACCGGACAAAAGTGCCTGATCCTGCGCAACGGCTGGTTCAGCTACCGCTGGTCGCAGATCCTCGACACCGGCGGCATCGCCGCGTCGTCCACGGTGCTGAAAGCGCGACGCGACGCCGATGGCTACTTCTCCCCCGCGCCGATTGCTGAGGTTCTCGCTGCGATTCGCACTGAGCAGCCGAGCGTCGTCTTTGCCCCGCACGTGGAGACCGCGTCGGGCATCCTACTGCCTGACGACTACCTGCGCGCCGTCGCCGATGCCGTGCATGAGATCGGCGGACTTTTTGTGCTCGACTGTGTGGCGTCCGGCACCGCGTGGGTCAACATGCGGGAAAGCGGCGTGGACGTGCTGCTGAGCGCGCCGCAAAAAGGCTGGAGCGCGACGCCGTGTGCCGCGCTGGTTCTGCTGAGCGCGGCGGGCAAAACGCGCGTGGAAGCAACGACGAGCAGCAGCTTCACGCTGGACCTGAAGAAGTGGCTGCAGATCATGCAGGCGTATGAAAATGGCGGTTTTGCCTACCACGCGACGATGCCGACGGACGGACTGGTGACGTTTCACAAGGCGATGCAACAGACGGTCGACGTCGGCTTGGACGAGATTCGTCGGCGTCAGTTCGACTTGGGGCGGCGCGTTCGGGCGATGTTGGCGGCGCATGGCTTTCAGAGCGTCGCGGCGCCGGGCTTTGAAGCGCCGGGCGTGGTGGTTTGCTACACGACCGATGATGGCCTGCACAATGGCAGCAAGTGGGGCGCGCAAGGTCTGCAAACCGCGGCCGGCGTGCCCCTGATGTGCGATGAACCGGCGAACTACAAGACGTTCCGAATCGGGCTCTTTGGCTTGGACAAGTTGGCCGACGTCGACGCCGCCGTGGCTCGTTTGGAGCGCGCGCTGGTCGCGATCCAGAACGGCAATTGACGCCTTGGCCGCGGCATCCTACCGTTTCTGAGCGGGTGCGGATGCCCGCGGACCCGCCATGCCTCTTCGTCAAGCCGAGCAGCGCCTCAAGCGCCTGCAGAACTCGCCGCGCTTTCGTGACGGGCATTTCCACAACACCCACGCCGTCAGCATGATGCAGAACCCGATGACACTCGGTATGACGGCTGATTTTGCCTTTGGCGGCGCGAAACGTCGGCCTCCTCAGGCGCTGCCGGTCATCGCGGACACGCGGCTGCGCTTGGCGTCGCCGCCACGCACGGGGCTTCGCGTGACGTGGCTCAGTCACTCGACGGTGCTGATTGAGCTCGACGGCATGCGGTTTCTGACCGATCCGGTGTGGGGCAATCGCGCGAGCCCTTTGTCGTTTGCCGGTCCCGCGCGGTTTCACCCCATGCCCTTGGCGATCAACGAGCTGGGTCGCATCGACGCGATTGTGTTGAGCCACGACCACTACGACCACCTGTGCGCCGAGACGTGGCGGCGGCTGGCAAACGGCGCGTGTCCAGGCTGGTCTGGCCAGGTCGTCACGGCACTCGGCGTTGGCGCTCACCTGGAGGCGCTCGGCATCGCCCCCGCAAACATCACGGAACTGGACTGGGGCGAAGGGCTGCGCGTCGGCGAGGTGGACCTGATCGCGACGCCGGCGCAACACTTTTCGGGTCGCGGTGTGACCGATCGCAACCGCACGCAATGGATGGGCGTGGCGTTCGTCGGCCCGCAGCACCGCGTGTTCTTTTCCGGTGACACGGGGCCGACCGCTGAGCACGTCGACATCGGCGCTTCGCTTGGACCGTTCGACGTCGTCCTGTTCGAAATCGGTGCGTGGCACGCCGCCTGGGGCGGAATTCACTTGGGACCGACCGGCGCGTTTGAGACGTTCGCCAAGATGCGGGCCCGCACGCTGCTGCCAGTGCACTGGAGCACGTTCGATTTGGGGCTGCATCCGTGGGAACAGCCGGGCGAGGATTTGTACCAGTTGGCTCAGGCGAACGGCGCGGACGTCTGGTTTCCGCGGATTGGCGAGCCGCTGGAGGCGGGAGACCGCGCGCTCACGCCGTGGTGGCGGGACGTTCTCGGCAAGAAGTGATGCTGCGTCTGTCCCCGCTCAGGCCGGAAGATCCGGGTTCGCCGCCGGTGTCGGCTTCGGCGCTTCCCGATAAATCACGAAATAGGTCGCTGCCACGCCCACGCTGCCGCCCACGATATTCCCCAGGACCACCCACAACAGGTTCGCGCCCACCGCCGCTACGGTCAGCGCCTCAATGCCCTGCACCGTCGCCGCGCCTTGCCAGCGCATCAAAAGCGCCAGCGGCAAGAAATACAAATTCGCCACGCTGTGCTCAAATCCCGCGGCGACGAACGCCGACACCGGCAGCACAATCGCCGCCAGCTTGTCCACCACGCTGCGCCCCGCCAACGCCATCCAGACTGCGAGACACACAAGAATATTGCACAGCACGCCACGCAGGAACGCGTCGGTCGGCGAAAGCGCGCACTTGGCCACGGCGATTTGTAGCGTCTTCACGGCAATCGCGTTCTGGTTCATCGCGGTATGACCCGACGCAAACACGAGCACGGCCAGTCCCACGGCGCCCACGGCGTTGCCGACGAGGACCACGCACCAGTTGCGCGCCAGTTCATCGAGGCGAATCCGCCCCGCCGCCCAAGCCATGACCAGCAGATTGTTGCCTGTGAACAGCTCCGCGCCCGCCACGACGACCAGAAACAAGCCCAGGGAGAAGGCCAGCCCGCCGAGCACGCGCCCTGCGGCAAAGCCCAATGTGGTGTCGCTGACGATGAGGGTGAAATAGAGGGAACCGAGTCCGATGAAGAGCCCCGCGAGCACGCTGAGCATGAACATCGGTCGCAAAGCGAGGCGCGCCTTGACCACGCCGACGTTCTGCACGCGCTCGGCGATCTGCTGGGGGGAGAACGCGTCGGAGCCGTAGATTTCGTTCATGGGTAGCCTGTCACCGCGGGAGCCCCGCGCGAATCAGGGTACGCGCGTGGGGCGGTGGCCACAACAGCGGGTGAGCAATCAAGCGCTGACGATGCACGTCGCCCATTCGGGCGCGGGCCCTTTGCGTATCATCCCTTTGGAAGTCTCGCCGCGATTACGGCAGCGCCGACGCCGACAAATGCAAGCCGCACTCGTAGAACGTCCCCATGTTCGTCGCGTCCTGCCCGGTCGCGGTGAGCTTCAGATACAGCTTTGTCGCTCCCGACGGCACGCTCAGGTTCTTGATGAGCAGCGCCGACGTGTTTTCCGCGAGTCCACCCGCGCTCAGGTCGGCGCCGCTTGCACTCATCACCTGCGCCTTGAAGCTCACGACGCCAGAACCCATGAACTTCGAACCGCAGCTGACGGTAAATTTCTTCATGCCGCTCGGCACACTGACGACGAACCAGTCCACGTCCGCACCACCGCCGATGATATCGCCGCCGACGAAGTAGTCGACCGCGCTGGTGCTGCTGCTGCCCGCAACGAGGTTCTGCGCGCCGGATTGCACGTTGTTGCCCGATTCATTGGTCTCCACCGGGTTGCTACCGCCCAAGCTCAGCTCCACTGCGTACCAGTCAAACGAGGTGAACGCGCCGCCATCGTGCTCCAGCCGCAACGCGTAGCTCTTGCCTGACGCGGCGGCCTGTACGGGCACCCGGAGGTCGTTGCCATTCAAGTTCAGCCGCCCCAGCACAAGGTTCGTGTCAGCGTCGTACACCGTTGCCTTCAGCGCCGTAAGCGGCGAACCATCACCGCCCACACCGCCTGGCTGGAAACTCACCGACGCCGTGAGCCGCCCTTGCGAAAACTTCAGGTCGTCCGGCACCGTGAACGCGTAGTAGTCCACGTCCGGACCGCCGCTCAGGCTCCCCAGCAGCTCCTCCT
>CAITYF010000243.1 GCA_903896545.1 uncultured Myxococcales bacterium | reverse complement strand
GGGGTCCAGGGGCGAAGGGCCCCTGGCGTCGGCCGCGTAGGCCATGCCCTGCCGCTTGCGCGGTCAGGCGGTCATGTCGTGCATAGGATCTTCCTCGACTTGGGTCAGCATGTGTTGCAGGCCGTGACCGAATTCGTGAAACAGGGTCTCCACTTCTCCAAAAGTCATCAGCGAGGGAACATCGCCCACGGGCGGCGTCTGGTTGCACACCAAATAGGCCACCGGCAGACGCACGGCCTCGCCCGCGGAAGCCAACGCACTGCTGCGGCCTATGCACTCGTCCATCCACGCGCCGCCACGTTTGTGCGCCGGGCGACTGTAGGGGTCGAGGTAGAACGCGGCGATCGGTAGCCCGGCCTCGTCACGCACGCGGAAAAACCGCACGTCACCGTGCCACACCGGCGTTTCGCCGTCGGCTGCGACGATCGTGACGCCGAAGAGCCGGTGCGCCAACGCAAACAAGCCGTCGAGGACCGTCGGGAGGGCGAAATACGGCCGCAGTTGTTCGTCGTTCAGATCGTACTTCGCCTCCCGCAGCCGTTCCGCCCAGAAGGCGACGTCCCACGGTTGAAGTCCCTGACCTTCGGGTTGCCCAGACTGTGCCGCCAGCGCCTGCAAATCGGCCAAGTCCTGGCGTGCCGCCGCCTGCGACCGTCCACGTAGTTGCTCCAGGAGCGCGAGCGCGGTTTCCGGCTGGGCAGCCATCTTCTGCGCCAAGGACAGCGCTGCATAGTCAACAAAGCCAAGCAAAGTCGCCAGTTCGAGGCGGATGCCAAGAATTTGATCGAGAAGCGGCGTGTTGTCAAAGGGCGGCTGGCTGGCCCGCGTCGTGCTGGCGCGGTAGACGCGTTCGCGCAAGTCCCGACGCTGACTGTGCTGCAGGAACGGCCCTGCGAGCGGCGCGTCCAACGTGATCCGCCAGGGCCCCGTGGTCGCCGGATCGTCGCTCGCCGGCGCATCGGCGTGAGCGTCACGCGAAACTTGCGCGGCAAGACGCAGGAGACTCGGCGGCAGTCCAGCGACTTCTTCCGCGGTCGTCAGGTCGAGAGACCACGCCTTGGTGGCGTCCAGCACGTGGTTGGAAAAACGTGTGGAAAGTTCCGCGAGCTGCAACTGAATCGCGTTGAACCGGTCGCGCGCCGCCCCGTCCAGCCCGACGCCAGAAAGCTCTGCATCGCGCACGTTGCAGGCCACAATGCGCTGCTGCCCCCGCGTGAGCGTCGTCCATTGGGGGCCATCCCGCAGCGCTTTCCACGCAGCGTAGAGCGGCCGCGACTGCCCAGCCCGCATCGACAGTTCAATGACCAGCGGCTGCACGGCATCGTGCGCTGCACGCAGTTCCGGGCTGTTGGCCACGCCCATCAGGTGACCGACCGTCCCCCACACGCGCCCCAGACGGTCCTGAATCTGCTCCAGCGGCACCGCCAGCCCCGACCAGGTCGGTTCCACGTTCGCTTCCAACGCCGTCAGCGCCGCGTCCAGATCCGCGCAGACTTGCCGAATCGCGGGTTCCACGTGTTCGGGCAAGATCGTCGCGAACTGCGGGAGTGTTGCACTGCTCAAAAGCGGATTGTCGTTTACCTGCATCGCCATCCTCGGTTGAAGTCGCAGCAGCGGCGGCCGCGCGCCGCAACGCTAACCGCTCGCGCGCGGGTCGGCAATGCTTGCCGCCGGTGCGTTCCTGAGCCAAGGTATGCAGCGCGAGGTCCGCATGCTACCCAGTGAGCGCCAAAAAGTGCTGGACGAGAACGCCCATTGGCAGGCGGAGATCATCGAAGCGTTCAGCATCTGCCCGTTTGCCAAGCACTGCCGTGAGACTGGTCGGCTCCACCGCGAGGTGCTCGAAGCGACCGCAGAGGCGCTGCCCGACGCCTTGTCCGCGATGATCGTAGCCATGCATCGGCGAACCGACCCCGTGACAACGATTCCGGAAATTGCGCTTGCCCTGTGCCCGAACGCCCAACTGGACGCGCGAGCCTTCGAACGTCTCGTACGCCAGTGCGGCGATCGCGCTGACGCGCTCGTGCGCGAAGACGGCCTTGATCCGCAGTACTACGTCGTAGCCTTTCATCCGGAAATGGCGTTTTCGGACGCGGACCCTTACAAGCTTGTAGGTTTTTGGCGGCGGTCTCCACACCCCACCGTGCAATTTGTGCACATTGCCAGTTTGGATCGGATTCGCGGCACGCAAGTCCCGCCAAAGTATGTCGATCCGACGGATCAGGCCGCGGTACAGGCGCTGCTCGGACAGCCTGTCTCAGGTGATCTCGCGGATCGAATTGCCCTAGCAAATTGGCGAACTTACCACGCGCAGCCAGAAGTGTTTCTGCAAAAAAGCGCGCAATTGCTGACGACTTCCAACGACAGTTGACGGCAGGCCACATTTGCGGCACCAACTGACAGTGGCAAAGGGTGCGTACGCGTTTTGCGGATGAGTCCCCAGCCCATGTGATGAAGCAGAATGCGGTTCCACCGCGGTCGACCTCGCCGAAAGGACCCATGAGCGACGTGCGCGCAAACGACGAGTTGCTCGCCCAGGAACGACGACGCCAGCGCGTTGCCCTGCTGGGTTCGACAGTTGCCGCCTGGATCGCCGCGATTGCCGTGGGTTTGCCGCTATTGGGCGAGCCGGCGATTCAGCCGCCGCTGTCCGCGCTGAACATGCTGTTGCTGGCGCTGGTTCACCTCGCGGATGAAACCGAGAGTATCTTGCGTTGGCCGCGCAAAGTGCGTTTGGCGCTGACGGCGTTGCCCTTTTTGATGGCGAGTACCGCAGGCCTCTGGTTGCTCCTCCATTGGCCGTTTGACGTGTGTCAGGTCTTTTGGCCGCTCCCCACCTCGCTCGAACCGACGCCAGCGTGCGTCGGCGCCGTATGGCTCATCGCCGGCAGTCGGCTGTTGGCGGAAAGGCCGCGCTGGACGCCCTTGTCGGCGTTGCTCGCTCTGGCTGCCTTGCCGCCGGCGATCACCAGCCTCATCGGCTTCGTCTTCGGCCCGACGCTCGTCAGTTCGGTGGCCACACCGTTGGACCTGCGCCTCAGCGCGGCGCTCACTGTTCTTGCTTTGACGCTCGCGCGGATTGCGTCGCCCCTGCATGCGATGCCGTATCGCTGGCTGCTGGGCGACACACCAACCGCGGCTTGGGCACGTCACTTGCTGGCCGCGCTCGCCATCCTGATTCCGTCGGTGATGCTGCTGCAGACCCATGCGATTGCGACGCAGTGGTACACGCCAGCGGCGGCCGCGATGATCAGCACGGTCTTGATGCTGGCGATAGGCGGGTCGGGCATGCTCTGGTCGGCGAGCCGGCTGCACCGTGCGGAGACGCTGTTGCGAAGCGCGCAAGTTGAGCTGGAGCAACGCGTCGCGGATCGCACCAACGAGCTGGCGGTGGCCAATCAAACGCTGAACCGCGACATCGCCGAGCGCAAGCGCATCGACGAACAGCTGCGTGCATCGCGGGAACGCCTGCGCGCCGTGACCGAATCGGCGATCGATCCGATCCTGACGGTCGACGAGCACGGTTTGATTGTCCAGTTGAATCAGTCTGCTACGCGCGTCTTTGGTTTCCCGGAGTCAGCGATCCTCGGCGCCGCGCTGGACGTGCTGCTGCCTGAACTCAAGCCGACGGACGCAAACGCCGAAGCGTTCCAGACCCGTTTTGGCGCATGGTTGGGGCAAACCCGGCGGTGCTCCGGCCTACGCAGCACGGGCGAGCGCATCGATCTGGAAGTGTCCGTGGCGATGTGGCAGGACCGCGACGAGCGATTCTTCTCGCTCATCGGACGGGACGTGACCGAGCGAACGCGCGCCGAGCAGGAGTTGACCGAGGCCAAAGACGCGGCGGAGTCTGCCAATCGCTCCAAGAGTCAATTCTTGGCCAACATGAGCCACGAGATTCGCACGCCGATGAACGTGATTCTCGGCATGACGGAGCTCATCGGTTCAACGACGTTGTCTGACGATCAGCGGCGCTACCTGCAGTCCACACGCGAAGCAGGCGACCACCTGCTTGAGATTATCAACGATATTCTAGATCTATCCAAGGTTGAAGCTGGCGCGCTGCAGCTGGACGAGATCGAGTTCGACATCCGCGAACTGGCCGAGCAGGCCATCGAGTTCCTCGCGCCCCGCGCGTACGCCAAGCACTTGGAAGTTGTGTGCAATCTGGCCGCAGACTTGCCAAGCGCGGTGGTGGGCGATCCGCAGCGGCTCCGTCAGGTCCTCGTGAACCTGCTGGGCAACGCTGTGAAGTTCACCGAGGCGGGCGAGGTCGAACTGAGCGTCAGCGTGATGGCGCCGGACCGCCTGCGCCTCGCAGTCCGCGACTCGGGCTGCGGCATTCCCGATGACATGCTGGGCGCAATCTTTGACAGCTTCACGCAAGTGGATGCGTCTTCCACCCGGCGACACGGCGGCACCGGGCTGGGGTTGGCAATTTGCCGCGAGCTCATGGCGCGGATGTCCGGCGCACTGTACGTCGAGAGCAAGCTGGGACAAGGCAGCACGTTCCACATCGAGGTGCCGCTGCGGTTTCTGGACACGCCCGGCTGGTCCGTCGCGCAGGAGTTGGCCGCCGATCCGGAATTCCGCGACAAGCTGCAGCGCTGCCGAATTCTGGTCGCGGGCGGGCAACCGGCGTTCCGCCAGTCTGTGGGCGCGCTGCTCTCCCAAACCGGTGCGGTCGTCGCCGAGATCGCGTCGACCGCGGCGCTCGTGGCGCAGCTGGAGGCTGCCGAATCTGCTGGCAAGCCTCACGAACTGCTGATTTTGGACGATGCGAGACAAGACAAGGACGGGCCAACAACCGTCGCGCGCATCGTTGCTGCCAAGCTCAAGCACCCACCGCGCATTGTCCTGACCACGGTCGCGGAAGCGGCAGACGCTGCGCAACGCAAGAAGGAGGCCAACGTCGCCGTCGTCGTGCGAAAGCCCGTGCGGCAACGCGCGCTGCTGGGAGCGCTCGGTGTGACGCTGGGCGTCGAACGGACCTACCAACCGACGCACGACGAGCAGGTGCACGTGTTGGCAGCGACGTCACGCGCGGTGCTCGTGGTCGACGACGCAACGGACAACTTGCGCCTGATGGAAGCGTTTCTGCGTGATACGGGATGGCACGTCGAGACAGCGCAGAACGGCGCGGATGCTGTGGAGCATTGGCTCGATGGCCAGTTCGACGCCATTTTGATGGACGTGCAGATGCCGGTGATGGACGGACTGGCCGCGACGCGGGAAATTCGCCGGCTGGAGGCGGACCTGGGACGGTCGATCACGCCGATCGTCGCGGTCACAGCTCACGCGCTGGAAGACGCCCGGCTGGCGGCTCTGACGGCCGGTTGCACAGCGTTTTTGCCCAAGCCGCTGCGACGCGCGCGGCTTCTGGAACTGCTGACCGAACTCTTCCTTGGCAGCGCGCAGCCGACCGTGAACGACGACAGCCCCATCGAGGTGGAGGTCGACCCGCTGCTCATGACGCTGATTCCCGGTTTCCTGGAACACCGTCAAGAAGACGTAGGCGCGATCGAAAGTGCGCTGACTGTGGGTGATTTCGCCACGATTCGCCTACTCGGCCACAGCATGAAGGGTTCCGGTGGCAGCTACGGTTTTGAAGTGATCAGCCGGATCGGTCGGGACATCGAGAGTGCGGCGAGAGAACGGGATGCCGTCGCGGTCCTGCACGGCACCGCCGCATTGAGCGACTACCTGCGGCGCGTCCGGGTTCATTGAGTCACGCGGTGTCTCGAATTCACAGGCACTTTGGATTGTCCACCCCACGGTCCACGGTTTTCAACCTTGCGCGAATCGTGCTTCACAGTTACGTTACGAGTCTCTGTCGCGGGACTTGGGGAGAACGAGCTTGGCCACACACACACGCGCGCCTGAAGCTGTCGGTCGAATCCTCGTGATCGAGGATCAGCCGGATATTCGCCAGTTGATCGCCGCAATCCTCAAGGCGGACAACCTCGAAGTCTCCTTCGCGGAAGACGGCGAAGCCGGCGTGCTGGCCGCACAGAAGAACCCACCTGACTTGATTTTGCTCGACTTGATGATGCCCAAGCTGCACGGCTATCAAGTCCTACAGGCATTGCGCGCGCATCCGGCGACGCAGGGCGTGTCAGTCGTGGTCGTATCTGCCAAGGCGTACGCGAGCGACAAGCGCAAGGCGTTGGAGATGGGCGCGTCTGCGTACCTGCAGAAGCCGTTCAACGCCAAGTCGCTGCGTGAAGTGGTGGACCAGCAATTGACCAAGGCGGTGCTGACCTTCTGGGGCGGGCGTGGCTCGATCGCAGCGCCGGGGCCGACGACCTTGCGCTATGGCGGCAATACGCCGTGCGTGGAGCTGCGCTACCGCGGTGCGCAGATTATTCTGGACGCCGGAACGGGGATTCGCCCCCTCGGCGTTTCCATGCAAGCGGCGGCGGCGGGCAAGCGCCTGGACATCAACCTCCTGATCACGCACACGCACTGGGACCACATTCAGGGATTTCCGTTCTTCACGCCAGCGTTTGTGCCGGGCAACACCGTGAACGTTTTTGGTCCGCATTCGACGGAAAAGCCACTAGAAAAGGTGCTGCGCGGCCAGATGGACCACGAGTACTTCCCGGTTGCGCTGGGCGACATGGCCGCGAAGATCACGGTGCGCGACGTGGCGATGGAGCCTTTCCAGATCGGACCGTTCACCGTGCGCGCGGCGTATATGAACCATCCGGGCATGACGCTGGGGTATCGGCTGGAGGCAGAAGGTCTCGTCGTTGCGTACGCCACAGACACGGAGCCGTTTCGCGCATTGCTGCCGACCGTCGACCCCGGTGAAGACACTGCAGAATTTGGCCGCGGTCAGGATCAAGAGCTCGTGCAGTTGGTGCGGGATGCGGACGTGTACATCGCGGACGCGCAGTATTCGCCAGAGGAATACGCCAAGAAGACTGGCTGGGGGCATACGAACTACGTCGACGCGGTCATCATCGCGCTGGAAGCGAACGTGAAGCGGCTTGTGCTCTTTTCGCACGATCCGATGCACAACGACGCGGAGATCGACCGCAAGCTGGCGCATTGCCGCGCGTTGGTGGCGGCGGCGGGCAAGACGATGGAAGTGATCGCCGCGTCGGAATCCGTGCCGCTGGAAGTCCTGTCCAAGTAGCTTCAATCCTTACGTGTACGACAGTTGCGGCGTGCCGAGCGCGGCGTACGGGTTGCGGAGTCGCCAACTGGAGGAGCGCGGTGACACGGCTCGGTGGGCAAATGCGAGGGACGCTGAGCGCGGTGCTGCTGCTGTGCTGCGCTTGCCAGAAGCAGGAAGCGCACCACGCGCACGTTGCGCCCACGGTCGTCGCGCCGTCGTGCCCTGCACAGCCGCCTGAAGTGGACGCGCAAGCGGTCGATCGGATGCGACAGTTGATTCTGGACGTCGCCGCGCCGCAGCCAGGAGAAGTCGTCGCTGACATCGGCACGGGCGGCGGCTGGTTTACGACGCGTGTCGCGCGGCGCGTGGGGAAATCGGGCGCCGTTTTTGGCACCGACATCGATGCGGCGACGCTGGACAACCTGCGCAAGGCGCCGGCGGGTGAGGACGACGCCCCCGTGCGGTTCACCTTGGTGCACGGCGAGCGCGAGACGGGACTTGACGACCTGCCACCCAACCACTTGGATCTGCTCTTGATGGTCGACTCGCTGTGCTTTGACCAGCGCGTGCCGCGGCTCGTCAACATCGCCTATTTGCAGCGGTTTCTGCGGGTGATGAAGCCCCGCGGACGACTGATCCACCATATGGATTGCACTTGCGCCACGACGGTCGCGGAAGCCGAAGCGCTCTTTGTCGCGGCCGGATTTGTCCCGCAAGATCGCGTCACGGCGTTGCCATGCTCGGCGCTCTCAACCGCAGCCTGTCCGACTGCGGCGGCTCAGGATCGCGCGCGTTTCCTCGGCGTCTTTCGCAAATCCCCGTGACGGCGAGCCTGCAACTCCGAAGCCAGCACACAGTTCGAGGCCGGATGATTTCGAAGTGAAGTCAGAGCGACCAGACGCGCCGACCGAATGCCGCCTGCCCGCCTCCGCCACCGCGGCGCGCCACACGAGGTGCGGGCTTGCGCGTACGTCGAGTGGCACGCCGCGGATGAAAACGGTTTGATCTCGTACTTCGGTCAGCGTGTATCGCTCCGTGCCCTTCGACGAACCGCCGGCACGCGAGCCTTCGTCGTTTCACCTTGCCAACCTCCACCCAGCGCACTACCGTCACCTCATGATGCCGCCACCTGACAGCCTGCCGTCCCGCATCCTGCTCGGCGTGCTGGTCCTGACGGGCTACGTGGCCATCGCCAACGCGGTGCAGCAGCTGTATCCATTCTCCGTTTTTGACATGTACGCGCACCAAGCCACCTCGGCGAGCCGAATTGGCGTGCGCGATGCGACGGGCGCGCTGAGTGAAGTGTCCGCTTGGACCGCCTGGCACTGTGACGCGCCCATTCGCTTGCAGGAGCCGCCCACGCAGCCGGGACCCGCGCCGTACACGATTCCCTACCGCGATCGGGAAGCGCAGGAGTGGGTGCTCGCACATCCAGGCAACGGCGCGCAGCACGTGGAAGTCGTACGCCACGTCTGGTGGCTTCAGCCGCTGCCGAACCAGAACGAAGCCGAGGATCGCGTCCTCCTGCGCTGCCAAGCGGAGCGGCAATGACGCGCGCAAGTTGGGGCGGCAGCTTCTGGGATGGCTACACGCGGACTTTCCTGCGCGGCGGTCTCGCTGTCATTGCGGCGAGCAACCTGTTCGGCGTCGCCACCGATCTGGCGCACGACCAGCGCGGACCGTGGTCGCATCCGTTCGCGCCCGAGTGGCTGCTCAGCTTGGGCGGCTCACCGCTCGTCGGCGTGCTGCTCGCGGTCGGTCTGGGCGCGCTCTGGCGCTTTGCGCGGCAACCGGGGCAAGTGCGCGCGGGCGTGGTCGCGCTGCTGACGATGGCGCTTCTGGTCGAGGCGGATGCGGCGCTGAATGAGGGGCCCAAGCGGCACTTTTTTGCGCCTGGCCTGGCGCTTTTGGGCTGGATAGTCGGGCTCGCCTTCGCGCGGCTTTCGGCATGGCGCGCGGGGCAACACGAGGCCGTCGACGTGCAGTGGCTCGAAGCACACGCGGAGATGGGCGCTGTCGCAGCGCTCGCCGGTAACTACGTGGACGCAGTGGGCAGCAAGCTCCTCCACGTCGGCGCGCATTGGGCCAACGACACCACGCTTCGCTCCATCGTTCTGGCGCATCACACGCTGGGCGACCCGTCGCTCGCGGGACGTTACGCCGCGTTCGTCGCAGGCAACGCGCCGGTCGCGCAAGCACTCTCCATCGCGACGCTTTTGGTGCAGGGCGGCGCGTGTCTGATGCTGTTGGGGCTGCGCTGGCGACTCATCGCGGGACTGGCGATCTTCCTCTTTCACAGCAACGTCGAGCTCCTCACGGGCATCGGTTACGGCCCCGCGCGGACGCTGCTGTTGCTCTTTTGCCTGCCTTGGCCGCGTTTCATGCCGCAACTCGTCCGTTGGTGGCCTCGCGCGCGGACGCTGTTCGAGCCCGCGCACCCCGTGACCAAGCCGTCACTCTCAGGTACACAGCTCGCGCAAGTGGGCGCGCTCGTGGTGGGCGTCGTCGCGGTTGTCGTCTTGTTTGCACAGGTCGTGCCGATCCGCGCCTACGCCGCGATGCACCACAGCTACCACGGAGAACGTGCCGGTCCACGGCCCCAGCAGTGAGGAAATCAGCATGTCGAGCGTTGCCAGCAAGCAGTACCCAGCTATCACCCCGCAAAATGTCGCGTTCATCGGTCTCGGCGTCATGGGTGGGCCAATGGCGGGACACCTCGCTCGCGCTGGGCATCGCGTGACCGTGTACAACCGCACGGCGCAGAAGGCCGACGCGTGGCAGGTCGAGTTCGCCAACTCAGTGGCCGACACGCCCGCAGCGGCGGCGCACAAGTCCAAGTTCATCGCGCTCTGCGTGGGCAACGATGACGACGTGCGGCAAGTCGTGGCAGGTCCGGACGGCATCCTGGAGAGCGCGCAGCCCGGCACGGTCATTTGCGACCACACGACGACGAGCGCCGAGGTGGCGCGCGAATTGTCGGCGCTCTGCGCGGCGCAGGGCGTGGCCTTTCTCGACGCGCCGGTTTCCGGAGGACAGGCGGGGGCGCAGAACGGACTTTTGGCGGTCATGGTGGGCGGCGACGCTGCTGCATTTGCGCGCGTCCAGCCGATCCTGATGGCCTACGCCAAAGCCGTGACACGCATCGGCGACTCGGGCACAGGACAACTGACGAAGATGGTGAACCAAATTTGCATCGCAGGGCTGGTCCAAGGGCTGGCGGAGGCGTTGGCATTTGGCCAAAAAGCGCAACTGCCGATGGAACTCGTGCTGGACGTCATCGGCAAAGGCGCCGCGCAAAGCTGGCAGTTGGACAACCGCGGCAAGACGATGCTGGCCGGGCAGTTCGAATTCGGCTTCGCCGTCGACTGGATGCGCAAGGATCTGGGCCTGGTGTTCGACGAAGCCGCGCGCGTCGGCGCCGCTGTCCCCGTGGCGAAGCTTGTCGATGGCTACTACGCGGAAGTGCAAGCCGTCGGCGGCGCGCGGTGGGACACGAGTTCGCTCATCGTGCGTTTGACAGATAAAAAGGCCTAACCCCCACACATCGCCGCGTAGTCATTGCAGCAGTCGCCCTTGCCGACGCACGGCTGGTCGCAGAAGCAGTCGGTCGACTTTCCACCGCACGCCCCCGCACAGCTGCCAGTCGTCGCCACTTTGCAATCGCCCGGACAGGTCGTCGGCGTCTCGTTGGCTTCGCAAAGGCCGTCGCCACAGCCGCCCGCGCAGATCAGCATGCCGCAGGAAGCCAGCGCGAACGCCTGCGTGTCGCCCGACCACGCTGCTTGACATTGAACCACGCAGCCCTGTCCGCCACCGCACGCTGTGACGCAAGAGAATGTTGAAGCGATCGACGCGATGCAAACCGATGACTTCAGGCAGTTCAACGTCTGGATGGGGCAATGTTTCTGAAAACACGTCTGTTGCGGCAGCGCGCCCTGCTGCACGTCCGGCACGTCCGCGGCGGCGTCCGTTCCACTCGTCTCGTCAGCCTTCGCATCGAAACTGTCGCCCGCCGCGTCCTTTCCTTTCGCGTCCACGACCGTGCTGTCTGCAGGCACAGTCGCGTCCTTGTCTCCGCTCGTCGCGTCTTCCAACGTGTTTGGATCCTTGCAATAGCTGAGTTGCCGCCCGTTATCATCCGGAGCCAAAAGCAGACAGACCTGCGGCAAGTAGCACATCGCAAACGGCGTCCACTGGCCATTGGCGGGATTGCAGAACGCGCGGCGCGTCAACGTGTCGTCGCACTTTTCCAGGTCGTAGGTCGGATCGCAGCGCGCCGCCGCCAGTTCCTCCGCGGTCGCTTTGCAGCCAGTCAACAGCACCAACAGCGCGAGATAACGCATGAAATCCCTCCGTGCCAGCGGATTCAGTGGCACGCCGCGGTCCACTATGGCAGACTAGCGCGCCGTCGGGTTTCCCGTCACGCATTCTTTCACCCCTTTCCGCGTCTGCCCACGGAGCCAGAAGGACGAATGGACACCTCTGCCGCATCGCGAACACACCTACAAGCACTTGAAGATGAAAGCATTTTCATCATGCGCGAAGTCGCGGCGGAATTTGAGCGGCCGTGTCTACTGTTCTCTGGCGGCAAGGACAGCATCGTGATGTTGCGGCTCGCCGAAAAGGCGTTTCGCCCGGGGAAATTTCCTTTTCCGCTCATGCACATCGACACGGGCCACAACTTCCCAGAAGTCGTGGCTTTTCGCGATTACCGCGCGGCGCAGTTGGGTGAACGGCTGATCGTTCGTTCGGTCGAGGACAGCATCAAGGCCGGGCGGATCGTCGAGCGTCCAGGACAGGATAACTCGCGCAATCGAATGCAAATTCCGACGCTGTTGGATGCGCTGGCCGAGTTTCGTTTTGACGCGGTGTTCGGCGGTGCGCGGCGGGACGAGGAGAAGGCGCGCGCCAAGGAGCGGATCTACTCGTTCCGCGACGGCCACGGCCAATGGGATCCCAAAAACCAGCGTCCAGAGCTCTGGAATTTGTACAACGGCCGCATTCATGCCGGCGAGAACATCCGCATCTTTCCGATCTCCAACTGGACCGAGCTGGACATTTGGCAGTACATCGCCACGGAAAATCTGGAAATTCCGAGCATTTACTACGCCCACAAGCGGCCGATCGTGATCCGTCACGGGCTGGTGCTGCCGATTTCCGATCTGTTGCCCGCGGAGCCCGGCGAAACCGTCGAAGAACGCACCGTGCGCTTCCGCACCGTCGGCGACGCGACCTGCACGGCGTGCGTCGAGTCGCCCGCAGCGACGCCTTGGGAAGTGATTGAAGAAACCGCCGTCACGCGCATCACCGAGCGAGGCGCCACGCGCGTCGACGACAAAGTGAGCGAGGCGTCGATGGAAGACCGCAAACGCGCTGGCTATTTCTAGGAGGGTGAACAAAATGGATCTACTTCGCTTCTCCACGGCAGGCTCAGTTGACGACGGCAAGTCCACGCTGATTGGCCGCTTACTCTTTGATTCCAAAGGTGTCTTTGAAGACCAACTGGAAGCGGCTGAGCGCTCAACGGTCAACCGCTCCGCAGGTCCGATCGACCTCTCGCTCTTGACCGACGGCCTGCGCGCCGAGCGCGAGCAAGGCATCACGATTGACGTCGCGTACCGCTATTTTGCGACGCCCAAGCGCAAATTCATCATCGCCGACACGCCGGGGCACGAGCAGTACACGCGCAACATGGCGACCGGCGCGTCGACGGCGGATCTCGCGATCATCCTCATCGACGCGCGTTACGGCGCGCTGGTGCAGTCGCGGCGGCACACGATCATCGCGTCACTGTTGAAGATTCCGCAGATCGTCATCGCCGTGAACAAGATGGACCTGGTCGGCTTCTCGCACGAACGTTTCCTCGAAATTCAGCGCGACTTTCAGCCATTTGTGGATCAAATGGGCTTCAGCGGCGTGCAGTGGATTCCGCTGTCAGCGCTGAACGGCGACAACGTGGTGACCCGCAGCGACGTCGCGCCTTGGTACAAAGGTCCGAGTCTGCTGGAACATCTGGAGACCGTTGAAATTCACCAAGCGGACTTGGGCGATGATTTCCGCTTTCCGGTGCAGTTTGTGATTCGTCCGAACCTCGATTTTCGCGGTTTTGCCGGTCTCCTCGCCGGCGGCACGTTGAAAGTGGGCGACGAGGTGCTCGCGCTGCCCGCGGGAACGCGCAGCCGCGTGAAGCAAATCCACACGCACGACGCGAATCTGCCCGAGGCGACCGCGCCGCGTTGCGTGACGGTGCTCCTGGAAGACGAGATCGACGTGTCTCGCGGCGACATGCTCGTCCATCCGCAGCGGCTGCCGTGGGTGCGCCGCACGTTTGACGCGCAGCTCGTGTGGATGGACGGTACGCCGCTCGACTTGACGCGACCGTACCTGATCAAGCACACGACGCGGACTGTGCGGGTAAAGATCGCGGAACTGCTCTACCGCATCGACACGAATACGCTGGCGCACTTGCCGGCGCAGACGCAGCAGTTGAATGAGATCAGCCGCGTGCGGATTTCCGCGGCGCAGGCGCTGTACTTGGACAGCTACGCGCAGAATCGCACGACGGGCAGCTTCATTTTGATTGACCCGCTGACCAACGCGACCGTCGCTGCGGGCATGGTGACCGCGGATCAGCCAGTGGACGAGACCGCCACGCGGAGCAATCGGATCGATCGGGCGACGCGTGAGGCGCACAACGGTCACCGCGGTCAGGCCATCGTGCTCGACGGCAGCGATCGGGCGGCGCAGAGCCAGTTCGCGCGCTCGCTGGAAGCGCGGCTGTTCCATCGCGGCGCACAGGTCATCGTGGTCGACGACAGCGCCGTGGAAGGCGCAGACGTGCTCGCCGTGGTGCAGTTGCTGCTGGATGCGGGGACGTTGGTCATCGTGGATCTGCCCGCGAGCGACACAACGGCGCGCCTCGCGCTTCAGCGTTCCGTTGCGGAGCGGGACCTGGCCGAAGTCAGCATCGCGCCTGATGTGGCAACGACCGAGGCTGCGACCGCGCAGACGGTTCTGTGGCTGGCGGATCGCGGCGTGTTCGGCACCTACACGGTGCGCGGGCCGGGCGCGGATATTTGACCGTTACGGTTTGCTCGTCGGCGCGCACGCAGAGACGCCCGCGCCGGTGATCGTGTGGCCGATGCCCTGGAGCACCAGCGTCGAGAGACTCGTCGTTGTGTCCAGCTTCCAGATGTCCGACGAGTCGGCGAGCACGTTCTTGACGAACATGTAGAACTCGCCGCCCCATTGCGCAAAGGCCCAGGACAGCACGCCGGTCGTCATGTCTTCGGGCAGCTTCCACGGCATGCCGACCGTCGCACCGGTTGCCACGTCGATTTGCCGCACTGTCGGCGGCGTCGTGCCGGCAAAGAAGCCAAAGAGCTCGCCCTTGCCGTTGCCCGTCAGGTCGCAGCCGCCCGCAATGTCGAGCGTCCCGACCTTGGTCAGCGTCGCGGCAGGCGTCGCGATCGTCGCCAACGTGCTGTTGATCTTGGTGAGACTCGCGGCTTTGGTTCCGGTGACGAACAGCGTCTCGTCCTGGCTTCCGGGCGCGTTCGCGGTGAAGCCCATGCCAAAAAGCTCCATGCCCTGCCCGTTGGGCACGTAGCTCGTCTTCTGACAGCTAGCGTCCAACGTGCTGACTTTGTAGAGACCGCCGCCGCTGAGGCTCATCCCGCCACCGGTGTACAGCACCCACGCGTCGGCGTTGCGGTCAACGGACATCGAGAACGGCGAGCCCACGGCGCCCGGACAGTTCAGCGCCCCCACCGTCTTGATCGCTTGGGTTTTCGGGTCAAAACTCAGGAGCAACTGCTTCTTGGTGACGAGGTAGATGATTTTGGTCCGCGCGTTGCAGACGCCATCGGTCGCGCCGGCATCGGCCGTGTCATCGACTGTAGCGGCGTCGTCAAAAAAGTTATCGACGTCGCTCGCGCTCGCGTCTGTCCCGTCGGCGATCGTGGCGTCGATGGCGTTTTGGTCGGCCACACTCGCGTCCTTGCCGCTGCTTGCGCCGTCCGTTCCAGACACGTCGCTTGCGCCACCGGTCGTGTCACCAAACGTGAGGTTGCCGTTGCAGATTGGGTCTTTGGCGTCGCAGCCTTGCACGTCCGTGTAGGCAACTCCGCCCTGCGTGTTGGTTGTGCTGCTGCACGCGGCGGTGACAAGAAGAAGGCTGAGCAAGCGGCGCATGGGACTCCGAAAACGCGCAGCGGGGCGCAGGTTTTCGAGCCTAACGGTGAGCACCGCACGGGGTCAACTCGCGCAACGGCTATCCGTCGATTGAGCCCTTGGTCGACGGCAATTCAGCCACCGCCCGCGGATGCCGCGCGACAGCAAATTCGAGCGCGCGCGCGAACGCCTTGAACAGCGCTTCGATTTTGTGGTGGTCATTCTGCCCGCGGATCAGCTCCAAATGCAGGTTGACGCCCAGCGAAATCGCGATCGCCTGAAAGAACTCGACGACCAGATCCGTGTGCAACTCGCCCACCAGTTCTCGCGTGAATTCCGCTTGAAACACCAGATGCGGACGTCCCCCGATGTCAATCGCGCACTCCGCGAGGGTTTCGTCCATCGGGAAGCGGCACGAACCGGTGCGCCAGATGCCGCGCTTCTCGCCCAGCGCCTGCTTGATCGCCTGACCGAGCACGATGGCGGTGTCCTCGACGGTGTGGTGCTGATCCACGTGCAGGTCGCCGCGGATGTGCAGGTCCAGATCGATGTGGCTGTGCCGTCCGAACGCGTCCAGCATGTGGCCAAAAAAGCCGATCGGGCAGTCGATTTGCGTCTTGCCGACGCCGTCCAGGTTGACGGTGGCTCGGATTTGCGTCTCCTTGGACACGCGCTCGACGGTCGCCGTGCGCGCCAGGTTTACGGTTCCAGCCATTTCAGGACCTCCTTGACCGAGGCAAAGACGACTTCCGCGCCTGCCGCGTAGAGTTTTTCAGCGAGTCCGCCGCTCCACGATTGTCCAGCGGGCAAGATGCCAATCGGGTAGACGCCCGCCGCGCGCGCCGCTTTCATGTCGTCGACCGAGTCGCCCAGATAGGCCGCGCCGTCAGTCGTCGCCTGAAGCTGCCCCAATGCCTTGAGAATGCCATCGGGAGCCGGCTTTTCCGTCGCGTCTTCCATCCCAACCAGCACCGGCCACGTCGCGAGCGCGTCGTTCAAGTGCAGCGTGTGGAGCGCCTCCGCGCGGGGCCGACCGGTCACAATCGCCGTCTTGTACTTCGCGGTGAGTTCGCCACGCATCGTCGCGTCCAAGAGGAACGGTTCACCGGCGATCAGCCCTTCACCCTGATCGCCCCAGTAGAGCGCCTGAAACGTCTCGTAAATCGCGTTCGTGTCGACGTCACCGCCCAGCTCCGCAATCAGCGCCGCCGTGCATTCCCAGTCGTTGTTCAGGCCGCCGCGGCGCTTCAGTTTTTCAACGCGCTGCAGGGTCACTTCCGCCAGCGTCGCTTCCGTCGCGCACTGCGTCGTCAGGAGCGACCGCGCCGTCTCGACGATCGCCACGCGGTAACTCGCACTCGTGTCGACCAACGGCCCATCCATGTCAAAGACGAGTGTCATCAGCCGCGGCGGCGCCATCAGCACTTTGCGGATCGCACCCGCTGTCCGCGCCATCTGCGCGCGATCGCCGACCGCGATGCGACACCAGCCGTGCAAGCGCGGATGACTCCCCGTGCGGTTGCGAATCAGAATCGCCTCTTGTGCCAGATGCGCCGTGACTTCCTGGGCGCGCTCGCCAAAATACGCGAGCACGAAATTCGCGTTCGCCGGCCCCGGCTCCACGTCCATGACAATCAGTGCGTCCACAAATTCCGTACGTGCCGCAGTCACTTCCGCCACGTGCGCGCGCGTCTCTTCCGGGTGCGCAATGACCGCCAATGCCGCTGCAATCGCCGCCCGGTTCACGTTGAACGGGTTCAACACGCGGCGCAGCGACTCGATATTTTGCGCCTGACTCAGCACCGCGCCCGCACGCAAGCCCGCAAGCCCGTGCACTTTGGAAAACGAGCGAATGATGAAGAGGTGCGGGAACTGCGGCAGCAAGTCGGCGACGGAACGGTCGACAAATTCGGCGTACGTCTCGTCGATCACCACCGGGCACGTCACGCGGCGCAGCGTTTCCTCAATCACGTCGCGATCGCACAGCGTGCCCGTCGGATTGTTGGGCGTCACCAGCGCGATCAGGCCCACGTTGACGTCGTTGATCGCGTTCAGCCAGGCTTCGCGGTCGAATTCAAAGCCCGCTTCCAATGGCACACCGACCAGCGGATTGCCGTAGAGCTGCGCCCAGATTTTGAACATGTCGTAGCCCGGATCGACCGTCACCAGCGATGTGCCCGGCAGCAGATGCGCCTCGCAGATCGCCTTGATGGCCTCGTCACCGCCCGCGGTACACGTCAGTTCGTCGACGCCGACGCCAAACCACTCGGCTGCTTTGGTGTGCCACTCTGCGTACACCGGATACGTCGCGATGGTCGCTGACGTCAGCGCCGCGTGAACGGCGTCCACCACGTACTGCGGCGGGCCGCCGGGATGCTCGTTCACGTCCAAACGCAGGTACCCGGCACGCTCAAACTGCGGAATCCGGTACGGATCCACCGCATCCAGCGCAACACGCGACGGCAGAAACGGTTTCACGGAATCACCTTGCGCAGGTTCGTTTCCAAAATATCCGTCGCGCCCAAGCGCTTCAGTTCCGGAATCAGACGCGGGACCAAGGACTTACGCACCGCCACTTTCACCGCATAACCGCTTTGCCCATAGAGTTGCGCGATCGTCGGCGACTTCATCGCGGGCAGCTGCGCCACCAGAAGCGGCAGCCGCGCTTCGTCGATGTTCATCTCCAGAATCACACGGTCGCGCGCGTCCAGCACGGACTTGATGAGCAGCAGCAATTCTTCAATCACCACGCGCTGTTCCGGGTTATCCATGGCGCGCGGATTGGCGATGATGCGGGTCGTCGACTGCAGCAGCGTGTCCAGAATCTGCAGGTGATTCTCCACCAGCGTGCGCCCCGTCGCTGTATTGTCGACGATGAGATCCGCGTCTTCCGGCGGGAACACCTCGGTCGCGCCGTAGCTGCGCATGTAGTGAAAGTCGTGGACGTTCTTGGAATTCAGCCAGCGCCGCGTGAGGTTTTCGTACTCGCTGACGACGACCAATTTCGGACGGCCCAGAATCGCTTCGGCGCTCAGACCTTCGGGCGCCGCCGCCACGATGCGGACAGGATCAAAGCCGAGGTCGAGCAACTCCACGACGTCCGCGCCGCTCTCTTGCACCCAGTCGAGCCCCGTGAAGCCGAGGTCGTGCGAGCCCAAGCCAACGAGTGCCGCGACGTTCTGCGCCTTCAGCACCTTGATGGAGAGCCGCTCATCGTTGCAATCAGGGCGGTAGCCGCGCTCCGGCATCCGCAGCGCGAGGCCGCAATCATTGAGCAAAATCGAGACTTTATCGAAGATCCGGCCTTTGGGCAGTGCAAGTCGCAGCATGTCGCATCCAATGCCGAGAAACCGGCGGGGCGAGGAGTGTAGCAAAGGAAGTGCGCGCTACCTAGCTTTGTTGCGAAATGCCAAAATGTGCGGTGGAGGCGCGGCGAGAGAGACGTCGTCGATCGCGACCACAGGGCGTAGCAGCACGATCGCGTTGGTCAGAACCGCCCACTGAATTTGCGGCAGGAGTGTCTCATCCAAACGGATCGGCTCAACGTGCATCTTCGTCTGGAGCCACTCGAGCGTCGTTCCGGGCAGCGGCATTGCCGCCGGCCACGGGGTCACGATGCGCCCGTCGTGCAGCCCACACAGCAGATTCGCCGTCGTCGTTTCCGCCCACGAACCGTCCGGTCCACGCAGGAGCGCGTCGTCCGCCGCCAGAGCCCGCGCATCGGAACGCCAAGAGAGTGCGCTCCAGAGAGCCGTCGTCTTGCACGCCCGCATGCTCTCCGACTGACCGGCGACGCGCCCCAGCACACGAAGGCGCCACGGCGCCGGCGTCCACTCGTCCGCCAGCAGCGGTCGCCACGCCACCTCGACCGCGCCAGTCTCGTACGCGGTCGCGCGCACACGCAGTTCCTCGCCGGCGACGTTCGGCAGCTGCGCCAGAATCTGTCGCAGGTCCGCTGCGTGCAGGCCAAGCGCCGCGCAGCCCCGTTCCCAGCGCGCCACGTGCAGCGGCAAGACGGCGGACTCGCGGCCATCCCAGCGCAGCGTCTCAAACACGCCACGCGCGCCCTGCTGCGGCGGCGAACCGGCCAGCCACCGCGTCTGCATCAGCGTGCACCGTCCAGCGTCGCCAGAAGCCGCAGCGCGCCCTGCGCCTTGACGCACAGCTCCTGCCATTCCCGTTCGGCGTCTGACTGCGCGACGATGCCCGCGCCCACCTGCAAAGTGGCCTGCGCGCCGTCGAGCCACACCTGACGGATGCCGACCGACAAGTCCAGCCCCACATCCGGCAGATCCAGACCAAGCGCGCCACAATACGGGCCTCGCCAGCGGCCTTCCAGCCGACCAATCACGTGGGTCGCCTGAATCTTGGGACATCCAGTCACCGACGCGGGCGGCATCGTCGCTTGCAGCAGCGCCTCGCGATCGCGCGGCTGGCGAAGCGTCCCGTGCACTTCGGACTCCAGGTGCCACAGCGTCGTGTAGGGCGTCGGCTCGCAGAGCGCCGCCACGCGGATCGACTGCCACGCGCTCGCCCGCTGCAGGTCGTTGCGCACCATGTCGACGATCATCGTGTTTTCTGCGCGTTCCTTGACGGTCTCCGCCAAAAGCAGCGCCGCATCGCGATCCGCCGCTTGCCCCGCCTGCCGCGGCGCGGTGCCTTTGATCGGCCGCGAACTCACGCGCGCGCCTTGCACCCGCAGGAACTGCTCCATCGAACCGGAGGCCAGCACGCCCTGCTCGCCCTGCCACACGAGCGCGTAAGGAACCGGCTGCACCGCCTGAATCCCCGCGAGCACACTCGCCAAGGGCGGCTTGCGGGTAAACGGCAGCGTCGCGGCCACGCTCAGGTTCACCTGATAGATTTCACCGGCGCGAATCGCGTCAAGCGCGTCGCCCACCGCGCGTTGAAACCACGGACCTTGCTGAAGGAGGTCGTCTGGGAGAGGCCACGCCGGGAGCGCGCGCAGGCTCGGCAGCGCCACCGGCTCCAAGTCCGCCGGAGCGAACGCGCACAGGTCTGCGTCCGGCCACGGCGTGTGGTTCTTCTGCGGCAGTAGCCCTTCCAACGCAGCGCCGAAGTCGTAGCCCAGATAGCCCGCCACGGCGAGACCGGCGTCGTGCCACACTTGCCACTGCTTCAGCGTCGCGCGTGCGTCTTCCTGAACCGTCAGCGGCGCGAGGCGAACCCGCAAACGATGCCGCACTGCACCTTGGCGTAGGCCGACTGCCGCGTGCGGTCCCAGCGCGAGCCAGCGCCGCGCGCCCTCACCCGCCAGAAGAAACTGCCAATCATCGCGCGTGGGCATGGAATCCTGAGCGGCACGGCCGATGTGGAAGACTGCCCAAGTGGCGGCCTCCGTGGTACAACGACGCCGGATGACGACGTGCGGGACAAGATGGTAGCCCAGACTCAGCCTCAAATGCGACTGCGCGTGCAAACGACCGTGGACCCGGATGAAGCGGCGTGGCGCGACTACGTGCTGACGGTGGAAAACTGCTTCCTGGAGATTCGCGGGCGCGGCGTGCAGTGGGCTGAGACGGATCGGACGCGTGCGTCGGCGTGGTACGCGCTGGGGCTGCCGGCGGGCGCGACTGTGCGCGTGTTGCAGGCGCGCGTGGAGGCGTGGCGGTTTCGTCACGGGCAGAACGCGCGGCTGCCGATGAACCTCGCATGGTACGAGCCGGCGGTGTTGGAGCACGCCAAGCATCTGCGGCAGCTGGGGAGCGCGGAGCTGGACCCGCTTCTGGAAACGCCGACGGAAGCGCCGTCCATGACGGTGACGCTTCTGGTCGCGGAGCTGTCCGGCCTGCTGGCCGCGACGCAGCACCAGATTCTGCAGCACGTCTACGGCAAAACTTTTGATTGGCTCGACGCCGCGCTGCAGGGCGCCCGCCCGGACGAAGATCCGCAGGCGCAAGTGGAACCGGGTACGCCGCCGGATTTCGCCGCGCTCGTCGAGAAGTGTCGCGCCCGCATGACGAAGTTGCTGGTGAGCGCGCTGGACGACCACGCGCAGGCAGAACTGCAGCAGTTCTTGGCCACTGAACAGAGCCCTGGCGGTGCGCTGAGCGCGAAGGCGCGCAAGCTGCGGCAGGAACGCCTGACGGAGCGCTGGCTCGCTGGGCATTTTGGCCACCATGTGCCGACCCAATCGGGCTGGCGCGATCCACGAGACGCGTAGACAAGAGGTTGACATGGGTACGTGTCTTGCAGAATCCGGCCAGGAAACGTGCGAACTTTGCCGCGGCGAAGACATCGTCACGCGCGCCGGCTCTGAACGCGCCGAGGCCGCACTTTGTGAGCACTTGGCGCGCTGCCCTGCATGCCGCGGAACCGGTTTTCTGCGCACGACCGATGCACATGGGTACGAGGTCATGGCGCCGTGCGCGCGGGGCGGCGTCGTGCGTCGCGTGCGCCTGTACAACGAGATGGCGCTGCCAGCACGGTTTCACGACGTGCGCTTGAACGCGTACGAAGCGCGCCCAGGCAGCGACTCGAACCAGCGACAAATGCGGTCCATCGTGGAAGCGTTGCGGGACCGACTGATCGACGCGCAACGCCCGGATGGTTCCATCGAGCCGGGCATTCGCGGCTTAGGGCTGTCGGGCGAGCCGGGCGTGGGCAAGACACACTTGATTTGCGCGCTCGCCCGTGAATTGACCGTCGACTACGGCATGACGGTGCGCTACGCCGACTTCTCCACGCTGCTCTGGGACCTGAAGTCGCGCTTTGAGCAAGGCTCGGGTGAGGCGTCTCTGCTCGCGCCGCTGATCGACGCCGACGTGCTGGTGCTGGATGAAGTCGGCAAGGGCAAAGCCAGCGAGTGGGACATCAGCATCATCGACGCGCTCGTCGCCGGTCGCTACAACCGCCGCAAGACGATTGTGTTCGCGACCAACTACGCGTTCACCGAGGCGCCCGCGCTTGTCGACATGAACCGCGCTGCAGGCGCGTTGCGCGGCGGCGGCATGAGCCACCTGGAAACGCTCAAGGGCCGCGTCCACGACCGCGTCTTCTCGCGCCTCTGCGAAATGTGCGAACTCGTCACCGTCGTCGGTCCCGACCAGCGCAAGGCGCGCTTGGCGGAGTCCAGCCGGAGCGCGCGGTGATTTGTCCGCTCTGCGGCAATGATCAGCCGATCGCGCCGGAGTGCGCGCGGTGCGGCGTCATCTTTGAGCGCATGCACACGCTGGGGCGTCCGCGCGTGGTGCGTCCCGAACCGCCCGTGCTGCAGCCAACGCCGCCTGCGCCCGTGGCGGCGCAGGTTCAGCAGGTGCTTCGTCAGGCGCTCACGTCGCGTCCCGCGCCGCTGCGGCATCGTCAGGTTTTCTTTGTGCAGCTTGGCCGGATGCTGCATTCCGGCGTGCCGCTGGACGAAGCGCTCGCGCGGATTGGCGACGTCGTCGGTCGTTCGGCGATGGAACGTGCAGCGCGGCGCATGGCGCTCGACATCACAAACGGCATGACGCTCAGCGGCGCTATGGAGCAGCACCGCGGCATCTTTGATGAAGTCGAGCGTGCCGTCATTGCCGCCGCGGAGCACACGGGCGAACTCGCGCGCGCGGCCAATCGCCTCGCCGCGCGGGTGGAGGAAGCCAAGCGCACGTCGCGGATTCTACTGGGCGCGGCCGCTTACCCCGTCTTCATCGTCACGATGTCCGTGCTGAGCCAGCCCCTGCCCGCGCTCGTCCTCAGCGGCTTTCCCGCCTACTTCGACGCCGTTTCGCTGCCCGCCCTGAGCTGGTTCTCGCTGCTCGGCGTCGGCTTTGGACTGGTGCCCCAGCTTCTCGCGCGGCCCGCGATTCGTTCGGGGCTCCTGAACTTTCTCGGCGCGCTGCCGCTTTTGCACACGCTCTTGCGCAACCGGCGCTTCGCCCTGACCTTTGACGTCCTGGCGCAGTCTCTTGAAGCCGGCTTGCCGCTCGCGCGCTGCATCGAGCTGGCGTGTCGCGCGCCGGGTGAAGAGCAGATGGTGGTGGCTGGTCGCATCATGGCGCTGGCCATCGACAAGGGCGCGACGCTGGCGGATTCGTCCTTGGGGCTGCCGGGGCTCGACAGCGCGTCCCGCGCGACGATTGCCGCGGGTGAACGCACCGGTCACTTGCCAGAAACGTTTGCGGAATTGGCAGCAGAGCGCGCGCAAGCGTGGCAAACGCAACTGAAGATCGCCGCGGCGGCATTTGGCTTGATTCTGACGTTGGGTTCCGCTGCGTGGGTCGGCCTGTCCTTGGTGCAGCAAGTGCAACAGGGCGTGTCGGGGTCGATGAACGGCCTGCCCGCGTCCGATCTGCGCGATTTGCAGCGCGCGCTGGGTCCGGACTTGTTCAAGTAGAGGCCAACGCGAGATGGACAGGCTCCACGAATACCGCACATTGATCGCCAAGGTCGACGCCAAGGTCGCAGACGTCACCGCGCATCAGGCGGAGCACCTCGCATGCGACCGCGGCTGTCACACGTGCTGCGCGCCCGGCTTGACGGTGGCAAGCGTTGAAGCCGCGGCCATCGCGCAGTTCCTGGGCGAACATCCCGACGTTGCCGCGACGGCAGAGGCGCTTGCCAAGGCCCGCCCGTGGCAGGACACGCGCTGCAGCTTCCTGAACGCTGACGGCGCCTGCAGCATCTACGCGGTTCGTCCGTTGGTTTGCCGCACGCAGGGCTTGCCGATTGTCGTGGAAGGTGGGCAACTGACCGCGTGCAGCCTCAATTTTCGCGATGGGTTGAATGCGCTGCCCGCGGGGGATCGGATTGACCAGAAGACGCTGAGCACGCTGCTGTTCGTCGTTGACCAGCGCTTTGGCGGCGGTGAGCGGGTGGCGTTGACGGTGGATGGGGTGCGGGCGTAGCTACAACTTCGGTGCCAGAAGCGCACGCAACACTTCCAAATCCTGCTGGTCCTTCGGGCGATTGCACGCCTCCTTGGCAGCCAGAAGGTCCGCTGCCGCGAGCACGGGAACCTCGATGTCGCCCACGTGCAGGATCAGCGCGCGCGGACGCACCTCCTCAAATCGGATACCCGGACTCGCCGTCTGGACGTCGATACGCAGCCGGTCGCGGAACACGGTGATTTCGTGAGCCAGCAGTTCGTCGACGTCGAGCAACGCGGCCGTCCCCAGCCCAGCGTCAAGCAGCGCGGCCAGCAGCGCACGCGCGTTTTCCGGCGTGGCGCGAATCAGCAGGTCGATGTCGAGCGTCATGCGAGGAACGCCGTGGACAATCGCCGCGATCCCGCCGATGACGATGTACTCAACCTGGTGGCGCTGTAACGATGCGTATAGTGGCCGATGGGCGTCGATCATCGTCTTGCTCCCGCGTACCTAGGGCCGGCTGCAGCGCCTGCAACATCGCCAACATCTGTAGCGCCGCCTCGTAGCGTTCCAATGGCGACAGTGTCGCGAACCACTCCACTTTGGCAGAGAGTTCCTCGTCCTGCATCGAGTGGCTGATTCCGCGCACGGGGCCTCCAGTGCAGAGTGTAGCATGCAGCGCCCACGCGCGCGATGACCAGCGTGCCCGCGAACCGTTCAGCCGCCCAAGCCCGCGCCAAAGACCACGTACCACTGCGCTTTCGACGTCGGCTTGCTGCTGCCGTCGACGCTGAACTGCAGGCGCACGAGCGCGACCTCCATCGGCACAATGGCGTTCCACAGCGCAGTCGCGCGGACGGCGGCAATCGCGGCGTCCTGATCGGCCTGCGTCGCGGGGAAGGAGTCACCGGCAAGGTCGTAGAGGTGCGTCGTCACCGTCTCTTTCTGCGTGCCGCAGCCGACGCCGATTTCGCTGGCGGGACGCCACCACGGGAAGTACGTCGCGGCGGCGGCGCTGTAGTTCAAGTGGCTGCCCAAAACGAAGAGCCCGGATTGCGCGGCGACGACGCTGAGGGAGCCGAAGTCACCGGCCCACTGTTGGAAGACGTAAACGTCAGTCGGGCTGGCGGCGCTGAGCAGCGTGCCTGGACCCGGCGTGCCCGAAGGCAAACCGGCAGTGGCGGCGGCGTGCGCGTCGGTTTCCGTGATGGCTTTGGGTGGGCCGCAGACGAAGTTCCAGGCGTCCGGTGCGAGCGTGTCGACCGCCAAGCGCACGACGGCGGTGCAGGCGCGACCGGGCTTGGGCCCGTATTGGAGGGCGAGGACTTGGCTGAGGTCGGAGCAGTTCAGCGGGGCGTCAGTGAAAGCGATGTCGGCATCGACATCCGCGGCGTCGGTGTCGGCGATGGCAACGTCAGCAGCGGCGTCGGCGGCTGAAGTTGTGGTCGCGGCGGAGGAGCAGGCAGCCAGCGTGACGGCGAGGAAGAGGACGAGGGCGTGATGCATGGTTGGGGCCTCCGGGGGATGAGTTTAGGGCAAGTTCACATGCCTGTCGTGCGCCGAGGAATGGATGCGGTCGGGAATGGAACCGGGTCTGACGCCCACAATCTACTTTTTGCCGCAAAAAGTAGATCTTCGACCTCCAAACTTTGATCTTCTTGCCCCAACATTTACTTTTTGGCGCGAAATTCAAATCCTGAAGCCAAAGTATTTGATGTTGGACCCCCGCGACAAAACCTTCTGGGCCTACCATCAAACCTTCTGGGCCCAACATCAAATCTTCGCGCCCCAAGGCGAACTATCCCTTGGTCGTGGGCTTCTTGCGCTCGCTCAACCGCGTGCCGCCGACCATCTTGTACTCGGCTGAGTCGTCGCCAAAGACGGCCTTGACGCCCGTCCGGATGTTCTTGGCGTCGTTCTGTAGGGCTTTGATGTGGGTCTGCTTGTCGACGATGGCTTTTTCAAGCTGTTTGCGTAGGTCGTCGACCTTGTCGACCGACGCCTGGGCGACGGCCACGTGCGCGTTCACCTTGGGCGCGTCCAGACCGTTGGGCAGCTTGAGCTTGAAGGTCTCAAGCGAGCCAGCGAGCGCGTGGGCTTCGGCAATAATCGCGATCTCAGAGTTGGAAGTTTTGGCCATGAGAGTCTCCTGGTTGCAGTGCAGAAGGGTATCAGAATCACCGAGGTCGACGTTGCCGCGGCAATGGGTTAGAGGATAGCGAGGTCGGGTTTGGGTGGCAAGTTGTTGGCGCGAATGGAACCGCGCACGTCAGTAAGCGGGTCATGTGCCAGCATTGATGACCGCTTACCTACGTGCGCGGTTCAACACCAATCCCCAACACATCCATCAGTCCCACCACCAACGTCAACGGATGCGGCGGACAAACCGGCACGTACGACACCGGCACATTGTGCTCCAGAAACAACCGCTCCACCTGCGGCGCTTGCGCAAAAAGCCCGCCGGAAATCGCGCAGGCGCCCAAAGCCAGGACAAAACGCGGGCGCGGCTGTGCGTCAAAGCAGAGTTGCAACGGCTCGGCCATGTTGTGGGTAATGGGACCACTCAAAACCAAGCCATCGGCGTGGCGCGGCGAGGCGACGAACTCGATGCCGTAACGGCCGAGGTCGAAGTTGACGTTGCCGACGGCGTTCAGTTCCGCTTCGCAGCCGTTGCAGCCGCCCGCGGACACCGAGCGCAGGCGCAACGACCGGCCGAATTGTTTTTTGAGCGCCGCGGCAGCAGCGCCCTCTGAGCAGGCTCAACGAGTGTCGCGCCGCGCAGGGGGGCGGTCAAGCACAGCGCTGACGCAGTTCGCTGCACCCAGCCGCGTTCCGACGCGATCCACGCGCTCTACGCCATCAACAACGCAGACGACACGCTCTACGTCGTCGATCCCAAAACCGGCATCGCCACGCCCCAAGCCAAGCTCTTCAAACCGTTCGGCTCCGTCGGCGTCGAACGCCACCCCGGCAACGGCCAAATCTACGCGTGCTCGGACGACGGCGTGCTGCGCGCGGTCGATCCGGTCACCGGCAACGTCACGGACATCGGCCCGATCGGCCAAGCCGCGGCATGCACAAATCTCGCCGCGCCGTAGGGCCCGGTGAAATGCGTCGACGACGTCCCGTTGCCGTAACGCGCAATTCGCCATTCCCTCCGGCCCCGAGTTGTGCCACGCTGGTCCCCGCTCTGGCGGTCACGGGAAATGCCCCGGGACCGTATGATTACAACAGGGAGCCGGGCTCGTCCGGGAATGTCCCCGCCCACCGGGTGTTCTGCACCTGCCAGTGGGACTGACTGATCCGGGCACTGGCGCCCACCTGGACTGAAGGGTCCAGGGTGCTTCCGTGACTGCCAGGGCAACTTTTCCCGCCACTTTCCCCCACAAGTAGGCCCATGCTCCAAGAATTCCTCACGCAATACGGGCTTTTCCTCGCCAAGTCGCTCACCGTTCTGGCCGTGCTGTTGGTCGTCATAGCCAAGATCGTTTCCGCGAGCATGCACGCAGCGCCCGGCACGTCGGAGCACCTGAAGGTGCGCAAGTTGAACCGCCGTCTGCGCGGGCTGCAGCGGTCGCTGGAAGCCGCGGTGATGCCGGAGAAGGAATTCAAGGCGCTGCGCAAAGCGGACAAGAACGAGACCAAGAAGCTGGAAAAAGAAGGCTCGGATCGCCATCGGGTCTACGTACTCGATTTCAATGGCGATATGCGCGCGTCCGCGGTGACGATGCTCCGCGAGGAAGTGACGGCGGTGCTGTCTGTCGCGCGGCCGAAGGACGAAGTGCTGCTGCGGCTGGAGAGCCCCGGCGGCGTTGTCCACGGGTACGGGCTGGCGTCGTCGCAGCTGGCGCGGCTGCGCGAAGGCGGCGTGAAGCTGACGGTCGCGGTGGACAAAGTCGCGGCAAGCGGCGGCTACATGATGGCGTGTACCGCGAACCAGATCGTCGCGGCGCCGTTCGCGATTCTGGGGTCGATCGGCGTCGTGGCGCAGATCCCGAACGTGCACCGGCTGCTGAAGAAGCACGACGTGGACGTGGAACTGCACACGGCGGGCGAGTACAAGCGGACGCTGACAGTTCTGGGCGAAAATACCGAGAAGGGCCGCGAGAAATTCCGCGAAGAGCTGGAGGAAACCCACACGCTGTTCAAAGAGTTCGTCCACGCGCAGCGTCCAAGCCTCGATGTGGCGAAGGTGGCGACCGGCGAACACTGGTACGGGCAACAGGCGCTGGCGCTGGGGTTGTGCGATGCGCTGCAGACGTCGGACGACTGGCTGGTGAAAGCGGCGAAGGACGCGGACCTGTTCGAGGTGAAATTTGAGCCCGCGCGCAACGTCAGTCAGCGCCTGAGCGGACTTCTGGGCGCGGCCGGAACGCGGGTCATCGACGCGCTGGCGGATCGACTGGAAAGCAAGCGTTTTCCGTAAAGTTTTGCGCGCGCGGCAAAATCTGCGCCCACAGTTTGCGCGAACGTGGTGGCACTCGCTACGATGCGGTCCGAAGCCTCGGCGTCATGCCGCAGACGAGGTCCCGATGCCCCACTTCTCGCGCGCGCTCGTGCTGCTCATCGCCGCGGCAGTCGTGCCCGGTTGCATTGACGGCAACCCAGCATTTTCAACGTCTTTGCACCTGACAGCGCCGGTGGAAATCGGCGACTCGCTGGCCTTTCTGGACACGACGCGCCACCGGCTGACGCGGTTGCGCGACTCTGCCGGCGAGATTGCACAAGACGCGACGACGGTCACGGTGAAGCCGCTCACGCAGGCGCGGACGCCGGACGGCAAGCTGCTGTTGCTGCTCGACACCGCGTTTGAGAAGGGCCACCAGAAGCTGGACGTGCTCGGCGCGACGGGTGACCCTGAGGAACTGCTGCTGAACACGGCGTTTTCGGGTCTGTCGGTGGCAGCGGATTCGCAAGCGGCAGTGGCCTATCACGCGCCGGGAGCTGCACAAAACGGGCTGGTGATCGCCGCAGAACTGGCGCTCATTGACCTCGCTGCGAACCCGCGGACGGTGCGGACGGCGACGATTGCGGGCATCTCGACCCAGCCGCTGGCGGCTTATCTCACGCCGCCTGTGACGCTCGCGGACGGGACGCACCGGCTGGCGTGGCTGGAGACGACCTCGGCGCTGGGCATCGCGGATTTTGGCCCGAAAGGCACGCGAACGTTGGTTGTGCCGCTGGCGACGGCGGGCGCGGCGGCGGGCATTGTGCCGCTGCGGACGTTGGCGCGCGTGGACGGTACGACCGTCAATTTGTACTTGATAGCGACGGGCTCCAACGACGCGGTGCACATCGCCGTGGATCTCGCGCAGGCAACCCTGAGCGTGTCGCTGGACCAGATCGCCTCCGGCCCGCAGCCCGCGGACATCGCGCTGGTGGACACGGCGGCGGGACTGCGCGTGCTGACCGTGCACGGAGGCGCGGCGCAAGTGGCGCTCTTGAACCCGACAACAGGCACGGGCACTGCGGTGACGCTGACGACCATCGCGCGGCACATCGAGCCGTACGTGGGTGCGGACGGCAAACCGCACGCGCTCTTGTGGAACGACAACAACACGATGCTGCACCGCGTGGACATTGAGGACATCGACAAAAAGAAGGGCAAGGCCGTTCACGACGTGCAAGCCAGTCTGGGCATCACACAAGTCACAGCGCTGGCGGATCAGTTCTTGTTGCAGCAGACGGGCGCGCAACTTTCGGCGTACGACGCGGTGAACGATCGGATGACAGCGTTGACCGGCATGGGCGCAGTCAAAGCGATCCGCGTCGTGAGTGGGGCGATGTGGGTGCTGGGTGCGGTCACGGGCGGGCTGCGGCTGGCGCGGATCGACCTTGCGAACCTGACGGCCCAGAGCATGGAACTGACGCTGCCTGCGACGGGGCTTGTGCCCTGGGGCACGAATGGTGTGGCGCTGTGGACCTTGGGTGATGGCACGGGCACGCTGCTGGCGCTGCCAACAGGTGCTCTGGATCTGGACGCGGCGAAACTCGTGCAAGGCTTTGCCCTCACGGGCGCGACGGAGGCGCTATGAAACGCTTGGCTTTGACGCTTGCCGTCCTCTCGCTCTTTTTGACCGCGACCGCCGCACACGCCGTTGAATTCGGCTTTGACCTCGCGAGCCAAGGCTTGCGCTCGTACACGGACTCCGCCAACGGCTGGGCCAAATCGCGCACCTTTGGCGGCATCAACATGCGCGGTGAAGTCGGCTTGAACGCGAACTGGCGCGTCGGTTTTGGCTGGCACTACGCAGCGACCGATGGCTCGTTGCGCGGCTATTCAACGTCGCTCAACCGCCACGACTTGACCCTCGACGCGCGCTATCGCTATCCGGTGCAAAATTGGTTCGTTCCGTACGCGCGGGCCGGCGTGGGCGTGTCCAAGTCGCACCTGACGCTGTCGGATTGGGAAGCGACCAACTGGTCGCCGCAACTACAGACCGGCCTGGGCATCGAGCTTCTCCTGCCTGCGAGCGTGTGGAACAAAGAAAAGGAAGGTCTTCCTGCGTTCGGCGTCTTCGTGGAAACGGCTTGGCAGATGGTCTTTGATCAGGACGCGACGCTGACTTCAACGACCTCACAGCAGCCGGGCGTGCAGCCTGCGGAGCTGAAGCTGGGCGCTTTGAGCTTGAACGGCCTCGTCGTGCGCTTTGGCGCCGCGGTGCGCTTCTGATGGAGGACGTGATGCGCAAGAACTTCATTGGACTGATGATTCTGACGATTTCCGCCACGGGATGTGGCAGTTCGGATGCCAGCAGTAGTCCGAACTACGCGTCGTCCGGCAGTTTTGGCGGTGGCGCGTCGTCCGACGCCAAGTCGTCCGCCGATGACACGGCTGCGGGAACGGGCGGCGGTGGCACCCAGCTTCCGGCGGAAAATGAGAAGACGTACGACTTTGGCGCGCCAGAAGGCAGTCCGAGCTTCATCTTCATCCCGTCGGCGGGCACGGACAACTTGGTCAAGATCTCTGGCGCGACGCTGCAAGTGACCCTGGTGGAAGTCGGCGACCGGCCGATCGTCGCCAAGACAGTGCCGGGCCACGACGCGGTGCTGGTCATCAACGCGGGCAGCGACGACGTGGCTTACGTGCGGTCGACGGCGAGCGGCGACACGGTGGACTTTCTGCCGCTCACGCCGCATGCCAACGCGCTCGCGGTGTCGCCCGATGGCAACTCGGCAATCGCTTGGTATGACCACGCGCACGCGATTGCGGGCGAGCCGGCGGGCAGCCTGCAGGACGTCACGCTGTTTCACCTCGGCGACAAACCGACGGCGGCCAACCTGGCAGTCGGCTTTCACCCGACGCTCGTGACGTTCCAAAGTGACGGTTCGCAGGCTTTTGTCGTGACCGACGACGGTGTCTGCGTCGTGCGCCCGGCGACGGCCAAGGACGGCGACATCGTCGCGCCCATCGCGCTCTCGACCAACCCGCTGGACAAGCCGGCGGAACGCGAAGTGCAGATCACGCCCGATGGCACCTGGGCGATTCTGCGGCAGTCGGGACTGGCGGGGCTGACGGCGGTGCACTTGCCGACCAAGAAGCTCGTGAACGTGACGCTCTCGGCGGTGCCGACGGACCTGGACCTGCTGCCCGACGGAAGCGCTGCGCTGGCAGTCGTGCGTGACAACGCAGAGGTGGCGATTGTGCCGCTGCCCAAGGCCGCGACGGACTCGCTCCTGGCCGACGTGCTGCCGACCAATGGCCTGACCGCGGGTCTGGCGCAAATTACCGGCGACGGCAAGACGGCGCTGTTGTACACGACCGCCGCGGGCATTGAACAAGCGGCAACGCTGGATTTTGCCACCAGGACGATTGCACCGGTGCTGCTGCGCAAGACGGTCGACTTTGCGATTCTGGTACCGGGAACGCGCAAAGCGATTCTGGTCCACGTGCCGGCGCACGGTCCAAACTACGACGACGCCACAGAGAAGTTTGTCGACGACAGCCAAGGCATCACGCTGTACGACCTGGATACGGGCTACACCAAACTGGTGCTGACGCCAGTGCGCCCGACGGGCATCGCGACGCTGTCGACGCCGGAATTGGCGTGGCTGTTGCTGCCCGATCCGGCGAAGTTGGACCACGGCGTGCTGCGTGCGAACTTGACGCAGTTCCAGACGGAGATCATCGCGCTGGGTTCAGCACCGGAATACGCCCGAGTGCTGGAACAAGCGCAGGTCGTGGCGGTGACGCAGACGCACCCGTCGGGTCGCGTGACGTTTCTGCCGGTGGGTGCGGGCGAGGCGAAGACGGTCACGGGGTACGAGCTGAACGGCAAGGCGCACTAGCCGATGCGGTTCCCGTGGTTCAAGAAGAAGCCGGTCCAAGCCGAGCAAGGCCAAGCGCACGCGCAGCTCGCCGTGGTGCACATCGCGGACGTGTGCAACTTGGCTTGCCTGTTCTGTCTGGAGCGCGATGACCGCGGTGGTGCGCGGGAGCCGCCGCTGACAGAAGTGCGGGAGACGCTCGCCGGGCTGCGGGACAGCGGCGCGTCGGACGTCGTATTCATGGGCGCGGAGACGTTCCTGCGCAAGGACGCGGTGGACGTGATTCGAACCGCGCGCGAGCTCGGTTTTCGCCACATCAAAGTCGCCACAAACGGCACGCCGATTTCGCGACCGCGCTACCTGCGTGAACTCGCGGATGCAGGTCTGAACGCGATTGAAATTTCGATCCACGGCGCGACGGCGGAAGTGGTCGACCGCATCGCCGGGATTCCCCACACGTTTGAACGCCAGGCACGCGCGCTGGACGAACTGGCGGCGATTCGCTCGATCGACGTCACGCTGAACACGGTCATTTGTCGCGAGAACGCCGACTCGATCGCCGAGATTGTGGCTTACGTACGGCAGAAGCTGGGACCCGATCGACCGATTCGCTGCAAGCTGATTTTCACGCATCTGCTCGGCTGCGCGTGGCAGGAGGCGCGCGACAAGGGACCGCTGCGCTACGGGGAAGTCGATTTTACCGCGCTGGGGGACCGACTGGAGGCGGACGGCGAGCAGTTCTTTCTGGACAACGTGCCGCTCTGTCAGTTGGGACGCCACGCGATTCGCTCGCTGAAGTTGAAGGCGTTTTCCGCGAATGAAACGTACTTCGACCGCGCCGTTGAGGCGAACACCTACCGGGCGACGGGCTATCAACTGAGCGGGCAAGTCTGGCCGCGCGACCCGTGCGAGGCGTGCACGCTGCGGCCGTTGTGCCAGGGCGTCGAGGAGCAGTACACCCGTCTGGCGGGGCGAACCGAGCTGCGCACGTCCAATGCGCCGGCGGTGGATGTGCTGCGGGACGCGCTGAAGCTGCACGGTCGTGACCCCAAGCACGCGGAGGCGCGGCTGGAGGCGTTGCGGCGCGAGCCGCGGCCGCACGGCGTGGTGCCGCCGCTGAAGCCAGGCGTGGTGCGGCTGACACACGAGGGAATCGCGGAGCCGCTGGAGTTGCGCATCGAGCCGACGCAGGCGGATCGGCCCTGCTACAAGCGGACGCCGCGCTTTGATTTGGCGTACCGGCCGTGGAATGAAGGGAACGCGACGGCAGATCCGCAGGTGAAGCTGGCGTTGGCGCAGGTTGTCGAGGTGCTCACGCGCGCGGACACGACGGGGGCGGATATCAACGACGCGCGGGCGCAGGTGGCGGGACAAACGCTGGACGGCTGGGAAGGCGTGGCGGGGTAAGCGACGGCGTCAGGCCAGCACCGCGACCGACTTCACCATCGCGAGAATCGCTTGGCCCTCGTGCAGTTTCAGGCGGTCGCGCGACCGCTTGGTGATGCGCGCCAGCAGCGCCGCGCCGTCCAGGTCGATCCGCACGAGCACCGCGTCCGCATCGCCATCGCGCAGGTCGACGATGCGACCCGACAGCACATTGGACACGGAAGTTTGATGCGGCGGCTCCGTGGCGAGGGCAACGTCGTGCGCCCGCACGCGCGCCCGAACACTTGTGCCGATAGGAGCTTGCACGCGCGAGACCCACAGACCGCCACCCGCGCAGCTCAGCCGCGTCTGGTGGTACGTGTCGTCGTGTTCCGCAACCGTTGCGTCCAGAACGGAGAGCGTGTCCTCCAACTCGGCGGTCGGCAGGTCCAGCCGCGCAAGCGTGGCGTGCAGCGGACCTTCGGCAACAACGCGCCCCGCTTCGAGGAGAACCACGTGGTCGGCCAGACGCGCCACTTCATCCAACGCGTGGCTGACGTAGAGGACTGGCAACGCCAACTCACGCTGGAGGCGCTGCAACGCCGCGAGGATTGCCGTTTTGCTGGCGTTGTCGAGCGCCGCGAGCGGCTCGTCCATCAGAAGCAGGCGCGGGCTCGTCAAGAGCGCCCGACCTATCGCGACGCGCTGCTTTTCTCCACCGGAGAGCGCCGACGGATCGCGCCGGTCCAGGAGCTGGCGGAGACCCAGCCACTCCACGACGCCGTCCACTGTCACCAGGCGCTGCGCGACGGGCACGCGTTTCCAACCGTAGAGCAGGTTCTCGCGGACGGACAGGTGGGCGAAGAGACTGGGCTCCTGAAATACGTAGCCGATGGGACGTTGGTGCGTTGGGCGGAAGTGCTTGTCATCCTGCCAGACTTCGCCGTCCACCGTGAGGTTGCCGTGGGCGCGCTCCAGACCAGCGATGCAGCGCAAAATCGTCGTCTTGCCTGAACCTGAGGGTCCAAAAAGCGCGGTGATTTTCGCAGACGGCGCGTGTAGCGCGGCATCCAGCACGAACCGGTCAAGCTGCAAGCGAAATTGCGCCTCCACGCCGCTCACGGTCGCTCCTCGTGGCGGCGGTCGCCCATCGCGCGTAAACCGAGCAGAAGCACAAACGAGCCAACAACCATGATTGCCGCCAGCGCGTGGGCCGCCGTGTAGTCCATCGCTTCCACGTGGTTGTACATCGCAACAGACAAAACCCGCGTCTGCCCTGGAATGTTGCCGCCGAGCATCAGAACGACGCCGAATTCACCCATCGTGTGGGCAAAGACCAGGATGGCGGCGGTGAGAAATCCTGGACGTGCGAGCGGGACTGCCACCGAGAGAAAACGGTCGATCGGCCCGGCGCGCAGCGATGCCGCAACTTCCAACTGCCGACGCCCGACGGCGACAAACGCGTTGTGCAGCGGCTGAACGGCAAAAGGCAGCGAGAAGATCATCGAACCGACGACCAAACCGGCAAACGAGAACGGCAACGTGCCGAGGTGCAGCGCCTGCGTGACTCGGCCGACCGCGCCGTGTGGCCCCAGCACCAAAAGCAGGTAGAAGCCAAGGACGGTTGGAGGCAGCACGAGAGGGAGCGCCACGAGCGCCGACACAACGCGCGCCGAGGTCGAACGCGTGTAGGCAAGCCACCACGCCAGCGGCGTTGCGATGGCCAACAGCAGAACCGTCACCACGGAGGCCAACCGCAGCGTGAGCCAGAGGGCAGAGGCGTCGTCGGCGTCGAGCGGAAGGAGCATGGGCTTGAACGACCTCAGCGCGGCGAGGAAAACGCGGCGTCACTTCCCCGTTGGCGGCTCGTACCCCGTTTGCCGCAGCAAGTCCAGCGTCTTCGGCGCGCGCAGGAACTGCAGGAACGCGTTGGCCGCCGCGCGATCCCGCGCTGACGTCAGCAGCACGGCCGCCTGACGGATCGGCGCGTGCAAGGCGGAAGGCACCGTCCACGACGAACCACCGCGCAGCGCACCGCGAACCGTGACTTGTGCACGCGACACAAAGGCCAGCTGCGCGTTGCCCGTCGCCGCGAACTGGTACGCCTGCTGAACGCTCTCGCCTCTGACGAGCTTCGGTTCCACGGCGCTCCACAGGCCCAACTTCGTCAGCGCTTCTTGCGCCGCGAGGCCGTACGGCGCCAGCTTGGGGTCGGCAATCGCGAGCTTGGCAAAGCGCCCTTCGCGCAACGCCGTCGCTTGGGCGTCCAGCAGCGCGGCGTCCGGGCTCCAGAGCACCAAGCGGCCGACGGCGTAAACAAAACGTGAGCCTTTGACGGCAAGACCTTCAGCTTCCAACGCGGCTGGCGCGGCTTCATCCGCGGCGAGAAACACGTCAAATGGCGCACCTTGGCGAATCTGCGTCGCGAGCTTGCCGGTTGATCCTGGAGTTGTGACCACCGTGTGACCGGTTTGCTTGTGAAAAAGTTCAGCCAGTTCTGCCAAGGGCGCGGCGAAGTTGGCGGCGACTGCGGCGCGGACTTCAGCGGCCGTTGCGAGTCGCGGAAGGGCGACCAGCAGCAGGACAGCGAGTTGGACGAGACGCTGGGGTGAATGGGGCGACGGCACAGGACTCCTCCGCACTTTGTCCCGCCGATCCGCCGGATGCGGGGAATTGTGCCCCGCCCGACGCACTGGTCAAGGACGAAGATGGCGGACACCCTACCCGCCCACCGACCGATCCCGCAGCCGGTAGCCCACGCCTGGCTCAGTGACCAGCCACTCCGGACGCGCCGGATTGCGTTCGACTTTCTTGCGCAGTTCCGCCATGTGAACCCGCACGTAGTGCGCCTGCTCCTGTGCGCCGTGGCCCCAGACTTCCTTCAGAATCTGGCGGTGCGTGAGCACTTTGCCGGCGTGGCGCGCAAGCAGCGTCAGCAGTTTGTACTCAATCGGCGGGAGATGCACAGGCTGACCGTCGCGCGTCACTTCACGGCGGGCGAAGTCGATACGCAGACCACCGAGGTCGAGCTCCTGTTCAACTGGCGCTGTGCTCGCGTGGCGAAGGGCGACGCGCATGCGCGCAAGTAGTTCGTTGACGCCAAACGGCTTGGTCAGATAGTCGTCCGCACCCGCGTCCAGCGCGTCGACCTTGTCGTCCTCACGGCCGCGCGCGGAAATCACCACAATCGGTGTCTTGGACCACTCGCGAATGGACCGCGTCAGCGAGATCCCGTCGCCGTCGGGCAGCCCCAGGTCCATCAGGACGAGCGCCGGATTGTGGCTTGTCGCCAACAGCAGCGCTTCACTCGCGGTGCTCGCCTCGAGGACCCGGTAACCGTGCGCGCCCAGAAACGTCCGAATAAACCGGCGCATCTGCGGCTCATCCTCCACCACCAGCACGAGTGGACTCAGCGGGTCAGTCGCGGTCATTGCGTGGTGCCCTCCTCGGAAGTGGCGGCGGGGCCGCGGGTCGGCGGCAACGTCAGCTGAAAGGTCGCGCCGCCGTTCGGCGTCGGCAGGATGGCGATGGTACCACCGTGCGCGTCGAGAATGCCTTTGCAGATCGCCAAACCGAGCCCAGCGCCACTCACGCCCACGTGCGACCCGCGGACAAATTTTTCAAAGACGCGCCCAGCCAATTCGTCCGGCAAACCTGGACCGTGATCGACAACAGCCACTTCCACGCCGGCTGGAACTTGCGCGGCGTGGATCTCGATTGGCGAATCGGCTGGCGTGTACTTCACCGCGTTTTCAAGCAGATTGAGCAGAGCTTGTTCAAAAAGTAGCGCATCAACGTGCAAAAGTGGCAGCCCGGCGGGAATCTGAACGCTGACCTCGCGCGCCCCCAAACGCAACTCCAGACGGTTCAGCGCCGATCCAACCAGTTCTTCCAACGGCACCCACTCGCGCTTGACGCGCAGCTGACCGGACTCCAGACGCGTCATGTCCAGCAGGTTGACGACGAGGCGCTCCAGCCGTTCAGATTCCTCGCAAATCGCCTCGACGAGGTCAGCGCGCTGGATGGGGTTCAGCGTCCTTTCATCCGCGCGCAATGTCGTCGCCGCACCGGTGATCGCGGCCAGCGGTGTGCGCAGGTCGTGGGAAACGGCGGAGAGCAGCGAACTCCGCATTTCCTCGGTTTTTGCGCGCAGCTCAGCCGCGTTCACGGCAGTCGCCAGCCGCGCGCGCTCCAACGCCAGCGCCCCTTGCCGCACGTACGCCTGAAGCGACGCAAGCGCCTGACCGTCGAGGGGCTCGCCGCTCTGTGGCACGATCGCGAGCACGGTGCGGCCCTCGGCGTGCTCCGGTAGCGGCAAGCACAACGCGCGTGAACCGGGCAGCGTCGCGGTGCCCAGCCCGGCTTCCCGACCGTGCGCCGCCACCCATTGCAAGAGCCCTTCGTCGGTTGAATCGGGTGGCCAAGCGCCAGTTTGCGCGAGCGGCTGCAGGTGCCCATCGCCGCCGGAAGCGACTTGAACGTCGCCGGCAAAGCCGCGCGCCACGTGGTCACACAGAATCGCCGCCACGTTGGAGACGTCCCGCGCGCTGCTCAAGTCTCGACTCAGGGCGAAGAGCGACGACGTCCGCGCCTCGCGCGCGCGGGCGTCTTGCTCTTGTCGGCGAATGCGCACCATCAGGGTGCTCATCGAGACGCCAACGACGAACATCGTGCAGAAGGTCAGAACGTGGCGGGCATCGCTGACGGCGAAAGTGAAGAACGGAGGGACAAAGAAGAAGTCGTAGGCAGCGACAGAGGCTGCTGCGGCGAGGAGGGAAGGACCGATGCCCGTCCGAACGGCAACGACGATGATCCCCAGAAGGTAGATCATGACGATGTCGGGCAACGCCAGCGCGGCGCGGCCAAGCCATGCGAGCGACGTGCCTGCCGCGACGACCGCGAGCGCCGTACCAAACGCACCCAACTTCAACGGAGCGCGCGGAGCCTGTGGCGGTGCTTCTGCAACGGATCCGGAATCTGCAGCCATGACGTGCAGGTCGATCTCGCCGCTCCCCCGCACGACCTCATCCAGAAGTGAGCCGCGCAGAAAATCACGCAGACGCGAATGCGTCGGCTTGCCAATGACGATCCGCGTGACGTTGTTCGTCCGCGCGTACGCGAGCAAGGCGGCGCTTGGCTGCGCCCCGACGAGCCGCACGACCGTTCCGCCCAGCGCTTCCACAAGACGCAGGTGCGCGTCGACACGCTGGGTCTGCGCCTCCGTCAACGGCCGCAGCGGCGATTCGACGTAGGCTGCGAACCACTTGGCGTGCAGCCCCGCGGCCAACCTCCGCGCCGTTCTGACCAAACGCGCCGACGCGGGCGAAGGTCCAACACAGACAAGAATCCGCTCAGAAGTTGGCCACGGCGCGTTCACACCTTGATCGGCGCGCTGTTCCAACACGTCTGCGTCCACGCGTTCGGCCGTTCGTCGCAACGCCAACTCGCGCAAGGCGAGCAGGTTGCCGCGCTGGAAGAAGTGCTGCGTCGCACGGACCGCCGCCTCCGGCACGTACACCTTGCCGTCCTGCAGGCGCTGCAACAGCGCGTCCGCGGAAATGTCGACGAGTTCGATGTCGTCCGCACGTTCTAGAATCGAGTCTGGCACCGTCTCGCGCACTTGGACGTGCGTGATTTGTGCTACCACGTCGTTCAGGCTCTCCACGTGCTGGACGTTCAAGGTCGTGTAGACGTCGATGCCCGCTTCCAACAGGTCCAGAACGTCTTGCCAACGCTTGGCGTGGCGCATACCGGGCACGTTGCTGTGCGCCAATTCGTCCAGCAGGAGCACGCGCGGCCGTCGCAAGAGCGCGGCGTCCAAATCGAACTCCTCCAGCACCACGTTTCCGGCCATCAGCACGCGCCGCGGCAGCACTTCAAGCCCCTGCAGCAGGGCGGCGGTTTCCTGCCGACCGTGCGTCTCGACGGTACCGACCAGCACCTGAACACCGTCTTGCGCCAGCTCACGCGCGACCTGAAGCATGCGGTACGTCTTGCCGACGCCTGGCGCAAAACCAAAGAAAATTTTCAGCTTCGCGCGCTGTTCCCTCGCAGCCGCAGCCTGCACACGCGCCAAGAGCGCGTCCGGATCAGGGCGTTCGGTGGGGCGGTGCGAATTCTGCACGTTCGTCGGCACAGGCGTCCTTGCTACGGTTGCACAGGCACGTGATCCAGCGCGAGGTTGACGCACAAGACGTTCACCCGTGCGGTGCCGATGATGCCCAGCAATGGCTCCCGTGTACACGGCGCGATGGCCGCAGCGATGTCCGCGTCGGTCAATCCACGCGTACGGGCGACGCGCGCGACTTGGTAGTTCGCCGCCGCGAGGGTGATGTCCGGGTCAAGGCCACTCGCCGAGGTCGTCACGAGATCCGTTGGAATGGCTGCGCCATTTTGCGGGTCCGCTTGGCGCAAGCGCGCGATCCGCGCCCGTACCGCATCGACCAGCGCTGGGTTGGATGGTCCCAGGTTCGAGCCGGTTGACGCCGCAGCGTTGTCCGCAAATGGCGTCGTCGCCGACGGTCGCCCCCAGAGGTACTTCTCCGCCGTGAACGGCTGTCCTATCAGCGCGGAGCCGACTGCAGTGCCGTTGGCGCGCAGCACACTGCCGTTAGCTTGCGCCGGGAAAACGAGCTGCGCCAGCCCCGTCACCACCATCGGGTACAGAAGGCCCGTGAGCAGCGTGAAGACCGCAAGTATGCGCATGGCAATGCCGAGTTGTTGTCTCATGGTTCTCTCCTCGGCTCAGCCAACGTGGCAAGCCGTCAAAATCAGGTCGATCAACTTGATACCGGGAAACGGCACAAGCACGCCGCCCACGCCGTAGACGAGCAAATTGCGGCGCAGGAGCTGCGACGCGGGGATCGGTCGGTACGTGACACCGCGCAACGCCAACGGGATCAGCGCGATGATGATGAGGGCGTTGAAGATGACCGCCGAAAGGATCGCGGTCGTCGGCGAGTGCAAGTGCATCACGTTCAGGACGTTCAGCACCGGATAGGTCGCGGCAAAGGCCGCTGGGATGATTGCAAAATACTTGGCGATGTCGTTCGCAATCGAGAACGTCGTCAACGCTCCACGGGTCATGAGCATTTGCTTGCCAATGTGGACAATGGCCAGCAGCTTGGTCGGATTGGAGTCCAAGTCGACCATGTTTCCTGCTTCTTTCGCAGCTTGCGTACCGGAATTCATCGCCACGGCAACGTCCGCCTGGGCAAGCGCCGGCGCATCGTTTGTGCCATCGCCGGTCATCGCGACCAGATGCCCGCGCTGTTGCCAATCGCGGATCATCGCAAGCTTCGCTTCTGGCGTTGCTTCTGCCAGAAAGTCGTCCACACCGGCTTCTGCGGCGATAGCGGCGGCCGTCAGCGGATTGTCGCCCGTGATCATGACGGTGCGAATGCCAATCGCGCGCATTTCGGCGAATCGCTCGCGAATGCCACCCTTGACGATGTCCTTCAGGCAGACCACACCGAGCACGCGCGCCCCATCGGCGACGACAAGCGGCGTTGCGCCTTTGCGCGCGACCTGATCGACCGCTTCCCGAACCGCAGGTGGCAGCGTACCGCCGCGCTCTGCGACAAAACGCGTCACAGCGTCGGTCGCACCTTTGCGAATTTGCCGGCCGCCGAGGTCGAGTCCGCTCATGCGCGTCTGCGCGGCAAACGGCACGATGGTGGCATCTGCGAGCGTGGGCGGCGCCAGTTGAAAGAGCTGGAGGGCAAGCGCGACGATGCTCCGCCCTTCTGGCGTCTCGTCCGCCAGCGAGGAGAGCTGCGCGAGTTCGGCGAGTTCGCGCTCGGTCACGCCCGGCGCCGGTAAAAACTGCGTGGCTTGGCGATTGCCGAGCGTAATCGTCCCGGTCTTGTCCAGCAGCAAGACGTCCACGTCACCCGCCGCCTCGACAGCGCGCCCCGACGTCGCGATGACGTTCGCTTGAATCATCCGGTCCATCCCAGCAATACCGATGGCCGAGAGCAGCGCGCCAATCGTCGTCGGAATGAGGCAGACGAGGAGTGCAACGAGCACCGTCAAACCGACTGGCTGACCGTGGCCCGTAGCGTGCACGGCGTAATCCGAGTACGGCAGGAGCGTCACCGTCGCCAGCAGAAACACGATGGTCAGCCCGGCGAGTAGGATGTCCAGCGCGATTTCGTTCGGCGTCTTCTGGCGTTTGGCGCCTTCCACCATCGCGATCATGCGGTCCAGAAACGTCTCACCAGGATTGGCAGTCATGCGGACCACGAGCCAGTCCGAAAGCACCCGCGTGCCGCCGGTTACGGCGCTCCGATCGCCGCCGCTCTCGCGGATGACAGGCGCGCTCTCGCCCGTGATGGCGCTCTCGTCGACCGACGCGACGCCCTCGACGATTTCCCCGTCGCCGGGAAGGAGGTCGCCTGCCTCGACCAGCACGAAGTCGCCCTTGCGCAAGTGCGCCGAGACCGTCTGCGTCACGGGGCCCAAACGGTTCGGCGAAGCCAGCTTGCGCGCAATCACGTCCTTGCGTGCGGCGCGCAGCGTTTCGGCCTGGGCCTTCCCTCGCCCTTCGGCCATCGCCTCGGCGAAGTTGGCAAAAAGCACGGTGAACCAGAGCCATATGCTCACGGCGAGGATGAAATTCGGGTTGGCGTCGCCCTGCCCGGTCCACGCCGCGTCGACCCACAACAGCGTGGTAAAGGCGCTGCCGAGTTCCACGACGAACAGGACGGGATTGCGGATCATACGCCGCGGATTCAGCGCGCGAACGGCGTCCAACACGGCGCGGCGCACGATCTTCAACTCAAAAAGTGGTCTAGTCAGCGTATTGCTGGACATGTGAACTCCCTTCAGCGCAAAGACAAGTGTTCCACGATGGGACCGAGGACAAGCGCCGGAATGAACGTGAGCGCGCCGACGATGACGATCGTGCCGACGAGCAGGAGGATGAAAAGTGGCGTGTGAGTCGGCAGCGTACCGGCGCTGGGCGGCACAGCGCGCTTGTTCGCGAGTGAACCGGCAAGGGCGAGCACCGGGACGATGACCCAGTAACGACCGACGAGCATGCAAACGCCAATGGCGACCGTGTAGAAGAGGCCGTTCACCGTCAACCCGCCGAGCGCCGAGCCGTTGTTGTTGGCGCCCGATGAAAACGCGTAGAGGATTTCTGAGAAGCCGTGAGCGCCAGGGTTCCCCAGCGGCTGCGTCCCCGCCGGGATGGAGCACGCAAGGGCGGTGCCGAGGAGAACAGCCGCTGAGGGTAGCAGGATGACCAGCGCTGCCATCTTCATCTCAAAGGCTTCAATCTTCTTGCCCAAATACTCCGGCGTCCGGCCGACCATCAGACCCGCAACAAATACGGCGACGAACGCGTACATCAGGATTCCGTAGATGCCGGAACCGACGCCGCCAAAGACGATTTCACCAAGTTGCATCAACCACATCGGTCCCAGCGAGCCGAGCGGCATGAAACTGTCGTGCATCGCGTTGACGGAGCCATTGGATGCGGCGGTCGTTGCGGTCGCCCAGAGCGCGCTCGCTGTCAAACCGAAACGCGTTTCCTTGCCTTCCCAGTTGCCCATCGACGGGTCGACGCCCAGCGCGGTCAGCAGCGGGTTGGCCTGATGCTCGCTCCACACGGTCAGCGCCAGGACTGGCAGGAAAAGCGCGAACATCGCCAGAAGCAGCGCGATGCCCTGTCGCGGACTCCCCACGAGCCGCCCATACGTGATGCAGAGGGCGGCCGGGAGAAGTAGGATCGCAAGCGCTTGCAGCAGATTGCTCAGCACACTGGTGTTCTCAAACGGATGCGCGGAGTTGACGTTGAAGAACCCGCCGCCGTTCGTGCCCAACTGCTTGATCGCAATCTGGGAAGCCGCGGGGCCGAGCGCCAACACTTGCTCGACCACGGGCTTGCCGTCGGCGGTCAGCACGCGGTCCAGCCAAGGCACGCTCGTGCTCGCCGAGAATGTCTGGACAACGCCCTGCGAGACGAGAAGCAGAGCCAAAAGCACTGAAAGCGGCAACAGGATGTAGAGCGTGGAGCGCGTGAGGTCGACCCAGAATGAACCCAAGTTCGTCGTCAAACGCCCAGTGAGACCGCGAAGAAGCGCGACGAGAACAGCCATCCCCGTGCCCGCGGAAACGAAGTTCTGCGTCGTCAGTGCCAGCATCTGCGTGAGGTGGGAGAGCGTCGTCTCGCCACCGTAGGCCTGCCAGTTCGTGTTGCTTGCAAATGAAACAGCGGTGTTCCATGCGACTTCCGGCGCTACGTTTGCAAGCGCGGCAGGGTTCAATGGCAGGGACGCTTGGACCCGCTGCAAAGCGTAGACAGCAAGCAGGCCAAACAGATTGAACGCCAACACGGCATACGCGTAACCACGCCAGTCCATCTGCGCCGCCGAATCGACGCCGCAGATGCGGTACACGAACCGTTCAAGAGGGCCGATAACGCGCTGCGCCCATAACGCTTGTCCATTGTACACACGCGCCATGTACGCGCCCAAAGGCCACGCAAGTGCGAGAAGGAGGAGCACGTAGATCGCGCACTCGGCAAAAGCAGTCGCGTTCATGAAAGTTTCTCCGGGAAAAGGAGGGCGAAAATGAGGTAGCCGAGGACCAGCACGGCCAGACCAGCGCCGACTTCAAGCAACATGGCATGCACTCCGAGCGAAGTTCGTGATCAAACCGTTCCCGTCCGCCGCGCGCCAACGGACGTGCACGCTCGGTGTCCCAGTCCGAGACGCAACAGGTCGGACAGACGGATTTTGGCGTTGGATGAGGGGCAGCATGTTCAAACCTCCGCGCAGAGGCGCACGAGGCCCCAGGTCAGCAGGAAGAAGAGCGCGGTGGCGCCTAGAAAAACGAAGTCCATGACAACTCCATGGGTGCGACAAGGGGCACCACGAGTAAAGGCAAGGTACGCAAAGCCTGGTCAACACGTTGGCAAGATGGGCGGCCGTCACGTCAAGGATCTCTCAAGATTTGCGGATTGTCGGCTCACTGGCTTTGGAACCAAGAACTGCCGACGACAGTGACGGTGTAGAGGATTGCCCCGCTGAGGACGGCGAGGGCGCCAAGCCAGAGTGCGTTGATTGAATGCGTTGCCATGAAGCCTCCCGTTGAGCCACCTGTAGCCTGACGGTTTGCAAATCAGAACGGTGTCTAGTTTCACCAGCGAGGTATCAAGAAAGCATCAAGATGCACTGACTCACAGCTCAAAACCGCAGTAGCAATGCGGCAATCACGTGGATGTAGCGCGGAGATCGAGAGGCTTCGGGTCAAGCGTGGTCGCGGTGTCCTGTGCCAAGCGCAGTGTCGGCCGACTCGTCAAACTGCAAGGCCGTCAAGAACCTGTCGTCCCGGCCCACAAACTGGTCGACTCGCGCACCGCCCGACAGACGCTGACGGACCGAGCGTAGGTGTTGGTTGACAGCCCCCCTACCGGCGCTCAGACTGAGACGACCGTGAAAGATGAGCGCACAGCTTCTCGCTAACCATGCGAATCCTCCTCCCACCGACGCGCGTACGGAGTCAAAATGGCCCAGAACCAGAATACCAAGACTGTCGCTGCAGTCATCGTCGCCGCAGTGATCGCTGTTGGCTGCGTTGCGGCTGCAGGATGGTTGGTGTGGAAGTACAAACACGCCTCCAACGACCTGCTCGCCAATCTGGATGCGGAGCACACCGTTGCGGCCGGCGAGCTGCGCGAACTCGATGCGCTCGCGGCCACGGCCCTTGACGCGCTGAAGTCCGTGCCGCCTGGTGTTCTGGACAAAGAGTTGTCGGCCGACGCGGTGGTCGCGAAGCTTGGCTTCAATCCCGCTGAACGCGCGGCTTGGGCTGCGTCCGGCCTGGATCCGGAAGCGGGTATCGCGGTCGTCCTGGATGACCGTTTGGTGCCCGGCGGGTCAGATGACCGGACGCCCGTGCCCTACGTCGTCGTGCGCGTCACCGATCCGGAGAAGCTGAACGGGCTGCTGAAGAAATTCGGCGCGCAAGTCGCGCTGAATTCGAATCCGGGTGTGCAGGAGGTCAAGATTCTGGAGGCGTCTCTCTTCGTGGGCGTTCGTGGGAAGGACATGGTGGTCGCCCCGGTCCCGGATTCGGAGAACAGGAAGGCGTCGCTCAAGGTGGCGTTCGAGTCGCTGCTCAAGACAGACGGCCTCCGCTTGGGCGAGGATTCGCAGTTCAAGACGGCGACGGAAGGGCGCAAGAATGCGACGTTTGTCACCTACGTGGCGAGCAAGAATCTGACCCAATGGCTGCAAGGCACCGAGAAGACGGACGCGCAGTTTTTCGCGCAGCTCTTTCCGGCCGCGGCGCTTTGGCTCGGCCTTGAAAATGGCGCGCGGCTGGTGACCTCGACGGAAGCGCAATCGGCGCTGGCGCAGATCGTCAAACCGGAGAAAACAGCGCCGTCTTGTGCGCGGTTGCTGCCGAAGGAGGGCTGGGGCGCCTCGCGGCTGTCCATCAACCTGAAGGATGCGCCGACTGGGATTGTGCGGCTTCTGGCGCCGTCCATGGATGCGAGCGCTCGCGACCAAGTGAAGGGCGCGACCGACCAGTTCACGAAGACAACGAGCGTCAACTGGAGTGAAATCACGGCGTCACTCAGCGGACACTTTTGCATGGGCTACGACGTGGCGGGCGTCATCGGCGCCGCGATGAGCGGCAGGGCCCCGGCTGTTTGGCTCGGCATGGTCGGCGTGCAGGACGGTACGCAGGCGGACTTGCTCCTGGCCAAAACGTCCGGGCTTTTGAAGTCGGTCGGCGCGGTAACGGTAGCTGATGCGGACGTCGGTGGCCGCAAAGGCTACGCTGTAACGCTTGGGGAAATCTCGGTGGCTATCGTGCGCGACGGCGACCGCATCCTGGTCGCACCTGCCGTGGCGCAACTGCAAGCGGCGCTGGCGCGTGAAAAGGCCGACTCAATGGCAGGCTCGTCGCTGGCCGATGCGCTCGACGGCGATGTGGTCTGGGGCTTCGCCGTGGACCTGAAGCCGGCGATCGATGCGGCAAAGCTTGGACTGGCGACGGTGGGCGACAAGTCCATTCAGGCAGCAAGCCCTGCGATAACCGGCGTGTTGGACAAGCTTCTGGCGCAGCGATTCATCGGTGCCGCGCTGGTCCTCGACAAGGCCAGTCTGAGCTTCGGCACGCGTGGTGAGGCGCAGCTGCAGAGCACCATTGCGCTCCTGCCCGTGCTCGCCGTGGTTGCCGTGCCGCAGTTCACAAAGTACATGCGCACGGCCAAGACGGCCGAGGCCATCGAACTCCTTGATCTTCTCAAGAAAGGTGCGGCCACGTACTACACCACGCCGCGGACGGACGCGAGTGGCGTCGTTGTGCCGTGCCAGTTCCCTGAGACAATCGGAATACCCCCCAGTGTGACCACCTGCTGTTCGGACGGCGGAGCGGATGCGGATGGCGATGACCGCTGCGATGCGAATCCGGCCGCTTGGGATGCAAGGACATGGTCGGCACTGAAATTCGCCATCACGGATCAGCACTACTTCCGCTACGAATTCAGGAGTTCCGGGACGCTTGCCGACGCAACAGCGACCATCCGGGCGTACGGCGACCTCGATTGCGACGGCAACTTCTCGACGTTCGAGCTGTCCCTCAAGGGCGACCCGAACGCCACGCTACAGGGTTGCGAGATGGTCAGCACGGGGGCCATGTTCAGCGACAACGAGACCGAGTAGGTCCACCGGGCGCAACCCAAACGCGACGCGCCTTCAGCGGTAGCGCGCGTGTCCGGGGCGGAACTGGGTGCGAGCAAGCTCCGCGCGACGCCTTCCGCTACTCCCCGCCCTTCGCATACCACGTGTACAACGCAATCGCTGTCGCAGTCGCGGCGTTGAGCGACTCTGTGCCACCCGCCATGGGGATCGCCAGCGCCGTCGGGCGCAAATCCGCGGGCAGCCCCGGCCCCTCGACACCCGGCAACAGCACAAAATTCTGCGGCAATACGGCCGAGTCGATCGGCGCGCCGTCCGCAGAGAGCGTCACCAATTGGGCGCCGTGCTGTGCCGCCAACTCCGCCACAGTGCCTGCTTTCCACAAGTTCAGCCGCAGCGCCGCCGTGCCGCCCGCGCGCAGGGCCTTGAAGCTCCACGGGGACGCAGCCTCTTTGGTCAGAATCACGTCGGTGACGCCGAAAGCCGCCGCGGTTCGCAACACGGCGCCAACGTTTTCAGGGTCCTGGAACGGGATTGCCAGCACGCAGCCGCTCACCTCACCGGTCCACGGCTGCAGATCGCCGACGCGTACGCGCAGAATCGGCGCGCCCGTGCCCGACACATCGAGCTGGTTGAACAGACCCGGCGCGAGCGTCGTCACCGCGAGTTCCGGCGGCATCTCGTCCGGCACGTGTTCCAGCGTCCGCGGCACAAGCAGTTCCACGCAACGGTGCGGGAAATCGCGCAGCACTTCCGGCACCAACTTCTTGCCGGCAATCAAACACGTCCCGTCCTTCTTGACGCCGCGCGGCTCCAGCAGCGTCTTCAAGGTGCGAAAACCCTCGTTCGCCTCGCTGTCGATCGCGCGTGTGCGACGACGCGCCACTTCGGTCGGATCGTCCAGCCGGCGGAACGTCACCAGGCGGCGGTCGTGGGTCGACATCGGCAGCCGATAGGCGATGTCGTCTTCCAGCGCGAACGCGTTGCCCAACGCAGCCTTGGCTTCGGCGATTTCGTCATCGCAGTTCGGCCCTTTCATGAACACGCACAGCCCGCCCGGCGGCACAAAATGCCGCGTGCGCTGCAGCGTCACCGGAATCCTTTCCAACGCGCGGCTGATCGTTCCCTGCACCGGCAGCGGAAATTGCGACCACACTTTGCCGTGCCACGTCTGAATGCCCGTCAGCCCAAGCAGCTCAATCGCGTCGTTCATGAACTGAATGCGCCGCACGCGGCCTTCACCCAGAATCACGTCCAAGTCCGGCAGCGCGATCTTCAGCGGGATGCCCGGAAAGCCCGCGCCGCTGCCAATATCCAGAAGCGGCGACGGCAACTTGGCACCAATCTTCTGCGCGACGTACAGACAGTCGACATAGTGCAGCGTCACCATGGACTCGAAAGCCCGCAGCCGCGTCAAGTCGCCATCGTCGTTGCGCGCGTGAATGAGCTGATGAAACGCCCAGAGCTGCTTCAATTGCCCTTCTGGCAGTTCAATTTTGCTCGCCGCGAGCATCAGCCGCAGGCCTTCTTGGGTCGGAGAGTATCGCGTCACTTGGAATCTTCCTCTGTGCGAACATGAACTTCTGGCCAACGCAGCGACGCCGCGACGCCAGCGCCCAAAATCACGACGATGGCCAGCAGCGACCAGCCGGCGTGCAGGTGCACGTAATCTTTTGCCAGCATCTTCACGCCGATGAACGCCAGCAGAAACACGAGGCTGGTCTTGAGAAAACGGAACAGGCGCAAAAGCCCGGCGATCGCAAAATACAGCGACCGCAGGCCCAAAATCGCGAAGACGTTGGATGTGAAGACAAGAAACGGGTCCTGAGTCACGGCAAAAACCGCGGGAATCGAGTCAACGGCAAAGAGCACGTCGGTCGTTTCCACCATCAGGAGCACGACAAAAAGCGGCGTCACGGCGTGGCGACCGTCCAGCGTGTCGAAGAACTTGTGACCGCGGTAGTCCGGCGTCACCGCGTAGAAGCGGCGCACGAGGCGAATGACCCAGGAATCGGCGACGTCGCGCTCCTCCTCTTCCTTGTCAAAAGCCATTTTGGCCGATGTCAGGAGCAGAATTCCGCCGAACACGTACATCATCCACGCGAACTGGTGGAGCAACAGCGCGCCCGCGCCGATCATCAGTCCACGCAGAATGAGCGCGCCCAGAATGCCCCAAAACAGCACGCGGTGCTGCATGTTGTCGGGGACTTTGAAGGCTTTGATCAGAAGCGCGATGACGAAGATGTTATCAACTGATAACGAGTACTCCAGCAGGTAGCCCGCCAGGTAGTTCATCACGGCTTCAGGCGCGGTCGATTCGAGTCCCGCGTGCAGGCCGAAGCCGCCGAGGTTGTAGCGGTAGATGGTCCAAACCGCGCCCATGAAAAGGACAGAAATGGAGACCCAAAAGAGCGTCCAGCGGACGGATTCGCGAAAGGTGATGGTGTGATCTTTTTTGTTCAGCACGCCCAGATCCAGCGCCAGAAGCGCGAGGATGAGCAGCACAAAACCGGTCCAGATCGCGATGGCCATCGTCAACCTGCGACGCGCGGGTCCTTGGGACCTTCAACGCGTTGAACCGAGACGCCGTGCGTTTCCAAGTACTCACAGCCGTTTGCACCGCCGTAGCCGCCGTCGACGACGATGACGCGGGCGATGCCGGCGTGGTGGATGAGTTTGGCGCACATCATGCAAGGTTCGCCTGTGACGATGATCCACGCATCCTGCGTCGCGACGCCTGAAGCCGCGGCGTTGCAAATGACGTTCATCTCGGCGTGGTGACAGCCGATTTCAGTCCGTTCGCCCGACTTGATGCACTGGGTTTCCCGCAAGCAGACATCGCCGCCGCACAGCTCGCCGCCGCCGCGTGGACCGCCGTTGTAGCCGTCCATCAGGATGGTGTTGCGTTCGGGATTCAGGAGCAGAGCGCCGAACTTGCGCCGCGGGCAGTTGGATGCTTTCGACAGCGCGAGGCACTGCTCGATGCGGATGCGCAGGTGTTTTTCTTTCATGGCGAGGCGGCTCCGGACGCTGACTGGGACCCGGATGGTACGGGGTGCGCGACCGATCGGGAAGGGGGGCGCGGCCTCAAGCTGCCAAGCGACGTTTCAGCGCGACAAAATCGTTGTCCAGCGTTTCACCCAGCAACGGCCGGCCGACAAGCGCCGCGAGGGCCTCAGGCAATTGCACGGGCGTACCCGTGACTTCTTGGACCGCATCGGGGAACTTCGCTGGGTGCGCAGTCGCCAGAAACACGCCGACTTCACCTGGACGCCGGACTTGTTGCAGCACCGCCGAGGCGACCGCCGCGTGCGGGTCCGCCAGCCAGCCGAGCTGCCACAGCCGAGCGATCTCGGTACGCGTCTCCGCGTCGGTCACGGATCCCCAGCGCATCGCCTGCTGCATCGCCGCGCGATCGGCGCCAAAGAGAGCTGAAATTCGTTCCCAGTTCGACGGCGCGCCCACGTCCATCGCGTTGGACAGCGTGGCGAGCGACGGCCGCGGCTGGTAGGGACCGCCCGCGAGAAAATCCGGTACGGTGCGGTTCACATTGGTCGCTGCGACGAACTGACTCACCGGCAGCCCGCGCTGCTGCGCGTACAAACCCGCGGTCAAGTTGCCAAAATTCCCTGAAGGCACGGACACAACGGGCGCCTGCCGCACACCTTGCGACCGCAGGGCCGCGTTGATTTCAAAGTAGTAGAGCACCTGCGCCAGAATGCGCGCCAAGTTGATGGAATTCGCCGAGGTCAGCCGCAAGTCGGCCGATAGCTGCGGATCGTTGAAGCACGCTTTGGCGAGGGCCTGACAATCGTCAAAACTGCCATCCACCGCCAGCGCGAGCACGTTGTCGCCCAGCGTGGCGAACTGTCGCTCCTGCATGTCCGACACACGACCGCGCGGGTAGAGCACGACCACACGCGCACCCGGTTGCCGCCAGAACGCGTGTGCGACGGCCGCGCCGGTATCGCCGCTCGTCGCGGTCAGAATCGTGCGCGGTTGCGTCGCCTGCGTGTCCTGGTCGTGCAAGGCGAGAAGCCGCGCCAGCAGACGTGCACCAAAGTCCTTGAAGGCGAGCGTTGGCCCGTGAAACAGTTCGAGCGCCCACGTTTGCGCGTCGATTTGTCGGAGCGGCAGGGGAAACTGAAACGCGTCCTGGGCGAGCGCGGCCAGATCCACCGGAGAAAACTCGTCGCCGATGACGCGCTGCAAAATCGCCGCGCAGCGGTCGGCAAAAGGCAGTTCAAGGAGCGCGTCGAGATCGGCAAACGGCGCCAGTGACGCGGGAATCCACAGGCCGCCGTCGGGCGTCAGGTTGGCCGTCAAAGCGTGGCGAAACGTGGCGCGATGCGCGGGGTTACGGGTAGAAACAACGTTCATAGGTTCCTTCAGGGCAAGACGCGGGCGCCCAGCGGATCGATGCCGCAGACTTTGGCGATGGCTGGCACGCCGACGGACGCGAAACCCGCAATCAGCGCGTCGGCAACAGCTTGGGCGTGAGCGGGTTCAGCGACCGCAAAGACCGCGGGTCCAGCGCCGGAAAGCGAACAGCCCCAGGCACCGGCGGCGAGCGCTTGGGCTTGTGCTTGGCGAAAACCGGGCACCAAAGACGCGCGGTGCGGCTCGGCGATGAGGTCGCGCAGACACGCGCGGATGCTCGGCAAGTCGTGGACGTGCAACGCGTGGACGAGGTGCGCGAGATTGGCGGCGTGACCAATCGCAAGCGACAGCGGCACCTCGCGCGGCAGGACGGCGCGCGCTTGACGCGTCGCGAGTTCCAACTGCGGGCTCGCAACCGCCACAAGCAGTTCTTCAGGCCACGGCAACGCAAACGCGCGTCCGTCAGCGCACAGTTGCAAGCCGCCCAGCAGACACGGCGCGACGTTGTCCAGATGAACGGCGCCGGAAGCCAAGCTCTCCGCCCGCGCGGCGACCTGCAGGAGTGCATCGCGCCCCAAATGCGCGCCGACAACCGCGTCAAAAGCGACAGCAGCAGCCACTGCGGACGCAGACGACGAGCCCAGCCCCGATGACACCGGCAGCAGTTTGTGCAAGACGATGCGCAGGGGCGGTAGCGGCTTCTGCCACGCTTCGGCGAAATAAGTCTTGGCCTTGAGAACGAGGTTGTCCGAAGGATTGTTCGGTAGGCGGTCCGCAAAAGTCCCGACGCACGTGAACGAATCAACGGCGGCGATTTCCACCTCGACGATGTCGCCCCAGAGCGACCCGTCGATCGGCGCAAAAGCGGCGCCCAGCACGTCAAAACCTGCGGCAACGTTGCCCATACTGGCGGGCGCATAGGCGCGTGTCGTCATGGCGTTCCCCACGCGTTGGTCTGGTTGGTCGCGAGCTTCAGCACGTCCGCCAGGACGCCCGCCGCGGTCACCGCTGCGCCCGCGCCATAGCCGTGTACGACCAGAGGCCGCGGCTGGTAGTGCTTGGAAAGAAAGGAAAAGGCGTTGGCGCCGTCGCGCATCGCAAACAGCGGGTGCGTGCGGCCGATGGCTTGCACACCGGCACGACAGCCATCGGCGTCAAACGCGGCGATGAACCGCAGCACTTCGCCCTTCGCCTGCAAACCGGCGATCGTCTGGCGGAAATACGCGTCCAACTGCGGCAGTCGCGCCAGGAACGTGGCCACATCGCCCGTCGCGTCAAAATCGGCAGGTAAAACGCCCGCCACGTGAACGTCGCTCAATTCCAGCGTGCTTCCTGTTTCACGAGCAAGAATCAAGACTTTGCGCGCAACATCCAGCCCGGAGAGGTCGTCGCGCGGATCGGGCTCGGTGAAGCCCTGGTCGCGCGCTTGGTGGACGGCGTCAGAGAACGCAACGCCGTCTTGCAGGAGGCCAAAAAGATACGAGAGCGAACCAGAGAGAATGCCCTCAAAGCGCACGATGCGGTCACCGCCCGCGAGCAGGTTCCGCAAAGTGTCGATGACCGGAAGCCCGGCGCCGACATTGGTTTCATACTGGAACCGCCGCCCGTGGCGGTAGCCTGCTTGGCGAATCGCGCGGTAGTGCGCCATCGACGACGCATTGGCGATCTTGCAGGCAGTGACGAGGTGCAAGCCGCCCGCCAAGATCTGCGGATACTGCGCGGCAATCTGCGCCGAAGCGGTACAGTCGACGACCACCGGCTGATCGGGCAAACGCTCGCGTACCGACGCGTAGACGCGGGCCAAGTCCGCGGGCTCAGTCGTCGTCGCGAGGCGCTCCAGCGCGTTCAGCGGGTCGATACCGGCCGGATCGAGCAGGAGGTGCTGGGAGTTCGACACGCTGCACAGCCGCAATTCCGTGGGGCTCTCCGCCAGCGCCTGCTGTTGCGCCGCCAACTGCTGCAAGAACTGCCGACCGACCGTCCCGACGCCCAGCACGTGCAGCTCGATGACCTGCCGCGTCTGGAAGAAACAATGGTGCACGTGGCGCATCGCGCGGTCGCCGTGACGCGCTTCCACGACAGCCGAAACCGAGCGTTCCGACGCGCCTTGGGCGATCGCGACCACGTTGCACGCCACTTCGCCAAGCGCGGTGAAGAACGTACCAGCGGTGCCGACCTGCTGACGCATGCCGTCGCCGACGATGGACAGAATCGCCAGACCTCGGCGCACCTCAATCGGGTCAACGCGACCCGCGGCGATTTCAACGTCGAATGTCTCTTGCAGCGCTTGGGCAGCTTGCGCGGCGTCGACTTCGCGAATGCAGAAGGAAACCGTGCATTCGCTGGACGCCTGGGTAATCAGAACGACGGAAATGTCGCGCTGCGCCATCGCCCCGAAGATGCGCGCCGCAACGCCCGGAACGCCTTGCATGCCCGGACCCGATACATTGAGCAGCGCGATGTCCTGCAGGAACGAGATGCCGCGAACCGGTTGAGTCGACGGCGAGGTGACCGCGCGAACAAACGTGCCGGTCGCCTGCGGGCGAAACGTGTTGCAGACGCGAACGGGGATGCCCTTCTCACGCGCCGGGGCAATCGTCTTGGGATGCAGCACCTTGGCGCCAAAGTGCGCGAGTTCCATCGCCTCTTCAAAGCTGACTTCCGGCAGTGGTCTCGCTTCTGGCACCACGCGCGGATCGGCGCTGTAGATGCCGTCGACATCTGTCCAAATTTCAAGCAGATCCGCGTCGACAGATGCTGCGGCAATGGCGCCAGACCAGTCCGAGCCGCCGCGCCCAAGGAGCACAGTCTTGCCGCGCGCATCGCCGCCAAAGAACCCTGGCATGACCGCGAGCCGCGCCGCGCTCTCGCGAAATGGCGCGAACCGCCGGTAGATTTCGGCCATCTGCGGGGTCGCAGACAGCGGGTCGCCCGTACACAGCAAGAGCTCCGCCGGGTTCAACCGCGTCACGGGCTGACCGCGCGCTTCCAGAAGGTGGGCCAGAATCGCGCAAGACGCACGCTCACCCAGACTCGCCACGTGCGCCTGGACCTGCGGCGAGCACTCGCGCAGCAGCGAAACGCCGCGCAAGAGGTCGCGCAGTTGATCGGTCAGCTGATTCAACGTCGCATCCACTTGAAGCAGGTGCGCACCCAGATCGGCCGCCAATTCATCGCGAATCTGCGCGTGCCGATCGCGGTAGGTGGCCAGAAACGGCTCGATCTGAGCGCCGTCCGCAGACTTGGTCACGGCGTCGATGAGGAGGTTGGTCACGCCGCTTGCCGCAGACGCCACGAGCACCACGCGGGTCTCGCGCAGCGCCTGTTCTGCCAGATCGCACACGTCGCGCATGCGCGCTGCGCCGCCAACCGAGGTTCCGCCAAATTTCAAAACCCGCATGACCGCTCCAGACCAACCCGCTCGGAGTGTACGAAAGCGGCGTCAGATCGGCAAACGCAGCGGGAAGGACGACCAAATCAAAATGGCGGTCGGGCGTCCAGCGGCCAATCGACGTCGCGGGCGTAGAACACCGTCCAGGTCGTACTAAAGCCGACGCCCAGCGCCTCCATCATCGTCCACGTGGCCGCGCTACCGTCGGCAGAAAGCTGCAAATCGCGCGGCTGCTGGTAGCCACTGCGGACCGCGCCGATGCGGTGCAGCGTGCCCGTTGCGACGTCGGCAGTGGTGAGCGCTTCCAGGAACTTGTTGGTCGGATTGCCGTAACCGTTGTTGACGAACGCGATGAAGCCGACGTGCGTGCCGTCCGCGCTGAACGTGATGTCGGAGAAGCCGTAGTTGGCGGCGCCGACGATTTTGGCCTCGGCGAGCAGTGCCGCGTTCATTTCGCTCGATACCCGCAAAGCCGGCGTGCCGTCGCGGTGAACAAGGTAGAGGTCCAGGACCGTGTCGGTGTCGGCAGCAATGAGCGCCTTGTCTGTGACGACGGCTGCTAGACTCAAGTCCGGACTGAATACTTTGACATCCTTGGGATTGACTTCGACGGAACCGGACTTCAGGACAATCAGGCTACCCTGCCCGCCCGCGGCGGTCACACGGCGCAATTCCGCCGGATTGACCTTATTTCCGACCTGCGTGTCGACGTAGACGATCGCCTCAGATCCGTCCGCAGCCATGCCCAACGGCGCACACCCGAAAGCGCTTGTGCCGGTGTCCCCCACATTGACAAGCGAGCTGGCGGCCATGTCCTTCCAGAAGCATTGGTCGACGTCAGTGCCCGCCTTGCCGTTCGTGGGAACAGGTTGACGAAACGCTGTCTGTATGACCACTTGCCGACCGTCTCGACTCGCCACCAGCGCGTGCGTATCGATCTGCGGCTGCACTTCCGTCGCCGTGAGAATGGGCGTGAACCCCAGCGTCGCGGACTGCCAGTGGTAGACCAGCCGCCCAGCGTCAGGAGACGTCGTCGGCAGGTTGACCATGGCGACCAGACCGCCCTTCACGGTTTGGCGCAGGTAGGGCGGCTTTGCCTGGGGCTCGGTCGCGTCGAACTTTTGGCCCCACAGCCCGCTCAGGATCCCGGCCGTCGGCGAGAAACGCAGCATGAAGTCGTCCGTGGCGGTTAACGAACCAACCGGCGTGCCGACAGCGAGAAACGCGACCACACCGTCATCGAGAAAGCTGGAGTATCGACCGCCGAAGCGCGCGCTATCGAACGTGCCCTTGCCGACGAGGTCGATTCGTACGCGACCCGTGTGCCCCGCGCCGTAGACGACAAGTTGAGCGTTGTACTCCCGCGCCTGAGTTGGCGTGAACGTGATTGTCGCGTTGAGCGTCTCGTAACTGATCACGTCCGACGTCAAGCTAAATGCGGCGGCGTCGGGACCTTCCACCGACAGGATTAAATGCGCGAGGTCTGCCGTCGGAGCGAGAAATAGCGGCCACGTGGGCTTGTCGCCAAAGACCATGACCTTGCCAAAATCGTGGCTGGCAGGCAAACCATTCGACTCCACGCCCGAATCCGTCGCACCACCGTCCGCGCTGCCAGTCGACGCGCACGCCGAAGCGCATGCAAGGAGCAGGACCACCCACCAATTCTTCACCTGGCCTCCTTGGAGCGATAGCCGCACAGATCCGTGTGGAAGCGCACAGTCTTGCCCAATCGACGCGAATTTGCGGACGCTGCGCGCCAACGTCAAGGCTTCAACATCACAGTCGTATCACGCGACGATTGGCACCGCCTCTCACACGCGGAGTCGAGGAGTCAACACATCAGGGCAGCGTCGTTCGCGCCATACCGATGCGCTCCGCGCCATCTTTCCATTCGTCGCGCGCGTTGAAGTACAGGCGCAGTTCGTTGCCCACACGCGCGGTGTCAAAAGCGTAGATGAGTGCCTTCTCCCAAGCCTCGCCGTGCGGCACGATGATCGGCGCGTCACATGCGGGCCGCCACGTCAGACCGTCCGCGCTTTGCAGAACGAGAATCGCGCTGCGTGAATGCCCCTGCGCGTCCAGGTAGATGCCGTTCTCCAAACCGATGCGGCGATCGGTCCACCCGCCGTCCAACATTTTGAAAGAACCCGCGCCGTGATTGCGAAACGGCTCCGCGGCGTCAGGTCGCAGAATCGGCTGCGCTTCTTTCTGCCACGGCCCCGCAAGCGAGGTGCTGCGCGCCAGACCGACGTAGCGCGGCTCGTTGAAGCCCGCGTCGGCGAGGTAGACCGTCGTTGCGCTGTAGTAGAGCCAATAGGTGCCATCGCGCAGTTCCACAAACGGATTGCCAACGGTGGCCATCCCCTCCTTTTCCCACGGCTGATCGGCGGTGATGACCGTCGTCGGCGTGCTCCATGTTGCGAGATCCGTGCTGCTGACCTGCTCAATTTGGGACGTGTTGGCGTTCAGGAAGCGCTCGTAGAAGAGGTGATAAACGCCGGCATCGCGCAAGATGAAAGGACGAATGTAGCCGAGCTGAAAGAGGATCGGCTCAATGCGCTGCCAAGTGATGCCGTCGGCCGAAGTGTGGTGGTAGATGCCGACAAGGCTGTTGGCGAAAAGGTGCCACTGACCGTCGGGCGACTCGTCGGGCTTGAGAACTGTGGGATCGCCGATCAACCACTCGCCGTCGGGCGGAAGGATAAGCGGGTTTGACGGGTGCTCTTGCCACGCGCACAGGGCGGCCAAGCGGGCAGCGTCGGTCGAGTCGGCGGCTGGCGTCGACGTGCAGGCGAAACTGGCGAAAAAGCAGAGGATGAGGGCGAACCAGCGCATAGTGAACCTCCCGAACGGACCGGGAGGGGAGTCTGAACTCCGGGTAGAAGTGCGTCAAATGACGAGGCCGCTGCAAGACCGCCAATTGACCAAACCCCGTCCGCGTCGCAGACTGATGAACACAGTCCACACGGACGCGAGGGTCACCCAATGGACCTGAACCTTGCCCTGCTCGCGCTGGTTCCCCTCGCGGTCGCCGCTGCGCTCCTGACGACATCCGTACTGCGCCGACTCGCCGGTCGGCCGCCTGTCGACACCGAGAACGACGCGCTCCTCATCGCCCGCGGCGGAGAAACGCTGGCGGCAGTGCTCATCGGCACCGCGGCGGCCTTCACCGCGCACGGTTCGCCGCGGTTGCGCACGGACTTGCTCTGGACGCTGGGCTTCACCTCCCTCGGCAGCGTGGCGCTCGTTGCCGCAAGCGCGCTTGGCTTGCGTCTCTTGGTCGGACCCACTTTTCGCGCGCACCTCCAGGTTAACAACCGCGCGGCGGGCATCATCGCGGCGGGTTATGACATCGCTGCGGCGCTCATCGTTTCGCACAGTTTGGTCGGTGCTGCATGGACGGATCTGCTGCCCGGTCTGGCGTTTCTTGCGCTGGGTCTGGTAGCGCTACACATTCTGGTCGCCTCGTTTCGCGCGCTGACGCCTTGGGACGATGGGGAGCGTATTCGCGATGGCAACGTCGCGGCAGCGCTTTCTCACGGAGGCTTGGTCGTCGCAGTCGGGCTGCTGGTCAGTCATGCCACATCCGGCGAGTTCGACGGCTGGGCGGTTTCGCTCCGCGCCTTTGCCGAGACTGTCGGATTTGCCGTGTTGCTACCGCCCATTCGCGTAGGTCTGGTTCAAGCCCTCCTGCTGCGCAAGGGCTGGAAGTGGCGCGACGGTCCGCTTGACCGCCTTGTCGGGACCGAGCGCAACGTCGGCGTCGCCGTCCTGGAGTCCGCGGTCCTCATCGGGACTGCCCTCGCGCTGCGCACGGTGGTGGGATAGCCGATGCCGGACGTTGCCTACGCCGATTTTGCCCAACGCGTGTTGGACGATGGCTGGCTGCCCGATCCGTGGCTGGATGGCGCACCGCGTCTGGATCCACAGCCCGTTGTCCTCTCACCCGAACGGGCCGAACGCTTGTGCGCTGCCGCGGAAGGTGTGGCGCTAGCTTGCGACGCGCTCTGCCAACTTCTGACCATCGAACCGCAGCTTCTGGAACCGCTCGGATTGCAACCCGTCCAAGCGGCGCTGTGGTGGTCGTCAGCCCCGGCATGGCACTGTCTTGCGCGCGCCGACGTCTTTGAGACCGACGATGGCGGCATTCAGGTCTGTGAAATCAACTGCGACACCCCCAGCGGCATCGCTGAAGCCGTGGTTCTGGGACGCCTGCTGGACTCCTTGGACGGAACCGACGCGAATCGCACCTTTCCCGCGCGATGGGTCGCCATGCTCCGCCGCATCGCGCGTTCGATTGGCAAGGACCCGATCGCGCTGACGTGTGGGCTCATCTCTCCGACGGAACAGACCGAGGACTTGCCGATGCTCCTCCTCTGGCGGCACTGGCTGGAGCAAGCGGGCTGGCGCGTGGTTGAGGGCTCGCCGTTCAACTTGCAGGCGCACCCCGATGGCCGCGCCGCGCTGCTGGGCGTACCGTGCGATGTCGTCGTTCGGCATTACAAGACCGACTGGTGGGCCGAGCGGCAGACTGTTTGGCTGGATGAACAACCGGTTTTGGACGCCGAGCCGCTGCGTGGTCCGCTACAGATTCTGCTCTCGGCGCAACTTGCCGGCGCCACCGCGGTGGTGAACCCGATGGGCGCGATTGTGCCGCAGAACAAGCGCTTTCTTGCACTGCTTTGGCAACATCGGGCGCGGCTGGGCGCCGTAGCGCAGTCGGCGATTGAGGCGTTTGTGCCGCGCACGCACCTGCTGGAAGAACTGCCCATCGAACAGATTCACGCCGAGCAAGCACTTTGGGTACTGAAGTCCGATTACGGCTGCGAAGGCGATGAAGTCGTCGTGGGCGCGGAAGTGCCACCGGAAGTGTGGGCGAACGCGGTCAGGCAGGCGATTCCGGGTCGCTGGATCGCGCAGCGCTATTTTTCAGCCACACGCGACGAGAACGGCGCGCAGTTGAACATCGGCGTTTACCTGATCGGCGGCGATTCGGCAGGACTTCTGGCGCGGCGCTCCGTGGCCGCAACGGACCGCCGCGCGCGGATGGCAACGGTCCGTGTATCGGCTCCGCCCGCCGACAACGAACGCGCACAGCAATCAGGAGGTGCACACCATGGCTGAACGGACTCCGACTTCCCATCCGATCGGTCGGCTGACGCTGTTTGACCAGGACGAACTGGTGGGCGCGCGCTGGTGGCAACAGGGAGTTGAGTCGCCGTTGGTATCCGATTCCATGAGTCGCCGCGCCGCGCTGACGGTGATTGGCGTGCTGGTCGGCGCGCCGCTGCTGGTGCGCGTGGTGGAAGAAATGGGCGAGTCCGATCCGCCGCCCGACACGATTCAGGGGTCGACGGAGATGCAGCGTGCGGCGGGCTGGGCGGTCGGCACGAACAACTCAAAGTTGGACTGGGCGGACGGAACGACCGTCGACGTGGACGGGACGCCGAACTGGAAAGCCCACGTACGGACGCTCGCGCAGGACACAAAGCCGCCGGCGCGCTGGCTGCCCTGGTCAGTGCCAACGCTTCTGCAAATGCCCGGTTTGCCGGTGAACACGACGCTAGCCGAGCAATGCCAGCCGATCAACAACCAGCGGCAGATGGAGCTGGGCTGGCAAGTCGGCCGCGCTTTGGCAGCACAGGTCGAGCGGCTTGGAACCGTGCCCAAAGACCTTCTGGTGATTCTGGACTTACCGGGGCCGCAAGCCGTGGCGACTGCTGCCGGGCTGGCGGACACGCTCGCGCCGGTCTTCGTGCTGGACAATTGCCCGCATCCCGCAGGCGTTGTGCCCGCGCACTTGACCATCGGCGCCCTGCTCTACTTGCTGCCGCGCTTTCTCTCGGCCCCGTTGTTGCGCGACGCGGACGCGCCACCCGTACTGGTTCTCGACGCTTCCCGCTTGGCCGCCTACCGCGACGAATCGGACCGCTTCGACAACCGCTACACCGCGACGTTGCCTGCAACGACCGAACTGCGCGAGCGCGGCATCAACCACGTCCTGTACGTCAGCCGCGGGAACGACGTGCAGGACGACCTCGTCCACCAGATCACTTCGTGGACAGCGTCCAACATCGACGTGCGCTTGGTCGACTTCGCCGACTTCACTGGCGTCGAATCGACCATCCAGAACCCCGCGTTCTCCCCCATCAGCCGCGCATGGTACGGCGGTTCGAGCGCAGACGACGCCGGATTCTGGTTTGACTACTCCTGGTACGACGTGCGCTACGAACGCCCCTACAACTGGCGGGCCCGGAGCGCATCGTTCTGGCGCCCGCGGTTTCGTCCCACGTACTTCTCCAGTTCGTTTGGCCGCGTCCACTCGGCGCGCTGGGGCGGCGTCAGCAGCAGCGGCGGTTCCCACTGGTTTGGCGGCCGCAGCGGCTCGTGGACGCGAACCGGCGGCTCATTTTTTGGATAAGTGAGGGGATTGCGATGGCGCGAACGTTTTTCAACCTGCAAATGGCCTTCCTCTCGCCGCCTGACGACGAACTGCGCAAACGCGTGCGCGACCTCATCGTGTCGTCCGACGCGCGGCAAACGGCTGACGAGAAGCGGATCATGTACACCCGTTTGCGGCGAATCATCGTGCCGGCGCTGCCGCAGCTGCAGCGTGTGGCGTGGGATCTGGTGCGAACCGATCGCGCTGAATCTGACTATCAAGAATGGTATGCCGACCTCGAAGACGTAAGCGACGTGCCCGATCTGTCGGCAAATCAGGCGACCCCGACGGAGCAGCACACAATTGTGACGGTGATTCTGCTGGCCGAGCGCGGAACGAACGCGGACAAGGAACTCGGCGACATGTGCGACATTCCAGAGGCGCTGTGGCTCTGGCGCAGCACATGCAGCCGTTTGCTCGCAGGCTTGAAGGACCTGAGCTTCACCTCCGTGCACGGCGACGGCCTGTACTTGCAACCTGCGCCTGGGCAACCAGGACCGACCGCGGCGGACATGGACGAGGGCTGGGACAACCTCGCGCTCGTGAATGAGTCGCCGTAGCGCTTGACCGCGGGACCGCGTGATCGCATCGTGCGGCGGCTGCGCCAAGAGCCAGCGAGGAATCCAACGATGCAAAATGTCTTCATCACAGGCGCTTCAACCGGAATTGGCCTCGCTCTGGCCCGCGAACTGGCAAGACGTGGTCATCGCGTAGCGCTTGCCGCGCGCCGAACGGAACTGCTGGACGCGGAAGTGGCGGCGTTGACAGCGGCGGGGCTCACGGCGCTGTCTGTGACCTGCGATGTTGCCGACGCTGCGGCGGTTGAAGCGGCTGTGCGTCGCGTCGAGGCGCTGTGGGGACCGATTGATTTGGCGATTGCGAACGCCGGGTTGGGCGACCCCTCGCCGATTGCGGTGATGACGTTGGCGGACGCCCAGCACATCATGCAGGTCAATTTCATGGGCATGCTGCACCTCTTTGCGGCCGTGCGGCCGACGATGCTGGCGCGAAAATCGGGGCATTTCGTCGGTGTCGCGTCGCTTGCTGGGTTCCGTGGTTTGCCCATGTCGGGCGCGTATTCGGCGAGTAAAGCAGCGATGCAGGCGTTTCTGGAGTCCGCGCGCGTCGAGTTGAGGGATCAGGGCATCGCAGTCACGACGGTCAATCCCGGTTTTGTGAAAACCCCGCTGACGGACCGCAACACGGTGAGCAAGCCGTTCATGATTTCCGCCGAGCGCGCGGCCGTCATCGTTGCCGACGGTCTGGAACGCCGCAAACGCGAGGTCAATTTTCCGGAGCCGACTGCGACGGCGATGCGGGCGTTGCGCCTGCTGCCAAACTGGTTGTTTGACGCGCTGGTCGGCGCTGGCGCGAAGCAGTTGATGGGGCCGGGAAAGCCGTAGGAGGGTGTTGAAAAACCTGCAACACCTTTGAAACACGGATCGACACCAAAATTCAACGTAGTATCATAACGTTGGAGGTGAGCGATGGGACAAAAAGGCATCCGACGGGCGACGAAGTCGCTGCGAGCATCTGCGCAGCGCGAGCTGACCCTGCAAGGAGCGACCGAGCGGGAGAT